>NZ_VSRQ01000011.1:0-270011 GCF_008121305.1 Actinomadura decatromicini | reverse complement strand
AAGTAGACGCCGCCGTTGTCGTCGACCTGGCGGGCCAGCGATTCGCTTTGCGCGGCGCCGGAGATGATGCCCAGTTGGTCGCGCAGCCATTGCACCGCCGAGCCCGTCACCGCGATCGACCCCTCCAGCGCGTACACGGGCGCGAAGTCGCCGAACTTGTAGCAGACGGTCGTGAGCATCCCGGCCTTGGACCTGACCAGTTCCTCACCCGTGTTGAGCAGCAGGAAGTTGCCGGTGCCGTAGGTGTTCTTGGCCTCGCCCGGCGCGAAGCACACCTGCCCGACCGTCGCCGCCTGCTGGTCGCCCAGGATGCCGGTCAGCGGGACCTCCCCGCCGAGCGGCCCGTCGCGGCGCGTCACGCCATAGGGCTCGGGCGCGGAGGACGGCTTGATCTGCGGCAGCATCGAGCGCGGGATCCCGAAGAACGACAGGAGTTCCTCGTCCCAGTCGAGGGTCTCCAGGTCCATGAGCATGGTGCGGCTGGCGTTGGTCGGATCGGTGACGTGCACACCACCGTCGACGCCGCCCGTCAGATTCCACAGCACCCACGTGTCGATGTTGCCGAACACGGCGTCGCCGTTCTCGGCCGCCTCGCGTACCCCGTCGACGTTCTCCATGATCCATTGGATCTTGCCGCCGGAGAAGTAGGTGGCGGGCGGGAGCCCGGCGCGGTGCCGGATGGTGTCGCCGCGCCCGTCGCGCTCCAGGGCGGCGGCGATGCGGTCGGTGCGGGTGTCCTGCCAGACGATCGCGTTGTAGTACGGGCGTCCCGTCCGCCGGTTCCACACCACGGTCGTCTCGCGCTGGTTGGTGATGCCGAACGCCGCGAGGTCGCCGTAGCCCAGGTGCGCCTTGTTCAGCGTCGTCTGGATGACGGCGCGCGTCCGCTCCCAGATCTCGGTGGGATTGTGCTCCACCCAGCCCGCCCGCGGCAGGATCTGCTCGTGTTCGAGCTGGTGGCGGGCGATCTCGTTCCCGCCGTGGTCGAAGACCATGAAACGGGTGCTGGTGGTGCCCTGGTCGAGCGCCCCGACGAAGTCGGCCATGGACTCTTCCCCTTCTGCGCGTGCTCCGTCAGGAAACGTCGTATTCCGGCTCTGGCCTCGTGGGCACCTCGCCCTCCCCGTCCTCGGGGATGTTGCGCCCGATGAGCAGGATGTACAGCCCGGCTCCGAGTATCCCGCCGATCAAAGGCCCCACGATCGGGACCCAGAAATAGAAGTCCCCGTACTGATCTCGCCAGGCCGTCTCGTATCCGGTGATGTACTGCGCGAGCCGGGGGCCGAGGTCGCGGGCCGGGTTGATCGCGTACCCGGCGTCCGCGCCGAACGCCATCCCGATCGCGACGACGATGAGCCCGATGATCAGCGGCGCCAGGTTCGCGAGGGGCGGCGCGTTGCGCAGGTCAGTGAGCGCGAGGACGAGGAACAGCAGGATCGCGGTGCCGATCACCTGGTCCCGGAAGCCGCCCCAGAGGCCGACCGGCAGGGACCCGTTGCCGGGCATGGTGGAGAACACGAACTGCGACTTGGTCGTCAGGCCCGGGTCGAACTTGGTGAGGATCTCGTTGTAGTCCCACCGGACGATCAGCGCGGCGACGAACGCCCCGAGGAACTGCGCGGTCCAGAACGGGATCACCTTCCGCCAGGGGAAGCCCTTGTAGACCGCGAGCGCGAGGGTGACGGCCGGGTTGATGTGCCCGCCGCTGAGCCGTGCCGACGCGTACACGCCGAGCGTGACCGCGATGCCCCAGGCCCAGGCGATGCTGTCGTGCCCGCCGAGGCTCTGCGGATCGCCGAGCCCGCTGCCGGCGACGGCCTGCGCGACGACCCCGATCCCGAAGAGGATCAGGATCAGGGTCCCGGCGAACTCGGCCAACACCTCGGCGGCGAGCGTGGGAACCCGCTGCTCTCGCGCCATCTGTCCTCCCCCGGAATGTGTGACCGCGGCCACGTTCGATCGTGCCGCTGATCGTTCCCAGGAGAAGGCGGGGAAACATGATCAGTGTCCCCGGAACGCCTCCTCGAGCCACCAGGCGGCCCGGCCGCGGGCGACCTTGGCGTCCACGAGCATCGGGCGGTCGCGCGGACCGTCCAGCCAGGCGGCCACGTCGCCGAGGTCGTCCGGGCGCCGGACGGTCGCCGCCGCGCAGCCGAACCCGCGCGCGACGGCGGCGAGGTCGGCGGGCGGGAAGGTGACCGTGTCCAGCGGGTGCCCGCCGGGCCCGAAGTGGTGCACCTCGGCGCCGTACGCCTCGTCGTCGTAGACGACCACGAGCAGGCCGAGGCCGAGCCGGACGGCCGTCTCCAGCTCGGCGACCGACATCAGCAGACCGCCGTCGCCGAGCGCCGCGACGGTCAGCCGGTCGGGACGGGCCACCGCCGCGCCGATCGCCGTCGCCAGGCCGAGCCCGACGGCCTGGAACGCCTGGGTGAACACGAGGGCGTCGGAGTCGGGGACGTCCAGGAACATCGCCGGGTACCCCATGAAGTTCCCCGAGTCGACGGCGACGGTCCGCTCGGCCGGGAGCATCCGGTCGAGGGCGATCGTCAGCGTCCGGGGGTCGATGCGGGGGCCGTCCGCGCCGATCGGGTCCTCCTCGTAGGGGACGTCCTGCCAGCGCCCCTCGCGGACGAGCCGCTCCGCCACGTCGGGCGTGCGGTAGCCGGTGGAGGCGTGGCCGCGCCGCTCCAGCTCGGCGTCCACGGCCCGCGCGGTCTCGGCGGCGTCGCCGATCAGGCCGAGGTCGACGGTGCGGTGCGCGCCGAGGGCGCGGGCGTCCACGTCGACCTGGACGACGGTCGCGCCGCGTCCGATGAGGGCGCCGTGCCGGGTCGTCCACGAGTTGAGCGAGCAGCCCCAGCCGACGACGAGGTCGGCGCCCGCGATCAGGCCGGCCGCGGCGGGGGTGGCGAAGCCGCCGGACACGTCCAGAGCGAACGGGTCGCCCGCGAACAGGCCGCGCGCGACGGCGGACGTCGCGGGCAGCGCACCGCAGCGGCGGGCGAGCTCGGCGAGCGGCTCGGCGGCGCGGCTCAACCGGGCGCCCCGCCCCGCGATGAACACCGGGCGCTCGGCGGCCTGCAGCGCGTCCGCGAGCCGGGCGATCGCGCCCGCCGGCGGCACCGGCAGCGGCGGCACCTGCGCGCGGCGCGGCCGGTGCGGGACGGGCGGCTGCTCCGCCGTGGCACCGGGGTGCTCGGCGTCCTGGATGTCGAGCGGCAGGCCGAGCAGGACGGTGCGGCGCTCGGCGACCGCCGTCCGGCAGGCGCGGGCCACGTCGGCGAGCGCGGTGCCGGGCGAGTGGACCCGCTCGGGGACGGCCCCGACCGCCGCCGCGATCGCGGCCTGGTCGATCCGGAAGTTGGAGCGGACCGCGGCGGCGGCGACCTCGCCCGCGACGACCAGCAGCGGCGTGCGGCTCTTCGCGGCCTCGGCGAGGCCGGTGACCGCGTTGGTGAGGCCGGGGCCCTGGTGGACCGTCACCACGCCGAGGCCGCCGCCGACCCGCGCGTACGCGTCGGCCATCGTGGCGGCGCCGCCCTCGTGCCGGGCCGCGACGAACCGGGCCCCGTTCGCGACGAGCGCGTTGGTGACGTGGAAGTTGCCGCTGCCGACGACGCCGAACACGGTGTCGGCGCCGAACCGCGCGATGGCCTCCCCGACGGCCTCCGCGACCTTCATCGCTGGACCGGCGCGGGCACGCGGGCGGGGCCGCCGGGGGCGGGGCGGCCGGGGGCGGGCGACTGGACGGGGGGCTTGACGGGCACGGACATCGTTCCTCCGGCGGCGCGGACGGGCTGGGGGTCGCGCGAGGCCTCCCGAACGTATCGCAGATGCGCCTGTTCGGAGTGTCACCCGGCGCAGGCCGCCCGCCGCTCGCCGCATGTCACCCGTCTGCCAGCCAGGGGTATCGGGCGGTGTCGGCGCCCGCGTAGTCGGGGTCGAGGTAGATGAACACGCGCTGGATCCTCCAGTCGCGGATCTCGAACACGTCGCACCACCGGCCGGCGCCCCATTCGGGGACGCCCGCCCGCCACGGTCCGTCGCGGTGCTCGCCGTGGCTGGTGCCCTCGCAGACGAGCGTGTCGGTGCCGGTGAGGATCCAGTTGAACCCGGCGTAGTGGTGCCGGATCGAGGTGATCGTCGCGCCGACGTCGCCGAACAGCCGGGCGATCTCGTCCTTGCCGGTGGCGAGGCCCCACTTCGGGAAGTAGACCTGCGCGTCGTCGGCGAACAGGTCGAGGAGCGGGGACCCGTCGGAGGTCACGCCGCCGTTGTCGAAGCCCTTGAGGTACTCCAGCGCCACCGACTTGCGCTGCTCGTCCGTCATCGTCGTCCTGATGAGCGCCAACCGTTTCACCGTCCTGTCGCCGGGCCGTCTTTCCGACGGTAACGCCACGAGGCCGCACGGCCTCGCCCGTCGTGTTCCGGACGCGTCGTGGGCGATTTCACGGAGCATTTCGGACGAGTTGCAGGTTAGGCTTCCCTAAGTACCAGAACCCGGACCAGCGGAGGGCCGAATGGCGACGGAACCGGCGCGCAAGGGGCGCAGGCTCAACCGGGCGACGGTGCTGCGCACCGAGCGCCTCACGCCGCACATGATCCGCGTGGTCGTCGGCGGACCCGACCTCGCCGGATTCGGCGCGGGCGAGTTCACCGACCACTACGTGAAGCTGCTGTTCCCGCCGCCCGGCGTCACCTACCCCGAGCCGTTCGACATGGAGTGGGTCCGCGCCGAGCTGCCGCGCGAGCAGTGGCCGACCACCCGGACCTACACCGTCCGCGCGTGGGACGCCGACGCCGGCGAGCTGACCATCGACTTCGTCCACCACGGCGACAAAGGGCTCGCCGGGCCGTGGGCGGCGCGCGTGACCCCGGGCGAGGAGATCCTGTTCATGGGCCCCGGCGGGGCGTACGCGCCGCGCGCGGACGCTGGCTGGCACCTGCTGGTCGGGGACGAGAGCGCGCTGCCCGCGATCGGCGCGTCCCTGGAGCGGATCCCGGACGGCGCGCCCGTCCGCGTGTTCGTCGAGGTCGCGGGGCCGGAGGAGGAGCAGGACCTGCCGACGCCGGGCGACGCGGAGATCGTCTGGCTGCACCGGAACGGCGGCGCGGTCGGCGACCTTCTGGTGGACGCCGTCCGCGGGCTGGAGTTCCCGTCCGACGACGTGCACGCCTTCGTCCACGGCGAGGCGGGCTTCGTCAAGGAGCTGCGGCGGCACCTGCGGGTCGAGCGGGGCCTGCCGATGGACCGGCTGTCGATCTCCGGCTACTGGCGGCGCGGCCGCGACGAGGACGGCTGGCAGTCCAGCAAGCGCGACTGGAACCGGGCGGTCGAGGAGGAAGAGGCCCGCGCCCTGGCGTGACCCTTTCGGCGGCAGGTCAGGCGGTGGCCTCGGTCCGGTCGTCCAGGTCGGGGCCGCCGTCGTCGGCGAAGCCGGGGAGCCAGCGCTCGGCCTCCGCCCGGTACGCGCCCTCGGCCTCCAGCTGGCAGAGGACGCCGCCGCAGCCGGACAGGGCGCGGCTGACCGCGAGGTACTGCGGCGGCAGCCGGAACTGGCGGGCGAGCGAGCCGGGGCGCATGTCCGCGGCGAGCCCGAACCCGCGCGCGGTCTGCTCGCGCATCCACTCCCGCGAGTAGCGGAACCGCTCCACGGCGAACGGGGCGGCGTGCGGGCCGACCAGGTCGGCGACCTCCTCGGGGTCGACCTCGGCGTCGGGCGCGAGGAACCCCTCCGCGCGCAGCCCGTCGACGATCTCGTCCGGGTCGCCGAGGGTGCCGATGCGGAGCAGGCGGCCGATCGACCACTGCAGCTCGGCGGGGACGTGGGCGGCGCCGCCGAAGTCCAGGACGCCGAGGCGCCCGTCGTCCAGGAGCCGGAAGTTGCCCGGGTGCGGGTCGATGTGGATCATCTCGCAGCGTGCCGGGCCGGACAGCAGGAAGCGGAACAGCAGCAGGCCCGCGCGGTCGCGCCGGTCCTGCGGGCCGTCGGCGATGACCTTGGCGAGCGGGGTGCCGTCCAGCCACTCGGTGATCAGGACGTTGCCCGCCTGCGCGACCACGGCGGGGACGACGAAGTCGGGGTCGTCCGCGTAGGCGTCGTGGAAGGCGGTCTGCGCGCGGGCCTCGTCGACGTAGTCGAGCTCCTTCTCCAGGCGGCGCTTCAGGTCGGCGACGACCGGCTTGACCTCGACGCCCGGGAACAGCGGCGTGAACAGGCGGCTCAGCCGGGAGATCTGGTTGAAGTCGCTCATCAGGGCCTGGGCGGCGCCGGGGTACTGGACCTTGACGGCGACCGTCCGGCCGTCGTGCCAGACCGCCCTGTGGACCTGCCCGATGGACGCGGCCGCCGCCGGGCGGTCGTCGAAGGCGTCGAAGTAGTCGCGCCAGTCGTCCCCGAGCCACTCGGCCAGGACCTTGTGGGTCGTGGCGGCGGGCATCGGCGGCGCGGACTCCTGGAGCCGGGTGAGGCTGGCGCGGAACGGTCCGGCGACCTCCTCCGGCAGCCCGGCCTCGAAGATCGACAGGAGCTGGCCGACCTTCATCGCGCCGCCCTTCAGCTCGCCGAGCACGGCGAAGAGCTGCTCGGCGGTGCGGCGCTGCACCTCCAGCGCGACGGCCTCGGCGGGACGGCCGATCGTCCGCTTGCCGAGTCCGAGCGCGGTGCGCCCGGCGAAGCCGAGCGGCAGGGTCGCCAGCTTGGCGGTCCGCGTCACCGCGCGGCGGGGGATGTCGTTCACGGCCGGCCGCCCCTCGTTCGACGTTGCGTCCAATACACCCTCTCATGGCGGAGATTTGCCACGAAATGGTCAATACCCGCCTTAGAGGAGAACTGTCCAGGACGTCCTGGAGATTCCCGGCGAGTCCGGCCCGGCGGTCCCGCAGGGGCGCAGCATCAGCTCGATGACCTCCAGCGCCCGCTCGATCTCCGGCCGGTTCCCGCCCAGGTAGTGGGCGTACATGAACGAGTCGGCGACGCGGACGATCGCCTGCGCGAGCGTCCGGACCGGCAGCGGGACGCGCAGCGCCCCGCGGTCGATCTCGGCCTGCAGCTCGCGGGTGAGGAGGTCGGCGGCCCGGTCCTCGATGGCGCCGGGCATCGTGGCGAGCCGGAGGAACAGGCGCGGCTCGCGCGCGGTGAACGCCTTGAGCGGCTCGGCGTCCACGACCGCGCGCATGAACCGGTCGAGCACCGCGAGGATCCGCTCGGGGCCCGCGCCGCCGACGTCCCGCGCCGCGACGCGGTAGGTGCGCTCGGTCATCTCGGCGAGGACCGTCCCGAGGAGGCGGTCGCGGCCGCCCACCCAGCGGTACAGGGTGGCGCGCCCGACGCCCAGCTCGGCGGCCAGCGCGGACATGTCGATCGGCTCGCCGCGCAGGTAGCGGGCGGAGGCCGCGGCGACCGCGGTCTCGGGTCCCGGCCGGCGGGCGGACGGCGGGGACGGGGGTCGTAAGGGCGGGTCCGGGGCGCCGGGGCTGCCGCTCATCCGCCCAGCATGACACACGGCCCGGCAAGGGTTTCAGCGACGCGCGCCCGCCCTCGCAGGGGAGGCCGGTACCCCACCGTCACCCGTGGACTACACAGGGTCATCAGGGGTAGTCAGCAGGTGTGAAGCAGAAACTGCGGGGGGCCGGACGCAAGGGCCGGCTGCTGATCATCGGTGGGGCGGAGAACCGGACCTGCGGGTCCGGGCCCCTGGAGACGTTCGCCGAGCTGGCGGGCGGCGAGGACGCGCGGATCGTGGTGGTCACGACGGCCACCGAGGTGCCGGAGGAGGTCGCCGAGGAGTACACCGCGGTGTTCGGCAGGCTCGGCGTGACCTCGGTGCGGGAGCTGCGGCTGCTCGGCCGGGCCGCGGCCGACGACGCGGCGACGCTGCGGGCCCTGGAGACGGCGACCGGGGTGCTGTTCAGCGGCGGCGACCAGTCGCGGCTGCGGACCCTCGTCGGGTCCAGGACCAACGAGCTGCTGCAGCGGCGGCTCGACCAGGAGGGCCTCGTCATCGCCGGGACGAGCGCGGGCGCGACCGCGATGGGCCACTGGATGATCCTCGGCGGCCACGGCCACGAGGTCGCCGCGTCCAGCGTGAAGGTGGGGCCGGGGCTCGGGCTGCTCGACAACGTCCTCATCGACATGCACTTCAACGAGCGGGGGCGGCTGCCGCGGCTGATGAGCGGCATCGCGCTCGACACCCGGCTGCTCGGCGTCGGCATCGACGAGGACACCGCGATCGTCGTCGGCGACGGGCGGTTCGACGTCGTCGGCACCGGCGTCGTCACCGTCGTGGACGCGGGCCAGTCCACGATCGCCTACGCCGCCTCCGACGACGAGCCGATGGCGATGCTCGACGTGTCGCTGCACCTGCTCCCCGCGGGTTGCGCGTTCCAGATGAACGACAAGCTCCCCGCGCTCGGCGACATGCGCGGCCCGGCGGAGGAGGAGGACTAGCCGTGCGGCTCGACCACGTGCGCCGCCTGAGCGGACCGAACGTCTACCTGGCCCGTCCCGTCGCGATCGCGCGGCTCGACCTCCAGGGCCTGACCGGGCACGAGACCACCGACCACCCCGGCTTCGCCGAGCGGCTGGTCGACGCGCTGCCCGGTCTCCGGACGCACCACTGCTCGGCGGGCCGCCCCGGCGGGCTGCTCGCCGCGATGGCGCGCGGCACCTACTTCGGGCACGTCACCGAGCACGTCACGCTGGAGCTGTCCGGGCTGATCGGCCGCGAGGTGTTCTTCGGCCGGACGGTGCGCGCGGGCGGGCCGTCCGAGTACGACGTGATCCTGGAGTGCCCGCGGGACGAGCCGTCCGGCAGCGCGGTCGTCGAGATGCTGATCGCGCTCGCGCTGCGCACCGTGACCGGGGCGCTCGCCGGGCCGGCGCCCGACGTCTCCGCCGACCTCGCCCGGATCCGCGCCGCGCACGAGGGCGAGCGGCTCGGGGTGAGCACGGCCGCGCTGGCGCGGGCGGCGCGCCGCCGGGACGTCCCGGTCCGCCGGGTCGGCGCCCTGAACCTGCTGCGCCTCGGCTACGGCCGGCACCGCCGGACGGTGTGGGCGGCGATGACCGACGGCACCTCCGCGATCGGGATGGAGGTCGCGGGCGACAAGCGGCTCGCGCACCGCGTCCTCGCCGACGCGGGCGTGCCCGTCCCGGAGGGGCGGGTCGCGGCGTCCCCGGCGGAGGCGCTGGCCGTGCTGCGCGACATCGGCGGCCCGGTCGTGGTCAAGCCGCTGTCCGGGCACCAGGGCGAGGGCGTGCACATCGAACTGACCGAGCCCGCGGAGGTGGTGGCGGCGTTCGCGTCCGCCGCCGGGGATGAGGGCGAGGTGCTCGTCGAGTCCTACATCCCGGGCAGGGACTACCGCGTCCTCGTCGTCGGCGGCCGGGTGGTGGCGGCGGCCGAGCTGACCGCCGCGTGCGTCACCGGCGACGGCTCCTCCACCGTCGCCGCGCTGGTCGCGCGGGTGAACGCCGACCCGGCGCGGGGCACGGGGCACGACCGCCCGCTGACCCGGCTCGCGCTCGGGCCGACCGAGCTGGGGCTGCTCGCCCGGCAGGGCCACGGCCCGGCGTCGGTGCCCGCCGACGGGGAGCGGGTGTGGCTGCGCCGCAACGCGAACCTGTCCACCGGCGGGACGAGCCGGGACGTCACCGACGAGACGCACCCCGAGGTCGCGGAGCTGTGCGTGCGGGCCGCCGCGACCGTCGGGATGGACGTGTGCGGCATCGACCTGCGGCTGCCCGACATCGCCTCGCCGCCGCCCGCCGACCGCGGCGCGGCCGGGATCCTGGAGGTCAACGCCGCGCCGGGGCTGCGCATGCACCTCGCCCCGCACGAGGGCGTGGGACGCGACGTCGCGGGCGACATCATCGACCTCATGTACCCCGCCGGGACGCCGTCGCGGGTCCCGATCGTGTCGGTGACGGGGACGAACGGGAAGACCACGACCGTCCGGATGATCGCGCACATGCTGGAGCTGGACGGCCGCCGCACCGGCATGACCAGCACCGAGGGCGTGTACGTGGGCGGGCGGCTCGTCCACCTGTCGGACGCGTCCGGGCCCCGGTCGGCGGAGATGGTGCTCGGCGACCGGTCGGTGGACGCGGCCGTGCTGGAGACGGCGCGCGGCGGGATCGTCCGGCGCGGCCTCGGCTACGACCGCGCGGACGTCGCCGTCGTCACCAACGTCACCCGCGACCACCTCGGCATGGACGACACCGAGACCGTGGACGACCTCGCCGAGATCAAGGCGCTGGTCGCCGAGGAGGTCAGGCCGGGCGGGCACCTCGTGCTCAACGCCGCCGACCCGGCGACGGCGCGGCTCGCGGAGCGCCCGGTGGTGCGGGAGCGGGCGCCCGAGCTGCGCTACTTCGCGCCGTCGGCGGACGCGCCCGTCCTGGCCGGGCACCTGCGCGACGGGGGCGTGGGCTACTACGCCGAGCACGGCTGGCTGACCGAGGCGCACGGCGACCGCAGGACCCGCGTCCTGCCCGTGGAGGACATCGCCGGGTCGTTCGGCGGGCACGCGGCCCACGTCGTCGCCGACGCGCTCGCCGCCGTCGCCGCCGTCCGCGCGCTGGACGTCCCCGTCGACGTCGTCGCGCGGGCGCTGCGCACGTTCGACCCGCACACCCGCAACCCGGGGCGGGGCTGCGTCTACCAGGTCGGGGAGAACCCGGTCCTGGTCGACTACGCGCACAACCCGGCGGCGGTCGCCGCCGTCGGGGCGCTCGTCGCGCGGCGGTGGCGGGGCGGCGGCGTCGCGGCGGTCACGCTGCCGGGCGACCGGTCCGACGAACTGGTCGGCGAGACCGCGCGGGCCCTCGCCGCGACGTTCGGCCGGGTCGTCGTCTACGAGGACGAGGACCTGCGCGGGCGCCGCTCCGGGGAGATGACGCGGCTGATCGTCCAGGGGCTGCGGGAGGCCAGGCCGGATGTGCGGGCCCATCCGGCGGGCGACCTGAAGGGCGCGGTGGCGTCGGCGCTGGACATCGCCGCGCCCGGCGAGCCGGTCCTGCTGCTGTACGAGAAGCTTCAGCCGGTCCTGGAGTTGCTGGAGACGCTGGGCGCCGAGCCGGTGGTCCCCGAGTCCCCCGCCCCGTCGGACGCGGTGCCCTCGGAGGCGGTGCCCTCGGAGGCGGGCGGGCGGAGCAGCAGCACGGTGACCGACAGCAGCGCCAGCACGACGATCCCGTCCAGCCAGTAGTGGTTGGCGGTCGCGACGACGACCGCGACGGTCACGACCGGGTGCGCGAGCCACAGCCACCGCCACCGCGTCCGGGACGTGGCGACGAGCCCGACCGCGATGACGGCCGCCCACCCGATGTGCAGGGACGGCATCGCCGCGTACTGGTTGGCGATCGCGTCGCTCTGCGGCGCCCCGTACACCGCGGGCCCGAACCGCGCGGCGGTGTCGATCAGCCCGGTCGAGGAGAGCATGCGCGGCGGCGCCAGCGGGACGAGCAGGTGCAGGCCGAGCGCCGCCGTGGTCAGCCCGACGAGGACCCGGCGGATCCACCGGTAGTGGCCGGGCCGCCGCAGGTACATCCACAGCAGGAACGCCACCGCCGCCGGGAAGTGCACGAAGGCGTAGTAGGAGTTCGCCGCGTGGACGAGGACGTCGCTCTGCATCAGCCCGTCCTGGACGCCGGTCTCGGACGGCAGCCGCAGCGTCCGCTCCAGGTGCCAGACCTCGCGGGCGTTGCCGAACGCCTCCCCGACGCGCCCGGCGGCGAACAGGCGGCCGAGCTTGTACGCGGCGAACAGCGCGACGATCAGCAGCAGCTCGCGGAGCGGCCGGGGCCGTCCGCCCTCCGCGCGGCGCAGGCGCGTCAGCCAGGACAGGCGGGCCGGCGAAAAGCGGCCCGGCGAAAAGCGGGCCGACCAGGGCGGACGCGACGGTCCGCGCGGCACGGCCGGGGTCCCGGGGTCCCGGCGCGGCCGGTCGAGCAGGCTCAACGCGCGGCCCGGCCGGAGGCCCCCTGCGGCGCTGGGGAGGCGAACGTCATCCGCCCACGGTAGTCCGATCTTGCCGCAATGGCAGAATTTCAGACGCTGCCATTTCGGGTGACGTCCATCTCATCCGGTGATGGGCAGTCCTGCGTAGTTCTCCGCCAGGGACGTCGCGGCCGCCGCCGAGGAGGCCACGTACTCCAGGTGGGAGCGCTGGAGCCGCCGCTCGAACGTGCTCGCGGCCGGGTCGGTGTGCAGCAGCGTCGTCATCCAGTAGGAGAAGTGCTCGGCCCGCCAGACGCGCCGCAGGCAGGCGGCGGAGTAGCCGTCCAGCAGCGTCTCGGAGCCGGACGCGTACCGCTCGGCCAGCGCCCGCGCCAGGATGATCACGTCGGACACCGCGAGGTTCAGCCCCTTCGCCCCGGTCGGCGGGACGATGTGCGCCGCGTCCCCCGCGAGGAACAGCCTGTCGTGCCGCATCGGCTCGGCGACGAAGCTGCGCATCGGCGTGATCGACTTGTCGGTCACGGGGCCCTCGCGGAGCGTCCAGCCGTCGTCGGTGGCGAACCGGGTGGCGAGCTCGTCCCAGATGCGGGTGTCGGGCCAGGCGGCGACGTCCTCGTCCGGGGACACCTGGAGGTAGAGGCGGCTGACCTTGGGCGAGCGGAGGCTGTGCAGCGCGAACCCGCGGTCGTGGTTGGCGTAGATCAGCTCCTCGGTGGACGGCGGGACGTCGGCGAGGATGCCGAGCCAGGCGAACGGGTACTCGCGCGAGAACGTCCGCAGGCCCGGCACGGCCGGGCGGCTGACGCCGTGGAACCCGTCGCAGCCCGCGATGTAGTCGCACTCCAGCGTGTGGGTCCGACCGCCGCTGCGGAATGTGACGCTCGGCGCGGACGCGTCCAGGCCCACCACCTCCGCCTCGAACCGGACGTCGCCGCCGTCGGCCAGCCGCAGCGCGACGAGGTCCTTGACGATCTCGGTCTGCGCGTAGACGGTCACCGTCCGGCCGGTGAGGTCGGTGATCGGGATCCGGTGCCCCGCGCCGCCGAACCGCAGCTCCAGCCCGTGGTGGACGAGCCCCTCCCGGTCGAGCCGCTCGCCCGCGCCGCATTCGCGCAGCGCGTCGGTCGTGCCCTGCTCCAGCATCCCGGCGCGCTGCCGGTGCTCGACGTAGTCGCGGTCGCGGCTCTCCAGCACCACGGAGTCGATCCCCCGCAGGTGCAGAAGCCGGGACAGCAGCAGTCCGGCCGGGCCGCCGCCGATGATCGCGACCTGGGTACGCATCGAACCTCCTCATGCTCCGCCCGGCGGCGCTCGCGCGCGCCGGTCCCGGGGTCAGGCGCCGGTCTTCCGCTCCGCGGAGAAGACGTCGGGATGACCGTTCCAGTGCTGCGCCACGTCCCTCGACAGGGCGCGCACCGCCGTCGTCAGCGGCGGCAGCAGCCGCCGCAGGTCCGCGCCCCGCGTGCTCGACACGAGCGACAGCGCGGCGACGACCTCGCCCGACCCGTCCCGGACCGGGGCGCCGACGGACGACGCGCCGAGCGTCATCTCGTCGCGGGTGAGCGCGTACCCGGCGCGGCGGATCCGGTCGAGGGTGCGGCGCAGCTCGTCCGGGTCGGTGGTGGTGCGGGCCGAGTGCCGGGGCAGCTCGCCGCGCAGCACCCGCTCGCGGACGTCCGCCGGGGCGTGGGCGAGCAGGACCTTGCCGACGCCGGTGGCGTGCAGCGGCAGCGTCGCGCCGACCTGCGTCAGGACCGGCACCGAGCGGGTGCCGCGCAGCCGCTCCACGATCAGGACGCGGCCGTCGCGCAGGACGCCGAGCTGCACGTTGTCGTGCGTCGCCTCGTACAGGTCCTCCATGTGCGGGAGGGCCAGCTCGCGCAGGCCGGTGACGGCCGGGGCCTGGCTGCCGATCCGCCACAGCCGGGTGCCGATGCGGTAGGTGCCGTCCGGGACGCGCTCCAGGAACCCGCCCGCGACCAGCTCGCCGACGAGCCGGTGGCCGGTGGCGAGGGGCAGCCCGGCGCGGCGGCAGATCTCGCTGAGGTTCAGCCGGACGCCGCCGCCCTGCGCGAACGCGTTCAGGATGGCCATCACCTTGCCCGCCACGCTGACCGGCCGCGCGCGCCCCGTCCCGCCGGGGTCGCCCGGATCCGCGCCGTCACCTGCCACGTGGCCCTCCGCCTGGGCTGCGTTCACTCCTGCTCTGCGAGTACCCGCTGGGCGACGGCGAACGCCGAGTTCGCGGCGGGCACTCCACAATAGATCGCCGACTGGAGCAGCACCTCTTTGACCTCGTCCGGGGTGAGGCCGTTGCGGAGCGCCGCCCGGACGTGCATCGCCAGCTCCTCCAGGTGGCCGCCCGCGACCATGGCGGTGAGGGTGATGCAGCTGCGGGTCTTGCGGTCGAGGCCGGGACGGCTCCAGATCTCGCCCCACGCGTACCGGGTGATGAGGTCCTGGAAGTCTTCGGTGAAGGCGTCCTTGCGGGCCTCGGCGCGGTCGACGTGGGCGTCGCCGAGCACCGCGCGGCGCGTCGCCATGCCGCGCGCGTGCCGTTCGCCCTCGGTGAGGCGGTCGGCGCCGGCGCCGGGCTCGGTCATCGTCCGGTTCCCTTCCACGTGCGGTCGAGGTGCGCGGCGATCGCGCCGGTGACCGGGCCCGGCCGCTCCGCGTTGGCGAGGTGGGCGGCGCCGTCGAGGACGGTGAGCCGGGCGTCCGGGATGCCCGCGACCAGCCGG
This sequence comes from Actinomadura decatromicini, assembly GCF_008121305.1. Lineage (NCBI taxonomy): Bacteria > Bacillati > Actinomycetota > Actinomycetes > Streptosporangiales > Thermomonosporaceae > Actinomadura > Actinomadura decatromicini. The sequence goes on along the minus strand of NZ_VSRQ01000011.1, from coordinate 255,303 downwards.
TCGGCGTGGCCGCGCGGCGGGGTCGGGACGTCGTCCGCCCCGGCGATCACCAGCGTCGGGGCGGTGATCCCGCCGAGCCGGTCGGTTGCGTCGAACCGGGCGAGGGCTTCGCAGCACGCCGCGTAGCCCTCGCGGTCGGCGGCGCGGAGCATCGCGACGTACGGCTCCGCGCCGGTGAAGCCGGGCGTGAACCAGCGGCCCGGCGCGGTCTCCGCGAGGGCCTCGGTGCCGTCCCGGCGGACGAGCGCGGCCCGCTCCCGCCACGGGCCCGGCTCGCCGAACCGCGGCGAGGTGCAGCACAGGACGAGGCTCGCGACCCGGTCCGGGGCGCGCAGCGCGAGCTCCACGCCGACCGCCCCGCCGAGCGACACGCCCGCGTAGGCGGCGCGGTCGACGCCGTGCTCGTCCATGAGGCGGGCGACGGCGTCGGCGAGGTCGGCGACGGTGAACGGGCCGTCCGGGGTCGGCGAGCCGCCGTGCCCGGGCAGGTCGTAGCGCAGGACGCGCCACCCGGCCGTGAGCGTGGGGAGCTGCGGGAGCCACAGGTCCATGGACGTGCCGAGGGACGGTCCGAGGACGACGGCGGGCGCGTCGTCCGGGCCGTCGACACGGGCGTGCGGCGCGATCACGCGCGGCTCCTCCGGTAGGCGTCGAGGGCCCGGTCGACGAGCGCGCCCGCGGCCCCGGGCCCGGGGTCGCCGCCGAGCGCGTCCAGCAGGTCGTCGAGGTCGGCGCGCATCAGCTCGGCGGACACCTCCAGGCCGGACACGAGGCCGGCGGCCGTCTCGGCGGCGCCGCCGGTGAGCCGCAGGCACTCGCGCAGCGGCTGCCACTCGGCGTGCCACTCCCCCGCCGGGCGCTCGTGCGGCGCGGCCAGCGCCGCGTACACCACCTGCGCCTGCGCCGGGACCTGCAGCGCCGCCGAGCGGACCAGCGCGGACAGCGCCGGGTTGCGCTTGTGCGGCATCGACGAGGAGCCGCCGCGTCCGGGCCCGGCCGCCTCCGCGACCTCGGCGACCTCGCTCTGCGCCAGCAGCCACACGTCGGTGCCGATCTTGCCGAGCGCCCCGGCGGTCAGCGCGAGCGCCCCGGCCAGCTCGGCGACCGGGGTCCGGCGGGTGTGCCAGGGCAGGACGGGACGCGCCAGGCCCGTCTCCTCCGCGTACGCGGCGACCAGGTCGAACGCCCGCGCGCCGTAGGCGTCGAGCGTCCCGGCGGGGCCGCCGAGCTGGACCGGCAGGATCACGGCGGTGAGCCGCCCGCGCGCCTCCAGGCAGCCGAGCAGCCAGTTCGCGGCCTTCGCGCCGAACGTCGTCGGGAGCGCCTGGCGGCCGAGGGTGCGGGCGGGCATCGGCGTGTCGCGGTACCGCGCGGCGAGCCCGGCGAGCGCCTCCAGCGCCCGGTCGAGCTCGGCGACGACGACGCGCCGCGTCCGGAACGCGACGAGCATCGCGCCGGTGTCGACGATGTCCTGGCTGGTGGCGCCCCGGTGGACGTGCTCGCCCGCCGCCCCGGCGAGGGCCCGCAGGTCGGCGACCAGCGGGACGACCGGGTTGCCCGAGCCGCGCGCCCGGCGCGCGAGGTCCACGAGGTCGAACCGCTCCGGCACGGCCGCGGCGGCGATCGCCTCGGCCGCCTCCGGGGGGATGATCCCGAGCCGCGCCTGCGCGCGGGCGAGGGCCGCCTCGGCGTCCAGCATCGCGGCCAGGTAGGCGTGGTCGCTCGTCGCGGCCTCGGCCGCCGTCCCGGCGCGGACCGGCGACAGCAGCCCCGCGTCCGGCGCGGCCGTGCGGCCGGTGTCGTCGTCAGAAGCCAAGGAAGACCGTCTCCCGCTCCCCTTGCAGGTGGATGTCGAAACGGTACCTCCGCTCCCCCTCGCGCTCGGCGACCAGGGTCGCGCGGCGCTCCGCCGGGACGATCCCGAGCAGCGGGTCGCCCGCGTGCGCGGCGTCGTCCTCGGGGAAGTACAGCCGGGTGAACACCGGCTTCAGCAGGCCCCTGGCGAGGACGAGGACGGCGATGTAGGGCGCGGCGTCGCCGGTCGCGCCCGGCTTCACGGTGCTGAACCAGTAGCCGCCGTCCGGGTCGGTGCCGCAGCGGCCGAAGCCCGCGAAGTCGTTCCCGTCCCGGACGAGGCCGCCCGGCCGCCGGCGCACCTCGCCGGTCTCGTCGGCCTGCCAGATCTCGACCAGCGCGTCGGGGACGGGCTCGCCCGCGCCGTCGAGGACGCGGCCGCGCACCCGGATCGCGTCCGGCCGCCAGGCCGGCACGACCTCGGGGCCGGCGTCGTAGGGCAGCGCGTAGCCGAAGAACGGCCCGACCGTCTGGGACGGCGTGACGGGGGACGGAGTGATCGGAGACGCGGCGTTCACGGGGCCTCCACCGGGGTGTCGCCGAGGACGATGTCCCACTGGTAGCCGAGCGCCCACTCCGGGACGGTCGTGTCCATGTCGAAGCGGGAGATCAGCTTCTCGCGGTCCTTCTGCTCGGGGATCGACTGGAAGATCGGGTCGAACGCGAACAGCGGGTCGCCCGGGAAGTACATCTGGGTGACGAGCCGCTGCGTGAACGCCGTGCCGAACACCGAGAAGTGGATGTGCGCGGGCCGCCAGGCGTTGTGGTGGTTGCCCCACGGGTAAGCGCCCGGCTTGATCGTGACGAAGCGGTAGCGCCCGTCGTCGTCGGTGAGGCAGCGCCCGGCGCCGGTGAAGTTCGGGTCGAGCGGCGCGGGGTGGATGTCGCCGAGGTGGGCGTAGCGTCCGGCCGCGTTCGCCTGCCAGACCTCGACCAGCGCGCCGCGCACCGGGCGGCCCGCGGAGTCGAGCAGCCGCCCGGTCACGATGATCCGCTCGCCGAGGGGCTCGCCGGAGTGCTGGACGGTGAGGTCGTGGTCGCGGCGGCCGAGCTCCTGGTGGCCGAACACCGGCGCGGTCAGCTCGACGCTGTCCGGCCCGAGCTTCGGCATGACCGGCTCCCGGGCGGGCGCCCGCAGCACGGTGCTCTTGTAGGGCGGGTACAGGTACGGCGGATGCGTCATGCGCTCATCCCTCCGATGCGGGCGGCGGCCCCCGCCGCCTCCACCACGACCTTGTCCATGTGCCTCCCATTCCCGCTCCCGGCGGACGACCACGGCCCGGTCACGGGCGTCGCTGGACCGTGCCGCCGGTTCCACACTGGCATCCGGGCGCGGCGCCGCGGCCCGCGGGTTTCCGCTGAGTGGAAGGAAGGGAGGGCGGGACTCAGACCTGCTCGGGCAGCCCGAACAGCGGGAACAGGGTCGTGTCGAAGAACGCCGAGACGTGCGAGACGCCGCCGTCCGTCAGGCTGACGACCTGCAACTGGTAGGGGCGGTGCACGCCGTCGTCGCCGCGCCGGTAGAGCCCGAACGCGGGCTGCCCGTTCGCCGCCGCCGGGACCATGCGCAGCTCCCCGGGGTCGGGGGCGCACTGGACGGCGATGAGCCGGACGACGTTCTCCGCGCCGACGAACCAGTCGAGGTGCGGCGGCATCTCCCAGATGACGTCCTGCTTGAACAGCTCGATGAGCCCGGCGATGTCGGCGTCCTCGAACGCCTTGGCGTAGCGTTCGAGGAATTCGCGCTGGCCGGGGTCGGTCGGCTCGACCAGCTCGTCGCGCAGCGGGGCGTTCTCCTCCAGCTGGGCGCGGGCCCGCTGCAGCGCGCTGTTGACCGCGGCGGTGGACGTGTCGAGCAGCTCGGCGACCTCGGCCGCCTTCCACTTCAGGACGTCCCGCAGGATGAGCACGACCCGCTGCTTGGCGGGCAGGTGCTGGAGCGCCGCGATGAACGCGAGGCGGGTGCTCTCACGCGCGGCGACGATCGTGGCGGGGTCGGCGGCGTCCGCGCCGAGGACGGTGTCGGGCGCGGGCTCCAGCCACGGCACCTCCGGCGAGGCGACCACGGGGCGCTCCGGCTCGTCGCTCGGCGCGCCGAGCCCGGACGGCATGGGCCGGTTGCCGCGCTGGTCGATCGCGGTCAGGCACACGTTGGTGGCGATCCGGTACAGCCACGTCCGCAGCGAGGACCGCCCCTCGAAGCTCCCGTAGGAGCGCCACGCCCGCAGGTAGGTCTCCTGGACGAGGTCCTCCGCGTCGTGGATGGAGCCGAGCATCCGGTAGCAGTGCGCCAGCAGTTCCCGCCGGTACGGATCGGCGAGCTGCTGGAAGTCCCGGTCTGACTCGATGGTGCTGTTCGCCATGCTGGTCACCTTCGTTCGGCGTCGTCGCTCGGACGGGCGCCGCCGACGGGCCCCGTCGGTCCCGACGGTAGGGGAACCCACCGACAGAACGCGCTCGATCCCCACATCGTACGCGCTGACCTGGGAGATCGTCCGCCGCTCGGCCCGGCCGGGGGATGGCCGGAGCGGGTCAGAACTCGAAGCCGCCGGGACGGCCGTTGCGGTCGGCGATCAGCCCGGCGAGCGCCGCGATGGCGATCTCCGCCGGGGTCTTCGAGCCGATGTTCAGCCCGATCGGCCGCCGCACGCGGGCGATGTCGGCCGCCGGGACGCCGAGTTCGGTGAGCGCCGGGATGTGCGGGGCCGGGTGGCGCGGGTTGCCCATGACGCCGACCCAGCGGACGGGCTGGGTCAGCACGTCCCGCAGGACGGGCCCGAGCTCGGGCCGGTGGTGGTCGGTGACGACGACGTCGGCGGTGCCGTCGAGCGGCGGGAGGTCGACGGCGCCGTCCCGGTCCTTGTCGGGGTCGACGAGGAAGGTGCGGTAGCCGAGGTCGGCGCCGTAGCGCAGCAGGTGGTCGGCGACGGGGCTCGCGAACACCGCGACCAGCGTCCGGTCGGCGGCGTCCGGCCGGACGTCGCCGTGCGCGACGGCGCAGGACGGGTCGCTCTCATGCGGGGCGCCGCCGCCTGCGCGCGGCGTGCCCGTACCGGGTGTGCCCATACCGGAAGTGTGCCGCCGGGGACGGCGGCCGGTCCAGCGGCCGCGCGGCGGGCCGTCCGGCCGTCGGTTCCGGGCGGCGATCACGGAACCGGACGGAAACTTCGCGGAAACCGGCATCGCCGAAACGCGAAACACTTCCCTGAGAGCGGGTATCACTGCACCCTAGACTGCACACAACCGGCGGCCTCGGGAGGGACCGTGATCGCGAGACCGGAGGGCGGCCCCCGTGTCGTGGTGGGGGTGGACGACTCCGCGGGCGCCCGCTGCGCCCTCTCCTGGGCGATCGGCGAGGCCCGGCTGCGGCGGCTGCCGCTGCTGGTCGCGCACGCCGCGCCGCTGCCCCCGCACGTGTCGGCGGCCGGGCAGCTCGGCTGCGGGATCACCGAGGCGCTGCGCGGCTCCGGCGCGGAGCTGATCGCCCGGCTGCTCGCCGAGGTCAGCGACGGCCCGCCGGACGGCGTGGCCATGACGGCGCTGGCGCTGGTCGGCGAGCCGGGCGCGACGCTGGTGCGGCTCGCGGGCGACGACGACATCCTCGTCGTCGGGCACGGGTCGCGGGGCGCGCTGTCCCGGCTGCTGCGCCCGTCGGTGCGGCTGCACTGCGCGCGGCGGGCCAGGGCGACGCTGGTGTGCGTCCGCCCGCCGTCGTTCGACCTGCTGCTGGAGTCGCTGACCGCGCGGGGCGAGTCGCCCGAGCACGTCCCCGGGTCCCGGTTCCGCCGCCTCGGCCGCCGCCTGCGCCTGCCCCTGTAGCCGGGCGCGCCCCTGTAGCCGTGCCCCGGTGGCCGGGCGTGCGGCGCGGGACGTCCCGCATAGGCTTTCCGCATGCGCAAGTACGTGATCATCGGCCCGCTCGGCAGCGGCAAGGGGACGCAGTCGGCGCTGCTCGCACGGGACCTCGACATCGTGCACATCGGCGTCGGCGACATCTTCCGCTGGCACGTGAAGAGCCACACGAAGCTCGGCGCGCAGGTGCGGCGCATCATGGCGGACGGCGAGCTGGTCGGCGACGACCTGGTGGAGGGCATCGTCCGCGACCGGCTCGACCAGCACGACTGGAACTACGGGTTCGTGATCGACGGCTTCCCGCGCAGCCGCAGGCAGACGGAGTTCTTCCTGGAGAGCTACGACATCGACGGGGTGATCAACCTGGACCTGCCGGACGCGGAGGTCCGCCGCCGCGTCCTCGCCCGCCGGTTCTGCTCCCGCTGCGGGATGGACTACAACCTCATCGCGGACCGGCCGACCGAGGAGGGGCGCTGCGACGTGTGCGGCGGCGCGCTCGCCGCCCGCGAGGACGACACCGAGGAGGCGCTCGCCGAGCGGCTGCGCGGCTACCGCGAGCGGACCGACCCGATCCTGGAGCTGTTCGGCCGCAAGGAGTACGTCGTCACGGTCGACGCGCGGCCCGCCGCCGAGGAGGTGCAGCGCGACATCCGCGCCCGGCTCGGCCTCCCCGCCCCCCGGTGATCCCGCCCGGGTCCTCGCCGGTCGTGGAACTGGCCGACGACCGCGCCGCCCGCCGCGGGGTGCGGCTCTTCCTGAAGCGGGACGACCTGCTCCACCCCGACCTGCCCGGCAACAAGTGGCGCAAGCTCAAGCACAACATCGCGCCCGCGCGCGAGGCCGGGACGGTCCTGACGTTCGGCGGCGCCCACTCCAACCACGTCCGGGCGACGGCGGCGGCCGGGCGGATCTTCGGGTTCGCGACCATCGGGGTGATCAGGGGCGAGGAGCGGCTGCCGCTGAACGACACGCTCGCCTTCGCCGAGCGGTGCGGGATGCGCCTGTCCTACCTGGACCGCGCATCCTACCGGCGCAAGCACGAGCCCGCCGTGATCGCCGCGCTGCGCGAGCGGTGGGGCGGCTTCCACCTGCTGCCGGAGGGCGGCAGCAACGCGCTCGCGGTCAAGGGCTGCGAGGAGCTGGGCCGGGAGGTCCCCGGCCACGACGTCGTCTGCGTCCCCTGCGGCACGGGCGGGACGCTCGCGGGCCTCGCCGCGGGGCTGGCGCCGGGCGGGCGCGCGCTGGGGTTCGCCGTGCTGAAAGGCGGCTTCATGGACGGCGAGGTGGAGCGCCTCCAGAACGAGGCGTACGGCGGGCGGCGCGGGGACTGGCGCGTCGAGCACGGCTTCCACTTCGGCGGCTACGCCAGAACGACCCCGGAGCTGGACGCGTTCGCCGACGACTTCGCCGCGCGGCACGGGGTCGTCCTCGACCGGATCTACACGGCGAAGATGATGGCCGGGATCCTCGCGCTCACCGAGCGCGGCGCGTTCGCGGAGGGCACGCGCGTCCTGGCGGTGATCACCGGCTGACCGCCGGGCGGGCCCGCGCGCGGCCCCGCCCGGTGTGCCGTCAGGCCGGGGGCAGGTCGACCAGCGCGGCCAGTTCGGCGCGGTGCCGGTCGGCCGTGCCGAGCGCGATCGAGTCGGCCTTCGCCCGCTTCAGCAGGAGGTGGGCGGGATGCTCCCAGGTGAACCCGATGCCGCCGTGCATCTGCACGCACTCCTCGGCGGCCTTGAGCGCGACGACCGAGCAGTGCGCCTGCGCGACGGCGACCGCGACCGGCGTGTCGCCGTCCCCGGCCGCGACGCGGGACGCGGCGTGCCGGGCGACCGCGCGGGCCTGCGTGATCGACGCCCACAGGTCCGCGAGCCGGTGCTTGAGCCCCTGGTAGGAGCCGACCGGGCGGCCGAACTGGTAGCGCGTCTTCACGTAGGCGACGGTGTCGTCCAGGCACCGCTCCGCGAGCCCGAGCTGCTCGGACGCCAGCATCGCCGCCCCGGTGAGCAGGGCGGCGCGGACGGCGTCCGGCCCCTCGGCGACGCGCCGCGCGGGCGCGCCCGCGAACGCGACGTCGGCGAGCCGCCGGGTCATGTCGAGCGAGGTCACGGCGGTGCGGCGGGCGTCGGCGGCGTCCACCGCGTAGAGGCCGCCGGACGCCGGGACGAGCAGCACGTCGGCGGCCAGGCCGTCGGCGACGGCCGCGACCTCGCCGGTGAGCGTCCCGCCCGCGACCTCGACGCCCGGCACGCCGTCACCCGCGATGTCGTCGCCCGGCGCGGTGCTGAACGGGACGGCCAGGACGGCGACGGCGTCCCCGGCGGCGAGGCGGCCGAGCAGGTCGCGCTCCCCCGCGGCGAGCAGCGCCGCCGTCGCGATCACCGAGCTGGTCAGGAAGGGGACGGGCGCGGCGGACCGGCCCAGCTCCTCCATGACCACCGCCGTCTCGCGCCAGCTCGCGCCCGCGCCGCCGAGGTCCTCGGGGACGGGCAGCCCGGCGCAGCCGAGCTGCGCGGCGACGGCGTGCCAGAGCGCCGCGTCGTAGGGGTCGTCCCGCTCCGTCCCGGCGAGGACGGACGGCCACGGCGCCTTGTCGCCGAGCACCTCGCGGACGCTCGCCCGCAGGTCGTCCTCGACCTCGCCGTACAGCAGGTCGCCCACGCGATCGGTCGTCGGGTCGCTCGCAGGGACGCTCATCGGGGCAGGTCCTTCCACGGGACGTCCTTGTCGACCCGGATCTCGCCGGGCAGGCCGAGCACCCGCTCGGCGATGATGTTGCGCAGGATCTCCGAGGTGCCGCCCTCGATGGAGTTGCCCTTGGCGCGCAGGTAGCGGTAGCCGGGCGAGCGGCGGGTGAAGTCGACCTCGGTGGGGCGGCGCATCGTCCAGTCGTCGTAGCGGAGGCCGTCCGCGCCGAGCAGTTCCAGTTCCAGGCCGGAGATCTCCTGGTTGAGCTTGGCGAAGGCGAGCTTGGCGCCCGAGCCCTCCGGGCCCGGCTGCCCGGCGGTGAGCTGCTGCCGCAGCCGCGCCCCGGTGAGGCGGGCGGCCTCGGCCTCCACCCAGGCGCGCATCAGGGCGTCGTGGAGGCCGGGGGTGCGCAGGTCCGGGCGGTCCCGCCAGAGCGCCGCGACGACGCCGATCATGCCGCTCTCGCGGGGCGCGGCGGCGCCGCCGATCGCGACGCGCTCGTTCATCAGCGTCGTCGTGGACACCTGCCAGCCCTGCCCGACCTCGCCGAGCCGGTGCGCGTCGGGGATGCGGACGTCGGTGAGGAACACCTCGTTGAACTCGGCCTCGCCGGTGAGCTGGCGCAGCGGGCGGACCTCGACGCCGGGCGCGGTCATGTCGCAGACGAAGTAGGTCATGCCGCGGTGCTTGGGGACGTCGGGGTCGGTGCGGGTGACGAGGAGCGCCCAGCGCGCCTCGTGGGCCATGGACGTCCAGACCTTCTGCCCGTTGACCGTCCAGGAGTCGCCGTCGCGGACGGCGCGGGTGGCGAGCGCGGCGAGGTCGGACCCGGCGCCCGGCTCGCTGAAGAGCTGGCACCAGATGTCCTCGCCCGTCCAGAGCGGGCGCAGCCAGCGGCGCTTCTGCTCCCCGGTGCCGAACGCGAGGATCGTCGGCGCGGCCATCCCGAGCCCGATCCCGTTGCGCTCGGGGTGGTTGGACGGCGCCCCGGCCGCGGCGAACCGCCGGTCGACGGCGGCCTGCAGGGCGCGCGGGGCGCCGAGCCCGCCGAGCCCCTCCGGGTGGTGGACCCAGGCGAGCCCGGCGTCGAACCGGGCCCGCAGGAACTCCAGGGGGTCGAGGACGGCCGGGTCGTGCGCGGCGAGGAACTCGTCCGCCCGCCTCTCCAGCTCGTCGGCGTCGGGCGGTGCTGTGCTCACAGGGCGGACCTCCGCGCGGGCGGGCGGCGACCGGGCCGCCCGCGAACATACCAACCGGTCGGTATGGCCCGTCCAGCCTAGGAAGCGCCGGGACGGCGAGTCAACCGCCCCCGCCCGTGTCCCCCGTCTCCCCCGCGCCCCGTCCCGAGGCGCCGGAGCCGGCGAGGGCGCGGGCGAAGGCGGGGTGGTCGTGGTAGTCGCGGGTCTCCACGATCAGTCCGTCCCGCACCCGGAGCACCTGGATGTTGGCGACGCGGAACGTCCGCCCGGTCGTCGCGACGCGCCCGTCGTAGTCGAACTCCGCGACGATCACCTCCGGGTCGGCCGTCTCGTGCACGACGACGTCGCGGGCGCGCAGTTCGAGCGGGCCCCGGGCGGTGGCGCGGAAGTGCCGGTCGAGTTCGGCGCGGCCGTCCACCCGCGGCGGCGCGGGCGGCAGCGCGAACGGCTGGACGACGACGGCGTCCTCGGCGTACAGGGCGGCGAGCTCGTCCCAGCGCCCCGCCGAGATGCCCGCGCTGAGCCGCGCGAACACCTCACGCGGAGTTAAGGCCGCCCCTTCGGACGTCATGTCCTCGCGCGTCATGCCATCGCCTCCTGGAAGGCGCGGTGGTGGGCGTAGTCGCGGGACTCCACGACGCGTCCGTCGCGCACGCGCATGACGAAGATGTTCGGGATGACGAAGGGCCGCCCGGTGTCGGTGTTGCGGCCCTCGTACTCGAACTCGGCGATGATGACCTCGGGGTCGGCGGTCTGGTGGACGACGACGTTGCGCGCCTCCATCTCGATCGGCAGGGTCTCCAGCTGGGCGAAGTGGCGGCGCAGCGCCTCGCGGCCCTCCAGCCGGGACGGCGGCTCCGCGAACGGGTGGACGACGACCGTGTCCTCGGCGTACAGCTCGGGCAGGCCCTCGGGGCGCCGCGCGGTCACGCCGTCGATGATCCGCTGGAAGACCGCGCGGGGGGTGGCGAATTCGGACATTCTCTGCTCCCCTACAATCGGAGTTCGTGCTCCGCATGGAAAATACGGAGCCGACACTCCACTTGTCAACCGGAAGGCCGAGATGACATCACCCGCGCCCGGTCGGCCGCTGCGCGCCGACGCGCAGCGCAACCGCGCCAAGGTCCTCGCCGCGGCCGAGGAGGTCTTCGCCGACCTCGGGACGTCGGCGTCCACCGAGGAGGTCGCGCGGCGGGCGGGCGTCGGGATCGGCACGGTGTTCCGGCACTTCCCCACCAAGGAGTCGCTGCTGGAGGCCGTCCTCGTGACGCTGGTGGAGCGGCTCGCGGGCGAGGCCGAGGAGCTGCGGGCGGCCGACGACGCGGGCGCCGCGTTCTTCGGGTTCTTCTCCCGGGTCGTGGCGCAGGCGGCGGCCAAGCAGGCGGTGACGGAGGCGCTGGCGGAGGCGGGCGTGGACGCGCGGGGGGTCACCGGCCGCGCCGGGCCCGGCCTGAAGGACGCGATCGGCGCGCTCCTCGTCCGGGCGCAGCGCGCCGGGGCCGTCCGGTCCGACGTGGAGGCGGGCGAGGTGATGGCGCTGCTCGCCGGGATGTCCTACGCGGCGGGCCACGCCGGCGTCGGGTCGGACGTCCTCAGGATCGCCTTCGACGGGCTGCGCCCGCGCTGACGCTCAGGCCGCCAGCTCCACCGGCAGGTCGTCGTGGTGCAGGACGGTCAGCGACGTGACCGCGCGGGTCAGCACGACGTACAGCCGGGCCAGGCCGCGCGCCTCGGCCGCGGCGATCGCGGCGGGCTCGGCGACGATCACGTGGTCGTACTCCAGGCCCTTGGCGAGCGAGGCCGGGACGACGAGCAGCCGCGCGTCACCGCCCGAGCCGTCTGAGCCGTCCGAGCCGGGGCCGAGGACGCCGTGCTCCAGCCCGGCCACCGCCAGCGCCGCCGCGTGCGCCCCGGCGGCGGCGTCCGGGACGATCAGGCCCACCGAGCCGGGACGGCCGAGCGCCTCCCGCGCCGCGTCCACGACGGCGGACGCGAGGTCGGGGACGCGCCGCACGTCCAGCGCGCCCGTCCCCGGACGCAGCGACCGGGGCCGCTCCAGGCCCGGCGCGACGTGCGGGAGCAGGCGGGCCGCGAAGTCCAGCACGGTGCCGGGAACGCGGAACCCGAGCGTCAGCTCGGTGACCTCGCCCTCCTGGCCGAGGTGGCCGAGGACGTCCGTCCACGACGCGGCCGACCAGGGCGTGGTGCCCTGCGCGATGTCGCCGAGGACGGTCGCCGAGCCCGTCCCGCACCGGCGGCCGAGCGCCCGAAGCTGCATGGCGGACAGGTCCTGCGCCTCGTCCACGACCAGGTGGCCGAGGGAGGGGGTGCGCTCGATGAGGTCGTTCAGCTCGTCCAGCAGGGCGCGGTCGGCGGCGGTCCACTTGGCCGAGCGGTGGGAGCGGGCGGGCTTGGCCCAGAGCAGGGCGGCCTGCTCGTCGTCGTCCAGCACGCCCTTCCCGGCCCTGCGCAGCAGGTCGGCGTCGGACAGCAGCCGGTGCAGGACCTGCTCGGCGGAGAGCTTCGGCCACACCTCGTCGACGATCCGCCGGACCTCGCGGCTGCGCGCGACCTGGTCCTGGACGCGGTCGTCCGGCGCCTCCCCGCGCTTCTCCATCCGGACGAGGATCTGGTGGGCGAGCCGCTGGGCGAACGCGGCGCGCCCGGCGCCGTAGCGGGTCGTGCCGCGCAGCGCGGCGGCGATCTCGCGGACCTCGTGGTCGGCGAGCCGGTAGCGGGCGATGCCGCGGGTGACGACGAGGCCGTCGGCGGGCTTGCGGACGTGCAGCCACAGCGCCCTGCGCAGGACGTCCGCCATCCGCGCCTCGCCCTTGAGCGTCCCGACCTCGGCCGGTTCCTCCGCGCCGGGCGCGCCGAGCAGGTCGTCCACCGTGGCCTGCTCGACGCGGACCTCGCCGAGCGCGGGCAGCACCGCCGAGATGTAGGCGAGGAACGCCCGGTTCGGCCCGACGATGAGGACGCCCGACCGCGACAGCCGCTCGCGGTGGGTGAACAGCAGGTAGGCGGCGCGGTGCAGGCCGACGGCCGTCTTGCCGGTGCCGGGCGCGCCCTGCACGCACACGGTCTGCGGCAGGTCCGCGCGGACGATCACGTCCTGCTCCGGCTGGATGGTCGCGACGATGTCGCGCATCGGCCCGGTGCGCGGACGCTCGATCTCCTCGGTCAGGATGCGGGACGGCCCGATCTCGGCGCCGCCGTCGAGGGGCTCGTCCTCGAACGCGGTCAGCTCCCCCGCCCGGAAGCCGAACCGGCGGCGCAGCCGCCAGCCCAGCGGCTCGGCGGGCCCGGCCTGGTAGAACGCGCGGGACACGGGGGCGCGCCAGTCCAGCACGAGCGGGCGGCCCTCGTCGCCGTCGTGGACGTGCCGCCGCCCGACGTACATGACGGCCGGAAGGTCGGAGTCGAGGTCCGCCCGGGCGCGGGCGTCGCGGTCCATGCGGCCGAAGAACAGCGGGGTGTCCGGGTGGTCGGCGAGCGCGGCGACGCGCTGGTCGAGCAGCGACTCAAGGAACTGCTTGGACACCCAGTCGGCCGCGACGTCGGCCGTCAGCGAACTGGCGTGCTCGCGCATCCGGCGCAGCGCGGCGCGGGACTCGGCGAGGTGGGCGCGCTCGGCCGCGAGCACGTCGCTCTCGGGGAGGTCGCGCAGGTCGGAAGGGTCGGCGAGGTCGGCGGAAGCGGACTCCTCGGACGGTTCTGGGGGCATGCGGACAGACCTCCGGCGGCGAGAGGGCGGTTCGAGGGCGAACCCACGAGCTTACCCGTCCCGCGCCACGCCGGTCGGCGCTCTCGTCCGGGGCGTAGAGCGGCGGAGAGCGGCGGTGATCGGCGGTGCGCCTTGCCGGGCCGGGCCGGGTGTGTGACGTTGGCGGCATGGTGTCCCGGAGCGGAGCGGAGAAATGACGCAGGACGAAGCGGAGCGCGGGCCGCTCGGCGGGCGGACCGCGCTGGTCACCGGCGCGTCGTCCGGCATCGGCGCGGTCGTCGCGGAGGCGCTCGCGGAGGCGGGCGCGCGGGTCGGCCTCGTGGCGCGGCGCAAGGACCGGCTGGCGGACGTCCTCGCCCGGTGCCGCGTCCACGCGCCCGGGTCGGCGATGTGGACGGCCGACCTCGCCGACCTCGACGGGATCGACGACCTCGCCGCCGCCGTCGAACGCGAGCTCGGCGGCGTGGACGTGCTCGTCAACAACGCGGGCATGCCGAAGCGGCGGCGCGTCCAGGACATGTCCTCCGGCGAGGCCGAGGAGGTCATGCGGCTCAACTACCTGTCCCCGGTGCGGCTCACGCAGGCGCTCCTCCCCGGCATGGTCGCGCGCGGGCGCGGGCACCTGGTGGCGATCGGGTCGGTCGCGGCGCGGCTCGGCCCGCCGCACGAGGCGGCGTACGGCGCGTCCAAGGCGGCGCTCACCGCGTTCTGGGAGAGCATGGCCGTCGACCTGGACGGGACGGGCGTGCAGGCCCACGTGGTCCAGCCCGCGCTGATCGCCGGGACGGAGCTGTTCACGCTGCCCGGCAACGAGGAGCCGCTGAGCGACCTGTCGGACGCGCTGCCGCCGCGCGAGGTCGCGGACGCCGTCCTCGAACTGGTCGCGGGCGGCGGGTTCGAGCGGTACGTGCCGGGCTGGTTCGCGGAGATGGCGTCCGGCAAGGCCGCCGACGTGGACGCGTTCGTCGCCGGTGTCAAGGAGTGGACGCGCGACCGGCTGGAGTCCTGACCGGCCGCCGCCCGCCGGGGCGTGATCGGCCGGTGCACGGGGGATAATGACCCACACCTCACCGTCCGCCACCCCCGGAGGAACGACGACTCATGGCCACCGCCGGGCGTCCCGTGCGCGAGTCGCTGCTGGACGCCGCCGCCGCGCTCCTCGTCGAGCGCGGGTACCGGGCCGTCCGGATGCGGGACGTCGCGGCCGCCGCCGGGGTGAGCCGCCAGACCGTCTACAACGAGTTCGGCGACAAGTGGGGCCTCGCGCAGGCCGTGGTGATCCGCGACAACGAGCGGTACCTGGACGGCATCGACGCGGTGCTGTCCGAGCACGAGGACCTCTACTCCGCCGTGGTCGCCGCCGTCATGTTCACGCTGGAGACCTCGGCCGACGACCAGCTCAAGAAGCTCGTGCTGACCGGCGCGGGCGGCGACGAGCTGCTCCCGCTGCTCACCACGCAGGCCGAGCCGGTGCTGTTCACCGCGAGCGCGCGGATCACCGAGCACGGCCTGCGCCAGTGGCCGGAGCTGGACCGCGCCGCCCTCACCGAGATCGCGGACGCGGCGGTGCGGCTGACCGCGAGCCACCTCATGCTGCCGTCCGGGCCGCCGGAGCGGCTCGCGCACTTCATCGCGCGCATGGTCACCCGCTACCTCGGCGTCGCCGAGCCCGGCTGAGCACCGCCCCTCTCCTGCGTCAGTGCCCACTTACCGCGTGGGCTACGGTGGGCGCCTCACCGAGGAAGAGGGAGGCGCGGTGGACTTCGACCTGCCCGAGGGCGCGGTGGCCGTCCGCGAGGGCGTGCTGGCGATCGCCCGCAAGTACGACCAGGACTACTGGGGGCGCTGCGACGCCGACAAGCGCTGGCCGGAGGAGGTCTGGCGCGAGCTGGTCGACGGCGGCTGGCACAGCCTCGCGATCCCCGAGGAGTACGGCGGCGGCGGGCAGGGGCTGCTGGAGCTGGCGGTCGCGCTGGAGGCCCTCGCCGAGGGCGGCGCGGGCGGCGCCGCGTCGTTCATGTACCTGCTCACGCCCGCGTTCGGCGGCCTGACCATCGCCCGCCACGGGACGGAGGAGCAGAAGCGCGAACTCCTCCCGAGGATTGCCGTGGGCGAGGTCGAGACATGCTTCGCCATCACCGAACCGGACGCGGGCAGCAACGCGATCAACATCTCGACATTCGCCCGGTGGGACGGCGACTCGTTCCTGGTCAGCGGGCAGAAGATCTGGATCTCCGGGGTCGAGCGGGCCGACCACCTCGTTCTCGTCGCCCGGACCGTCCCCGCCGCCGAGGCCAGGCCGCGCACGTCCGGGTTCACCGTCCTCCTGGTGGACGTCAGGCAGGCCCTCGCCGACGGCACGCTCACCTATCAGCCGATTCCCAAGCTCGGGACGAACACGGTCGCGTCCAGCATGGTCTTCCTGGACGGCGTCCGCGTCCCCGCCGACCGCGTCGTCGGGGAGGCCGGCCAGGGGTTCGCCGTGCTGTGGGACATCCTCAACCCCGAGCGCGTCCTCGCGGCGGCGGGCGGCGCCGGGTCCGGCGCGCTGACGCTGCGGATCGCCTGCGAGTACGCCGCGCAGCGGGCCCCGTTCGGCACGCCGATCGGCGCGCACCAGGCCGTCGCGTTCCCGCTCGCGCGGATCAAGGCGCAGCTGGAGCTGGCGCGGCTGATGACCTACAAGGCCGCCTGGCTGTGGGACCGCGGCCGCCCCTGCGGGACGGAGGCCAACATCGCCAAGCTCACCGCCGCGGACGCGGCCTGGCAGGCGGCCGACCGCGCGTTCCAGGCGCACGGCGGCATGGCGTACTCGCTGGAGTACCCGGTCGCCCGCCTGTTCCGCGACGCGCGCATCGCCAAGAACATCCCGGTCGCGGAGGAGCTGGTACTGGCCCACATCGCCCAGCACGAACTGGGTCTGCCCAAGTCGTACTAGTCGCGGCAGGGGTCCGCGCCGGGCGGTCAACCGAAGTCGGGGCGGCGCTTCTCCCGGACGGCCGCGACGCCCTCCCGCACGTCCGGGCCGGTGAACCCGAAGAACTCCATCGCCAGGGACGCGTCGAAGGTCGGCCCGGCGAGGCGCAGCCAGTTGTTCAGGGCGTGCTTGGTCAGCGACAGCGCCTCGGCCGGTCCGGCGGCGAGCCGCGCGGCGACCTCCAGGGCGCGGTCGTGGACGTCGTCGTCGTCCACGCAGAGCGAGACGAGGCCGATCCGCTCGGCCTCCTCCCCCGTCAGGACGTCGTTGAGCAGCAGGTAGTACTTCGCCTTGGCCAGCCCGCACAGCAGCGGCCAGACGATCGCCGCGTGGTCGCCCGCCGCCACGCCGAGCCGGGTGTGCCCGTCGATGATCTTCGCGGAGCGGCCCGCGACGGAGACGTCGGCGAGCAGCGCCACCGCGAGCCCGGCCCCGACCGCCGGGCCCTGGATCGCGCTGACCACGGGCTTGGAGCAGTTCAGCACGTTCATCACGATGTCGCGGGCCTCGCGCATGATGGCGCGGCGGGCCGCGTGGTCGTCCATCATCTCCTCGATCATGGCGAGGTCGCCGCCCGCGGAGAACGCCGTCCCCTCGCCGCGGACGAGGACGGCGCGCACGGCGTCGTCGGCGTCGGCGTCCCGCCAGATCTCGCCGAGCTCCCGGTGCCCGGTCCGGTCGACCGCGTTGAGCCTGCCCGGCGTGCTGAGCACGACGCGCAGCACGCCCTCGCCCGCCCAGTCGATCTTCAGTCGCTCGTAGGCGTCATACCGCCCGCCGACCATGCCCGGCTCCCTCCCGCGTCCGCGCGCCGAACGCCGCGCGCAATCGTCGCACAGCGAACGCCATCGCCCGCGCGCCGGCGTCGAAGAACTCCGGGAGCAGGAAGAACGCGTGCACGACGCCGTCGTAGCGGCGCAGCTCCACCGGCACCCCGGCGGCGGCGAGGCGGCGCGCGTACGCCTCGGCCTCGTCGCGCAGGATGTCGCACTCCGCGGTGATCACGGTGGCGGGGGCCGTCCCGGCGAGGTCGCGGGCGCGCAGCGGGGCGAGCCGCGGGTCGGACGGGTCGGCGCCCGCGCGGTACAGGCCCATGAACCGGGCGAGCGTCCGGGCGTCCAGGCCGTAGCCGGACCCGTACTCGCGCCAGCTCGGCGTGTCCATCGCGGTGTCGGTCACCGGGTAGACGAGCAGCTGGTGGGCGAGCGGCAGGCCCCGGTCGCGGGCCAGCAGCGCGACGGCCGCGGCGAGGTTGCCGCCCGCGCTGTCGCCCGCCACGGCGACCGCGCCGGGCAGCGCGTCCCAGCGCCCCGGCTCGCGGGCCGCGGACGCGAGCACGGCCCACGCGTCGTCCACGGCGGCGGGGAACGGATGCTCGGGCGCGAGCCGGTACCCGGCGCTCAGGACGGCGCAGCCGGTGCCCGCCGCCAACTCGCGGCAGACGGGGTCCACGCTGTCGAGACCGCCGAGGACCCAGCCGCCGCCGTGCAGGTAGACGATCACCGGCAGCGGCCCTCGGCCGGGCGGCGCGGGACGGTACAGCCGCACCGGCACCGGCCCGCCGGGCCCGCGCACCGCCGCGTCGCGGACCAGCGGCAGCTCCCGCCGGACGGCCGGGGGCAGCGCCCCGACCGCCGCCCGCATCTCCTCGACCGTGGGCTCCGGGACGGGCCCCGGAGCCCCGCGTCCGTCCGGGGACGCGCCCGTCCAGGCGGCGAGGACGTCCAGGAAACGCACGGTCTGCGGATCCAACGGCATGCGGCGCGCTCCGGGCGGGTGTCGGGCTTCACGGACCTGGTCCGTCTGCCCCGCGAGCAGCGGATCAACCCGCTCAGCGGCCCGCGGCCTCCGCGACCAGGGCCTCGAACAGGCGCCCGTCGCTCCCCTCCTCCGGATGCCACTGGACGGCCAGCCCGAACCGGTGCCCCTGCAACTCGACGGCCTCGACGACCTGGTCGTCCGCCCACGCGACGGCGGACAGGCCCTTGCCGAGCCGTCCCACCGCCTGGTGGTGGTAGGTGGGGACGTCGGCGGCGTCGCCGAGGATCTTGCCCACCAGGCTCGTGGGGCTGATCCGCACCGGGTGCGAGCCGACCATCCCGATCTCGGGGGCGTGGTCCGCGTGGCCCACCGCCTCGGGCAGGTGCTGGATGAGCGTCCCGCCGCGCGCCACGTTGAGCACCTGCATGCCCCGGCAGATCGCCAGGAACGGCAGGTCGGCCGCGACCACGGCGCGGGCGAGCGCCAGCTCGAACCGGTCGCGCTGCGGCTGCGGCGGCCCCGTCTCGAAGTGCCGGTCGGCCCCGTACAGGTCGGGCGCGACGTCCCCGCCGCCCGCGAGGATCACCCCGTCGAGCCGCGCGACCAGGGCGTCCAGCCCGCGCAGGCTCGCGGCCGGGGGCAGCAGCACCGGGACGCCGCCCGCCCGCTCCACCGCCCGGACGTACGGCGCGGGCAGCAGCGCCGCCTCCCGCACCCACACCCCCCAGCGGGCCGGTTCCAGGTAGGCGGTGACGCCGATGAGCGGCGGCGCGGCCGCTCCCCCGGCGGACGGGACCGGCGCCCCGCGGATGGCCTCTGACATGCGTGTTCCCCCTCTGGTCGACACCGGCCCCAGGACGGCCGTCGACCGGGCGGCCTCGTGCGCCACCCGTCCCCTCGCGGCCGCCCGCCCCCGGGGCTGCTCCGGTCAGCTTGCCGTACGGGACGGATCTTCGCAGAAATTCTTGAATCTTCCACCGCGGAGTGCATTCTTCTCCCGGCGCGGCGCGGGCACGCGATCACAGCGGGGACGACACGCCAATACTGATCAGTATGGTTTTCCTTTCCGCTTAACCGTCAGTCACCGGCAATTGGTAACCGATTACGCTCGGAATCCAGTCGCGATCGCCGCGGGCAGCTGCGCTGGGCAGGCACGGATCCGCGTGCGAGAATCCCACGAACCCGGGCGGGGATTAGCGCGCGACCAGCGCGCGAGCCCCGGATCCGGCCCGCGAGACCTCAGGGGGCGAGCTCCCGGAATGGCACCGGAACCCGGAATACTCAAAGAATGCCTCACCCGCCTGGAAGCGGATCCGGCGGGCGCGACGAGCTATTTCTACGGCCGCCTGTTCGCCGCCGAGCCGCGGCTGCGGGCACTGTTCCCGCCCGCGATGGGCGCCCAGCACGACCGGTTCTTCCACGCGATCACCCGGATCGTCTGGAGCCAGGACAACCCCGAGGAGCTCGCCCGCCACCTGCGCGGGCTCGGCCGCGGGCACCGCAAGTACGGCGTCCGGCGCGAGCACTACGCCGCCGTCGAGGCCGCGCTGCTCGCCACCCTGCGCGCCTACGCCGCCGACGTGTGGACCCGCGCCGCCGAGCACGCCTGGACCGCCGCCTACCGCGAAGCGGCGGCGATCATGATCGACGCCGCGGAGCGGGACGCCGGGACCGCCCCGCCCTGGTGGGTCGCCGAGGTGACCGCGCACGACCGCCGCGACCACGACCTCGCCGTCCTCACGCTGCGGCCCGAGCGGCCGCTGCCGTTCCGCGCGGGGCAGCACGTCGCCGTGCAGACCGCGCGCTGGCCGCGCGTCTGGCGGACGTACTCCGTCGCCAACGCGCCGCGCGTCGACGGGACGCTGCGGCTGCACGTCCGCGCCCGCTCCGGCGGCTGGGTGAGCGGCGCGCTCGTCCGCGGCACCGCGCCGGGCGACACCGTCCTGCTCGGCCCGGCCGAGGGGACGATGACGCTCGACCCCGCCTCCCCGCGCGGCCTCCTGCTGATCGGCGGCGGCACCGGGCTCGCCCCGATGAGGGCGCTCGCCGAGCAGGCCGCCGTCTGCGGACGGGACCGCGACGTCCGCCTGCTCGTCGCCTCCCGGACCGCCCGCGGCCTCTACGACCTGGCCGAACTCCGCGGGCTTGAGGCCGCGTGCCCGGGGCTGCGGGTCGTCCCCGTCCTGTCGCGGTCGCCGGAGGAGGACGTGCCGGACGGCGCGCTGCGCGGGCGCGTCCCCGACGTCCTGCCCGCCCTCCTGGACGGCGTCCCCGGCTGGCACGACCACGACGCCTACGTGGCGGGGCCCGTCCCGTTCGTCCGGCGGACGGTCACCGCCCTGCAGCGGCACGGGATGTCGCTCGCCCGCGTCCACCACGACCTGCTCTCCGCCGAGGAGGAGGAGCCGGACGTCACCAGCCCGCCCGCTCCCGCAGGTATTCGCTGGTCCCCGCGTCCGCCGGATAGAACGACTCGATCGCCAGCTCCGCGACCGTGATGTCGACCGGCGTGCCGAACGTCGCGATCGTGGTGAAGAACGACAGCTCGCGGCCGTCCAGCCGCATCCGCAGCGGGACGAACACCTCGTGGCCCGGCGGCGGCGCGATCGCCTCGCCGACGTCCCCGGGGTAGCTCCGCAGCTCCCGGTAGAGCTGGGCGAGCGACGCGTCCGCGGTCAGCGCCACGTGCCGCCGCACCCGGTCGATCATGTGGGCGCGCCACTCCGCCAGGTTGAGGATCCTCCTCGCCAGGCCGTCCGGATGCATGCTCAGCCGCAGCACGTTCAGCGGCGGCTCCAGCAGCTCGGGGGCGGCGCCCTCCATGAAGAACGCGGCCGCGCCGTTGGCGTCGACCAGGTTCCAGAACCGGTCCACGACGACGGCCGGGTAGGGCTCGTGCCCGTCGAGCACCTGCCTGAGCGCCGCCCGGACCGAGTCCATCCTCGGCTCCTCGATCGGCGTCTCCTCGAACACCGGCGCGTACCCGGCCGACACCAGCAGCAGGTTCCGGTCGCGCAGCGGGACGTCCAGGTGCTCGGCCAGCCGCAGCACCATCTCCCGGCTCGGCGTGGAGCGCCCCGTCTCCACGAAGCTCAGGTGGCGGGTGGACACGTCCGCCTCGGAGGCCAGCTCCAGCTGGCTGAGCCTGCGCCGCTGCCGCCAGGCGCGCAGCCGCTCCCCCACCGGTCTCACGTCGCTCAACGCCGTCGTCACGGCCCCGACGCTACCCGCCGACCGATCATGGTGGCGATTACGCCCCAGGTAAAGGCCGCGCCGCACGGCCCTCCGGCGCTCGGGCGAGGTGCGTACTCCGCCACTCGCGGGGGTATTGGCGCTGGAACGTTCCCGCTATCCGGGGACGGGGCGAGCAAGCCAGAGGAGGACCAGCCATGGTCGCCACCAGCACGCCGATGAACCTCACCCGGGCCGCCCACGTCGGGATCTCGGTCTCCGACCTCGACGTGTCGATCGCGTTCTACAAGGCCCTGACCGGCCGGGAGCCCGTCGTCGCGGACGAGACCATGAACAGCGTGCCGTTCGGCGGATCCCAGGGACTGCCCGACGCGAAACTGCGGTACGCCACGTTCAACCTCGACAACATCGGCATCGACCTCATCCAGTTCGAGGAACCGGTCGGCCGGCGGACGGACGGCGCGGCGAACCGTCCAGGCTCCATGCACCTGTGCTTCAAGGTCGACGACTTCGACGCGGTGTACCAGCGCATGAAGGACGCGGGGTACGGCTTCCTCGGCGACGACTACACGTTCATCGCGGGAGAGGTCACTCCCGAGGCTGCGCTCGGCACCCAGGTCGCCTACTTCAACGACCCGGACGGCACCAACCTGGAGATCATCCGGCCCAAGGGCGGATTCGCCGCCGATTGACGTGCGAACCGCCCGGCACCTTTACGTTGTAGATTTTTTAGGGTCGCGAGCGGCGTCGGGCGGTCGGACGTCCGGACCGGTCAGACCTTGCGCCACTGCGGGACCCAGGTGCCGTCCTCGACGACGTAGTCGCCGAACAGGTCGGGGGCCTCCTTGCGCATCAGCTCGCCGATCTTGCCGAACAGCAGGCGGATCTCCTCCTCCGCGCCCGGCGCGGTGCGGTTCTCCAGGGTGTGGCGCAGCGTGCGGACGTTCGCCGTCCAGACCAGGCCGGTGCCGAGGCCCTCAGGGGCGAACCGCCGCATGAAGGACGTCTTGTGCTTCTTCTCCTTGAACGGGACACCTTCGTCGTCCAGCCGGAAGTGCCCGGCCATCCAGCCCTGGAACTCCTCCATCTGCTCCAGCAGCGCCGTGGCGCGCTTCATCAGCTCGGCGTCCTCGCGGGCCCATTCGGGGAACCAGAAGGGGATGTCCTGTAGCCGGACGAACCGCAGCGACTCCTGCGAGATCGCCACACCCGGACGGTGCCGCACCAGCTCGTGCGTCAGGACGCGGCTCACGTTGTGCAGGACGAAGCTGAAGCTGACGTGCTCAAGCACCGACCCGTGCAGGCTGCGCAGGATGTTCTCCAGGTACTCCCCCGAGTTCGTGCGGACCTTCTTCACGTTCGGGTTGAGGCCGGGCTCCCAGGAGCGGTAGCAGAGCCGCCCGGCGAACTCGGCGAGGTTCTGCGGGTCGTTCAGCTCGTCGTCGAGGTCGCCCCGGTCGAGCCGCTCCAGCCAGCTCTCGCCGCCCACGTCCCGCAGGTACCGGGCGACCTCGTCGTAGTCCAGCTCGGGCCGCGCGACGAGGAACACCTCAGGTTCGACGCTCTTCACTCTCGTTCCCCCTACGGGTCGGTTCCGTCGCCCCTAGCAAACCACCACGGCGGGGACGGCCGCGACCTGGCCCGGCGGCCGGACGTAATGAGCGTCCGAGATGACGCGCATGCCACACTGGGGGCGTTCGCGTCGACGGGGAGGTCCGATGCCGGCAGAGCTGAAAGTGCTGGGCGCGTGCCCGCTGGACTGCCCCGACGGATGCTCGTGGGTCGTGACCGTGAGAGACGGCGAGGCGGTCTCCCTGCGCGGCAACCCCGACCACCCGTACACGCGCGGCGCGCTCTGCGCGAAGGTCAACCGGTGGCTGGAGCGGTCCCGGCAGCCCGACCGGATCCTGCACCCGCTGCGCCGCGCCGGCCGCAAGGGCGAGGGGCGGTTCGAGCGGATCACCTGGGACGAGGCCCTCGACGAGATCGCGGACCGGCTGGACGGCGTCGTCCGCGAGCACGGCGGCGAGGCCGTCTGGCCGTACTGGGGCACCGGCACGCTCGGCTACCTCCAAGGTCTTGAAGGGTACACGGGACGGCGGTTCTTCAACGTCCTCGGCGCGTCCGCGCACGAGGCCGACATCTGCTCGGCCGCGGGCAGCGCCGGGCTGACCGCCTCGGTCGGCTCCCCCGGCGGCATGGACCCGGAGGACATCGCCCACGCCGGGCTCGTCCTGCTGTGGGGGACGAACCCGCTGACCAGCGGCCACCACGTGTGGAAGTTCGTCCAGCAGGCGCGGCGGAACGGGGCGCGGCTGGTCGCGATCGACCCGGTCCGGACGCGGACGGCCGCGCAGGCCGACGAGCACCTCGCCCCGCTGCCCGGCACGGACGGCGCGCTCGCCCTCGCCCTGCTGCACGTCGTCGTCGGCCTGGGCGCGCACGACGAGGAGTACCTCGAAGAGCGCACGCTCGGCTGGGCGGAGTTCCGGGAGCGGATCGCGGAGTTCCCGCCGGAGCGGGCCGCGCGGATCACCGGCGTCCCGGCCGACCGGATCGTCGCGCTCGGCGAGCGCGTCGCCCGGACCCGGCCGACCGCGATCAGGGCGACGCAGGGCCTCCAGCGGCACGCGGGCGGCGGCTCCGCGCTGCGCGTGATCTCCGCCATCCCGGCCGTGACGGGCGACTGGGCGCGGCGCGGCGGCGGGGTCGCGTTCTCGACGTCCGGGCACGTGAAGCTGAACAAGGCGGCCCTGTGGCGGGACGACCTGCGCCCCGGCCCCGTCCGGACGCTGTCGATGAGCCGCCTCGGCGAGGGGCTGCTCGACGTCCAGGACCCGCCGGTCAAGGCGCTGTTCGTCATGGCGGCGAACCCGGCCGCGAGCACCCCGCACCAGAACAAGGTGCGGCGCGGGCTCGCCAGGGACGACCTGTTCACCGTCGTCATGGACCTGTTCCCGACCGACACCGTCGACTACGCCGACATCGTCCTGCCGTCGACGGCGCAGCACGAGCACGCCGACCTGCACGAGGGCTACGGGCACCTCTACCTCACCTGGAACGAGCCCGCCGTGGCGCCGCCCGGCGAGTGCCTGCCCGCGACGGAGGCGTTCCGGCGGCTGGCGCGGCGGATGGGCCTGGACGAGCCGAGCCTCTACGACTCCGACGAGAGCCTGGCCGAGCGGCTGCTCGCCTCCGACCATCCGTGGATGGCGGGGATCACGCTCGACCGGCTGCGCAAGGAGGGGTTCGCGCGGATGTCCGTCCCGGACCCGTTCCTGCCGTTCGCCGAGGGCTTCCCGACCCCCTCGGGCCGGTTCGAGTTCCGCTCCGCCGCCGGGGGGCTCGCCGGGTACGTCCCTCCGGCCGAGGTCGCGGACGAGGAGCGCGCCGCCCGCTACCCCCTCGCACTGATCTCGGCGGCCTCGCACGAGTTCCTGAACACCCAGTTCGCCAACAACCCGGAGCTGCGGCGGAGGGCGGGCGCGCTGACCGTCCGGATGCACGGGGACGACGCGCGGGCGCGCGGCCTCCGCGACGGCCAGCCGGTGCGGGTCGGCAACGACCGGGGCGCGTTCGACGCCGTCCTGGAGATCACCGACACGGTGCGGCCGGGTGTCGCGGCGACGACCAAGGGGCACTGGGCCAAGCTCGCGGGCGGCGCGAACGCCAACGCGGTCGTCGCCGAGCGCGCCACCGACCTCGGCGGCGGCCCGGTCTTCCACGACACCCGCGTCGAGGTCACCGCGATCCCCGCCGACCAGGAGACGGTCAAATCGCGGTGAGCACCGGACCACGCTTGCCGATCACTCCTCTTCACCGGCGGCCGCGCGGGTAGTTCCCCGTCGGTCCCCCGGTGGAGGGAAGATGAGTCTCCAGATTCTCCCGCTCGCCATCACGATGATGGCGGGTCCCCAGATCATGGCCGCGATCATCCTGGTGACGGTGCCCGGGGCGGTGCGGGTCTCGCTCGCGTTCCTGGCGGGCGTGCTCGTCGCGGTGACCGCCGGAGTCGCGCTCGCGCGCGGGATCTTCGCGCTGGTGGGGCACGGCGTCTCGCTGGGCGACGCCTCCGACGACTCGTCCGCGGGGAAGATCATCCAGTTCGCGCTGATCGCCCTGCTGGTGGCCGCCATGGTGCGGAACTATCTGAAGCGGGCGACGGCGAAGCCGCCCAAGTGGCTCGAAACGCTGATGACCGCCGGCACCGCCAGGGCGCTCAAGACCGGGCTGCTGGTGATCCTGCTGATGCCGTCGGACGTCATGGTCATGCTGACCGTCGGGGCCAACCTGGAGCAGAACCACGCGGGCGTGGGCTCGGCGGCGGCGTTCATCGGCGCCACCGTCCTGATCGCGGCCCTGCCGCTGCTCGCGCTCCTGCTGTTCCACCGGCGGGCGAAGCGCGCGATGCCGGCGGTGCGGGAGTGGATGGACACCCACAGCTGGCTGATCAACATCGTCTGCTGCGCGATCTTCATCCTGCTCATCGTGTGACGGAGATCGTCGCGCGGGCGTGAGCCGATACGGTGGTTTCCGCGGAGGGACCATGACGTATCAGCCCATACTCGACCGGGCCAGGAAGTTCGAGCGGCAGGGGCGCCACGGCGCGGCGGCGGCCGCGTTCGCCGAGGCGGCCGAGGCGATGGAGGCGCACGGCGACCGGACGTCCGCCGTCGCGGCGCGGGCCCGGTGCGCCCGCGCGCTCGCCGCCGCCGGGCGGACCGGCGAGGCGCACCGCCTGCTCGACTCGCTCGACCGGGCGGCCGCGTCCATGCCGCCCGAGGTCAGAGCGGGCCTGGACGCGCAGGCCGCGCACGTCCTCGCCGCCGCCGGGCGCACCGGCGAGGCGGCGCGCCGCGCGTGGGCGGCGATGAGCGGCTTCTGGTCGCTGCACGACGCGAAGCGCGCCGACGCGGCCGGCGTCCACGCGGCGCGGCTCATCGTCAGGGACGCCGGGCCGCGCGCCGCGCTCCGGCCGCTGCGCGAGCTGCTCGCCCAGCTGCCGCCCGGCGGGGACGGGAGCCGCCAGGTCGCGAAGCTGCTCGCCGACGCCGAGCGCCGTCCCGACCGCGACCACGACATCCTCGTCACCGATCCGGACAGCGCGGCGTGGGGACGGCTCGCCGCCGCCCTCGCCGTCGGCGCCCACCTCGCGGTCGGCAACGGCGTCGCGTGGAACACGCTGAACGACCACGACGAGTCGTCCGGCGACGACCGCGTCCTCCTGGAGCGCGACTGGGGCGTCACCGACCACGAGAGCTGGCGCGAGCAGATGGACGCGCTCCTCGACGCGAGCAACAGCGACCCCGCCATCCAGATGGTGCTCGACCGGCGCGGGCGCGGCACCGACCGGCGGACGTGGCACGCCGCGATCGTCGAGTGGTGCCGGGAACGCGACATCGCGGAGAAGACCGTCCGCGAGGTGGTGGAGCTGTCCGACCTCGTCCTGCGGTACGAGGCGCGGTTCCGCGCGGACGGCCTGCTCCCGCCGGACGGCCGGGTCGAGAGCGTCTACGGCTACGACTTCGGACGCGGCGTGAACATGGCCCGCTGGGGCCTGAACGCCGGGTACTGCGACGCGGACGAGGCCGAGAAGTGCGTCCTCACCGCCGGGCAGCGCGCCCACCAGGTCTACACGTCGTGGGGGTCGTTCTCCGCCGGGTACGTCCTCGGCCGGATGCTCCGGTTCGACGAGGGCGCGTTCGGCGAGTGGTACGACCGGTCGCTCGCCGGGCACCGCGTCCTCGCCGAGGATCCGGAGAGCCCCTGGCGCCGCATGGCCTGGGGCTGACCTCCCGGTTCAGACGAGCGCGCTCAGACGAGCGCGTCGATGCCGGCGATGACGGCGCGCCGCGCGTCCTCGTCCATGGACGAGGCCACGGCCGCGTTGCGGGCGAGGGCGGCGAGAGCGGCGCGGTCCAGGCCGAAGACCTCGGCGGCGGCCAGGTACTCGCCGCTGAGGGTCGTGTCGAACATCGGCGGGTCGTCGCTGTTCAGGGTCACGAAGAGGCCCTCGTCCAGCATCCGGGGCAGCGGGTGGGCGGCGAGGTCCGCGACCTGCCCGGTGCACACGTTG
Organism: Actinomadura decatromicini; assembly: GCF_008121305.1. NCBI lineage: Bacteria > Bacillati > Actinomycetota > Actinomycetes > Streptosporangiales > Thermomonosporaceae > Actinomadura > Actinomadura decatromicini. The sequence continues at coordinate 227,977 of NZ_VSRQ01000011.1, read as the reverse complement.
GACGTCGGGCACACCTCCAGCGGGAGCCGCGTCTCCCGCAGGTGCGCGACGAGGCGGGGGTCGTCCAGGCAGCTGATGCCGTGGCCGACGCGCTCCGCGTGTAGCCCCTCGATCACCTCCCAGATCGTCTCCGGGCCGGACATCTCGCCCGCGTGCGGGAGGCTGCGCAGGCCCGCGGCGCGGGCGGCGGCGAACGCGTCGCGGAAGGCGTCCCGGTGCGGCGGGCGGCACTGCTCGATCCCGGCGAGCCCGAAGCCGACGAGCGCCTCGGGCGGGTGGCGCAGCGCCTGGTCGAGGGTGCCGCGGGCGCCCTCCGCGCCGAACTCGCCGGGGATGTCGAAGACGTAGGCGATGCGGACGCCGAGCCGGTCGCGGGCGTCGCGGGCGGCGAGGTCGAGCGCCTCGGTGATCGCGGGCATCGGCATCCCGGCCCGCCGGTGCGTGTACGGGGTGACGGTCAGCTCGAAGTACGGGACGTTCTGCGCGGCGAGGTCGCGGGCGACGCCGGTGACGAGCGTCGCGACGTCCTCGGGCGTGCGGACGAGGCTCGACACCGCCTCGTACACCTCCGCGAAGTGCGGGAAGTCGCGGAACTCGTAGAAGGCGCGCAGCTCCCGCTCGTTGACGGGGACGGGCCCGTCCGGGTGGCGGCGGGCGAGTTCGAGCACGGTCGGCACGGACGCGGAGCCCACCAGGTGCACGTGGAGCTCGACCTTCGGCAGGGCCTGGATGAACGCCTCGATGGACGTGATCTCGGTCAGCACGCCGCGAAGCTAACAGCCGGAACGCCCCGCGCGACAGGCGAAGACGGCGAACCTGCCACGGAATTGTCAGAAACTCGCCGGTGTCGTCCGGTGCTGGTAGACAGGACCGGTGCGGGCGGCCAGGTTGATCTCGATGGTGTTGCTCCTGCAGTCGCGGGAGACGATGACGGCGGCCGAGCTGGCGCGGGAGCTGGAGGTGTCCGAGCGCACCGTCTACCGCGACATGGAGGCGCTGTCGGCGGCGGGCGTCCCGGTCTACGCCGAGCAGGGCAGGCGCGGCGGGTACCGGCTGGTCGGCGGCTACCGGACGCGGCTCACCGGCCTCACCCGCGAGGAGGCGGAGGCGCTGTTCCTGTCCGGGCTGCCGGGCCCGGCCGGTGACATGGGGCGCGGCGAGGCCGTGGCCGCCGCCGAGCTGAAGGTCCTCGCGGCGCTGCCCGCCTCGCTCCGGGACGCGCCCGCGCGGGCCGGGCAGCGGTTCCACCTGGACGCGCCCGGCTGGTTCGGCGAGTCGGGCCCGCCGCCGCTGCTGCGCGACCTGGCCCGCGCCGTCTGGGAGGACGAGACCGTCGAGCTGCGCTACCGCCGCCGCGGCGACGAGGTCGCCCGGACGGCCGAGCCGTACGGGCTCGTCCTGAAGAACGGGACGTGGTACCTCGTCGCACGGGTCGGCGGCGCGCACCGCACCTACCGGGTCGACCGGGTGACGGACGTCCGCCCGTCCGGCGAGCGCTTCGACCGGGACGACGGCTTCGACCTCGCCGCGCACTGGCGGGAGCAGGCCGCCGCCTTCCTGCGCTCGATGCTCCGCGAAGAGATCACGATCAGACTGTCGCCGGCCGGGATGCGGCTCCTTCGGTACGCGGTCGAGCCGTACGCGGCCGAGCGGGCGGCGGCGGACGCGGGCGACCCCGGCCCGGACGGCTGGGTGGTGACCACGCTGCCCGTCGAGTCGGCGGTGGTCGCGGCGTCCGAGCTGATGCGGCTCGGCGCCGAGGCCGAGGTGCTCGCGCCGCCGGAGCTGCGGACGGCGATGGCCGACCGCGCCGCCCGCCTCGCGAACCTCTACGCGCCGGACTGACCCGGCCTTCGTCGCGTCGGCTCGCCGTCCGGTTCCGCCGGTCCTGCTCGCGCGCGATCGCCGAGGCGAGCTGCTCCTTGGTCGTCTTCGAGGTCGCGGACGGGCGTCACCGGTAGCCGGTGGTGTCGGCGGGACGCCCCGCCGCCTCGACCTCCACGATGTAGCGCCAGGCGTCCGGGCGGCTGCCGTCGGCGTCGGTGAACCCGTACTCCTTGGCGAGCCCGCCGCTGGACAGGGACGCCCCGTTCCAGCGGGCCCGGTCCGGGTCGGCGGCGAGGGCGGCGACCGCGCGCCCGACGAACGCGGGCGACTCGGAGATCGCGAAGTGCGGGACGGTCTTCGTCGCGTCCCGCCAGTTCTCCTCGGTGACGCCGAAGTTGTCGAGCATCGCCTCCGAGCGCAGCCAGCCGGGCGTGAGCGCGACGGCCGTCGCGCCGAGCGGCCCGATCTCCTCGGACTGGGCGAGCGCCATCCGGATCACGGCGCTCTTGACGAGGTCGTAGAAGTACCCGACGTCCTTGCGGTAGGCCGCGTTGTACTCGGCGGTCCCGTCGGTCATCTCGACGACGAGCCCGCCCGGCTCGCGGATCAGCAGCGGCAGCGCGCGGTGGCTCGTGATGGCGTGGGTCTCGATGCCGAGCCGCAGCATCCGCAGCCCGGCGTCGAGCGACTGCTCCCACAGCCGCTTGCCGAACTCGAAGTAGCGGTCGGAGCCCCACACGTCGTTGACCAGGATGTCCAGGCGTCCGCGCTCGTCGTCGATGCGGGCGACGAGGGCGGATACCTGCGCCGGGTCGAGGTGGTCGACCTGGACGGCGATGCCCTCGCCGCCCGCCGCCGTCACCAGCTCGGCGGTCTCCTCGATGGTCTCGGGCCGGTCCATCTCGGACCGGCCCGCACGGGTGGACCGCCCGGTCACGTACACGGTCGCGCCCGCGGCGCCGAGTTCCACGGCGACGCCGCGGCCCGCGCCGCGCGTCCCGCCCGCGACCAGCGCGATCTTCCCCGTCAGCGCGTTCTCGTTGTCGTTGTCAGCTGTTGCGTTGCCAGCTGTGTCGGCACTGCTCATGGGGACGATGCTGGCAGCGAAACCTGACAGCCCGCGTCAGCGTTCCGTCCCCGGAAGGGCCGGGTCAGGTGAAGATGCTGTATCCGCCCGGGCCGACGAGCAACCCGACGACGATGAGGATGATGCCGAAGATCAGCTCCCGGCGGGCCAGGATCACATAGATCCCGGCGATCACCATGATCACTGCGATGAGCCAGAGAATTGTCACCATGGCGTGCGGGATCCCCGAGGGGCTCGCCCCGAAAACTGATCCCGTGTTTCGGATGACCGAAATGGCCGTTATGTGCGGAGAGGGGAGGGACTCCCCTCTCCGCCGGGATAACGGCGATCACCGACGTCGCGGACGGGCGACGTGGTGGCCGCTCACAGTCTCTCTTCCGGGGGTGGGCCGCGAAAGGACCCAAAGGACCATTTCGGCCGCCCCGCCCTCATGCTCGGGGACTAGGACCGGCTCAACCTGAGGACGTTGGCGACGATCCGGTGCCCCGCCCCGCCCGCCGCGGTGAGGATCGACTCCGGGTGGAACTGCACCGCCCAGCGCCGCCGCTCCGGGTCCTCGATCGCCATCACGACGTCGCCGGTCAGGGCCGTCACCTGGTATCCGGCGACCCGGTCGGGCGTGGCGTGCAGGGAGTGGTAGCGGGCGGCGGTGAACTCGTCCGGCAGGCCGTCGAACAGCGCCCCGCCGCTCACCTTCACCCGGCCCGGCTTGCCGTGCGACGGCTCGGGCAGCAGCGCCAGCTCGCCGCCCGCGTGCTCGACCATCGCCTGGAGGCCGAGGCAGACGCCGAACACGGCGGCGGGACGGGCGTCCAGCGCGTCCAGCAGCGCGCGGGTGCCGAAGTCGACGGGACGCCCCGGCCCCGGCGAGAGCACGACCAGGTCGGGCGCGTGCTCGTCCAGCACCTCCGGCGGGAACCCGTGCCGGAGGGTGACCACGTCGGCGCCCTGCTGGCGGAAGTAGTCAGCGAGGGTGTTGACGAACGAGTCCTCGTGGTCGACCAGCAGCACCTTCATGCCGTCTCCGGCCCGTCCGGCCCGCTGCTCCTCGCGCGTACCGGCGGCGGCGCCGCCGTCCGCGCGCTGCGACTCGGCGAGCGCGCCGAGCAGCGCGCTGGCCTTGAGGTGCGTCTCGCGCTCCTCCTCGTCGGGGTCGGAGTCGTAGAGCAGCGTCGCCCCGGCCCGGACGGTCGCGACCCCGTCGCGGATCCGGGCGGTCCGCAGCGTCAGCCCGGTGTTCATCGACCCGTCGAAGCCGACGAACCCGACCGCGCCGCCGTACCAGCGGCGGGGCGACTCCTCGTGGTCCTCGATGAACTGCATCGCCCACGCCTTCGGCGCGCCGGTGACGGTCACGGCCCACATGTGCGTGAGGAACGCGTCCAGCGCGTCGAACCCGGGACGCAGCCGCCCCTCGATGTGGTCGACGGTGTGGATCAGCCGGGAGTAGATCTCGATCTGCCGCCGTCCGAGGACGCGGACGCTGCCCGGCGCGCAGATCCGCGACTTGTCGTTGCGGTCGACGTCGGTGCACATCGTCAGCTCGGACTCGTCCTTGGCGGACGACAGGATCGCGCGGATCTGCTCGGCGTCCTCCAGCGCGTCCCCGCCGCGCTTGATCGTCCCGGCGATGGGGCACGTCTCGATCCGGTCCCCGGTCACCCGGACGAACATCTCCGGCGACGCCCCGACCAGGTACTCGCCGTCGCCGAGGTTGAACATGAACTCGTACGGGGCGGGGTTGGTCTCGCGCAGCCGCTCGAAGAACGCGGCGGGCGAGTCGCACCGCCCGTACATGGCGTGGCCGGGCGTCACCTCGAACAGGTCGCCCCTGATGAACTTCTCTTTGGCGTCCCGCACCATCTGCGCGTACACGCCGGGGACGGGTTGCGCGGGAAGCTCCGCCGGCTCGGCGACGGGCGTCGGCTCGGTGCGGCGCGACAACCCCGCCGTGCTCTCCCCGCCGACGGCGAAGTCGTAGGAGATGCGGTGCGACGTCTCGCGCTTGCGGTCGACGACGACCATCTCGTCCGCCAGGTGCAGGACGAGGTCGCGCTGGTCGGCGGGGCGCTCCAGGCGCGTCCGCAGCGGCTCGAACTGGAGGGACAGGTCGTAGCCGAACGCCCCGTACAGCCCGAGGTGCGGGTCGTCGCAGGCGAACAGGTCGACCACGGCGCGCAGCGCGGTGAAGACGGTCGGCTGGCGGCTGCGCTCCTCCTCGGTGAAGAGGCCCTCCCCCGGCGGGACGAACACCTCGAACAGGCCGGGCTCGTCCGCGCGGACGGCGCCGACCCCGCGCAGCGCCCCGGCGACCGCGGGCAGGACGATCCGCCCCCGCTCGTTGAGCGCGCGGACGGCGACGGCCCGGCCCCGCGCGACGAACTCCAGGCACGGGTCGACGTAGGCCATGTGCCAGCGGCTGTAGCGGCCCGGGTACTCCATGCCCGAGCTGAGCACCCCGCCGCGCCGCTCCGCCACGGCGGCGACGAGCGCGTTGAGGACGTCCGACTTTCGCTCGGAGTCGACCGGCGCGGCGGTACGGGTCACCCGTACGCCCCCGGCCGTGGCGAACTGCCTGGTCTGCGGCTGCTGTGAGACGGTCTCCACCGCGGTGGCCCCTCGTGTCGGGCCCCCACCAGGCGGGAACATGGGAAGACGACCGCCGGTGAGGGCGGTCGCCTGATGATCGCGTGAGAACCGGCGCCGCCTAGCGGCGCCACCACCGTTGGGAGGGTGCGGTTCTCATGGGCCGAAGGCTACCATGGCGGTGCCGCAAGCATTCGCTTACATGAGGGAGAGCAGCTCCGTGACCAGGAAGAACACCGAGTTCGAACTGCGCGGAGTCAATCACCTCGCGCTGGTCTGCGCCGATATGAAGCGGACCGTCGACTTCTACCAGGGCGTGCTCGGCATGCCGCTGATCAAGACCATCGAGCTGCCGATGGGCTGGGGGCAGCACTTCTTCTTCGACTGCGGCGGCGGCGACGCGCTCGCGTTCTTCTGGTTCCCGGACGCGCCCGAGGGCGTTCCCGGCGTGTCCGCCCCGAAGGACCTGCCGGACCGGGGCGAGCTGCTGTCGGCCGTCGGGTCGATGAACCACGTCGCCTTCGACGTCCCGCCGGAGCGGATCGAGGAGTACCGCGACCGGCTCGTCGCGAAGGGCGTGGACGTCGGCGTGATCCTCAACCACGACGACAGCGAGTTCGGCGTCGCCCCCGAGAACCACGACGGCGTGTTCGTCCGGTCGATCTACTTCAAGGACCCGGACGGCGTCCTCGTCGAGTTCGCCGCCTGGACGCGCGAGCTCGACCCGCCGTCCGACGTGCGGCACGAGCCGAGGACCGCCGCCGACCGGACGGTCTGACCCGCGCGCCGACCCGCGCGGCCCCGCGCCGCGGCGCTGACCCCCTGTGACGCGGCGCGCCGGGCTCCGCACACGGCGGGCCCCGTCAAGATCCCCCGGCTGACCGGACACGGCCGGGCGGCGCTGCCTGCGGCGACGCGAATGGCCGGATCAGGGGTCGTGATCAAGCAAAACTATTAGGTTACTTTCCTATTTATGCCGAGAAGACACACGGCCGCGCTCACGGCCGCCGCGCTCACGGCCGCCCTCGCGGTGGCCGTCCAGCCCGGTCCGGCGTCGGCGGCCTGCAACCCCGACGCTCGCGATCTCAGGATCACCTACCAACCGGTCGACCACACCGTCGCCGACGCGCAGTACCACCTCGCGCGGCTGACCATCGACAACAACGACAAGCGCTGCGCCCTCGACGCGGCCGGATGGGCGCTGTACTTCAACGCCGTCCGGCAGCCGGGCGCGGTGCTCGGGGGCACGGCGGGCGACACGGCCCGCAAGCAGCTCGCCGACCAGGGCCTGTCCGTGGCCCGGGCGGACGCCGCGCAGAGCGGCGACTTCTACACCCTCAAACCGGCCGCCGGGTTCAAGCCGATCGGGCCCGGCCAGCACCGCGACATCGCCATCACGTTCGAGGTGTGGGCGATCCACAAGTCCGACGCCCCCGCCGGATGGACGATCGCCTACGGCGACGGGAAGCCGTCCTGGGTCCCCGCCAAGACGCTGCTCGACCCCGCCGACCCCAAGCAGACGACCGCGTGGTCCGGCGACAAGCGCCCCGTCGAGACTGCGGGCACCCGGTACGCGGCGAACACCTCCCCCAAGCTCGACCTCACGCTGCGGCAGAGCATCGTCCCGCAGCCGCTGTCGGCCCGCGCGTCCGGCGGCAGCGTCGCGATCGGCGGGCGCTCCCCCGTCTCCGCCCCCGACTCGCTGGACGGCGAGGCGGGCTACCTGCGCTCCGCGCTCACCGACGTCGCGAGCGACAAGGGCGCCCCGATCACCCTCGCCGTCGACCCGAAGCTGGACGTCGACCGCGACGGCAAGCCCGACGCCGAGGGCTACACGCTCTCCACCACGAAGGACGGCGTCAAGATCGTCGGGACCGACAAGGCGGGCGTGCTGTACGGCGTCCAGACGCTGCGGCAGCTCATCCCCGCCGCGAGCTACAAGGCGGCCGCGGGCAGGCACCGCAAGGCCACCGTCGACGTGCCGCTGGCCGAGATCGCCGACGCCCCGCTGTTCGGCTACCGCGGCCTGCAGATCGACACCGGACGGCACTTCGAGACCAAGCAGACCATCCTCAAGTTCCTCGACCTGATGAGCTTCACCAAGCTCAACAGGCTGCACCTCGGGCTGACCAACGACGAGGGCTGGCGGCTGCAGATCCCCGGCCTGCCGGAGCTGACCGACTTCGGGTCGCAACGCGCGTTCGACCTCAAGGAGACCGGCGCGCTGCACCAGGGCATGGGGTCGGTCAACGACCTCGGCGGCGGCGACGGCGTCTCCGGCAAGGCGAAGAACGAGACCGAGGCCAACCTCGGACGCGCCCCCGCCTACCAGGGCTTCGAGCAGAACACGCTCAACTTCGTCGGCAAGGGCAGCGGCTACTACACCGTCAAGGACTTCGAGGAGATCCTGCGGTACGCCGCCGAGCGGCACATCGACGTCGTCCCCGAGCTGAACTTCCCCGCGCACGCGCGGGCGGCCGTCCAGTCGATGGAGCGCCGGTACCAGCGGACGCAGGACTCGACCTACCGGCTGCTCGACCCGGCGGACACGAGCAAGCACGTCAGCGTCCAGTACTACAACGACAACCTCGCGAACCCCTGCCTGGACAGCACGTACAAGTTCCTGTCCCTGGTCGTCTCCGAGGTGGGCAAGATGTACCAGCGGGCGGGCGTCCCGCTGAACCGGCTGAACCTCGGCGGCGACGAGCCGCCGGGCCCGCAGGAGAACTGGTGGTCCGGGTCGCCCGCGTGCAAGGCCAACCCCGAGACGGCGGGCAAGTCAGGTGAGGAGCTCAAGGAGCTCTTCTTCTCGCGGTACAACGAGATCGCGCACGGCGTCGCCGCCAGCACGGCCGGGTGGGAGGACATCACCAACCCGACCACGAAGTTCCGGCTCAAGGGCTTCGCTCCGCTGCCCTGGCAGAACGTCTGGGGCTGGGGACGCGAGGACTGGGCGTACCGGTTCGCCAACGAGGGCACCCCGGTGATCCTCGCCCACGCGACGAACCTCTACATGGACCTCGCCTACAACAAGGACCCGGACGAGCCCGGCTACTACTGGGCCGCCTACGTCGACGAGAAGAGCACGTTCACCTACCAGCCGTACGACGTCTACGCGAACGCGACCGAGGACCGCTGGGGCAACCCGATCACGCCGAACCCGTCCTGGACGAAGCTCACCCCCGAGGGCAGGAAGAACATCCTCGGCCTGGAGGCGCAGCTCTGGGCGGAGAACGGCAAGGCCCCAGGGATCCGCGAGTACCAGGCGTTCCCGAAGCTCCTCGGCGCCGCCGAGCGCGCCTGGAACCGCGAGACGCCCGCGCCGGACAAGATGGACGCCGCGTGGAAGGTCTTCACCAACACGCTCGGCCAGAAGACGTTCCCGCTGCTGTCCTTCTACCGGCCGGTCGGCCTGTCGGGCACCGGCGTGAACTACCGCGTCCCGCCGCCCGGGGCGAAGATCGACGGCGGGACGCTGTCGGCGAACGTCCGTGACCCCGGCCTCGCCCTCGAGTACTCGACGGACGGCGCGAAGTGGCTGCCCTACACCGGCCCGGTCAAGGTCGGCGCGTACGCGCTGACCCGCACCCGCGCCGCCGACGGGCGCACCAGCCGCATCTCCCAGGTCGGCCTGCCCGCCTGGGAGAGCGGGACGTCCTACCAGCCCGGCGCGCTCGTCCGCTACCAGGGCGAGCTGTTCCGGGCGGCCCGGGCCGGCACCGGCAAGGTGCCCGGCCAGGACGCCGGCTACTGGACTCTCCTCCAGTAGCCGCCGCGGCCCGGCCGCCCGTCCCTTCCGGGCGGCCGGGCCCTCCCCGGCCCGTGTGTCCGGGCGCGGGTCAGGCCCCTGTTTCCGGCGCGGGGTCGGGGCACGTGGTCAGGCGCGGCCGTACTCGTCCTCCAGGCGCTCGATGTCGTCCTCGTCGAAGCGGCCGAACGCGATCTCCATGACGCGGACCGCCGGGCCGGTCGAGCCGAGCCGGTGCGTGTCGCCCGCCCGGATCAGGACCCGCTCCCCCACCTCCGGCAGGATGCGCCGCCCGGCCACCTCGAACACCGCGCCGGGGTCGAGCGCCACCCAGAGCTCGTCGCGGTCGCGGTGCCGCTGCAGGCTGAGCCGCTGCCCCGGCGCCATGTGGATGATCTTCACGGTGGACGCCTCGTTCAGCGTGAAGCGCTCGAAGCTCCCCCAGGGCCGCCGCTCGGTCTCCACGGCGGGCTCGGGACGCACATCGGTCTGCACGCGCTCGTCGGTCTGCACGGTCACCTCGGGTTGGTCGGGTCGTCCTGCGAATTATGCGCGATCACGGCTCGTCGGGAGACCGCGGAGCGGAGTGCGGCCGGGCGGCCCCGGGCGCGGCGGAAGCGGACGCGGCGGCCGGGAGCCCGCCGAGGACGAGGTCGACGAGCCCGTCCACGACGGCGTCCCGGGGGACCTCCGCGTGGTCGAGCCACCAGTCGCCCGCGGTCTGCACCATGCCGATGATCGCGTGGCCCCACACGTAGGCGCGGGTCCGGTCCGCCGGCTCGCCCTCGGCGATCATCACCTCGGCCAGCTCCCGGCCGACGTCGCGGATCATCGTGCTCATCGCGCTGTGCGTGGCCGTGTCCTCGGCGCTCGCCCGGTGCATCAGGAAACGGTAGAGGTTGTGGTTCCTGGAGATCGTCGCCAGGTAGGTGTCGATGGTGGAGCGGGTGCGCTCCCGGACCGGGTCGCCCCGCGAGAACTCCTCCCGGATCCCCTCGACCAGCTTGCGCGTGTGCCGCTCGGCCAGCGCCTGGTACAGGCCGCTCTTGTCGCCGAAGTGGCGGTAGAGGATCGGCTTGCTGATCCCCGCCTCGGCGGCGATCGCGGCCATGGAAGCCTCCGGGCCCTCCCGCTGGATGACCCGGTCGGCGGCCTCCAGCAGGGCGCGCCGGCGACCGGGGTCGCGTCTCGCCCCCGGTCGCGTCCGGCCCCGCGCCGCGCTCGTCATGGACAGCAAGGTATCGGCGGTGTTACCCGGTGACAACACTCCCGCGCCGCGCCGCCGGTCAGGCCCCGGCGCGGGGCCCGGGTGGTGGCGCGGGAAGAGAAGGTGCCGGGCGTGACGTCGCAGGACGCGACGGGGCCGGGCGGGGACAGCGAGTGGCCCGGGGACTGTTCCCCGGGCCACTCCTCGCGGCAGGACGGTCAGCTCGCCGCCTGCTTCACCAGGGCGGTGATCCTCGCCTCCGTCTCGGCCGTCAGCTTCGTCAGGGCGAAGGCGGTCGGCCACATGGCGCCGTCGTCCAGGCTCGCCGCGTCGTTGAAGCCGAGGGTCGCGTACCGCGCCTTGAACTTCTGCGCGGTCTGGAAGAAGCAGAGCACCTTGCCGTCCTTGGCGTAGGCGGGCATCCCGTACCAGAGCTTCGGGATCAAGTGCGGCGCGGCCTCCCGGACGATCTCGTGCACCCGCTCGGCGAGGACGCGGTCCGCCTCCTCCATTTCGGCGATCTTCGCGCGGACGTCCTGCTCACCGTCCGCCTTGGCCTTTCCCGGGGCGCGCCGCGCGGCCTTCTTCAGCTCGCCGGCGTGCTCCTTCATCGCGGCGCGCTCGTCGGCCGTGAATCCGTCGTAGGTCATGGCGCCGGTCACCCCCACGCCCCGGCGATCTGCCGGGTGGTCGCGTTGAGCCTGTTGAACATGTTCGTCACTCCGATCATCAGGACGATCGCGGCGAGCTGCTTCTCGTCGTAGTAGGTCGCGGCGGCGTCCCAGACCTCGTCGCTCACCGCGTCCGGACGGTCGGCCAGCCGCGTCGCGGCCTCGGCCAGCGCGAGCGCCGCCCGCTCCTCGTCGGTGAAGTAGGGGGCCTCGCGCCACGCGGCGACGGCGGCGAGCCGGTCGTCGCTCACGCCCGCCTTCCGGGACGTCTTCGCGCCCGCGTCGACGCACGCGCTGCACCCGTTGATCTGGCTGACCCGCAGGTGCACCAGCTCCAGGGTCTGCGCGTCCACGCCGCCGCCGTGCGCGGCCTTGAACACCTGCTGGATGGGCTGCATCGCGTCCGACAGGACCATCGCGGGGTTCTGCATCCGAGCCTGCATGTCCTTCTCCTCTTCCCGGTCACCGCCCCTTCCCTGCGGGGCGTGACTCAAGAACAGCCGACCGGGCCCGGCGCGGCGAGGGCGGCGGGACACCGTGGGACACCCGGCACGGCTTTGACCTGCGCGGATTCGTCCCACTAAGTTTCGTTCGCGGTGGGACAGAAGGGGGCGGGGACACGGTGGTGGAACAGCACGGGACGAAGCGGGCGGACCCCGGCGACGAGCTGGCCGAACGGCTGCGCCTGCTCCAGGAGCTGTCCGGACGCGGGGTGCGGGCGCTCGCCCGCGACACGGAGCTCAGCTCGTCGTCGCTGTCCCGCTACCTGAGCGGGCGGACGGTGCCGCCGTGGTCGGCGGTGCTCGCGCTCTGCCGCCTGGTCAAGCGCGACCCCCGGCCGCTGCGCCCGCTGTGGGAGCGGGCGTCGAGCACGCTGCCCGCGCCGCCGAAGAGCAGCCGCCACGTCCAGCCGCCGGCGCCGCCCGCCGGGGCGCCGCGCCCGCCCCGCAACGACCTGCCGCGCGACGTGCCCGACTTCACCGGGCGCGGGGCCGAGCTCGCCGCCGTGCTCGCGGCGGTGGACGCGGGCGGGGTCGTCGCCGTCGACGGCATGGCGGGCGTCGGCAAGACGTGCCTCGCGGTGCACGCCGCGCACCGGCTCACCGCCGCCTACCCCGACGCGCAGCTCTACGTCGACCTGCACGGGTTCACCGACGGCCGGGAGCCGCTCGGCGCCGACCCGGTGCTGCGGACGCTGCTCGCGGCGCTGGACGTCCCGTCCGAGCGGATCCCGCAGGAGGGCGGCGTCGAGCCGCTGGCCGCGTGCTGGCGGTCGGAGCTCGCGCACCGGCGGGCCGTCGTCGTCCTCGACAACGCCGCCGACGCCGACCAGGTCCGCCCGCTGCTGCCCGGCGCGGGGCCGTCCGTCGCCCTGATCACCAGCCGCAACCGGCTGCTCGACCTGGACGAGGCGCCCCCGGTCTCGCTGGACGTCCTGTCCCCGGCGGAGAGCGCCGAGCTGCTCGCCCGCGCCAGCGGCGACCCCGGCGGGGCGGGGCGGCTGGCCCGCGAGCCGGAGTCCGCCGCCGAGGTGCTGCGGCTGTGCGGGCACCTGCCACTCGCGCTGCGGCTGGCCGCCGCCCGGCTGCGGCACCGCCCCGGCTGGACGGTCGGCATCCTCGTCGAGCGGATGGCGGAGGGCGCGGACGAGTTCGACACGGCGTTCGCGATGTCGGTCCGGCAGCTCGACCGGGCGGGCCGCCGGTTCTTCCGGCTGCTGGGCCTGCTGCCCGGTTCGACGTTCGACGAGTACGTGGCGGCGGCGCTGGCCGACGTCCCGCCGCGCACCGCCCGCACAACGCTGGAGGACCTGCTCGACGCGCACCTCGTCCAGCAGCCCGCGGCGGGCCGCTACCGCCTGCACGACCTGGTGCGGCGGCACGCCCGCCAGGCCGCCGCCGAGGAGGACCCGGAGGCGGAGCGGGACGCGGCGCTCGGCCGCGTCCTCGGCTACTACCTGCGCGCGGCGGCCGCCGCCGACGCGGCGATGTCGTACCAGCCGCCGAACCGGGACGTGTCCGCGGGCGGGCCTTCCGCCGAGGTGCCGGAGTTCGCGGGCAAGCACGCGGCGCTCCTCTGGTTCGGCACCGAGTACACCAACCTGATGGCCGTCTTCGAGGCGGCGGCCGCAGCCGGGGCCGACGACCACGTGTCCGAGCTGCCGCGCTTCATGCGGGCGTTCTTCGCGCGGCGGTGCGGGACGACGCACCTGAACGTCCTGTTCGAGCGGTCGCTGGACGCCGCGCGGCGGCTCGGCGACCCGCTGCGGCTGGCCGAGGCGCACAGCGACCTCGGCTTCGCCCGGTACAACGCCGGGCGGATGGCGGAGGCGGACGCCGCGTACGATGCGGCGGCGCCGCTCGTCGCCGCGTCCGGGGACGCGCGGACGGCGGCCGACCTGACCCTGCGGCGCGGCCACCTGCGGTGGGACGAGGGCCGCGTCGAGGAGCCGCTCGGCCTGTTCCGGCGGGCGGGCGAGCTGTACGCGGAGGCGGGCTGCCCGGCGGGCGCGGCGCACGCGACCGCGGACGAGGGCTGGGCGATGCTCCAGCTCGGCCGCTGGGAGGAGGCGGCGCGGCTGGCCCGCGCGGTGCTGGACGTCCCGCACGCCGACCCCGCGTGGCCGCCCACACTGACCGCCCGCATCACGCTCGGCATGGCCGTCGCCGACCGGGAGCCCGACCGGGCCGTCGCGCACCTGCGGGAGGCTTTGGAGCTGGCCCGCGAGGACGGCCACCGGCACAACGAGGCGTGGTGCCTCAACTGCCTGGGCGTCGCGCTGCGCCGGATGGGCCGGTTCGACGCCGCGCTCGCCGCGCACCGCGAGGCGTTCGCCCTGCTGGACGAGCTGTTCGAGGAGCACTGGAAGATCCGCTTCCTGGACGGCTACGCGGAGACCTGCCGCCTCGCGGGCCTGCCCGACGAGGCGCTGCGGCTGCACCGGGAGGCGCTGGAGCTGGCCCCGCGGCTCGGGAACCGGCACGCCGAGGCGCTGGCGCACGAGGGGATCGCCGCCGTCCTCGACGAGGCCGACCCGTCCGCCGCGGCCGAGCACCGCGCGGCGGCGCGCGCCCTGCTGGACGCCTACGGCGAGGCGGCGGCGCGGCGATAGGCGAGGACGACCGCCGCGAGGGCGACGGCGAGCGCCGCGAACCCCCACGGGAGCCCGGCGGACGCGGCGACGGCGGCGACCAGCAGCGGCCCGCCCGCGTCGCCCAGCTCGCGTCCGAGCTCGGCGGCGCCCATCGTCTGGCCGAGCCGCTCGCGCGGCGTGGCGGCGGCGAGCGCGGCGAAGCCGAGCGGGGTGATCAGCCCGGTCCCGGCGCCGATCAGCGCGGCGGCGGCGAGCACGCCCGCGAGGCCGGGCAGCGCCGCGCAGCCCAGCCCGGCGATGGTGACCAGCAGCCCGGCGGTGACGCCGGAGCGGGCGGTGAGGCGCCCGTCGTCGAGGGCGCGTCCGGCGCGCGGCTGGACGATAGCGGCGCAGAGGGCGAGCACGGACACGGCGGCGCCCGTGACGACCGTGCCGAGCCCGGCGGCGCGTCCGGACACGGGCAGGAAGCCGACGCCCGCCGACAGCGCGGCGGTCGCGGCGGCGAGCGCGGCGGTCGGCGCGAGGAACGCGGGATCGGCCAGGCGGCGGGCGAGGTCGACGACGGTCTGCCGGGCCTTCGGCAGCGGCGGGACGGCGGGCACCGCCAGCGCGGCCCACCCGGCGACCGCCGAGCCGAGCGCCGCCAGCACGGCGAACAGCAGCCGCAGTCCCCCGGCCCAGACGAGGACGCCGCCGAGGAGCGGGCCGAGCGTGTAGCCGATCGACTTGTAGAAGCCGTAGCCGCCGAAGGCGCGGCCGTGCTCCGCGGCCGGGTTGAGCCGGGCGACCAGCGCGGACGCGGACGGGGAGAACGCCGACGCCGCCGCGCCCTGGCCGAGCCGCGCCGCCCACAGCCAGCCGGGCCTGTCGGCGACGACGTAGACGGCGGACGCGGCGGCGAACGCGACCAGCCCGCCGACCAGGACGGGACGGGCCCCGATCCGGTCGGCGAGCGTCCCGAACACGGGCTTGAGCAGCACCTCGGCGCCGTCGTACAGGGCGAGCAGCCCGCCGAGCACCAGCAGCGAGGTGACGGCGTCGCCGGAGAAGCCGCCGAGGTTGGCGGCGATGCCGTGCGCGCCGAAGGCGGTGGTGAACCCCGCCGCGTACAGCGGCCACATCCGCCCGGCGGGCAGGGCCTCGCGCGTCATAAGCCCGGCTCCGGGATCACGATCTGCACCTCCGCGGGTGTCGCGACGGGGCCAAGGTATCGTCGTCGGGTCCCTTACCTGAACGGCCGAGTCCGGAGGCGGGCGAATGGCGACCACGGTGGACCTCATTCCGCTTCCGGCGAAGGTCGAATGGGACGGGACGTCCGGGCCGTTCACCGGGCGCGTGCGGACGTCGCTCGATCCGTCCCTGGCCGCCGAGGCGTACCGGCTGACCGTGTCGCCCGAGGGCGCCGAGATCACCGGCGGGGACGACGCGGGCGTGTTCTGGGGCAGCCAGACCATCCGGCAGCTTCGCGGCCTGGACGCGTTCCGCCGCGCCCCCATCGAACAGGAGCCGGTCACCGTCCCGTACCTGACGGTCGAGGACGCTCCGCGCTTCGCCTGGCGCGGCCTCATGCTCGACGTCGCCCGGCACTTCCTGCCCAAGGACGACGTCCTCCGGTACATCGATCTGCTGGCCGTCCACAAGCTCAACGTCCTGCATCTGCATCTCACCGACGACCAGGGGTGGCGGGTCGAGATCGAGCGGTATCCGCGGCTGGCGGAGGTGGGCGCGTGGCGGCGCCGCACCCGGATGGGCTGGGGCGACCCGCCGATGTGGGACGAGCGCCCGCACGGCGGCTTCTACACGCGCGACGACCTGCGCGAGATCGTCGCGTACGCGGCGGAGCGGCACGTCACCGTCGTCCCCGAGATCGACCTGCCCGGCCACACGCAGGCGGCCATCGCGGCCTACCCGTGGCTGGGGAACGCCGACGTGGTCGACACCGGCGCGCTGGAGGTGAAGACGGACTGGGGCATCAACCCCCACGTCCTCGCCCCGACGGCGGCCGTGGTGTCGTTCTTCGAGGACGTCCTAGAAGAAGTCCTGGACGTTTTTCCGAGCCGGTTCGTCCACATCGGCGGCGACGAGTGCGTCAAGGACCAGTGGCGGCGCTCGCCGACCGCGCAGGCCCGCATCCGCGAACTGGGGGTCGCGGGCGAGGACGGCATGCAGTCCTGGATGATCCGCCATTTCGACCGGTGGCTCGCCGACCGGGGCCGCCGCCTCATCGGCTGGGACGAGATCCTGGAGGGCGGCCTCGCGGACGGCGCGGCCGTCATGTGCTGGCGCTGGTATCGGGGCGGCGTCGCCGCGGCGAAGGCCGGGCACGACGTGGTGATGTGCCCGCAGCAGGAGGTCTACCTCGACCACGTCCAGGACCCGGGGCCAGACGAGCCCGTCCCGTTCGGCTGGGTGCACACGCTCCAGGACGTCTACCGGTTCGAGCCCGTCCCGCCGAGCCTCGCCGGGACGCCGCACGCGGCGAGTGTCATCGGCGCGCAGGCGAACCTGTGGTCGGAGGTGACCGAGAACCGAGCCCGCGTCGACTACCAGGTGTTCCCCCGCCTGGCCGCGTTCGCGGAGGTCGCCTGGTCGGCGCTGCCCG
The DNA here is from genome assembly GCF_008121305.1 of Actinomadura decatromicini. Classification (NCBI taxonomy): domain Bacteria; kingdom Bacillati; phylum Actinomycetota; class Actinomycetes; order Streptosporangiales; family Thermomonosporaceae; genus Actinomadura; species Actinomadura decatromicini. Next base: position 211,155 of record NZ_VSRQ01000011.1, on the reverse strand, counting down.
CCCCCGGCGAACGCGACGTCGCGGGCTTCGAGCGCCGCATGGACTGCGCGCACTACGCCCGCCTGGACGCGCTCGGGGTCGGCTACCGTCCGCCGTCCGGGCCGCGTCCGTGGCAGCGGCGGCCCGGCGTCCCCGGCCGGATGCACGGCAAGCCCCGCCGCCCCTGGCACACCGCCTGAGAAGGGCCGGTCTGAGAAGGGCCGGTCTGAGAAGGGCCGGTCTGAGAAGGGCCGGTCTGAGAAAGGTCACTCTGAGAAAGGCTCAGTCGAGCGACCCGCTGAAAATGATCGCGTGCCTTTCGTAGCCCATCCGCTTCTCATAGAACGGGACGGACACGGGACTCGCCGCGAAGGTGTCGAGGCTGATCAGCCGTGCTCCACGTTCGCGGCCCCACGCCTCCGCCGACCTCATCAGCGCCGTTCCCGCACCGCCGCGCCAGTGGTCGCGCCGGACGGCGATGGCGTTGACGTAGATCCGGGGCAGCGCGACCTCCCGCGTCACCTGCCGTTCGGCGTCCTCGTGCGGCGGCAGGAACGAGGCCCGGACGAACCCGACCGCCTCTCCCCCGTCGTCGCACACGCGGCCGAACACGTCCGCCTGCTCGCTCAGCAGCCTGTCCTCCAGCCATTCCGCGAGCCCGTCGGCACGCGGCGCCTGAAACGCCTCCGGCGCGATCTCCCGGTAGTACTCGGCGAAGTCCAGCCACGCCTGGGCCACTCCGCGGCCGTCCCCCGGCCGCGCGGGCCGAATCACATATCCACTCACCAGCTCATTGTCGGCCATCTCTCCCAATTGATGATCAACGAGGGGCGCTTTTCCCAGTCCTTGCGGACGACCCGTGACGCACATCAGTTCTCCGTGTCGTGCGGGAGGCGTGCGGCCTGGGCCTTGAGCAGGCGGAGCAGGCGGCCGACCTGGGCGGGCGGCTGGCGGGTGCGGGAGTGCTGGGCGACGAGGAGGACGTCCGGGCCCTCGGTGGCCAGCGGGCGGTGGGTGATGACGCCGCTCCGTTCGAGGGGGTCTCCGGAAATGCTGTATTCGGGTAGCAGTGTGACGCCCAGCCCCTGGGCCACCATGACCTTGCCCATTTCGGCGCCGTCCACGGAGTAGGCGATGGCGGGTTCGCGGCCGTCCAGGAGGCGGTGCACATAGCGGTGCATGAGGTAGCCCGCGCGCATCGCGACGAACGGCTCGGCGAGGATCCGGGCCAGCGGCACCTCGCGCAGCCGGGCGAGCGGGCTGTCGGTGCGGCAGCAGACCGCGGCGCGGCCGCGCAGCAGTTCGACCGTGGCCAGGTCCGGAGGCGGGTCGTCGCCGTCGATGACGTTGATCAGGCCGAGGTCGAGCCCGCCGCCGCGCAGCGCCTCCTGGATGTCGGCCTGCCGGGCGGTGATCAGCTCGACCTGCGTCTCGGGCCGCGCCGCGCGGAAGCCGCTGATCACGGGCAGCACGAGCGGGACGGTGGCGGCGTGCACGGTGCCGATGCGGATGCTCCGCCGGACCCGGTGCCTGTCGTCGGCCGCCGCGCGCAACCGGTGCACCGCGTCCAGGACCTCGATGATGCCGGGCAGCAGCTCGCGCCCGCCGGAGCTGAGCCGGGCGCCCGAGCGGTGCCGTTCGAGCAGCGTGACGCCGAGCTCGCGCTCCAGGTTGCCGATGGTCTGGCTGAGCGCCGGCTGCGACATGTGCAGCGCCTCGCTGGCGCGGCGCATCGAACCCAGGCGGGTCACGGCCGCGACGCACTCCAGCTGCTCGATCCGCATGGCTCCCCCTCGGCGCGCCTGCAAGGTTCGGCCTATCACCCCGTCAGGAACACCACATTGACCTGGGGCGGACCGACGCTCACAATCTTAACCATGCCTGTAGGAAATATCGAGAATGATCCGGAGGCGGTGAGGTTCGCCTACTGGGTGCCCAACGTCAGCGGCGGCCTGGTGGTGAGCAAGATCGAACAGCGCACCGACTGGGGTTACGACTACAACCGCGAACTGGCGGTCCTCGCCGAGGACAACGGATTCGACTACGCGCTCAGCCAGGTCCGCTACATCGCCTCCTACGGCGCCGCCTACCAGCACGAGTCCACCGGGTTCAGCCTGGCCCTGCTGCTCGCCACGCGGCGGCTGAAGGTGATCGCCGCGATCCACCCCGGGCTGTGGCATCCCGGCGTGCTGGCCAAGTTCGTCGCCACCGCGGACCAGCTGTCGGGCGGACGCGCCGCCGTCAACGTCGTCAGCGGCTGGTTCAAGGACGAGTTCACCAAACTCGGCGAGCCGTGGCTGGAGCACGACGAGCGGTACCGGCGCAGCGAGGAGTTCATCCGGGTGCTGCGCGAGATCTGGACCTCCGAGCACGCGGAGTTCAACGGCGACTTCTACCGGCTGCACGACTTCGACCTGCGGCCGAAGCCGCTCGCCGCGCCCGGCCGCCCGCACCCGGAGATCTTCCAGGGCGGCAACTCCACCGCCGCCCGCCGGATGGCCGGTCGCGTGTCCGACTGGTACTTCAGCAACGGCAACGACTTCGACGGCGTCACCGAGCAGATCGGCGACGTCCGCGGCGAGGCCGCCCGGCACGGCCGCAGCGTCCGGTTCGGCCTCAACGCGTTCCTGATCGCCCGCGACTCCGAGGCCGAGGCCCGCGAGGTGCTGCGCGAGATCGTCGCCAAGGCCGACCGGGAGGCCGTCGAGGGGTTCGGGGCCGCGGTCAAGCAGGCCGGGCGGTCCACCGCAGACGGCAGGGGCATGTGGCAGGACTCGGAGTTCACCGACCTCGTCCAGTACAACGACGGCTTCCGCACCGGGCTGATCGGGACGCCCGAGCAGATCGCCGAACGGATCGTCGCCTACAAGCGGCTCGGCGTGGACCTGTTCCTGCTCGGCTTCCTCCACTACCTGGAGGATGTCGAGTACTTCGGCAAGCGGGTGCTGCCCCTCGTCCGGGAACTGGAGGCCGCCGAGGCCGGCAAGGCCGGCGTTTCGGCGGCGCGGGCGGGTTCCTGAGCCGCATGATCCTCGTCCGCCGCCGCTACATCGACCTGCTCAGGTCGTCCAGCGCGCTGTGTAGCCGGGCGCGTCGTCGCCCCGCCCGTCCACCACCGGCACACGTCCATCCCGAAGGAGACCATCGGCATGTCCGTCGAGACCCAGCAGAGCGAGACCCAGCACACCGAGACCCAGCACACCGAGACCCAGCAGACTGATGTCCACCGGCCCGGGGCCGCCGACGACGGGCGGTTCGCCGCCGCGCTGCGGCGCGCCGACACCGCGGCTGCCGAACTACGCGCCACCGCCGCCGAGCGGGACCGCGCCAACCGGACCCCGCGCGCGGAGGTCGAACTGCTGCGCGGCCACGACCTCCTCCAGGTGCAGGAACCCGTCGAGTACGGCGGCGACGGCCTGAACTACGCGCAGACCGTCCAGATCACCCGCCGGATCGCGCGCGGCGACACCTCCATCGCCCACCTCATCGGCTACCACTTCGCGCAGACCCGGGTCGCGACCCTGTTCGGCACTCCCGAGCAGGCGGCGGAGCTGTCCCGCCGCAACGCCGAGCAGAAGCTGTTCTGGGGCGGTGTGCAGAACCCGCGCGGCGGCTCCGACCTCGTCCTGACCGATGACGGCGACGGGTTCCGGCTGAACGGGCGCCGGTCGTTCGCCTCCGGCGCGAGCCTCGGCGACTACCTCTCGGTCACCGCCGCCTACCGGGGAGAGCTGGTCTTCCTCTCCCTGCCCGCCGGGCGGGAGGGCTTCCGGGCCCTCGGCGACTGGGACAACATCGGCCAGCGCCTCACCGACTCCGGCGGCGTCGCGTTCGAGAACGCGCGCGTCGAGCGCTCGGAGATCCTCGGACCCGACCCGCTCACCGGACGGGCCATCACCCCCTACCAGACGCTCGTCACGCCGCACTGGCAGCTCGCGTTCGTCAACTTCTACGTCGGGACGGCCGAGGGCGCACTCGACGAAGCGCTCGACTGGACCCGCCTGCACGCCGCCCCGTGGGAGACCTCGGGCGTGGACAGCGCCACCGACGACCCCTACATCCTGCAGACCGTCGGAGAGATCCGCAGCGAGCTCCGCGCCGCCGCGCTGCTCGCCGACCGCGCGGGCGACGCCCTGCAGAAGGGCCTGGACACCGGCCCCGCGCTCACCGAGGAGCAGCGCGCCGAGGCGGCCGTCGCCGTCTACGAGGCCAAGTACCTGTCCACCAAGGTCGCGTTGTCGGCGGCGTCCCGGCTGTTCGAGATCCAGGGCGCCCGCGCCACCACCGCCGCCTACGGCTTCGACCGGCACTGGCGCAACCTCCGCACCCACACCGTCCACGACCCCGTCGCCTACAAGGCGCGCGAGGTCGGCGACTGGACCCTGAACCGGCGCGCGCCCGAGTTCTCGCTCTACCGCTGACCTCCCCACCTGCTGGTCCGGCCGCCGTCCGGCAGGCGGCCGGGCCTCCCCTCTGCCTTGCTTTCCCTTCCCTGCCTTCCCTTCCCTGCCTTCACTTCCCTGCCTTCCCTCCCCTGTCCGCCCTTCCCTGCCTGTCCTTTCCGGTCGAAGGAGTGATCGATATGACGGCGGTCGGTGTCGACCTGCGCCGTGTCTACGGCGCGTATCCCACCGGGGTGACGGTGGTCGCGGGTCTGGTCGGCGGAAACCCCGCAGGCCTCGCCGCGAGCTCGTTCGTCCCGGTCTCCCTGGATCCCCCGCTGGTGTCGGTGTGCGTCGCGCACACCTCGACGACCTGGCCGCTGCTGCGCGCGCTGCCCCGGATCGGGATCAGTGTGCTGGCCGCCCACCAGGGACACGTCGGACGGCGGCTCGGCTCCCGCGAGGCGGACCGGTTCGCCGGCGTCGACTGGCGCTCCACCCCGGACGGATGCGTGCACATCGAGGACGCCGCGGCCTGGTACGACTGCTCCATCGAGCGGCAGTTCCGCTCCGGCGACCACGACATCGTCGTCTTCCGCGTCCACGCCCTCGACGCCCAAGCCGGCGTGCCGCCGCTGATCTACCACGGTGGAACGTTCCGCGACCTGGCGGGCGGCCCGATCGGCGAACGTGCCTCCGCCCCGTGACGGGAGGCTCGACGCGGGGCGTCCAACACAGGCCCAATCTCCCTATAATCGACCTATTAACTAGGGTTATGCGGAGGCGTACGCGCCGCTCGCGGCCCGACCGGAGGGGGCGACCATGGACGCCACAGTGATCCGCAGTGACGAGGAGGCGCTGGAGACGGCCGCCGAGCTGGGAGCGGAGTTCGCCGAGCGCGCGGCCGAGCGCGACGCGCACCGCATCCTCCCGGAGGCCGAGTTGGAGCGGCTGTCGGCGAGCGGGCTCCTGGCGATCACCGTCCCGGCCCAGTACGGCGGGGCGGACGTGCGGGCCGACACGCTGGCCGAGGTGTTCCGGACACTGGCCGCGGGCGATCCCAACATCGCGCAGATCCCCCAGAGCCATGTCGTGTACCTGCGCGTCCTGGCCCAGCAGGGGACGCCCGAACAGCAGAAGTTCTTCTTCGGCGAGGCGCTGGCGGGAAAGCGGTTCGGCAACGCGCAGTCCGAGCGGGGCACCAAGCACGTCCAGGAGTACACGACCCGGCTCGTCCCGGAGGAGTCGGGCGGGTTCGTGCTGACCGGCACCAAGTACTACAGCACCGGGGCGTTGTTCGCGCACTGGGTTCCCGTCCTGGCACAGCTTGAGGTGGACGGTGAGGACCGCCTGCACGTGGCCTACGTCCACCGCACCGCCGACGGCCTGGAGGTGGTGGACGACTGGAACGGCATGGGGCAGCGCACCACCGCCAGCGGCACCGTCCACCTCCGGGATGTGCGCGTCCCGGCCGACCATGTGGTGCCGCACCACCTGACCTTCACCGGCCCGCAGGTGCACGGGTCCACGGCGCAGCTGCTGCACGCGGCGATCGACGTGGGCATCGCCTCGGGCGCGCTGCGCGAGGCCGTGGACTTCGTCAACACGACGAGCCGTCCCTGGTTCGAGAGCGGCGCGGACACGCCCGGCGGCGACCCGCTGCTCGTCCAGCGGTTCGGGGAACTGGCCATCACCGAACGCGCCGCGCGCGCCCTGCTCGCCGAGGCCGGACGCGCGGTCGAGCACGCCAGGCACGACCTCACCGACGCGAACGCGGCGCGGGCCTCCATCGCGGTCGCCGCCGCCAAGACGTACGCGGACCGCGCCGCGGTCGAGGTCACCAACGCGCTGTTCGAGGTGTCCGGGACCCGCTCCGCCCTGGACGAGCTCAACCTCCACCGGCACTGGCGCAACGCCCGCACGCACACCCTGCACGACCCCGTCCGCTGGAAGGTCCAGCACATCGGCCGGCACGTCCTCAACGGCACGCCCCCGCCGCGCCACGGCGTCATCTGAGAATCACGACGAGGGAGATCCCCGTGACCCTGACCTTCCACTGGTTCCTGCCCACCTATGGCGACAGCCGCTACATCGCCGGCGGCGCGCACGGCCCGCAGGCCGGAGTCGCGACGGGGAACCGCCCGGCGACTCTCGGCTACCTCGGGCAGGTGGCGCGGGCGGCCGAGGAGATCGGCTTCGTGGGCGCGCTGACCCCGACCGGGGCGTGGTGCGAGGACGCGTGGCTGACCACCGCGCCGCTGGTGGAGATGTCGGAGCGGCTGAAGTTCCTGGTGGCGTTCCGTCCCGGGCTGCTCAGCCCCACGCTGGCCGCGCAGATGGCCGCCACCTACCAGTGGCATTCGGGCGGACGGCTGCTCCTGAACGTGGTCACCGGCGGCGAGTCGCACGAGCAGCGCGCCTACGGCGACTTCCTCGACAAGGCCGCCCGGTACACGCGGACGGACGAGTTCCTGCACGTCGTCCGCTCGCTGTGGCGAGGCGAGAAGGTCGACTTCCACGGGACGCACGTCCAGGTCGAGGACGCCCGGCTCGGCCGCGTCCCCGACCCCGTCCCGCCGGTCTACTTCGGCGGCTCCTCCCCGGCCGCCGGGCGGGTCGCGGCCCGGCACGCCGACGTCTACCTCACCTGGGGCGAGCCGCCCGCCGCCGTCGCCGACAAGATCGCCTGGATCCGGGGACTCGCCGCCGAGCGGGGACGCCGGATCGGGTACGGCATCCGCCTGCACGTCATCACCCGCGACACCGCCGGGGAGGCGTGGGCGCAGGCCGGGCGGCTGCTGTCCGGGATATCGGACGAGGCGATCGAGCAGGTCCAGGCGGGCCTGCGCCGCAGCGAGTCAGAGGGCCAGCGCCGGATGCTCGAACTGCACGGCGGGTCCGCGAAGGGCCTGCGCGAACTGGAGGTCGCGCCGAACCTGTGGGCGGGCGTGGGCCTGGTCCGCGGCGGCGCGGGGACGGCCCTGGTCGGCAGCCACGAGGAGGTCGCGGACCGCATCGCCGAATACGCCGCGCTCGGGCTGGACGAGTTCGTCCTCTCCGGCTACCCGCACCTGGAGGAGGCGTACTGGTTCGGGGAGGGCGTCCTGCCGATCCTGCGCGACCGGGGACTCTGGACGCATCCCGCCGGGGACCCGTCCGCCGCGGCCCCGGCGGCCGTTCCCTTCGCCGCTTCCTGACGTAGCCGTCGCTCCGTTCCCGTCTCCGGTTCGCCGGGCGCGCGGCGTCCGTTTTCTACAAGACCGCCATCCAACGCGTGGATACGTTGACCTGCATGAACGTATCCCCGATCCGGGTCTTTCGACCTGGTGAGCGCGAATATGACGAGGAACGGCTGGGGCTCAACCGGGCCGTGGAGTCGCGTCCGGCGTGCGTGATCCCCGCGGCCAGTGAGGAGGACGTGGTCGCCGCCGTGCGGACGGCGGTCGCACAGGGCCGGGCCGTCGGCGTGATGGCCACCGGCCACAGCCCCACGGTCGCGGCGGACGGCGCCGTGCTGATCAGCACCGGGCGGATGAACGGTGTCGAGGTGGACCCGCTGACCAGGTCCGCCTGGGTTGAGGCGGGGACGCGGTGGCGGCAGGTCGTGGAGCGCGCCGCCCCGCACGGCCTGGCCCCGCTCAACGGGTCCAGCCCGAACGTGGGCGCGGTCGGGTACACCACCGGCGGCGGCGCGGGCCTGCTCGGCCGCCGCTTCGGCTTCGCCGCCGACCACGTGCGGCGGCTGCGCGTGGTCACCGCGGACGGCCGTCTGCGCGAGGTCGGCCCTGAGAGCGACCCCGACCTGTTCTGGGCGGTGCGCGGCGGCAAGGACAACTTCGGCGTCGTCGTCGGCATGGAGATCGAACTGTTCCCGGTGCCGCGGCTGTACGGCGGCGGCCTCTACTTCCCCGCGGACGCCACCGGCGACGTCCTGCACGCCTACACCGAATGGACCCGTTCGCTGCCGGAGTCCATGGCCTCCTCGGTGCTGCTGGCCCAGAACCCGGACCTGCCCGCGGTGCCGGAGCCGCTGCGCGGCAGGTTCGTCGCCCACGTGCGGATCGCCTTCAGCGGCGCCGAAGGCGGTGAGGACCTGGTGCGGCCGCTGCGGGAGATCGGCCCGACCCTGATGGACACGCTGCGGGACATGCCCTACGCCGAGGTCGGCACCATCCACCACGACCCCACCGATGCCCCCTACGTGGCCTATGACCGCAACGTGCTCCTGCACGACCTGGGCAAGGACGCGGTCGACACCCTCCTCGACCACGCCGGACCGGACGCGCAGCCGCCGTTCATCGCCGAACTGCGGCACTTCGGCGGCGCCTACGCCCGTCCGCCCGAGATCCCCAACTGCGTCGGAGGCAGGGACGCGACGTACTCCCTGTTCACCGGCGCGACGCCCGACCCCGGGAGCCGGGAGTCGCGCGACCGGTTCCTGGCGGACATGCGCCCCTGGAGCACCGGGGGCACCAACATCAACTTCGCCGGCGTGGAGGACACCGACCCGGCCATCGTCCGCACCGCCTATCGTCCCGACGACTACACCCGCCTGACCGAACTCAAAGCCGCCTACGACCCCGGCAACGTCTTCCGCATCAACTTCAACATCCCCCCGAAGGACGGGAGGAAGTCGTGCGAGTAGGAATAGGGCTTCCCGCCGCCGTGCCGGACACGGACGCCACGGTCATCGGGCGCTGGGCCGCGGAGAGCGAGGAGCGCGGCTTCGCCTCGCTGGGGGTGATCGACCGGCTGGTGTACGACAACCTGGACCCGCTGGTCGCGCTGGCCGCCGCGGCGGCCCGCACCGAGCGCGTCGAGTTGTTGACCACCGTCCTCAACGCCGGCTACCGCGGCAACCCGGTACTGCTGGCCAAGCAGATCGGCTCGCTGGAGCGGCTGTGCGCCGGACGGCTGACCGTGGGCCTGGGCATGGGCGGCTGGCCCGAGGACTACGCCGCCAGCGGCGCGCCGACGACCGGGCGCGGCGCCGCGTTCGAGGCCGGCCTCGCGGCGATGCGCGCCGTGTGGCGCGGCGAGACGAGCGGAGCCTCCGGCCCGGTCCCCGCCCTCCCCGAGGGCCGTCCCGGACTGCTGCTGGCCGGTCTGGTACCCGCCGGGTTCGCCCGAGCCGCCCGCCTTTCCGACGGCTGGGTGGCACCCTCTTTCGGCCTGCGAACCCTCGAACAGGGCGTCGAGGCCGTCCACCGGGAATGGGCCCTGGCCGCACGACCCGGGAGACCGCGCATCATCGTCGAGCGCTACTTCTGCCTGGGACCCGGCGCGGCCCAGACCGCCGAAGCCTACGTGGCGCACTACTACGGCCCCGACTACCTTCCCCACATCCTGCCCGACCTGCTGACCGATCCCGACCGGCTACACCTGGAGATCGAGCGCCTGGCCGCGGCGGGCGCCGACGACCTGGTACTGCTGCCCTGCTCGGGCGATCCCCGGCAGATCGGCCTGCTCGCCGACGCCCTCGACCAGACGCGCCGGACACCGGCCATGGAGGCGACGCCGTGACCTCCCCCGGCCGGCGTTGACCCGGCGGGGCCAACGCCGGCCGGGCGGTGGCCCCGGCTCCTTCGCGCGCGTCGGGACGCCCTTTCCGTGCACTGCCGATCCGAGGATTTCAAGGCGACATATTCCGGCGACGGGCATACGGTGCCACGACGATCGTCGTCCACCCGCCGACGGCGAGCGGAACAGTCGTTTTATCTGACCTTCGACAGACCGGAAAGGATGGTCCTTGCTCAATGGCCAGTGTCGCCTGACGGCACGTGAAGATCGCAAAATCGGGTGATAGCGTGCGTTCCGGTGGCAACTCCGGCAAAGGAGAACATCGACGACATGCTCGACCTGAACTCCTTTAATCCGTTCGGGCCACATGTCGGGTCTGCCTACGAGTACTTCGAGCAGGCCCGGGAGCGGGAGCCGATCTTCTTTTCCGAGCCGCTGCAGGCGTGGTGCGTCACTCGATACGACGACATCAAGCGGATCGCATCCGATTGGAAGACGTTCTCCTCCAGTGATGCGTTCCCCAAGCCTGTCGGGTTACCGGAGGAAGCACAGTGGGCGGCGGACTTCCTGTTCGACCATACGGTCATCACGATCGGTGATCCGCCTCGGCACACGGCCGTGCGCCGCCTCGTGCACGACGGGTTCAAGCCCGGCGCCATCGCCCGGTTCGAGCCGTCGATCAGGCGGATCATCGCGAAGCACGTAGACCGGCTCCCCGAATCCGGCGTCTTCGACCTCGTCACCGAGTTCTCCTCGGTCGTCCCGCTGGAGGTCGTCACGCAGGTGACCGGCTTCCCCCTCGACGAGAACGGGGACCTCCTGCGGTGGATAGAGGATGAGACGGTCCTGTTCTCCGGAACGGCGGCGCTGACCGACAAGGAGCTGATCGCCCACGGCAGGGGCTTCGCCGAAGGGGTCGCCTACCTGCGCGAGCTGGTCGAGGCGCGGCGGGCGCGTCCGCGGAACGACCTCATCTCGCTGATGGTCACCGGAGACCCGGACGGCCACGTCCTCAACGCGGACGAGGTCGTCATACAGGCCCTGGGCCTCATCTCGGCGGGATGGGAGACCACCGGAAACGCCATCACCAACATCGTCGGGGCGCTTCTCGAAGAGCCTTCACGATGGGCCGCCCTTGTGCGCGGAGAGGTCGCGGTCGACCAGGTCGTCGCCGAGGGCCTGCGATTCGACACCTCCGTGTTCGGCCTCTTTCGTACGGCCACGCGAGAGGCGGCCGTGGGCGGGATGACTTTCGCCGCGGGAGACCGGCTCTTCTTGTTCTACGCCTCCGCCAACCACGATGCCGATCACTTCCCGGCGCCGGACGAATTCCAGCTCGCCCGGACGAACGCGAAAAAGCACCTGGCTTTCGGCCACGGAATCCACAACTGCATCGGCGCTCCACTAGCGAGGCTCGAACTCGAAATCGCCCTCGAACTCCTGGCCGCCCGCTATCCCGCCCTACGCCTGGCAGATGTCGCCCGCTCCCCCGCCTACAAGCCCTTCAACCAGTTCAGAGCCCCCAAATTCCTCCGAGTCGCCGCCTAACCCAGGCCAGCCGAATCCGCTTACCCCTGGGACCGGCGAGAGCGGTCGCTCCACCTGCCAAGCCGGGCTCTCGACAGCGAGGTCGGATCACATCGCCAGTTCAGACGCTGCGGAGCACGGCGACGACGATGCCGAGGATGACGGCGCGGTCGCCGTCGATGACGTCGTAGGCGGGGTTGCGGGGTTCGAGATGGACGTGGCCGTTGCGGCGCCGCAGCACCTTGACGGTGGCCTCCCCGTCGATCATCGCGGCGACGATCTGGCCTGAATGGGCCTCGGGCTGGTGGCGGACCACGACCAGGTCGCCGTCGCAGATCGCGGCCTCGATCATGGAGTCGCCGCGGACGCGAAGGGCGAACACCTCACCGCGCCCGGTCAACTCGCGGGGCAGCGACAGCACGTCCTCGACGTGTTCTTCGGCCGAGATGGGCACCCCTGCGGCGATGTCGCCGGCGATGGGCACGGTCACCGAATCATCGGCCGGCGACGCCCCGGGGTTCCGTTGGAGGAACATCCGCACGTCGATCGGCCGGACCGTCGAAGCGCCGCGTCGAAGGAACCCCTTGTCCTCCAGGCTCTTCAGATGCCGTGACACCGACGATGGGGACCGCAGGCCGACGATGTCGCCGATCTGCCGCGTGCTCGGCGGATATCCGTACCGGGCCACCCAATCGGCGATGGCGGCCAAGATCCGCTGCTGGCGCGGCGGAAGAACCGAGGTGTCCAACCCCCCGAACCCGTCAAGAGAGTCGTCGCTGTTCACCTGCGAAAGTCTAGGCCCAGCGGGCCCATCACCGTCGCTCAGCGGCGGCGCACGGCGCCCCTCCCGGACCTCGCGTGTGATTCCTCGCCCAGTTCCCACACCGCCGACCCTCCGGGGATGGATCACGGTGCGACGTCCAGGGCGGCGCGGACGATCGAGTCGGTGTCGATGCCGTGGTGGCGGTGGACGTCCTCGATGGAGCCGGACTGGCCGAACTTCGTGACGCCCAGCGTGACGCACGGGACGTTGTTGACCCCGGCGAGGAAGGCCAGCGTGTGGGGGTGGCCGTCCAGGACGGTGACGAGCGGCGTCGCCCGGGACGCCGGGAACGCCTGGTCCAGGACCCAGCTCGACCCGTCGCCGAGGCCCTGCCGCGAACGGAGCGCCTCGAAGAGCAGGCCGGGGCTGGTCACGCAGACCACGTCGGCGCCGACGCCGACCTGGTCGAGCCGGTCGGCGGCGGCGAGCGCCTCCGGGACGAGGGCGCCCATCGCCGCCACCGTCACCGCCGGGCGCTCGGCCCGGCGCAGCGGGTAGGCGCCCGCGACGACCTGGCGGCGGCGGCGTTCCCTGGCCGCCGGATCGTCCGGGACGGCGGCGAGCCGCTGGTCCACCGCGCGGGTCGACAGGCGCAGGTACGCCGAGCCGCCGTCCGGGCGGCCGAGCCGCGCCATGCTCGCCAGCAGCGTCCACTCGGTGTCGAGGACGAACGCGGGCTCGTAGGCGACGCAGCCCGGCTGCTCGATCCCGATCGACGGGGTGACGATCGACTGGTGCGCCCCGCCCTCGGGCGCCAGCGTCACGCCGGACGGCGTGCCGATCAGGATCGACTGCCCGCCCGCGTAGATGCCGAACGACCAGGGTTCCAGTGCGCGTCCGACGAACGGGTCGTAGAGCACCCCGATCGGCAGGAGCGGCTTGTTCCAGCGGCTCCAGGTCGCGCCGAGCTCGCCGAGGAGCGAGACGAGGTTGGTCTCGGCGATGCCGAGCTCGATGTGCTGGCCGGACGGGCCCTCCCGCCAGTGCAGGATCGTCTCGGCGTCGTCGGCGAACCAGTCGCGGCGCTCGGAGGTCGACCAGACGCCGACCTTGTTCACCCAGCCGCCGAGGTTGGTGCTGGAGCTGACGTCGGGGCTGACGGTGACGACGCGGGCGGCGGCCTCGGGCGCCTCGCGGGTGAGGTCGAGCAGGAGGCGGCCGAGCGCGGCCTGCGTGGTGGCGGTGCCCTTGGGGGTGCGGCCGATGTCGGCCGGCAGCGCGGGCGGCGCCTGCGGCGCGACCGGTTCGCGGCGCAGCCGGGCGGCGGTCTCGGCGCAGAGCCGCGCGGCTTCGGAGCCGTCCTCGAAGCGGGCCCACGGGTCGGCGGGGTCGAGGCCGAGCCGGGCCGCGAGCGCGTCGATCTGCTCGGCGGTGAGCAGCGAGGAGTGGTTCTGCGGGTGGCCCTCGCTGGGCAGCCCGTGCCCCTTGACCGTGTACGCGAAGATCACCGTCGGCCGGGTGTCGTCGATCTCCTCGAACGCGTCGCCGAGGCTGCCGAGGTCGTGGCCGCCGAGGTTGCGCAGCGCGGCGAGGAGGGTGGCGTCGTCGAGCGTCGCGACGAGCGCGGCGGCGGGCTCGCTGCCGCCGGGCAGCCGGTCGCGCAGCTCGGCGGCGTCGCAGCGCAGCAGCCGCTGGTACTCCGGGTTGGACATGGCGTCGATGCGGGCCCGCAGCTCGTCCCCGCCGGGACGGCCGAACAGCTCGGTCAGCAGGCGGCCGTACTTCAGCGTCAGCACCTGCCACCCGGCCGCGGCGAACATGCCCTTCAGCCGGTGCGCGGCCAGGTAGGGGACGACCCGGTCGAGCGACTGTCGGTTGAGGTCGACGATCCACACGATCTCGCCGAGCTCGGCGACGCCCGGGTCGAGGACGGCCTCCCAGACCGCGCCCTCGTCCAGCTCGGCGTCGCCGACCAGCGAGTACTGGCGTCCGGCGGGGGCTCCCTCGGTGTAGCGGCGGGCGACGGCGCCCCAGATCGGCGCGGTCGCGCCGATGCCGACGGAGCCGGTGGAGTAGTCGACCGGGTCGGGGTCCTTGGTGCGGCTCGGGTAGCTCTGCAGCCCGCCGAACTCGCGCAGGGTCGTCAGGTACCGCTCGTCCAGCTCGCCCAGCAGGTAGTTGATCGCGTGCAGGACCGGGGACGCGTGCGGCTTCACCGAGACGCGGTCGTCCGGGCCGAGGTGGTGGAACCACAGCGCCGTCATGATCGACACCATCGACGCCGACGACGCCTGGTGCCCGCCCACCTTCAGCCCCGACGGGTTGGGCCGCACCCGGTTCGCGTGGTGGACGACGGCGGTCGCCAGCCACAGCACCCGCCGCTCGATCTCCTCCATCACCCCGGACTCCGCGGCCGTCGCCACCCGTTCGCTCATCGTCTGCTCCTCTGCGTTCAGCGCCACGGCGGGGTCAGGTCGACCGAGATCGACTGGATCTCGGTGACGGCCTCCGCGATGTGGCGTCCGCCCAGCCTGCCGTGGCCGCTGGCGGTGCCGGGCGCACCGCCGAACGGCAGGTGCAGCTCCCAGTAGTTGCTGGTGTCGTTGACGGTGACCTGACCCGCGCGGAGCCGTCCGGCCACCGCCAGCGTACGGTCCAGATCCCGGCCGAAGACCGCGGAGCTGAGTCCGTAGCGGCCGCGGGCCGCGGCGGCGAGGATCGCCTCGGTGTCGTCGGGGACGCGCAGGACGGGCGCGAGCGGCCCGAACGTCTCCTCGTTCAGGGCGGCGGCGTCCTCGGCCAGGCCGACGAGGACGGTCGGCCGCCAGTACAGCCCGGTCGGGCGGTCCGGGAGCGGGCCGCCGCCGAACGCGGTCCGGCCGCCGCGGGCGACGCCGTCCCGGACGTGCCGGGCCATGGTGTCGGCGACGCCGCGGGTGTGCACCGGGCCCATGGTGGTGGCCGGGTCGAAGGGCGACCCGACGACCTCGCGGCGGGCCTCCTCGACCAGCCGTTCCTCCAGTTCCGCCGCGATCGAGGCGGCGGCGACGACGCGTCCGGCCGCCGAGCAGGACTGGCCGGAGTTGGCGAACGCTGCCGACGCGATCGCCGGGGCGGCCCGGTCCAGGTCGGCGTCGGGCAGGACCACGATCGGCCCGTTGCCGCCGAGTTCCATCACCTGCGCCTTCCCGGCGGCGAGCCGGGCGATCTCGGCGCCCGCCTTTGAGCTGCCAGTGAACCCGACGCCGTTGACGCCGGGATGGGACACCAGGCGCTGCGCCGGGCCGAGGTCGGGACCGGTGACCAGGTTGACCAGGCCCGGCGGGACGTCGGCGGCCTCGACGCAGTCGAACAGCGCGCCCGCGATCGCCGCCGTCGACGGCGCGGGCCGCCACACCACGGCGTTCCCGCAGGCCAGCAGCGGTCCGAGGTACTCGACCGGGATGTTCACCGGGAAGTTGAACGGCGTCATCACGGCGAACACGCCGCGCGGCTTCCGGGTGGTCAGGACGAGCTTGGCGCCGTCCCGGACGGGCACGGTCTCGCCGCCGAGCCGCTTGGCCTCCTCGGCGGCGAGCCGGACGCCGTCGGCGGCCAGCCGGATCTCGCCCTCGGCCTGGCCGACCGGCTTGCCGTGTTCGAGGGCCAGCAGCCGGGCCATCGCGGCGGCGCGCTCGTCGATGACGGCGGCGATCCGGTGGCACCAGTCCGCGCGGGTGAACGCGCTCTCCTGGCGGTGCGCCTCGAACGCCTCCGCCGCGGCGGCCACGGCCGCGTCGACGTCGGACTCGGCGGCCCGCGCGACGACGGCGTACCGCTCCCCCGTCGCCGGGCTCACCGCGTCGTAGACCGCGCCGCCATGGGCGTCGAGCGCCCGTCCCCCTATACGCAAGGCGACCTGGTCAGGCGTTCCCCGGTCAGGCATTTCCGACCTCCTCGGCGACCTTCGGCGCCGACGGCCACGCGAGCGCGCCGCCGTCCTCGGCGTCGAACAGATGGGCCTTCCCCGGACGGACGCGCATCGCGACCTCGGCGCCGGCGTCCATCTCGACGTCAGGGTCGGCGCGGGCGATGACGTCCCCGGACGGGAACGAGGCCACCACGATCGCCTCCACCCCGAGCCGCTCGATCAGCCGGACCCGTCCGACCGCGCCGGGACCGCCCGGCTCCAGGGTCACGTCCTCGGGACGGACGCCGAGCGTCACCCCGTCCCGCGCGGCGCCCGGCCAGCCGATCGGCACGGTCCAGTCGCCGTGCGCGAAGGAGCCTGCGTCGTCCAGCGCGCCGGGCACGAAGTTCATCCCGGGCGTCCCGACGAAACCGGCGACGAACCGGTTCGCCGGACGCCGGTACAGGTCGAGCGGCGGGGCCTCCTGCTGCACCAGCCCGCCGTTCATGACGACGACCTTGTCGGCCATGCTCATGGCCTCCCCCTGGTCGTGCGTGACGTACACGAACGTGCCGCCGAGTTCGCGCTGCAGTTCGCGCAGGCTGATCCGCATGTCGGCGCGCAGCTTGGCGTCGAGGTTGCTGAGCGGCTCGTCCAGCAGGAAGACGTTCGGCCGCCGGACGATCGCCCGCGCCAGCGCCACCCGCTGCTGCTGTCCCCCGGAGAGCTGCCGCGGCTTGCGGTCGAGGAGCCCCGCGATGTCGAGCATCTCGGCGACCTCGGCGACCCGCGCCGCGATGTCGGCGGCGGGCAGCTTGCGCAGCTTGAGCGCGAACGAGATGTTCTCCCGGACGCTGCGGTTGGGATACAGCGCGTACGACTGGAACACCATCGCCACGTCGCGCTTGTGCGGCGGGACGTCCTGGACCTCCTTCCCGTCGAAGAGGATCGTCCCGGACGACACCTCCTCCAGCCCTGAGATCATGTTCAGCGTGGTGGTCTTGCCGCACCCGCTCGGGCCGAGCAGCACGGTGAAGCTGCCGTCCTCGATGGTCAGGTCGATGGAGTCGACGATCAGCGTGTCACCGAACCGCTTGGTGACCTGCCGGAGTTCGATACTGGACACGCGTCACACCTTTCCGACGCCTGAGGTCAGGCCGCGTACGAGGAACCGCTGCGAGACGAGGGCGAGCAGCATCGTCGGCAGGGCGGCCAGCAGGGTGCCGGCGGCCATGATGCCGAAGGACTGCTCGCGCACGTTGTAGAGCCCGGAGATGGCGGGCTGGATGAGCATCGCGTCCGTCCGCGAGTTCAGGACCAGCGCGAACAGGAAGTCGTTCCACGACACCATGAACGAGAAGAGGCCGACGCTGATGATCCCCGGACGGGCCAGCGGCAGCACCACGCGGGCGAACACCTGCCAGCGGGTGCAGCCGTCGATCATCGCGGCCCTGTCCACCTCGACGGGGATCCCGTTGAAGTAGGCCCGCATCATCCACACCGAGAACGGCACGGTGAAGCCGAGGTGGGCGATGACGATGCCCGTCCTCGTGTCGGTGAGGCCCATCGAGTGGAGCATCACGTAGAAGGGGACGACGAGCGCGAACACAGGGACGAGCTGGCTGCCGAGCATCAGGCCGGGGACCGTCCGGGAGCCGGGGAACCGGAACCGCGCGAACGCGTACCCGGCCGTGCTTGCGATCACGACGTTCAGCACCGCGACGCACACCGCCACCACGGCGCTGTTCCGCATGCCGGGGACGATCAGGTCGCTGGGGTTGCTCGGCGGCGCGCCGCTGAACGCCGAGTCGAAGATCTTGTGGAAGCTGCCGAAGTCCATCGCGGGGATCCAGCGCGGCGGCGTCCGCAGCGAGTCGGCCTTCGACGTCAGCGCCACCAGCAGCAGGAAGTAGAACGGCAGCAGCACCCACGCGAGCAGCGCGAGGACGACCCCGGTGCGCAGCGCGCGCACCCCGGTCCGCCTCGCCGAGCGCCTGCGGTTTCCGGCGGCCGTCATGCGGCCCTCCTCTCCCGGTTCCGGCGGGGTCCCCGGATGCCGAGCGCGGTCAGCGCGGCGAGCAGCACCATCGCCAGCGTCATCAGGTAGAAGATCGCCGCGCCCTTGCCGAGGTCGAGGTCGCGGAACGCGGTGGTGTAGCCCCACCAGGACAGCAGCGTCGTCTCGGTGCCCGGCCCGCCGCCCGTCAAGATGTAGATCAGCGCGAACGCCAGGAACGCGTTGATCAGCGCGAGCACCGACACCACGAGGATCGTGTCGCGGATCCAGGGCAGCGTGACGAAGAAGAACCGCCGGACCGGGCCGGCCCCGTCGATCCGCGCCGCCTTGTGCAGGTCCTCCGGGACGGTCTGCAGCGCCCCGAGGATCAGCAGCGTCGCGAACGGCACCAGGCTCCACACGAACGCGATCGCCATCACCGTCAGCGCGACCTGCCCGGACGCGAACCACGCGACGTACTTGTCGATCAGCCCGGCCTGCTTCAGCCCGCCGTTCAGCGGCCCGAAGGTGGAGTTGAAGATCCAGCCGAAGGTCAGCGCCAGCGTGATCTGGGACAGCGACCACGGCAGGACCAGGATGCCCCGCACCACCGACCGTCCGCGGAAGTCCTGGTTGAGGGCCAGCGCGAACACCATGCCGAGCACCAGCGTGCCCGCGACGACGGCGGCCGCGAACAGGACGGTCCGGGTCAGCGACGGCACGAACACCGGGTCCTTCAGGACGGCGGTGTAGTTGTCGAGGCCGACCCACTTGGCCGGGGCGCGGCTGCCGAGCGTCTGCTCGTGCAGGCTGACCCAGAACGAGTACGCCAGCGGGTAGGCGAGCAGGACCAGCGTGACGACCAGCGCGGGCGCGGCCATCGCCATGCCGAACCGGGCCTCGCCGCGTCCGTGTCCGGACCGCCCTCCGCGCTTCTCCGCGGGCTTCGCCGCCGCCTTCGCGGCGGGCCTGTTCCGTTGCGTCGTGGCCACGGCTACTTCTGCGATCCCGCGAAGTCGCCCAGCTCCTTGAGCCCCTCGTCGGACGACTTCTTCCCGAGGACGACCTCCTGCAGCACCGCGCACGCCATGTCGGCGAACTTGGGGTACCAGGCGCGAGTGGTGACGGGGCCGAGGGGCACGGTCTTGGCGAGCTGCGCGGTGAGGGCGTCCACGTCGGCCCACTTCGCCCACGACTTGAGGACGGCCGGGTCGGTGTCGACGCTCCTGTACCCGCTGGACAGCCCGAGCGCGGTGGCGACCAGGTTCTTCGGCACGTGGTACGAGCCGTCCTTGCCCGCGCCGCCGAGGTAGTCGATGACCGTCCCGGCGTTCTTCTCGCCCTCCGTCCCGTAGGAGAGCATCCAGTACGCGCCGAAGCTGTGCGTCTGGTGCGTCTTGCCGGGCATGGCGACGTTCTTGACGGCCTTCGCCGCCGAGCTCTGCTTGGGGTCCTTCCAACCGACGACCTGCGCCTGGTAGCGCATCGAGAAGCTGCTCTTGCCGCCGCCGAAGATGTTGGTCACGCCGCCGTAGTCGGTGGTGAACAGGTCCTTGGGGACGAGTCCCTCGGAGTACAGCGTCCGCCAGCGCTCCAGGGTGGCGCGCGCGACGGCGTTCCCCTGAAGGACCGGCTTGCCGGACGGGTCGAACAGCGACCCGCCGCCCTCCGAGGCCACCTCGGCGGCGAACTGGTGCCACATCAGGAACGCGTACTTGATCCAGTACGGCGAGTACGGCGTCTGGCTGATCCCCTTGGACTTCAGCTCCCGCGCCTGCTCCAGGAACTCCTCCCAGGTCTTGGGCGCGGACGCGTCGATCTTCTTCAGGTGGTCGGTGTTGACCACGAACAGCTCGGCGCCCTGGAAGTAGGGCAGGGCGTAGATCTCGCCGTCCGGGCCCTTGAGCGCGTCGGCCACGCCGGGGTTCATGTTCGCCACGAGCTTGTCCAGGCCGGGCAGGTCCTTGAGCGAGCGGACCCACTGGTTCTTCGACCACGACTCCAGGTAGCCCTCGTCGGCGAACAGCACGTCGTAGGAGGCGTTGCCGCCCGCGAGCTGCTGGTTGGTCACCGTGAGGTAGTCCTGCGCGACGTAGGACGTGCCGAGCTTGAGCGGCGTGTAGTTGGTGTTGAAGTAGTCCACGTACGGCTTGAACAGCGGGCCGACCGCGGCGTCGTGGTGCATCTGGAGGTCGTTGGGGTCGCCGCCGTCGTCGCCCGACCCGCAGGCGGTCAGCAGGCTCGGGCCGAGCCCGGCGGCGACGCCGAGCGCGACCGTGCCGCGGAGGAAGGAACGCCGGGTGAGCCGCGTGGCCGGCGTGCTGGTTGCCCTGCTTGTCATGGTCTGCTCCGTTGTGCTCTCGGTGCGTCGGGGACTCTCATGCCGCGCGCAGGACCTTCCCCGCGCGCCGACCGGTGGGGCGGAAGTTGTCGATGGCGGGTTCGCCGTTCACGAAGACCCAGCGCATGAGGTCCGGATAGGCGTATTCGGCGGCCGCGCCGCCGTTGGAGAGGCGGTCCGCGTGCCGGGCGGCGCGGGACGGGTCGGCGACGGCGACGTCGGCGAACGCGCCGGGGTGGAGCGTTCCACGTCCGGCCAGGCGCAGCCGCCGGGCCGGGAGGGTCGCGAGGTGCGCCACCGCGCGGTCGAGCGGCGTCCGGCCGAGCAGCGCGGGAGCGAGGACCTCGGCCGTGCTCGCCAGGTTGCGCGGGTGCTCGTGCCGCGCCTGCTCGGCCGTCATCAGCCAGCCGTCGCTGCCGTGCATGGCGGCGGGGTGGGCGGACACGCGGGCGAGGTCGTCCCGCGAGGCGGCCGGGACGGTCATGGTGAGGCTCTCCCCCTCGGCGAGGATCAGCTCCAGCAGGACGTCCACGGCGTCCCGGCCGAGATCGGCCGCGTACTCGGGCAGCGCCCGGCCGGACGCCTCGGGCCGCGTCCCGGACCGGCCGACGATGATCTCGTCCGGGCGGAACTGGGCCGCGCCGTCCAGGTGGCGGAGCAGCCGCAGCCGTTCGGCGCCCTCCCCGGCCCGCTCGCGCAGCAGCCGCCAGCCGCCGTCCAGCGAGCCGGGCGGGAGCAGGCTGGAGACGCCGGTGCTGCCCGAGGTGTAGGGGTAGTAGTCGACGGCGACGTCGATGGCGCCGCGCTCGTTGGCCTCGTCGACCATCGCCAGCGTCGCCTCGGTGCGTCCCCAGTTGGCCTTGCCGAGCGCCTTGTGGTGGGAGATCTGCAGGTCGACTCCGGCGCCCTCGGCGGTGGAGATGGCCTCGGCGACGGAGGCGACCAGGCCGTCCCGCTCGTCGCGCAGGTGGGTGGCGTAGAAGCGGCCCGTCCCGCGCAGCGGCGCGATGACGCGGCGCAGCTCGTCGGCGGCGGCGAACCGTCCGGGCGTGTAGACGAGGCCGCTGGAGACGCCGAACGCGCCCTGGTCGAGCCCGTCGGCGACGAGCCGCCGCATCGCGGCGACGGCGTCGTCGGACGGCGGCCGCGGGGCCGAGCCGACGACGTGCTCCCGGACGGCGCCGAGCCCGACGAGCGGGGCGACGTTGACGCCCGTCCCGATCGACTCCAGGTGCTCGGCGTAGGAGGCGAGGTCGGCGAACCCGCGGTCGAGCCGGGAGCTGAAGAACGAGCCGAACCCGATGCTGGACGCGGGCAGCGGGAACGGCGAGAAGCCGCAGTTCCCGGTGACGTCCGTGGTCACGCCCTGGTGCAGGCGGGACAGGGCGTCCGGGTCGTGCTGGAGCGTGAAGTCGCTGTGGGTGTGCATGTCCACGAACCCCGGCAGGACGAGCAGCCCCGTGGCGTCGAATACCGTGGCGCCGGGCGGCGGC
The DNA here is from genome assembly GCF_008121305.1 of Actinomadura decatromicini. Lineage (NCBI taxonomy): Bacteria > Bacillati > Actinomycetota > Actinomycetes > Streptosporangiales > Thermomonosporaceae > Actinomadura > Actinomadura decatromicini. The sequence continues at coordinate 189,265 of NZ_VSRQ01000011.1, read as the reverse complement.
TCGACGCGCGCCGCCAGCGCCGTCACCCGCTCACCTTCGATGAGCAGGTCGAGCACCGCGTCCGTCCCGGTGCCGGGGTCGACCACGCGACCACCACGGATGATCTTCACCACTGTCCTCTGCGTTCCATTCTGTGGTTTCGGATTCCACTCAATGGGATGTTGTGGCAACCTAATGTCGCTGCCGGTCCCCGGTCAAGGCATTCTTTGGAGGCGTCCGTGGTGCAAGTGGTCGATCGCGTCGGTGCGCTGCTCGCCGCGTTCAGTCAGGAGGAACCCGTCCTCGGCCTGGCCGAATGCGCCGAGCGGGCGGGGCTCAGCAAGAGCTCGGCGCACCGGTTGCTGAGCGGGCTCGCCGAGATCGGGCTCGTGGAGCGCGACCCCGCGGGCAACTGGCAGATCGGCGAGCTGCCGCTGCGGCTGGCCGCGATCCGGCTGTCGCACCGCAACATGCGGCGGGAGGCGGTCGCCGCGCTGGTCGAGCTCGGCCGGCGGTTCGACGCCGCCACCGCGTTCTCCGTCCCGAACGGCGACGAGATGGTCTACGTCGAGCGCACCGACAGCAGCATCCCGTTCGCGCCGAGCGCCCGGCTCGGCGGCACCGCGCCGATCTGGGAGGGCGCGGCCGGCCGCGCCGTCCTCGCCCGGCTGGACGCCGCCCGCAGGCGCGACCTGTGCGCCGGTCCCCGGTGGTCGGCGCTGCCCGCGGACGTCCGCGCCCAGATCACCGAGGACGTCGAGCAGTCCATCACCCGCGGCTACTCGGTCGACCGCGGCCAGTTCTTCGACGGCATCGCCGGGGTCGCCTCGGCCCTCGGCCCGCCGGGAGAGCCGGCCGCCGCGCTCAGCCTGATCGTGTCGGTCGAGCGGATGTCGCCCGGCCTGGAGCGCGAGATGGGACGCGCGGTCAGCGAGCTGGCCAAGGAGATCACCGGCAAGGCCGCACTGCCGGGAGCGGGCTCGTGACCGGCGGCTGGACGGCCGCGTGCGCGGACGGCGGGCCGCCGACGCCGTTCCTCGCGCTGCACCACCCGCGGCTGCTGGCGAACATCGGCGACGTGGCCGCGCGGGTGGCGGCACACGGCGGGCGGTCCACGCCCCATCAGAAGACCCACAAGAGCGCCGAGATCGCCAAGGCGCAGGTCGCGGTCGGGGCGAGCCGCGCGACCGCCGCGACCGCCGCCGAGGCCGGGCTGGCCTTCGACGCCGGGTTCGGGTCGGTGCTCGTCGCGTACCCGCCCGTCCCGGGCGAGCGCACGCGGGCGCTGGCCGCGCTGACCGACCGGGGGAAGGTCGCCGTCACGTGCTCGCGTCCCGAGCACGTCGCCGCGCTCGCGGCGACCGGCGCCGACTTCGACGTCTACTGGGAGATCGACTCCGGGACGAGGCGGCTCGGCACCGCGCCCGGCCGGGCCACCGCCGACGCGGTCGCGGCCTCGGCGTTCGGCGGCCGCGTCCGGCTGCGCGGGCTGCTGACCTTCGCCGGGCACGCCTACGCGGCCGCCGACGCCGCCGGGCTGGCCGCCGTCCGCGACCAGCAGGACGACGCCCTGGAGAGCACTCGCGAGGCGCTCGCCGAACGCGGTCTCGCCGAACGCGGTGCCGAGGCGCCCGTGCTCAGCGTCGGCGTCACCCCGCTGGCCCGCCTGGAGTCCGGCCGCGCGGACGAGTACCGCTACGGCAACTACGTCTTCTACGACGCGACGCAGGTCGCGCTCGGCGGCCCGGCCGCGGCCGAGTGCGCGCTCGCGGTGATCAGCACGGTGGTGGACGTCCCGGCGCCGGACCGGCTCGTCCTGGACGCCGGTTCCAAGAGCCTTCCCGCCGAGCGGATGACGCCGCTCACGCCGGGCTTCGGGCTGGTGGACGGCCATCCGGGGATCGTGATCGACAAGCTCTACGAGGAGCACGGGCTCGCCGGGTCGGCGGAGCCGCACGGGCTGGCGCCCGGCGACCGCGTCGCCATCGTGCCCAACCACGCCTGCACGACGGTGAACCTGTTCGCCCAGTACGCGGTGTACGACGGGACGTCGTTCGTGGACACCTGGCCCATCCGGGCACGCCGGGTCTGAGAGGAGCACCCACCATGACAGCGGTGAAAGAGCGGCTCGCGGCCGGGCCCGGCCTGGACCTCGACGTCGTCCGGTTCGGCTCCGGCGGGGGCCCGGCCGTGACGGTCCTGGGCGGCGTGCACGGCGACGAGCTGGAAGGCGTCCTGGCCGCGTACCGGGTGGCGGACGAGCTGGCGTCGGCGAACGTCCACGGGACGGTGACCGTCCTGCCCCGCGCCAACCCGCCCGCGCTCGCCGCGGGCACCCGGCACGGCGAGGGCGACGTGAATCTCGCCCGCGTCTTCCCCGGCGACCCCGGCGGCGACGTCAGCGCGCGCATCGCGCACGCGATCGCCCGCGAGCTGATCGAGCCCTGCGACCTGCTGATCGACCTGCACTCCGCCGGGCGCCGCTACCGGATGCCGCCGATGTGCGGGTTCGGCGCGGACCGGACGCTCGGCGGCCGTCCGCTGCTGGACGCGGCCCGCACCACGCCGTTCCCGTACCTGTGGGCGCACGCGTCGGTCGCGCCCGGACGGTCCGTCAGCCACGCCGACGCGCTCGGCAAGCCGTGGGCCTACTTCGAGAGCGGCGGGGGCGGCGCGCTGCGCGAGGCCGACCTCGACCGCTACGTGCGAGGGGTACTGCGCCTCCTGGAAGCGGTGGGCGCGGTCGAGCCGGTCTCCTTCGCGGGCCCGCCGCCCGGACGCCAGACGATCGTCACGGGCGGGGACGGCGACACCGACACCGGCGTCCTGTTCACCACGGCGGGGGCGTTCGCGTCGTCCGCCGCGGCCGGGGACGCGGTCGCCGCCGGGCAGCCGATCGGCGCCGTGTACGACGACGCCGGGCGGCGGACGGAGGTCGTGCGCGCCGCGTCGTCCGGCATCGTCATGATGCTGCGCCACGAGCTGCGCGTGGCGCCCGGCGAGGTCGCCGCGATCGTCGCCGGAGCGGGCCGCCGTGCGGCTTGACGCGTCGGTCGACCTGGTCGGCGGCGGACGGCTCGGACCGGGGCTCAGCAACGCCTACGACTCCAACGTCTACCTGCTGCACGGCGAGGGGGGCGGCTGGCTCGTCGACACCGGGAGCGGCCTCGACCAGGCGGTGCTGCTCGGCCGCGTCCGGGAGGCGCTCGGCGGGCGGCCGCTGCGCGGCGCCGTGATCACGCACGCGCACGCCGACCACGCGGGCGGCGCCGCCGGGCTCGCCGCGCGGGGCGTCACGGTCGTCGCGGGTCCGCGCACGGCCGAGCTGGTGCGGGACGGCGACCCCGGCCCGCTCGGGCTCACGGCCGCGCTGCGCGCCGGGATCTACCCCTCCGACTACCGGTTCGCGCCCTGCCCGGAGGTGCGGGCGACCGGCTCGGCCGACCTCGGCCCGCTCCGCGCGCTGCCGACGCCGGGGCACAGCGCCGACCACACCTCCTACCTGTTCACCGCGGGCGGCACGACCTACGCCTGCACCGGCGACCTGCTGTTCGGCCGGGGCCGGATCGTGCTGCCGGGCGCCGCGGACGCCGACGTCCAGCAGCTGCGGCGGTCGCTGGAACGGCTCCGCGACGCGCGTCCGGACGTCCTGCTGCCCGGCCACGGCACGCCCGTCATGGCGGACGCGTCCTGGCACATCGAGCAGGCCCTCGCCGCCTTCGAGCTGGGCCGCCTGCCCACCTCCTTCACCTGACCCGAGGAATCTCCCATGAGCAGAAGCGTGATCGTCACCGGCGGCGGGGGCGGCATCGGATCCGCCATCACCCGGCGGCTCGCCGCCCCCGGCCGGACCGTCGTCGTCTTCGAGGCCGGGCCGGGCGCCGTCGAACGCGCCCGCGCCGAGCTGGGGACGGCGGCCGAGGTGCGGACGGTCGACGCGGGCGACCCGGCCGCGATCACCGCCGCCGTCGCCGCGGTCGCGGCCGAGCACGGGCCGCCGGAGATCCTGGTGAACTGCGCGGCGGTGACGGGCGTCCCGGCCAAGGCGCCCCTGCTCGACACCTCCGACGACCTGCTGGCGCGCATCCTCGCCGTCAACACCGTCGGGCCCTTCACGTGCGCCCGGGAGGCGGCACGGCACATGGTCGCGGCGGGCGGCGGCGTCATCGTCAACATCGGGTCGATCGCCGCGCACCGGGGGCAGTTGGACGCGTCCGCCTACACCGTCAGCAAGTCGGCCATGACCGGGCTCACCCGCGCCCTCGCCATGGAACTCGGGCCGTCCGGCGTCAGGGTCGTGCAAGTCGACCCGGGCGACATCAGCACGCCGGGCAGCGACCGGCTCGTCGAGCTCATCGAGGCCGACGAGGCGCGGTCGGGCGTCTCGGGGCTGCCGCCGGTCGGGCGGCGCGGACGTCCCGAGGAGATCGCCGAGGTGGTCGCGTTCCTCTGCTCCCCGGAGGCGTCGTTCGTCTCCGGCACCCAGATCGTCGTCGACGGCGGATACCTCGCCGGATAGGGGCCCTCACATGATCGACCTTCGCTCCGACGTCATGACGCTGCCCACCGAGGGCATGCTGCGCGCGATGACCACCGCCCCGCTCGGCGACGAGCAGGTGCGCGAGGACCCGACCGTCCGCGCCCTGGAGGACGACCTGACCGGCATGCTCGGCCAGGAGGCGGCCGTGTTCGTCCCGTCGGCGACCATGGCCAACCAGATCGCGATGCTGTGCCAGGTGGAGCGCGGCCAGGAGATCGTCGGCGAGCGGCACAGCCACATGTTCCGCTACGAGGCGGGCGGCCCCGCCTTCCTCGCCGGAGCCGTCGTCACCGGGCTGCCGGGGACGGCCGGGGTGTTCACCGGGGCGCAGGTCCGCGAGATCGCCCAGCTCGGCGACTCCGAGCACCGGCCCCGCACCGCGCTCGCCCTGGTCGAGGACACCCACAACGTCTCCGGCGGACGCGCCTGGCCCATCGCCGCCCTGGACGAGCTCTACGACACCTGCGACGAGCTGGGGCTCGCCGTCCACATCGACGGGGCGCGGCTGTTCAACGCGTCCGTGGCGCTGGACGCCGAGCCCGACCGGATCACCGCGCGGGCGCGGACCGTCGCCGTCTGCTTCTCCAAGGGCCTCGGCTGCCCGGCCGGTGCGGCGCTCGTCGGACGCGCCGACGTCCTCGCCCCGGCCCGCCGGATCCGGCAGATGCTCGGCGGCTCGCTCCGGCAGGCGGGCGTCCTCGCGGGCGCCGCGCGCTACGCCCTCCAGCACAACATCGCCCGGCTGGCCGACGACCACGCCAACGCCCGCATCCTCGCCACGCTGCTCGCCGAAGGCGGACTACCGGTCGACCCCGCCGACGTGGACACCAACTTCGTCTTCCTGGACGTCGCGTCCCTCGGCCTTGACCGCGGCGCCGCGCTGGAGCGGCTCCGCTCCCACGGCGTCCTGTGGTCGAACGCGCATCATCCGGGCGTGCTGCGCGCGGTCACCTTCATCGGACGCTCCGAGGAGGACGTCCGCACCGCCGCGTCCCGCACCCTGAAGGCCCTGACCACCGGCTGAACCGCAGACCCGGGCGGGCCCCGGCGGAGGCTGGGAAACGGCCGACCCCGGCCGCTCCCCTTGCGGGCCGCTCTCCCAGGGTCTAGAAATCGGTTGATTCCAGACAGTCGGTCGCAATTCGGTCGATATCCGACAGGGTATGCGGCCGCGACCGGCGGTCTGTGGATGCGGTCTGCGGCTCCCAGGACACATCCGCCAGAGGAGGATGCCGATGCTCTACTCCAGTTCCACGCGTACACGCCTGACCAGGATGCGTAGGTCGACAGCGTTAGTGCTCCTACCGACCATCACCATGCTCGGTGGGCTGAGCTCCGTCTCATCTGCTTCAGCGGCCTCTTCGGTCGTCTCCGCCGAGCAGCCCGCCAAGGCGACGCAGGCAGTCCGGCACTTCTATAACGTGCGCTTCCAACGGTGCTTGGACGCCGACACCAACACCGGCGGGAACGGCGGCAAAGTCCAACTCTGGGACTGCGGGCCCTGGAACCAGCAGGACTGGGAGGTCCGACCGGACGGCTCCATCTACAACATGCGTTTCCAGCGATGCTTGGACGCCGACACCAACACCGGCGGCAATGGCGGCATCGTCCAACTGTGGGACTGCGGCCCTTGGAACCAGCAATGGTGGGTCATCCGCGCGGACGGCTCCCTTTACAACGTGCGCTTCCAGCGGTGCCTAGACGCCGACACCAACACGGGCGGAAACGGCGGCAAAGTCCAACTGTGGGACTGCGGTCCATGGAACCAGCAATGGTGGCAGTAAGGGCTGACAGCGTCCACAACACACCCACGGCAAGCCGTCGTGGAGCGAGAGGCGGCTTCGGCGCCCGGTCTCGACGTCAGCCCGGGGAACCGCTCGTACCACGGCAACGCCGTGGCGTAGTCGGTGACGGGGATACCAGCGAACAGGTTCAGCGTCATGGCGTCCTCCCTGCACGTACGGCGATGCGTCACCGGTACCGACCACGGCAGTGTCGAGAACTCATCGTCGGCCGCCATCCCGCGGGCTGATCAGGGGTTCAGAATCGCATCGCGGGTTCGGACGCTGCGGAGCACGGCGACGACGATGCCGAGGCTGACGGCGCCGCCGCCCTCGGTGAATGGGGGCGGCGGGGCTCGGGCGGTGGCCGCGTCCGGACAACGGGTGCGGCGAACCCGGGCCGCTCGGGCCCCGTGGAGGTGGTGAAGGGATGCGGTTCCACGAACCCATCCGTTTCCATCATGAAAGGGGGACGCGATCATGCGTCCTGGCTTAGTCTCTCGGCTCCGGCCGACCGCTTCCCGGCACAAGGCGGCCATCGCCACCGCCTCGGCCGGCGTCACGGCGGCCGCGGCCGTCCTGGCCTTCGGGACCGTCTCCTCGGCCGCCACCGGCTCGGACGCGGCCAGCGCCCAGGGCACCGTCACCCGAGGGTCCACCGTCTGCGCCGGACCGGTGAACGTCCACCCGGACACGGGATCGTTCCTGGCGGCCAACGGCTTCGCCTTCAACCGCAACAATCCTGGCGGCATCGCCATCGACTGGACGGTCCGGCGTGGCGACGTCATCACCTCCCAGGGCGGCACGAGCTTCTTCACCGCCGCCACCGTCATCCGCTCCGAGCACACCGCCCGCTTCCAGGTCACAGTGCCTGCGGGCGACGCGAACCTGCCCGGCTCCATCTGGATCTGCGGTACCTCGTCCCAGGGCCAGTCCATTTTCGTGGACATGTCGCTGAACACCGTCGGAGCCTGACCCGGCGGCCCGCCCCGTCCGCGCCTCTCGCGCCTGGTTCGGCCGGGATCGCGGCACAGCGCCCGCGACCCCGGCCATGGTCCGGCCCGGCAGCGGCTCAGGCCAATGGACGCGATCCGTCCAGCTCGGCGTGGATCGTCTCCTGCTCGGCCCTGACCTCGGCCTCCCTGGCCTCCTGGCCGAGCTGCCGCCAGATGGCCAGGCTCGCCTCGGCGTGTTCGAGGGCCTCCTCCGGGCGTCCGAGCCGACGCGTCGTCACCATCAGTTCCTGCAGGGCCATCGCCTCCTGGAAGGGGGAGGCGAGCGCGCGGCTGGCGGCGAGCGCGGCGCGGAAGTCCTCGACGGCCTCGTCCGGACGGCCGAGCGCCCGCTTCGCCCGGCCGCGGTTGATCATCAGGTACTGCCAGGCGGACTGCCGTCCTCCGACCCTGTCCGCCAGCGCCAGCCCGCGCTCCAGCCACGGCAGCGCCTCCAGGGGACGCCCGAACCCGATGATGTAGAGAGCGGCGATGTTGTTCAGCACCTCCAGCTGCGACCACCAGTCGCCGGAGCGACCGCCGACCGCCAGGCTCTCCTGGAAGATCGCGAGCGCCTCCTCATGGTCGTGCCGGTGGAAGGCGAGCAGGGCGGACACGTTGAGCAGCCGGTCCAGGATCGCCTCGTCCCCGCCGTCGTGGGCGGCCCGGACGCCGCGGCGGATCTGCTTCTCGCCCCCGTCCAGCCTGTCGACCTGCCAGAGCCCGCCGCCGAGCATGTAACGGGCCCGGGCTTCGGCGGGGAACTCACCGCGCGCTTCCGCGGCGTCGGCGATCTCGGCGGCGGGACCGTTGAGCCGCGGCCACAGGAACGCGACGTCGCCCAGGGGATCGAGGGCGAGCAGCAGGTCCGCGGCGACGGCGATCGGCGCGCCCGGGTCCACGGCGGCACCGCGGACGGCTCCGAGGATGCCGTCGAGTTCGTTCAGCACCCAGGTCTGTCCCTCGGCCGCATCGGCGAACGCGACCCCTGCCGAGTGGGTGGCCGCCATCGCGTCGGCGAGCTTGCAGCCGTTGCGCATCAGCCGGTAGAGGTTCCGGGCTGAAGCGAGATAGTGGTCGAGGAGACGGTCCAGGACGGCGCGACGGTCGGCCTCGGTGTCCTCTTCAAGGACGAGGTGGGCGGCGTAGGTGTGCAGCAGGTCATGGAAGCGGTACCGGCCGGCGGTGCGTTGCTGCAGCAGGTGCACGTCAAGCAGGTCCTCCAGGAGCCGGTCGGCCTCCGGGAGCGGGATGTCGGCGACTCTGGCGGCGGCGTGAGCGTCGAAATCGGGACCCGGGTGCAGGCTCAGCAACCGGAACAGCCGCTGCTGGACGGGAGTGAGCTGCCGGTAGGAGAGGGCGAACGCGGCGGCGACGCTGCGGTCGCCGGTGGCCAGCTCGCCCAGCCGCCGCCGCTGGTCGCCGAGGCGTTCGGCCAGGTGGGCGAGGGTCCAGGTGGGGCGGGTGCGGAGCCGGGCGGCGGCGATCCGGACCGCCAGCGGCAGCAGGCCGCAGAGCCTCACCACCTCGTCCAGGGCCCGCGGTTCGGTGACGGCGCGCGCGTCGTCGGCGATCCGGGTGAACAGCGCGGCGGCGTCGGCGGGCGGCAGCACCTCCAGGGACAGCGTGCGGGCGGCCTCCAGATCGGTGAGCCGGCGGCGGCTGGTGATCAGCACCAGGCTGCCCGGGTCGCCGGGCAGCAGCGGCCTCACCTGTTCGGCGCTGGTGGCGTTGTCGAGGACGATCAGGGCCTTGAGGCCGGCCAGTTCGTCCCGCCACAGCCCGGCCCGCTGATGCAGGTCGTCGGGGATCCGCTCCCCCGGCACGCCCACCGCGCGCAGGAGCGTCTCCAAGGCGGCGGCCGTGGTGCCGAGCTCGTCTCCGGCGGTGTGCGCGTGCAGGTCGACGAACAGTTGCGCGTCGGGGTAGCGCTCTGCCAGCCGGTGTGCGGCGTGCACCGCGAGGGCGGTCTTGCCGATCCCCGCCATCCCGTCAATCGAGTTGATCACCACCGCGGTGGTCGGCTCCCCCTCCACCGGCAGGGCGGAGACGAGCCGGTTCAGCTCAGTGGCGCGGCCGGTGAAGTCAGCGAGGTCGCGAGGCAGTTGGTGGACGCGCCCGCGTCGATCCGGCGGCGACGCCGCGAGGCCGGGGTCATCGGAAAGGATCCGCTGGTGCAGTCGCCGTAACTGGTCGCCGGGGTCCAGGCCCAGTTCCTCGGCCAGCGTCTCGCGGGTGTCGTGGAAGACCCGCAGCGCTTCCGGCCGCCGACCGGCTCGGTGCAATGCCAGCATCAGCTGCCCGGCCAGCCGTTCCCGGAGCGGGTGCGCGGCCACCTGCTCGCTCAGCTCGCTGATCACGCTGTGGTGGCGTCCGAGGTCCAGTTCCAGCCCGATGTCCTCCTCCAGCGCCGCCGTCCGTCGCTCCTCCCAGCTGGCCACCTGCGGCTGAAGCGCCGGGCATTCCAGCCCCGCGAGCACCGGCCCCCGCCACAGGTTCAGGGCCGCGCGGAACTCGGCGACCGCCTCCGCCGGTCGCCCGTCGGCGGCATGCCGGCGGGCCCGCCCCACCCGGCCGTCGAACACGGCGGCGTCGAGCTCGCCCTCTCCGACGTCCAGCCGGTACCCGGCGCCCGCCGCCACCGGCCCTGCCAGGCCCCCGTCGGCGAGCAGCCTCCGCAGCTCGGACACCAGATTGCGGACGCGTTTCTCCGCGGTGGGAGGCGGCTCCTGCGGCCAGACCGCATCCACCAAATGGCTCAGCGGCACCACCTGACCTGCTGACAGTAACAATGCGGCCAGCACCTTCCGCTGCCCGGCACCGCTCAGGCGCAGCGGCTCCCCACTCGTCCAAACCTCCAGCGGGCCCAAGATCTTGAACTCTGCAGCCATACGACATCAACTCTCGGCATCTCGGCAGGCAAGGTCGGTCGCCGCCCAACTCGACACTGACCTCGAACACAATACTGCGGGTTTCGCGGCAGGCGAATGAATGCATTCTTCACCTGCACGGCAAGGGTCTGACTCGCCTCACGACTCTCCGTGACCCGCCGAACTCATGCGCGCGAAGACCGCCGCCTTGGCGGCGTCAGTATGGAGACCTGGAAGCGAAGAATTCTTCTTTTGTAGATCTCATTTCATTGCGTAATTTCGTCCACCCTTCGGGCATCTACGCCAATGCCGCGCCGAACCATTAGTCGTCCCGCCCCCTGACTGCTATGGACCGGGCATGGACGGGACATGGACGGCGCCCGCCAAGCTTCTCGCATGGAAAGGCCCCAGCAGCTCCCACTCACGTGCCTGGCCGTGGCCTTCGCCCCCGGCCGCTCCAACGCCGTCGCCATCATCGGTCCGCGCCCTTGCGACCGGCCCGGCGACCGCTCACTGACCTCCTCGGCAACGGGCCGCGGCCTGACAGCGCGATGACCACTCACGACAGTCACGCCGCTCCCGGCCGCCCGCTGATACGCGGCGACAGATCCGCACTGGAAACGGTGGCCCTCCTGTTCGGACTGGCTCTCATGCCCGTCATCACCGCGCCATTGGCCTCCCTGATCGGCCCCGCCAACGACAGCGAGCCGGCCGCAGCCGAAAGGACCGCCACCGTGCCAGACCACGGCAGAGCGATCGGTCACACGACCGCGCTGACGACCACCACCCGCCGATGGACTCCTGTCGCCCACACCACCGTCACCTTGAAAAAGCCTGGGACGTACGAGGTGACGCAACAGGTCCGCGGCCAGTTCGTCACCGCACGGAACCGGCCCACTCACGCCTGGATCATCTCCCGTGTGTTCAACCTCACCGCCGGCGTCCCGGTCAAGGAAAGCAATCTCCTGGTCGTCAGCAGTGCCAACCACCCGCCCGCCATCAATCGCGATTACGGCACCACCGCCAGCGGCCGCGCCTTCATCGACATCGACGGGCCCACGACCATCCGCCTGGAAGCCATGCAGGCATGGGACGCGGGCACAGTGAGCAAAAGCCAGATCATCACCGATCCCAACGGATTGACCCAGCTCCTCTATAAAGAACTCACCTGAGCCGCCCGAAAAATGGACCCGTAGCGCCGCGTATTCGACCTAAGGCGTACCGGAAACCAGTGTATTGGCGTCCGCGATCCGAATGATGGATCAAGCTGCCTCGTTCTGGACGCCCAGCGTGTGGCGGCCGGTCGCGCTCCCTCATGCCGAGAAGAGTGCGTACCGGCTCCGCGGAATGATGAGCACGGTTCCGAAGCCCGGCCGCAGCCCGGTGCGGTTGACCACCCGGCGAGATGGTGCTAATAATACTAGCACTATGAGATGGGCGATTGATCATTCGTCGCGGGAGGCGCTGCCGCTCCAGATCGCGGCGTGTGTACGCCGGGGCGTGGCTTCGGGGGAGCTCGCCGTCGGCGAGCAACTGCCGCCTGCCGCCCAGCTGGCGGAGGCGTTGTCAGTCGACCGCAACACGGTGTTGGCCGCCTATCGGCGGCTGCGCGACGAGGGTGTGCTGGAGTTCCGTCGGGGTCGCGGGGCACGGGTCGCGTCAGCCGTCACGGAGCCGGCTCCGGTTGTCGAGGCGGCTCAGGCGCTCGTGGCCGTCGCCCGTCGGCACGGCGTGGGGAGCCAGGACCTGCTTCGCCTTATCGAGAGGTTGACGTGACACATCGAGAGGATGATGCCCGATGACGGCATCCGCACTACCCGACCCAGGCCGCTACTCGATCTATACCGGCCGAGTGACGAACTGGCCGCTGGCGGTGGCCGTCCACGTCGCTCTGCTGGCGCCGCTGCTGCTCCTGGGGAGCCTGTCGCACGGCAGCTGGCTCGACCCGGCCGGGCCGGCGATCCCACTGCTGGTCGGCGCCGTGGTTGCGCTTATCACCATGCTGACCGGGCTGAGCGTCAAGACGGCGGCGGGGCCCAACGGGGTCTCGGTCCAATGCGGGGCGGTCGGATGGCCCCGCCGCACCTACCGCCTGGAGGAGATCGAACGCGCCGAGGTGATCGACCTGTCGCCGTCGCTGTGGCGAATGTCCCTCGGCTACTGGTGGACCCCTCGCCACACCTACTTCACGGTCCGGACCGGACCCGCCCTGCGGTTGACCACGCGTACCGGCCGAAGCGTGACGATCACCGTGCCGGACCCCCATGCCGCGATCGCGATCATCCGCGAGGCGAATTCCGCCTGACAACGCGACTCGACATCGAGAACGCCTTGCCCCACAAGAGACGGCTGCGACGGCGACAGGTTCCTGTTCCTCAACAAGAGGGCGGCCACCACCTCCCCCATGTGCGTGGCATTCCCCGCAACGACCAGCCGGTCGTGGACGCCCGGGCGGCGGGCTCCCCCACTGCGACGCCCTCGCCGCCGGGCCGTTCGCAGGCTTGAGATCGCGTCGTGGCTCGCGATCGGCCAAGACCTCATCCCCCGCAAACTCCGCCACTCGCACCGCGTCGTGATCGACGAGCTCGGCACCTACGCGATTCTCGCTCACGACCGGTTCGGCCACTCGATGCCGGGGATCGCGCACACGTCTCCGCGCTTATGCGCGAGGAACTGCGGGCGCGGCTCCGGGAGCGCTGGGAGACAGCCCTCGACGAACAGCTCGCCATCGCGCCGACATCGCCGGTGCCGATCCTCAACGAACTGCTCGCCGCCCGCCTGAAGAAGACCGGCCTCGCCGGCCTCCACCTGCGCGCCTCGATGATCTGGACGCCCAGGGCGGGCGGGAGTTGAGTCAACGGTCAACCAGCCGTGGACGCGTGGATTCCGCGTCGGTGTCGTCGGTGCCGACCGGGCCGCGGTGAAGCATCCGGTCCAGCCACCTCGGCAGCCACCAGTTGGTCCGGCCGAGGAGTGTCATGGTCGCCGGTACAAGCACCATGCGGACGACCGTGGCGTCGATGAGGATCGCGGTGGCCAGGCCGAGCCCGAACATTTTGGCGGAGGGGTCATCGGCGACGGCGAAGGACAGGAAGACCGCCACCATGATGAGAGCGGCCGAGGTGATGATCCGGGCGGTGCCCGAGACGCCCTCGACGATCGCGGTGCCGTTGTCGCCGGTGCGCAGGTATTCCTCGCGCACGCGGGACAGGAGGAACACCTCGTAGTCCATCGACAGGCCGAACAGGATGGCGAAGAGGAACATCGGGATGAACGACACGATCGGAACCGTCGCTTCCAGCCCGATGAGTGCGCCTCCCCAGCCCCACTGGAAGACCGCGACCATGATGCCGTAGGCCGCTCCGATGCTCAGCAGGTTCAGCAGTACCGCCTTGAGCGGTACGAGTACCGAGCGGAAGACCAGCATCAGCAGCAGGAACGACATCGCCAGCACGGCGGCGACGAACAGCGGCAGGCGTTGGCTGGTGCGCTGGCCCACATCGGACAGGCTCGCGGCGGCGCCGCCGACGTGGGCCCTGGCCGGGCCGTGCCCGATCGCCGTGGGCAGCACGTCGGCGCGCAGCCGGGCGATGGTGTCGGTCGTGGCCTTGTCCTGAGGGCTGGAGGTCGGGAACACCGCGAGGGTCGCGATGCCGGTGGCCTGATCGATATGCGTCGGCGCGACGGATGCGATGCCCGGATCCGCCGCGACCGCTGCGACGAGTCGGTCCAGCACCCCAGGATCACCGGCGGGGTCCGCGGCGATGACGAGGGGACCGTTGGTGCCCGGGCCGAACCCCTCGGCGACGAGGTCGTAGGCGCGGCGCTCGGTGCGGCTGCGGGGCATTGAGCCGTCGTCGGGCAGGCCGACGCGCAGGCCGAGCACGGGCAGCGTCGCGGTCAGCAGCAGTCCCGCCGCGCCGACCGCGTACGGCACCGGGTGCCGGCTGACGTGCCCGATCCAGCGCCGCCACCCGGCGGCCGGGGCGGTGTCAGGGTCCCGCCGCCGCGCGAGCCGGCCCGGGGTCCCGGTCCGCAGAGCCCGGCCGATCCGGCCGGGCCGGGCCAGGCGGGGGCCGGCCGCGCCGAGGAAGGCCGGCAGCAGCGTCACCGACGCGACCACCATGGTGAGAACGACGATCGAGACGGCGAGCCCGCCCATTGTCATGAACGGCACGTTCGCGACCGCCAGGCCGAGGATCGATACGACGACGGTGCCGCCGGCGAAGACCACGGGCCTGCCTGCCGTGGCCACCGCTCGCGCCGCCGCCTCGCGGGGATCGAACCCGCGCGCGAGGTACTCCCGGTGCCTGGCGAGAACGAACAGCGCGTAGTCGATGCCGACTCCGAGCCCGACCATGCTGCCCAGGACGGGGGCGAAGGTCGGGACGTCCGTCACCCCCGCCAGTACCGTCATCGTGGCGACCCCGACGGTCAGCCCGAAGACCGCCATGCCGATCGGCAGCGCGGCGGCGACGAGCGAGCCGAACGCCAGGAACAGGATCGCGGCCGCGGCGAGGATGCCGATCAGCTCGCTCGCGCCGCCGTCGGGGTCGGAGAAGGCGTAGAAAAGGTTTCCGCCCATCTCGATGCGCAGGGGCAGCTCGCCGCGCAGCCGGTCGCCGAGATCGACGAGGGCGTCGAGGTCCTTGGCCGACAGCCGGCTCTGGTCGGGGTACTGCACCCGGACGACCGCGATCCGCCCGTCAGCCGAGACAAGGCCGCCGCGCGCGGTGGTGTCCCCGCCTGCGTCGAGTACCCCCGCCGGGTCGCTCGTGCCGAGCACGTGCGGCAGCCGCCGCACCTCGGCCTGCAGCCGCGTGAGAGCCATGCGCGCGCTGCCGGGGTCGAAGAACGTCGCACCGTCGTCGAGGGGGGTGACGACCACTTGGGCGGTCATCCCCTCCTGGCCGGTGCCGGCCCGCTCGATCAGTTGCGCGGCCCGTTGGGAGTCCAGCCCCGGAGCGGTCATCGAGTCCGCGGTCCGCCCGCCGATGGCGCTCGCGGCGAGGACGGCGAGCGTGGCGGCGATCAGCCATGCCGCGATCACCCGCCAGGGATGGCGGGCGGCGCTTGCGCCCAGGCGCAACAGGGCCTTCGAGAGCATCGGGTCCTCCAACCACCTCGTCGGCCGTCCTTGTACGGCCGCCGATGCCGAGGTTCGTCGCCACGGCGCTCTGCGGCATCGGCTCGTGGGCTGCGGATTCGTCGGCCCCAGGGCGGACTGACGTCCCGTCCTTTCGGCCGATGCGCGGCACGGCGCGGTCCCTAGGCTGAGAACCGTGCTGCGAGAGAACCTGCGAACCCTGTGGACCGAACCCCGGCCGCCCGGCGCGCCCGCCCGGGTGTGGCGGGACTGGGCGCTGCTCGCCGCGGGCCTCGGCGGTGTGGTGCTGGAGGCCGCCCTGCGCGAGGACGTCGTGTGGCGGCCGGTGGCGGTGGTGTTCGCCGTGTGGCTGTGCCTGCTGCCCCTGTGGCGCCGGACGCGCCCGCTGGCGATGGTCGCGCTGGCGTTCGGCTCGACGAGCCTGCTCCAAGTGGCCTCGCTCGTCGCCGCATCGCGTGAGCCCGTCGGCCTGGACATGGGCGTGGTCGTGCTCGTGCTGGTGTACGCGCTGCTCCGCTGGGGCTCGGGACGGGAGATCGTGCTGGGCGGCGCGGTGATCCTGGCGACCTTCGCGCTGTGCGCCATCACGTACGACGTCCCGGCAGCCGAACAGGTCGGGGGCTTCGTCTTCCTGTGGCTGCCTGGCTTGATCGGGGCCGCCGTGCGGTTCTGGGGGACCGCACGCGAGCGGCAGTTGGAGCAGGTTCGCTCCCGCGAGCGTGAGCAGCTGGCCCGGGAACTGCACGACACGGTGGCCCACCACGTGTCGGCCATGGTGATCCGCGCCCAGGCGGGCGGGGTGCTCGCGGCCACCGACCCGTCCGCCGCCGTCGAGGCGCTGGAGGGGGTCGAGGAGGAAGGGGCGCGCACGCTGGAGGAAATGCGGGCCATGGTCGCCGCGCTGCGCGACCGCGGAGTCGGCGCCGAGCTGGCGCCGCCTGCCGGCGTCGCGGATCTGGAGCGCCTGGTGCGCACGCCGGGTGTTCACCTCAAGGTCGACCTGGGGCTCGACGGCGAGTTGGACACGCTGCCCCCGGCAGTGGACGCGGCCGTCTACCGCATCGTGCAGGAGTCGGTGACAAACGCGATGCGCCATGCGGTCAGCGCGACCGAGGTCGTGGTCCGGGTCACCGGCGAACGGGACACGGTACGGGTGAGTGTGCGCGACAACGGCCAACGCGCCGGCCGAGGCCGTGCCGGATACGGACTCGCCGGACTGCGCGAGCGCGCGGCTCTGCTCGGCGGCGACCTACAGGCCGGCCCCGGCGCCGACCAGGGCTGGCATGTCGAAGCCGAGCTGCCGAAAGGGAGGACCGAAAGCGGTGCCCATCAGCGTCCTCGTCGCTGACGACCAGACGATCATCCGCACCGGGCTGCGGATCATGCTGAACGCCCAGCCCGGCATCGAGGTGGTCGGCGAGGCCGCCGACGGACGGGAGGCCGTACGTCTTGCCCGCGAACTGCGCCCCGACGTCTGCCTGTTCGACATCCGCATGCCGGTGACCGACGGGCTCGAGGCCACCCGGTTGGTCGCCGGCCCGGGCGTCGCCGACCCGCTGGCCGTGGTCGTCATCACCACTTTCGACCTCGACGAGTACGTCTACGGCGCCCTGCGTGCCGGCGCCCGCGGATTCCTCCTCAAGGACACGGGACCAGACCTTCTGGCCCAGGCCGTACGGTCGGCGTCCGACGGTGAGGCGCTCATTGCGCCCAGCGTCACCGTCCGCCTGCTCCAGGCATTCGCGGACCTGCCCGCCGGCCGGCCCGCGGCCCAGCCGGTCTCCCCGGTCACCGCCCGCGAGGAGCAGGTGCTCCTCGCCGTCGCTCGCGGGCTGACCAATACCGAGATCGCCGATGCGCTGCACATCAGCCTCAGCACGGTGAAGACGCACCTGGCCAGCCTGATGGCCAAACTCGGCGCCCGCAACCGGGTCGAGATCGCGATGTGGGCCTACGAAACCCGCCGTATCCTCCCCGGAACCTGAGCCGGGTGCCGGGCCATGCCCGGGTCAGTGCCGACATGCGAAGACCTGTGGCTGAGCGCTTCGGTTGGCGGGTGAGCGTGATTCCTGGGGACACAGCACGCTCGTGAGCCCAGAACTGGGACCGGACTACGTCGATCTCCGGCGGCGGGCCGACGGGCTTTCATCCGAGCGGAGTTGAGCGGCGAATACCGGATGTTCTGTATGTCGCTCGATTGCCGAGGTGCCCGATGCGAAGATCGTTGGCCCGTTCGCCGTTGTTCGCCGTGCTCACGGCGGGATGCATGCTGCTCGTCGCGCTGGTCGCCGCCGGGGCGCCGCCCCGTGCCGCAGCCGCCGGTCCAAACCCTGTCGCAGGGTCGGGTCCGGTCTTGCTGGCGCCGACGCCCGGAGTGGGCGAGGAAACGGCGCGGTCGTCGCCGAAGATGATCGAGGCGATGCAGCGGGACATGCACCTGACCCGCGCTGAGGCGATCACCCGGCTCGGCCGCCAGCACGCCGCAGCGGCCGTCGAAGGGCGGGCCCGCCGTGCCGCGGGCCGGCATTTCGCCGGATCCTGGCTGAACGAGGACGGCTCGGCGCTGATGATCGCGGTCTCCGACCAGCGCGCCGCCCCCGCCGTCCGCGCCGCCGGCGCCACACCCGCCGTGGTGACCCACCGCCTCGCCGAACTGGAAATGGCGCGACTCACGCTGCAAGCCCACGCCGGCAAGCATCCCGACAAAGCCGTGCATGGATGGCACGTTGACCCGCGCCGCAACCGCCTGGTGGTCTTGACCGCGCCCGGTCGGCAGAGCGCCGCAGCCAAATGGGTCACCGCCGCCGGAGTGCCCGCCGGCCTAGTGACCTTCGAGCAGAGCCAGGGCCCGCAGAAGGCGACCGCCGACGTGGTCGCCGGTGACGGATACATCAACCTGCTGTCCAAGAACCTGTGCACCGCCGGCTTCGGAGTCAGATCGCTGACGGACGGCTCGACCGGTTTCGTCACAGCGGGGCACTGCGTGGAGGTGGGAAACTTCGTCGACTTCGACACCGTCATCGGCGGTGGGGGCGGGGCCGGGCGCACTGTCAAGTCGTCCTTCCCACTCCCTCCCCCGGTTACGCCGAGCACCCGGACGTTCGACCGGGCCTACGTGCGGTTCAATTCCGATCCGGGCGTGCGGGCGCTACCGGCGGTGCGGTCGTCGTTCATCAGCACCATCCCGGTCCTGGGATCCCAGGCGGCCAGGCAGGGTGACACGGTCTGCTCCTTCGGCAGGTCCAGCGGGTTCCGCTGCGGCCCGGTGGTCGCCATCAACGAGAACCTCCTCGTCGAGTACACGGACGGGACCCGCAGCCTGGGCCAGGTGACGGTCCTCGGCCTGAACTCGGCGCGCTTCTGCAGCCTGCCCGGCGACTCCGGCGGCCCGGTCATCACCCCGGGCACCGGTCAGGCACAGGGCCACACGGTCTCCACCACCTGCACCGGCGTCGGGTTCACCACTACCTACCAACCCATCAACGCCACCCAACTCGGCCTCGACGTCCGGCTTCTGTTCGCCGATTCACGCCCCGTGCCCCCGCCCTTGACCATCACCACGTTCGCGTGTGACGCGTTCGGCGGCCCCGACCCCGATGGCATCCCCTACGCCTCGTTCGACTGCGTTCTGTACTGGGAGGGCGGCACCGATCCCGACACCGTGCAGGTCAGCTCGGACGCCCTGACATCGCGCCGGGTCAACAACTACGACGAGAACTACGTCTTCATCTCCGGCAAGTGCGGCCGCGGTCGAAACGCCTACGTCGCAGTCACGGTCTTCGACGGCGAAGGCCGCCGCGCCGACGGTTACCAGAGCAACTTCTGCCCCAACTGAGCACCGGGCCCGCCTCCGATCATCCATCACGATCGGAGACGGGCCCTACAGCCGTCCCACCCGAAGCGCTCAGACGAGAGAATTCCCCACCGACGCCCATGACGGGACGCCACCGCTAGCTGGTGCGCCGGATCTCTCGGGCCGTGTCCTTGGCCTTCTCGCCGACCTGCTTGGCCCCGCCTGCGACACGATCCTTGCTGCCCTCGGCCTCCAAGTATGGATCGCGTGACTCGCGGCCCGCCCTCTCCTTGGCGCGGCCCTTGGCACGTTGCGTACTGTTCTTCAGCTTCTTGAAGAGACCCATGGGTTCCTCCTTATGCCTGAAATCCGCGGCTTCCTAGCCGACAAGCCCGAAAGGCCGGCCCGCCTCTTGATCGACTTGGGCGCATCCCTCATTGGATGGGGCGGCCGCCGCGTCGGTACCGCTCCGCTTCATGATGAATCTTCGCCTCGGTCGCCATGAGCCTGGCTTCGGCGCGCTCGGTCCGCATCCTCGCGTGCATCTCGCGGAAGGTCGGCACACGGTGCCGCGCTCGTGCCGGCCGCTTCGCGGCCCGCTGTCTCGTTCGCCGTCGCCGGAAACGTTGCAGCAGTTCCATATTCCGCTCCCTCTTCCGCAGCGTCCGGGCGACCATGTGCCCCATCCGACGCGTTCCATGCGCACATGTCCGCTGACGTAGGGTTTTGCAACGATTTCCGAACTAGGGAACGCACCCCGCACAAGCTCCGCCACTCCCACCGGGTGTGGCTGGACGATCTCGGCACCCCGGCCGTGCTGACCCACGAGCGGCTCGCCCTCTCGCCGCGGCTCCGGGGCGGATTCTGGACGAGTTGCTCACCGCGCGGGCAGCCTGAGAACCGTCCATGATCGGCTCCCGATCGACCCCCGGATGCCCGAGAGGGAGGCCCCTGCGCCCGTGACGCCGCCGGATGATCGACCGACCGATCCGGTATTCGCCCTGGCCACCTGTTATCGGACGGGGAGGCCGGTCAAGGTGCGGCCGATGACCAGGCGTTGGATCTCTGAGGTGCCCTCGAAGATGGTGAAGATCTTGGCGTCCCGGTGCATGCGTTCTACCGGGTAGTCGCGGGTGTAGCCGTTGCCGCCGAGGATCTGGATGGCCTCCTCGGTCACGTTGACGGCCATCTCGCTCGCCATGAGCTTGGCCATGGAGCCCTCGGCGTTGGCGAAGTCCTTGCCGGTGCGGGCCATCCAGGCGGCGCGCCAGACCATGAGGCGGGCGGCGTCCAGGCGGCACTTCATGTCCGCCAGCTTGAACGCGACGGCCTGGAAGTCGCCGATCTTGCGCCCGAACTGCTCTCGCTCCCGGGCGTACTGGAGGGCGTAGTCGTAGGCGGCGCGGCCGATGCCGAGGGCCATCGCGCCGACGGACGGGCGGGTCGTCTCGAACGTCTTCAGGGCGGCCTGGCCCTTGGAGCTCTTGCCCTCGCGGGCCCGCGCGATCCGCTCGTCGAACCTGTCCTTGCCGCCGATGATGTTGCCGCCGGGGACGCGCACGTCGTCCAGGACGACCTCGGCCGTGTGGGACGCGCGGATCCCGTGCTTCTTGAACTTCTGGCCCTGCCGCAGGCCCGGCGTGTTCGGCGGGACGATGAAGCTCGCCTGCCCGCGGCTCCCGAGGTCGGGGTGGACGGACGCGACGACGATGTGGACGGCCGCGATCCCCCCGTTCGTCGCCCAGGTCTTGGCGCCGTTCAGGACCCACTCGTCCTTGGCCTCGTCGTAGACGGCGCGGGTGCGGATGGCGCCGACGTCGCTGCCCGCGTCGGGCTCGGAGGCGCAGAACGCGCCGAGGCGGACGTCGTCGGGGGTGCCGAACATCTGCGGCACCCACTCGGCGATCTGCTCGTCGGTCCCGACGGCGGCGACGGACGCGGCGGCGAGCCCGGTCCCGACGATGGACAGCCCGATCCCCGCGTCGCCCCAGAACAGCTCCTCGAACGCCACGGGGATGCCGAGCCCGGTCGGCTCCAGCCACTGGGTGGCGAAGAAGTCGAGGGAGTAGATGCCGACCTTGGACGCCTCCTGGATCAGCGGCCAGGGGGTCTCCTCGCGTTCGTCCCACTCCTGCGCGGCGGGGCGGATGACGTCCCTGGCGAACTCGTGGACCCAGTCCCTGACCTCGCGGACGTCCTCGCTCGGCTCGAGCGAGAACGGCGGCGTCGGCTCGGCGCTCGTCATGGCTATTCGACCCTTCCTCCAATATCCGTGTTACCAACGGTAGCACCGATCTCGGTCACCGGTGGTGACACAGCGGCGCTAGCGGCGGCCGGGCGAGATCGAGCGCGCGGCGGCGTACTCCGGGACCTCGATCATCGGCGGGCGCTCCCCCACGGCGACGTCGGTCGTCGCGGCGTCGTACCCGTCCGGGCCCCGGCGGAAGCGGGTGAGCGCCGTGGCGGGGGCCTCCAGGGGCATCATCCGGCCGTGCCGCTCCAGCCGCGACCAGGCGGTCAGCATGATCTGCCCGGACATCGCGCCGAGCGCCTCCGTCGACTGGTGCGCGTGGACGCGGCGGCCGAGGTCGACCTGGGCGATCGCGTCGAGGCCGGAGTCCTGGTAGACGTCCAGGAGCAGGCCCAGTTCGACGCCGTAGCCGGTGA
This sequence comes from Actinomadura decatromicini, assembly GCF_008121305.1. Lineage (NCBI taxonomy): Bacteria > Bacillati > Actinomycetota > Actinomycetes > Streptosporangiales > Thermomonosporaceae > Actinomadura > Actinomadura decatromicini. The sequence goes on along the minus strand of NZ_VSRQ01000011.1, from coordinate 167,536 downwards.
CGAACGGGAGCCGCTCCAGCAGGGTGCGGCGCCCGGCGTACTCGCCGCCGAGCGGCTGCATCACCCCGGCGAGCCGCGGCCAGTGCAGGTTGATCAGGGGGCGGGCGACGAGCTCGGTGACGCGCCCGCCGCCGCCCTCGACGCGCCGTTCGCCGTCCACCAGCGGACGGTCGTAGCAGCCCTTGACGTACCCGACGGACGGGTCGGTCAGCAGCGGCCCGAGTAGCCCCGTCACGTAGGACGAGCTGAACTCGCGCAGGTCGGCGTCGATGAAGACGATGAGGTCGCCGGACGTCGCGGCGAGCGACTTCCACAGCGCCTCGCCCTTGCCGGACATGCGGCCCCGGCCGGGCAGGACGGCGTCCTGCGCGACCACGTCGGCGCCCGCGGCGGCGGCCACGGCGGCGGTCCGGTCGGCGGAGCGGGAGTCGACCACGACGATCTCGTCCACCAGCGGGATCCGCTCGACCAGGTCGGTCCGGATCGCGGCGACGATCGCGCCGACCGTGGCCTCCTCGTCCCGCGCGGGCAGGACGACGCTGATTCGGGCGTCGCCCTTGGCGGCGAGCAGCGGCCGCGGCGGCCAGTCCTCCGCCGTGCTGGTGCGGCGGGCCGACCATGCGGCGACCTCAGGCAGCACGCGCTCTCCCTCCGTGCGAGCGTCCCTGCGAGCTTCCGGGCGGGCGTCCGGGCCGGATGTCCCGGCGGCCCCATGTAGTGGAACACCGGACACTTCCAGATCATTCACCCACGGGCGGAAACCCCGCGCGGCGGCCCGGCGGGTCGGGTCACTCGGCGGCGTGCCGGTCGAGGAACTCGTAGACGTCCGACTCGTCCACGCCCGGGAACGCCCCCGGCGGCAGGACGGACAGCACGTGCGAGTGCGCGCGGGCGGACGGCCAGGCCATGCCCTCCCAGCGGTCCGACAGCTCCTTCGGGGGGCGCTGGCAGCAGTCGCCGTCCGGGCAGGACGACCGGCGCCGCCGGGTCGTCTCCCGGCCGCGGAACCAGCGCGAGTCCTCGAACCGGACGCCGAGGGTGATCGCGAAGTCGCGCTCGTGGCTGGGGTCGATGTGGGAGAGGCACCAGTACGTCCCCTGCGGGGTGTCGGTGTACTGGTAGTAGACGGAGAAGCGGTCGGCGGCGCCGAAGACGTGGCGCCCGGCCCATTCGCGGCACATCCGCTGGCCCTCGATCGCGCCGTCCTCGTCCTGCGGGAAGTTCAGGCCGTCGTTGGCGTACGCCTTGTAGATGGTGCCGTTCTCGTCGTTCTTGGTGAAGTGGAGCTGCAGGCCGAGGTGGTGCGTCGCCATGTTGGTGAAGCGGTGCGCGGCCATCTCGTAGGAAACGGAGAAGACGTCCGCGAGGTCCTCGACGGACAGCTCGCGTGCGGCCTTCGCCTCCTCCAGGTACGGGACGACGCTCCGCTCCGGCAGCAGGATCGCGGCGCCGAAGTAGTTCGCCTCGACGCGCTGCCGCAGGAAGTCGGCGAAGTCGCGGGGCTGGTCGTGGTCGAGCGCGATGTGCCCGAGGGTCTGCAGCAGGATCGTCCGCGGGGTGTGCATGCCGAGCTGCTCGCGCTCCAGGTAGATGCGCCGGTTGCGCAGATCCGTCACGGACCGGACGGAGCGCGGCAGGTCCTGGACGTACTGGAGGCTGAACCCGAAGTGCCCGACCAGCGTCATCAGCAGCCCCTGCGAGACGGCGCCGCGCCGGTACCCGACCGAGTCGAGGGTCTGGGACGCGATCCGCTCGATCTCCGGGAAGTGGTTGCCGCGCTCGTGCATCTGGCGGCGCAGCTCCGCGTTGGCCTTGCGGGCCTCCTCGGGGCTCGCGGTCGGCTTCGTGCGGCTGCGTTTCAGCTCGCCGTAGAGGGCGAGGATGTGCTCGATGACCTCGTTCGGCATCCGCTTGCCGACCTTGAGGTGGGAGAGGCCGAGCGTGCGGTAGAGCGGGTCGCGCTGCGCCTCCTCCAACTGGATCTCCAGTTGGGCGCGGCGGCTCGGCGGCTGGCGGCGCAGCAGCTCCTCGATCGGGCACTCCAGCGCGGTGGCGAGGGCCTGCAGCAGCGACAGCTTCGGCTCGCGGCGGCCGTTCTCCAGCAGGGAGAGCTGGGACGGCGCCCGCCCGACCCGCTCGCCGAGCTCCGACAGCGTCAGCCCGCGGCCGCGCCGGAGGTGGCGAAGCCGCTGCCCGAAGGTGACGAGATCTACGTCACTCGTCAAGTTGAGGGGTTCTTCTGTCCGCAAGGTCGTCACGGCTTCATGGTAGCGGAAATTTCGCAGTTCTTCTGTTACTCGCCGGTTCATCAGGGGGTCGCATCCGGGGCATAGTCAAGGCCAAGCACCCAGGGGACGACACGGAAGGGCAACACCATGACTGACAGTCGCCTCAAGGGCGCAGCCGACGAGCTGCGGCGGCAATGGGAGGCAGACTCCCGCTGGAAGGGCATCGAGCGGACCTACACGGCGGAGGACGTCGTGCGGATCCGCGGGTCCGTCCAGGAGGAGCACACGCTCGCGCGCCTCGGCGCCGAGCGGCTCTGGACGCTGCTGCACGAGGAGGACTACGTCCACGCGCTCGGCGCGCTCACCGGACTCCAGGCCGTCCAGCAGGTGAAGGCCGGGCTCAAGGCCATCTACCTCTCCGGCTGGCAGGTCGCGGCGGACGCCAACCTCGCGGGCCAGACCTATCCCGACCAGAGCATCTACCCGGCGAACTCGGTCCCGGCCGTGGTCCGCCGCATCAACAACGCGCTGCTGCGCGCCGACCAGGTGCAGTGGGCCGAGGGCGAGGGCGACACGCACTTCCTCGCCCCCATCGTGGCCGACGCCGAGGCCGGGTTCGGCGGCGTGCTGAACGCCTTCGAGCTGATGAAGGGCATGATCGCCGCGGGCGCCGCGGGCGTGCACTGGGAGGACCAGCTCGCGTCCGAGAAGAAGTGCGGCCACCTCGGCGGCAAGGTCCTCATCCCGACCTCGCAGCACGTCAAGACGCTGAACACCGCCCGCCTCGCCGCCGACGTCGCCGGCGTGCCGTCCCTGATCATCGCGCGGACCGACGCCGAGGCCGCGACCCTGATCACGACGGACGTCGACGAGCGCGACCGCGAGTTCACCACCGGCGAGCGCACCGCGGAGGGCTTCTACCGCGTCCAGAACGGCATCGAGCCCTGCATCGCCCGCGCCAAGGCGTACGCGCCCTACTCCGACCTCATCTGGATGGAGACCGGCACCCCGGACCTGGAGCAGGCCCGCAGGTTCGCCGAGGCGGTCAAGGCCGAGTACCCGGACCAGATGCTCGCCTACAACTGCTCGCCGTCCTTCAACTGGAAGGCGCACCTGGACGACGCGACCATCGCGAAGTTCCAGCGCGAGCTCGGCCACATGGGCTACAAGTTCCAGTTCATCACGCTGGCCGGGTTCCACGCGCTCAACTACGGCATGTTCGACCTGGCCCACGGCTACGCCCGCGAGGGCATGACCGCCTACGTCGACCTGCAGGAGCGCGAGTTCGCGGCGGCCGAGAAGGGCTTCACCGCGGTCAAGCACCAGCGCGAGGCCGGCACCGGCTACTTCGACCTGGTCAGCACCGCGATCAGCCCGGACTCGTCCACCACGGCGCTGAAGGGCTCCACCGAGGAGGGCCAGTTCCACTGATCCGCCGGTTCCAGCTCCACCGGTACCACTGATCCACGAGTTCCCTGAGCCGTCAGGGACGGTCCCGCTCCGCCGAGCGACCTCCCCCGGCTCGTCCCGACGCAGAAGGCCTCCGCGTTCCTACACCCGCGGGGGCCTTCTGGCGTCGCCGTACCGCCGCCCGAGCACGGCCGGATTCCGGGTTTCGGCCACATCCGGCCGTGATCTCGACAGCATGAGACGCGCGGGCGCATCGTGAGCGCGCTAGTGATCTTTCAAGGGAGAGGATCTCCGAGATGGCGCGTCACCCTCGGTTCATTCGGTCCCGGGCGACCCCCGGCCGGATGCTGCCACTCGCCGTCGCCGCCGTGAGCGTCGTCGCGCTCGCGGTCCCCGCGTCCGCCGCAGGGCACGGGGACAACGGGCGCTTCACCCCTGGCGCCGCCGGTGTCGGCGACCCCTATTTCCCGCTGGAGGGCAACGGCGGCTACGACACCCGGCACTACTCGCTCGACCTCCAGTACGACCCGGACTACGACCAGCTCGACGGCACGGTGACCATCACCGCGCGGGCGACGCAGAACCTGTCGCGGTTCGACCTGGACCTCTCCGGGATGGACGTCGAGAGCGTCTCGGTCAACCACCGCCGCGCCGACCACACGCGCCGCGGCCAGGAACTGATCATCACGCCGCGCAAGGGCCTGAAGAAGGGCTCGACGTTCACGACCGTCGTGAAGTACGGCGGCGTGCCTCAGACCATCGTCGGCTCCCCCATCGTGTTCGGCTCCCCGTACGGGTTCCTGCACACGCCGGACGGCGCGTTCGTCGGCGGCGAGCCCAACGGCGCGAGCACGTGGTTCCCGGTCAACGACCACCCGAGCGACAAGGCGACCTACGACTACACCCTGACGGTCCCGAAGGGCCTGACGGCCGTGGCCAACGGACGGCTGTCCGAGCATCGCGCCGCGACCGCCGCGTTCAGCCGCCGCTCCGCGAAGATCGGCGCCGAGGTCTTCCGGTGGCACGAGGACAGCCCCATGGCGAGCTACCTCACCACCATCGACATCGGCAAGTGGGACGTGAAGAGCGGCCGCACGCCGGGCGGCGTGCCCAACTACACCGCCGTCGACCCCGTCCTGCTCGCCAACCAGCCGGACGCCGTGGACTTCTTCTACAACACCACCAGCGACGTCACCGACACCTGGTCGAAGACGTTCGGCAAGTACGCCTTCGCGAGCACCGGGGCGATCGCCGACGACGCCCGCTTCAACGGGCAGCCGCTCGGCTTCTCCCTGGAGACGCAGAGCAAGCCGGTGTACTCCGCGGTGCGCAGCACCGGGACGATCGTCCACGAGCTGGCGCACCAGTGGTTCGGCGACGCCGTCTCGCCGCGGCAGTGGAAGGACGTCTGGCTGAACGAGAGCTTCGCGAGCTGGGCCGCCTGGTACTGGACCGAGACCCACGGCGGCCGGTCCGCCGCCGACGCGGCCCGCGCCACCTACGCCGCCCGGCCCTTCCCGGACGCGGCGGGCCGCCCGTACTGGTCGGTGCTGACCGCCGACCCGCAGCGCGACACCATGTTCAACGACCGCGTCTACAGCGGCGGCGCCATGGCGCTGCAGTTCCTGCGCGAGCGGATCGGGGACGAGAAGTTCCTCAACCTCCTGCGCACCTGGTACGCGCAGCACAAGTACGGCAACGCCGAGACGGCGCAGTTCACGGCGCTGGCCCAGAAGGTCTCCGGGCAGGACCTCAGCGGGTTCTTCAAGGACTGGCTGTACTCCCCCATCAAGCCCGCGATCTCCTAGCGGCCGACGACTAGCACGACAGTGAATCGGGTCCCGGACACCGTCCGGGGCCCGTTTCCATGCCGGGGAATCGCGCGCCGCGGCGGGACGGTGTCGCGTATGTGTGAAATTACCTGGTGGATCACGGCCCCGTTCTTTAGGGTCCCGGCAAGTGGGCGTCCTTCCCTGGGTGTGGTGGTACGGCTTACGCCGTCACTCCTCGTATCCCCTGGGCTCCCTCACCGAGGCGGGCACCAACACCGTCTTCGGGTTCATGCGCGCGTACGTGTTGATCGCGCTGTGGGAGGTGCGCCCGTCGCTCGGCGGGTACGCCGTCGCCGACGCGGTCACCTTCTGCTTCATCACCCAGGCGCTGATCGGGCCCGTGCAGATCTTCGGCGGCCTCGACCTCGCCGAGCGCATCCGCAACGGCGACGTGGCCATCGACCTGTACCGCCCCGTCGGCATGCAGGGCTGGTGGCTCGCCGAGGACCTCGGCCGCGCGTCCGCGTCGCTGCTGCTGCGCGCGGGCCCGCCGCTGGTCGCCGGGTCGCTGTTCTTCCCGTTCCGCTGGCCGGGGGCGCTGAACCTCGCCGCGTTCGCGGTCGCCGTGCCGCTCGCCGTCGCGGTCGGCTTCGGGATGCGCTACCTCGTGGCGATGGGCATGTTCTGGCTGCACGACGACCGGGGCCTGAACGCCGTCACGCTGGTCATGTCGCTGTTCTTCTCGGGGATGATCCTGCCGCTCGTCGTGTTCCCCGGCGCGCTCGGCACGGTCGCGCGGTCGCTGCCGTGGGCGGCGCAGATCCAGGTCCCGGCGGATGTGTTCCTCGGCCGCCACACCGGCCTCGGCCTCGCCGGGGCGCTCGGCTTCCAGGCCGGGTGGGCGGCGGCGCTGCTCGGCGCGGGCGCGCTCGCGACGCGGGCGGCGCGGCGGAAGCTGGTGGTGCACGGTGGCTGAGCCGGTCCATGCGCAGGGCGCCGCCTCGGTGCCCCGCGCCCTCGTCGACGCCCTGCGCATGTACGGGCTGCTCGTCTGGACGTGGGTCCGCGCCGCCGCCCAGTACCCGGTGTCGATGGTGCTGCTCAGCCTCGCCACCGCCGTCGTCACCGGGCTGGACGCCGCCGCCATCGCGCTGCTGTTCTCCCGCGCGCCGCGGATCGGCGGGTTCGACGCCTCGGAGGTCCTGTTCCTGTACGGGACGTCCGCGCTGTCGTTCGGGATCTCCGACGTCGCCCTCGGCACGACGGAGCGGCTCGGGTTCCACGTCCGGGAGGGGTCCCTCGACGCGATCCTGGTGCGGCCGGTGAGCCCGCTCGTCCAGCTCGCGACGGAGGAGTTCTCGCCGCGCCGGATCGGCAAGCTCGTCCCGGCGGTCCTGGTGCTGGCGTTCGCCCTGACCCGGGTGGACGTGGCGTGGACGCCGGGCCGCGTCGCGATGATCCCCGTCATGGTGGCGTCCGGGACGGCGATCTTCGCCGGGTTCTGGGTGCTGACGGCCGCGGTGCAGTTCGTCCTGCTGGAGTTCCACGGGGCCGCGAAGTCGCTGACCTACGGCGGGGCGTTCCTCAGCCAGTACCCGATGACGGTGTTCGGGCGCGACCTCGTCCGCGGGGTCACGTTCGTCGTGCCGCTCGCGTTCGTGAACTGGCAGCCCGCCCTGTACGTCCTGGACCGGCCCGACCCGCTCGGGCTGCCGGACGCGGCGCGGTTCGCGTCCCCGCTGGTCGCCGCCGTGCTGTGCGCGGCGGCGGCGCTGGCGTGGCGGGCGGGGCTGCGGCACTACCGATCGACGGGGAGCTGATGCCGGTGGCGATGATCGAGGCCGTGGACGTGGTCAAGGCGTTCACCGTCCGGACGCGGTCCGGCCTCCTGCGGCGGGCACGCACGCCGCTCCGCGCGGTGGACGGCGTGTCGTTCGCCGTCGAGCCGGGCGAGTTCGTCGGGTACCTCGGCCCGAACGGGGCCGGGAAGTCGACCACGATCAAGATGCTGACCGGGATCCTCACCGCGACGGCCGGGACGCTGCGGGTGTGCGGGCTCGACCCGTCCCGGCGGCGGACGTCCCTCGCCCGCCGGATCGGCGTGGTGTTCGGGCAGCGCACCACGCTGTGGTGGGACCTGCCGCTGCGCGACAGCCTGACGCTCGTCCGGCGGCTGTACCGGGTCGAGTCGGGCGCGCACCGGGCGCGGCTCGCCGAGCTGACCGCGCTGCTGGAGCTGGAGCCGTTCCTCGACACGCCGGTCCGGCAGCTCAGCCTCGGCCAGCGGATGCGCGGCGACCTCGCCGCCGCGCTGCTGCACGACCCGGAGCTGCTCGTCCTGGACGAGCCGACGATCGGCCTCGACGTGGTCAGCAAGGCGACCGTCCGCGACTTCCTGGCCCGCGTCAACGCCGAGCGCGGCACGACGATCCTGCTGACCACGCACGACCTCGGCGACATCGAGCGGCTCTGCCGCCGGGTCATGATCATCGACCGCGGCCGGCTCGCCTACGACGGCGGCCTGGACGAGCTGCGCCGCACCGTGTCCGCCGACCGGCTGCTGGTCGTCGAGCTCGCCAGCCCGGCCGCGCCGATCACCCTGGACGGCATCGAGAACGTCCGGGTCGAGGGCCCCCGGCAGTGGCTGCGGCTGCCGCGCTCGGCGAACGCGGCGGCGGTCGTGGCGGAGCTGGCGCGCGGCCACGACGTCCGCGACTTCTCGCTGCGCGAACCCGGCATCGAGGACGTGCTCGCCGGGCTCTACCGGGGCGACCACGAGTACTGGTGCTCGGGACGTCCCGTCGCGCCGTAGCGGAGCGTCACCACGACGCGCCCCGCCTGGGCGAGCGCGGCGAGGTAGCGCTGCGCGGTGGCGCGCGACACGCCGACCTGGTCGGCGATCTCGGCGGCGGAGCGGGGCGCGTCCGCGCGCCGCAGCGCGTCCCCGACGAGCCGGGCCGTCACCGGCGACTGGCCCTTCGGCGGGGGCGGCTGGCCGCGCAGCGGCGCGTACAGGGCCCGGACGGCGCCGTCCAGCGCGGCCTGGGACAGCTCGGATTCACCGGTCAGCGCGTCCCGGTAGCGGGCGTAGGCGGCGAGCCGCTCGCCCAGCGCGGCGGCGGTGAACGGCTTGATCAGGTAGTGCAGCGCGCCGCCCCGCAGCGCGGCCCGGACGGCGCCCGGGTCGGCCGCCGCCGTCGCCATGATCACGTCCGCGTCGAGGTCGGGCAGCAGGGCGAGGCCGGACTCGTCCGGCAGGTAGACGTCCAGCAGGACGAGCGCGGGCCGCAGCTCGGCGGCCATCGCCCTGGCCCGCGCGGCGGTGTGCGCGAGCCCCGCGACGGCGAAGCCGCGCAGCGCCGCGACGAACCCGGCGTGCACCTGCGCGACGCGAAAGTCGTCGTCCACCACCAGCACCTCGATCACAGGGCCCCGCCCGTCTGGCGGACGCCCCCCAGAACCCCGGGGCGGGGGCGCGAAGATCCTCGCTTCGCTCCGGTCACCGGGCCGCCTCCGCGCCGAGGACGTCCGGCAGCCGGGCCACCGCCACCGCGCCGCTGGCGCCCGGGCGGTCCGCGTCGACGAAGGCGACGTCGCCGCCGCGGGCGCGGGCGGTGCGGCGGGCGATGCCGAGCCCGAGGCCGCGGGACAGTCCGGGGGCGGAGTCGCGGGTCGAGACGCCGTCGTCGAACGCGGCGTCGCGCAGGCCATCGGGGAGGCCGTCGCCGGAGTCGGCGACGGTGACGTGCAGGTCGCGGCCGTCGCCGAGCAGCTCGACCTCGACCAGGGCGGGACGGCGGCGGCCGAGCCGCGCGGCCTCCACGGCGTTGTCGACGAGGTTGCCGACGACGGTCGTCACGTCCAGCGGGTCGGCGACGCGGCCGGGGACGTAGCTGCCCGCGCCGACGTCCAGCCGGACGCCCTTCTCCGCCGCGACCGCCGCCTTCGCGGACAGGAACGCGCGCAGGTACGGGTCGGACACCGGGTCGGGGAGGTTCTCCGGGGCGGGCGCGCGACGCGACGCGTCCTCCATCAGAGTGCCGATGTACTCGGCGGCCTCCTCGCCGTGCCCGAGCTGGAGCAGCCCGGACAGGGTGTGCAGCCGGTTGGCGTACTCGTGCCGCTGCGCGCGGAGCGCGTCGAACAGGATCCTGACCGAGTCCAGCTCGCGGGCGAGCGTCTCCAGGTCGGTGCGGTCGCGCAGGGTGACGACCGCGCCGAGGTCGCGGCGGTCCCGGCGGACCTCGCGCCGGTTCACCACGAGGACCCGCTCGCCCGCGGTGACGAACAGGTTGGACGCCTCCCGCGCGCCGGTCAGGACGTCCCGGAGCGTCCCCGCCGGGGCGAGGTCGCCCGCGGGCGCGCCGCGCTCCGGCGCGACGCCGAGCAGCCGGGACGCCTCGTCGTTGCACACCGCCGTCCGCCCGCGCGTGTCGACGGCGACGACGCCCTCCCCGACGCCGTGCAGCACCGCCTCCCGCTCGTGGACGAGCTCGACCAGCTCGTACGGTTCGAGGCCGAGCGTCTGCCGCTTCAGCCTGCGGCCGATCGCGACCGACGCCAGCACGCCGAGCAGCACGGCCCCGGCGACGAACACCGTCATCTCGCGCAGCACGCGGCCGAGCTCGGCGTCGACGGCGCGGGCGTCGAACCCGACGCTGACCTCGCCGAGGATCCGGCCGTCCCGCCCGTAGAGCGGGACCTTGCCGCGCGCGGACAGCCCGAGCGTGCCGCGCTCCACCCGGACGACCTCCCGGCCGGCGAGCGCGTCGGACGGGTCGGTGCTCACCCGCCGTCCGAGCCGGTCGGGGTTCGGGTGCGAGAGCCGGATGCCCCGGTCGTCGGTCACCACCACGAACAGCGCCCCGGTGCGGGCGCGGACCCGTTCGGCGCGCGGCTGGACGACGCCCTCCGGATCGCCCGCCGCGACCGCGTCGGCGACGGCGGGATCGGCGGCCACCGAGCGCGCGACGGTCAGCGCCCGCTGGCCGTACTGGTCGCGGAGCCGCCCGTCGAGCATCCACGCGACCAGCCCGTAGCCGAGGCAGGCCACCACGACGACCACGCCCACCTGCATGATCAGGACTTGCCGGGCGAACGGGATGCGGGGCCGGACCGCCATGACGAGCCACCGTAGACCATGGCGACCCGGCCGCCCAGACCCCGGTGAGCAGAACGCGCAGAAGTCCGGAGAACGCGCGCAACGTGGGGATTCGCGGCTTGCGAGCACATCGCGGGCAAGGGTTCCGGCCGTCCGGGCCGCGTTCGTACGGTGCCGCCGTGACCAAGCGACCTCCCTCCCAGCCGCCGCCCGCCGAGCCGGGCGCCGGGCCCGTCATCGAGCTGGACGGCGCCACCAAGCGCTTCCGGTCGGCGGGCGGCGTCCGCACCGCCGTCCGGGACCTGCGCCTGAGCGTCGGCCCCGGCGAGTTCGTCGGCCTGGTCGGGCCCACCGGGTGCGGCAAGTCGACGACGCTGTCCCTCGTCTCCGGGCTGGAGCCCGCGTCCGAGGGGCGGGTCCTCGTCCACGGCCGCGAGGTGGACGGCATCCCCGACGGCGTCGGCTACATGTTCCAGAACGACGCCGTGATGCCGTGGCGGACCGTCCTGGACAACGTGGCCGCCGGTCCCCGCTACCGGGGCGCGTCCCGGCGCGACGCCCGCGAGCGCGCCCGCGGCTGGGTCGCGCGGGTCGGCCTCACCGGGTTCGAGGGCTACTACCCGCACCAGTTGTCGGGCGGCATGCGCAAACGCGTGGCGCTCGCGCAGACGCTCGTCAACGAGCCGTCCGTGATGCTCATGGACGAGCCGTTCTCCGCGCTCGACGTCCAGACCCGCGGCCTCATGCAGGACGAGCTGCTCCGCCTGTGGTCCGGGTCCGGCGCGGCCGTCGTGTTCGTCACGCACGACCTGGAGGAGGCGCTCGTCCTCGCCGACCGGGTCGTGGTCATGACGGCCGGGCCCGCGACGGTCAAGAGCGTGTTCGCGGTGCCGCTCGACCGGCCGCGGGACGCCGAGGAGATCCGGCTGACCGGCGAGTTCCTCGACGTCTACCGCGAGGTGTGGGACTCGCTGCGCGACGAGGTCCAGATCACCCGCGAGAGGGGGGCCGGAGATGCGGCGTGACAGCGCGCTGCGCCGGACGCTCGGCGTGCATGGCGTGCGGGCCGCGCTGGTCGCGGCGTGGCTCGTGTCATGGGAGGTGTCCGCCCGGCACTGGATCGACCCGTTCTACTACTCGATGCCGTCCAAGATCTGGGACCGGCTGGCCGGGTGGTTCACCGACGGCACCTCGCAGGGCTCGATCTGGGAGCAGATCTCCTACACCCTCCAGGAGGCGGTCGCCGGGTTCGCGCTCGGCGCGGCGGGCGGCGTCGTGCTCGGCGTCGCGCTCGGCCGCGGCCGCTTCCTGTCGGACGTGTGCGCCCCGTTCATCAAGGCCGTCAACGCGATCCCGCGCATCATCCTGGCGTCGCTGTTCATCATCTGGTTCGGGCTCGGCATGCAGTCCAAGATCGCGACGGCGTTCGTGCTGGTGTTCTTCGCGGTGTTCTTCAACGCCTTCCAGGGCGCCCGCGAGGTGGACCGGAACCTCGTGAACAACGCGCGGATCCTCGGCGCGGGACGGTTCCAGGTCCTCTGGACGATCGTCGTGCCGTCCGCCACGTCCTGGATCCTCGCCTCGCTGCACTCGGCGTTCGGGTTCGCGATCATCGGCGCGATCGTCGGCGAGTACACCGGCGCCGACAAGGGCCTCGGCCTGCTCATCAACCACTCCCAGGGCACCTTCGACGCGGCCGGGATCTACGCCGGGATGATCATCATCACGGTGCTGGCGCTGCTCGCCGAATGGCTGCTCACGCTGCTGGAGGGGCGGCTGCTGCGCTGGCGCCCCGCGGCGGCCGGCCACGACGTCCAGATCTGACGCCCGTCACCGAAGGAGCACCCTCGATGCCGAACAGAGCCATGCCGAGAACCTCCGTCCGGGCGGGGGCCGCCGCGCTCGCCGCCGTCACCGCCCTGGCGCCGCCGCTCGCGTCCTGCCGGGACTCCCGGTCGGGCGGCGGGGGCGGTGGGACGTCCGGGCGCGTCAAGATCATGGTCGGCGGGATCGACAAGGTCATCTACCTGCCCGCCAAGCTCACCGAGCGGCTCGGATACTTCAAGGAGCAGGGGCTCGACGTCCAGTTGCTCACCGAGCCCGCAGGGGCGCAGGCGGAGAACGTCCTCATCTCCGGGGACGTGCAGGGCGTCGTCGGGTTCTACGACCACGCCATCCACCTCCAGACCAAGGGCAAGTGCGTGCAGAGCGTCGTGCAGATGGCGGACGTCCCCGGCGAGGCCGAGATGGTCTCCGCGAAGAAGGCGGGTTCGCTGACGTCGCCCGCCGCGTTCAAGGGGAGGAAGCTCGGCGTCACGAGCCCGGGATCGTCCACCGACTTCCTGACGCGGGCGCTCGCCGTGCGGAACGGCGTGAAGACGTCGGACTACACGACGGTCAAGGCGGGCGCGGGCCAGACGTTCATCTCCACCATGGACAACGGCGGCATCGACGCCGGGATGACGACCGACCCGACGATCGCGAAGCTGGTCGGCACCGGCAAGGCCAAGGTCCTGGTCGAGATGCGCACCGAGGAGGGGACGCGGAAGGCGCTCGGCGGGCTGTACCCGTCCAGCTCCCTCTACATGGACTGCGCCTACGTGGAGTCCCACGGGGCGGTGGTGCAGAAGCTCGCCAACGCCTTCGTGAGGACGCTGCGTTGGATCAAGCAGCACAAGCCGGCCGAGATCGCGGCGAAGATGCCCGCGGACTACGCGGGCGGCGACCCGAAGCTGTACGAGAAGGCGGTCGGCGACTCGATCAGCATGTTCAACGGGGACGGCGTGATGAAGCCGGAGGCGGCGCAGAACGTCCTGAACGTGCTGGCGCAGTTCTCCCCCGAGGTGGGCGAGAAGAAGGACGAGATCGACCTGTCCCGGACCTACACGACGCGGTTCGCGACCGGCGCGAAGTAGCCGGCGGTCACCGCCTGCCCGGCGGCTCGCCGTCAGCGGCTGGCCGCCGAGTAGAAGTCCATGTCGGCGGCGTCCTCGCCGTGTCCCGAGCCCCAGCGGCGGGGCGCCCACGCCGGCATGAGCAGCGCGAGCCCCATCATCCCGTACACGCCGGAGCCGAGCAGCATGCGGAGCCCGAAGTCCATGTCGCCGGACGGCGGGACCCTGCCCGGCAGGTCGAGCGCGCTGTCCGGGTCGATCAGGAACCAGGCGCTGAGGCCGAGCAGGGCCAGCGCCGGGACGAGCGACACCAGCGGCGACGCCCAGCGCGCGACGATGATCACGCCCATCACCAGGCCGACGGCCGCCAGCAGGGCGAACGCCCCGTAGATCCGGGTGCGGTCGGTGATCTCCTGCCCGGTGCCGTCGAAGGACTGCCCCGCCTGGACGTAGCCCCAGGCCGCGCCGTACAGGATCCCGGGGGTCAGCAGGACGCCGAGGACGAAGCCGATCGCATGGCGCACCGCGCATCACATCCCATCGAGCGCGCCCGCCGCGCGGGGGCGCGTGGTTCCGTGGCGCCTCAATCAGAACATGCACATCGGGCAAACCGCAGCAAATCCGTTGCGATCGCGGACGATCGACGATCGTCCGGTAACGGGGGCCCGTGCCACGCCACTCCTTAGGTGGCGGGAGGATGTCAACTCGGGACGCGGTCCCGGCGTCGTACAGATAACAAGATCAATAAGGGCAAATCGCCGTCCGAGCACTCTCGGTCACCCCCGCCGGGCAGAGTTGTCGGCAGCGCGCACATAAATGCGGTGTTCGTACACCGCGGGCACAGTCATGCGCAGGGGGACCAGGTGATCCAGTTGCTGGAGCGCACCACGGGCAGGAGCGGGCCCGGCCGGGCCGGGGACACGCGGACCACACGGTTCGTGGACGGGGCCGTCGACGCGGCGGTGCTGCTGTTCGCCGCGTGGACCGTCGTCTACCACCTCGGACTGGTGTTCAAGCCGTCCACGTCGGTGCTGCTCCTCATATGGGCGGTGGGCGCGGCCGCCGTCGCGGCGGTGTACGGCACGCGGCGCGGCTGGTGGGCCGCCGTCCTGTGGCCGGACCGGCCGGACCGTCCCCGCGCGTGGCGCTCCCGGCTCGTCCCTCCCCCGCGCGTCCTCGCCGCGGTAGCCGTGGCGGCGGGGATCGCGGCGGGGACGTGCGCGGGCCTGCACCCGTCCGGCGTCCCGTGGTGGTGCGCGTGGACGACCGGGCTCGTCAGCGCCGCCGCGTCCGCCGCCTACCTGCTCCTCCGCCGCCCCGGGGTGCCGGACCCCGGCGACGCGGACGGCCCTGACGAGCCGGAGTCCGACGAGCCGGAGTCCGCCGGGCCGGAGGCCGACGAGACCCGCTGGGGGACGCCGCTCGCGCTCCTCACCGGCGCCGGGTTCGCCATCGCGTCCCTGTTCATCGTGAACACCGACGGCGACGACGCCTACTTCGTCTCCCGCTCGGTGGCCGCCGCCGCGACCGGCGAGATCCCGCTCCGGGACGTCATCTTCACCCCCGGCACGGCGGACGAGATCGCGGGCGAGCCGCCGGTCGCGTCGATCGAGGTGCTCGCCGGGGCGCTCGCGCGGCTGCTCGGCGTCCCCGCCTCGTCGTTCGTGTGGTACGTGCTGCTGCCCGCCGTGACGTTCGGCGCGGTGTGGGCGCTGTGGCGGCTCGTCCGGACGTGGGCGCCGCGCCGCGCCACCCTCTGCTTCGCGATCGGCGCCGTCTACCTGCTCTGGAGCGGGACGAGCGCCGCGTCGCTCGGGTCGTTCCACCTGCTGCGCATGTGGCAGGGCAAGGGCGTGCTGGTGTCCGCGCTGATCCCGCTGACGTTCTGCTACCTGACCCGGTGGGCCGAGCGGCGGTCCCGCGGCGACCTCGCGCTCCTCGCCGCCGCCGGGATCGCGGCGGTCGGGCTCACCTCCTCGGCCGCGTTCATCACCCCGCTGGTGGTGCTCGCGGCGGCCGTCCCGCTCGTCGCCTCCGGGCGCGTCCGGACCGGCCTCGCCGCCTGCGTCGCGCTGGCGTACCCGGTCGGATCCGGGCTCGCGGTGAAGTTCCTGCACGGCGAGACGACGGTCGTCGGGGCGGTCCACGACGCCCCCGACAGCTACCGCTGGGTCCTGCTGGAGGCCACGCTCGGGGTGCTCGGCGGGTGCGCGCTGTGGCTGTCGCCGTGGACGGCCCGGCGCGGCGTCCCCGCGCTGGTCTGCGCCGGGACGGCGGCGGGCCTGTCGGTGCTGATCGTCCCGGGGCTGCTGGAGGCGGCGGCGGACGCGTCCGGCGCCGGGCAGGTGCTGTGGCGGACGATGTGGCTCGTCCCCGCGCCCGCGCTGGTCGGCCTGCTCGCGTCGGTGCGGCTGCCCGGGGCCGCCGTGCCCGCCGGGGTGCCGGGGTCCGCGCGCGTCCTCGCGGCGGGCGTCCCGGCGGCGGCGCTCGCGACCGCGCTGATCGTCGGCGGGACGCCGCTGTGGTCGGAGGAGAGCCGTTCCGTCGTGGAGTCGCGCCCGTCCTGGAAGGTGCCGGAGGGGACGGTCGGCCCCGCGCGGCGCGCGATCGCGCTCGCGGGCGACGGCGGCCTCGTGCT
Organism: Actinomadura decatromicini; assembly: GCF_008121305.1. Lineage (NCBI taxonomy): Bacteria > Bacillati > Actinomycetota > Actinomycetes > Streptosporangiales > Thermomonosporaceae > Actinomadura > Actinomadura decatromicini. The sequence goes on along the minus strand of NZ_VSRQ01000011.1, from coordinate 151,493 downwards.
GATGCCGTCCACGTACATGCGGGTGGTGCCGCTGCTCACCACCCGCACGCACGCGGTCGACCCGAACGACCACTACCTGGGCATGCTGCCGGTCCCGCCGCGGTTCATCGAGGACCGGCGGCTGCTGACCGAGGCCGTCCGCCGCCGGTGGGGCCCGAAGCCGGACGCGGCCGAGGTCCGCGCGGCGCTCGACCGCACCGGCGTGGACGTGGCGTGCGCGTACCGCCGCGACCACCGGGGCCGCGCGCTGCTGCGCGAGGCCGGGTTCCGGGACGAGCACCGCGTCGACAAGCTGGTCTGCCTGGTGAAGCCGAAGAGCTGACGTGGCACGGGGTCATCCCAGGAGGAACTTGGCGACGGCCTCGCGTCCCGCCGTGCCGCGTTCGCGGTTCTGGATCGAGTGCGCGGCGCCCTTCACGACGACGAGCCTGCCGAGCGGCGCGCGGCCGAGTTCCTCCCGCGCCCATTCGAGCGGCGTCGACAGGTCGCGGTCGCCGTTCAGCAGCAGCACCGGGACGGACAGCCTCGCGTGCCGCGGCTCGGCGGTGTGCCGCGCCCACGGCCAGTGCAGGCACCCCTGGACGAACCCGCCGCCGACCGCCGTGTCCGCGGTGAACGGCCAGGTGGCGCGGGCGGGCAGGTGCCGCCGGACGCGCTCCAGCGCCGCCGCGCGCACGGACGGCCGCGTCTCCGACGTCCCCCAGGGGAAGTGCCCGTCGCCGCAGATCGTGGCGATGTGCAGGCCCGAGCTGTACTCGGCGACGTCGCCGCCGGTGGAGTCGAGAAGCCGCAGCAGCCGGTCGAGCCGCGCCGGGTCCCCGTGCCGCGCCTGGTGGATCGCCGCGACGATGTCGCCCGCGCCGTCCGGCAGCGCGTCCGGGTTCCGGTAGGTCGGGTCGAAGAACTCGTAGGTGACCAGCGCGTCCCAGACGAGGACGGCGTCGGTGCGGTGGCGGGCGAGCCAGGCGAGGTCGTCCGCCGGGTCGAAGCCGCACGCGGGCGCGGTGGCGCAGGCGTCCCGCAGGACGCGCGCGGTGGCACGCAGCCCCGTCAGGTACAGCATGTCGTCGCGCTGCGGGTCGACGTGCGGCAGCACCGAGTCGAGGACGAGCCTGCTCACGTTCCGGGGATGCCGGGCGGCGTACGAGGCGCCGGTCATGGTGCCGTAGGAGACGCCGTCGACGGTCATCGCCCGGACGCCGAGCGCCTTCCGCAGCAGGTCGAGGTCGCCGACGGTCTGCTCGGTCGTGAAGTAGTGCCGCCGGTTCCCGAGGATCCCGGCGCACTCCGCCACGGCGTCCCGCGCGGGCGGCTTGATGTCGCTGCCGTCCACCTGGGCCTGGAGCTTCGGGCAGTCGACGGCGCCGGACGCGCCCGTCCCGCGCTGGTCGATCATGACGAGCCGGTACCGCTTCGCCACCTCGGGCATCCGCCCGGAGATCCGGCCGATGAACGGGACGCCCGGCTGCCCAGGGCCGCCGGTCAGGAACAGCAGGACGCCCTTCGGCGCGTCCGCGTTGTCGGCCGTCGCCACCTGGAGGCGGAGGGTGTCCGCGCCGCCGGGACGGCGGTGGTCGAGCGGGACGGTCAGGAACGAGCAGGTGAACCCGGGCTGCCCCGGGCACGCGTGCGGGTCGGCTAACCCGGGAGCAGACGGGCCCGGAGGGGACGCCGGGGGCCGGGGCGCGGCGGCGGCCGTGGCCCCGCCGGACGCGGCGAGCGCGAGGGTGAGCGCCAGCGCCGCCGGGATACGTGATCGCATGAGGCGATCATCTCCCCGCGCGGGCTCGCGTCAAGGCGCCGGGCGGGAGATGATCATAAAGGCCCTGTACAGAGGGTCACGAGTTCGAGGCCGGAAAGTGACATGGCCACTACTGGTGAGCGGCCGTTGGAATGGGACACTTTCTGGGCGGGGGGCCGTGGACCGCACTGCCGACCGTGGAGGAGCCGGATGCAGACCTGGGACGTCATTCGCCAGGACGACAACGGCAACAAGGTCCACATGTCCACGCACGATTCACGGATCTCCGCGCTCGCCCAGGTCCTGGTCATCGAGAGCGGCCCCCGGCACAAGCAGACGTACTGGGTGGAGGGGCCGCCCGGGCCCGCCGTCCGCACCAACCGCGACCTGTACCTCGTGTTCCTGCAACTCGGCCAGGAGGCGCGGGCCGCGTCGTGGTCGCTGTCGGCGTTCCTGCGGTCGCTGTGGAAGGTCAGCGCCCCGCTGAGCGACCAGCCGAAGCTGGAGCCGGACGACGTCGCGGCCATGTTCGCCGCCGCGTCCACGACCCCGCCCGCCGACTTCGACCCGGCGTGGAGCGGCAAGGACCTCTCCCTCCCCGGCGACGAGCCGGACGGCTACGCCGACTGGGAGCGCGTCCTGCTCTCCCAGGTCGCCGACCTGGAGGACTTCATCGCCGCCCCGCCGGGCCCGCAGGCCCGGTTCGGCGTGGACGCCCCGCGCCCGCCCGGCTCCGGCGCCCGCGCCACCCCGGCCCGCTGGTACAACTTCGACCCGGCGACGTACCTGGAGTGCGCGGTCGCGGGCAGCCTCGGCGGCTGGGACGCGGCGGACGGCGCCCGCGTCCCGCTGCCCACCGGCCCCGGCGAGCCGCCCGCCCGCTCCTACGTCCGCACGATCACCAGCATGACCTGGGACGACCTGTCCCGCATCGCTGTGTGCGGCCAGGTCTACGAGTAACCCCCAGACTGTGCGGCACTGTCCTGCCCGCGTGGTAGGACTGGGCGTATGAGCGACAGGAACGTCGAGGTCAGCGACCGGGGCGGGTGGCTGCTCGCGCGGGGCCGCCCGCATCCGGCGCTGCGCCCGTTCCTGCGCTCCTACGACGGCTACCGGGAGACCGAGGCCGTCCCGACGCGGATGCGGACCCTGCCCACCCGCACCACCGTGATGATCATCAACCTGGGGCCGCCGCTGTACCTGGCGGTGCCCGACCCGGGCGTCCGCGACCGCGCGTACACGTCGTTCGTCGCCGGGATGCACGACGGGCACGGCATGTACCTCAGCCCCGGCGGGCAGCGCGGCATCCAGCTCGACGTGACGCCGCTCGGCGCGTACACCCTGCTCGGCCTGCCGATGGCGCGGCTGACGAACGCCGCGGTCGAACTGCCCGACCTGCTCGGACGCGCCGCGAGCACGCTGGTGGAGCGGCTCGGCGACACGCCGTCCTGGGGCGCGCGGTTCGACGTCCTCGACGAGTTCCTGCTCCGCCGCCTGGAGGTCGGCCCCGCCCCCGACCCGGAGGTCGGCCGGGCGTGGCGGATGCTGGACGCCGACCCGGCGGTGCCGGTCGCCCGGATCGCCGCCGACGTCGGCTGGAGCCGGAGGCACCTGACCGACCGGTTCCGGGAGCAGGCCGGGCTGCCGCCGAAGGTGATGGCGCGGGTGCTGCGGTTCCAGCGCGCGGTCGGGCGGCTCGCCGGCGGCGCCGGGTTCGCCGAGGCCGCGGCCGCCTGCGGCTACTACGACCAGGCGCACCTCAACCGCGAGTTCCGCGCGCTGTCGGGGTGCACGCCGTCCGAGCTGATCGGCGGGCAGCTCGAACAGCAGCGCACCACCAGCCTCGCCGAGCCCCTCGGCTGAGTCCGGGCGCGGTCAGCCCTGGTGGACGCCGCCGCCGAGGTTCATCACGATCACGCCCAGCACGATGATCGCCGCGCCGATGATCGTCAGCGGCTTCACCTGCTCGTCGTACAGCAGGACGCCGCCGACGAACGCGCCGATCGTCCCGAGCGCGGACCAGATCGCGTACACCGGGCCGACGTTCAGCGACGTCAGCGCCTTCGCCATGAACACGAACGAGGTCAGGTACCCCACCACGACGATCAGCGACGGGCCCAGCCTGGTGAACCCGTCCGAGCCGCGCATCGCGAGCGTGGCCGTGACCTCGAAGGCGATCGCGAAGGCGAGCAGCACGAACGGCATCAGCGGCCCCCCGTGTGCCCGGGGCGCCGGGTGTGCTCGCCGTGCTCGGCGGCGACCGCCTCGAACACCTTCATGTCGGCGTCGAACGCGGACCCGGGGCGCGGCCAGTGCAGCACGATCTCGGTGACGCCGAGTTCGGCGTAGCGTCCCGCGAGATCGTCGAACGCGGCGGTCGAGTCGAGCCACGGCTCCTCGCTGAACCCGGTCAGCAGGACGCGCTCGGCCACCTCGCGGCCCTCCGCCTCGCAGGCGGCGTCGAAGGCGTCCATCCGGGCGCGGACGGTGTCCCACGCCTCCCGCCCGCCGCCGTGCGGGCTGGTCACCCAGCCCGCGCCGTGCCGGGCGGCGAGCCGCATGCCGCGCGGGCCGTCCCCGGCGATCACGAACGGGACGCGGGGCCGCTGCACGCACCCCGGCTCCTGGACGACCTCCCGCGCCGTGTAGTGCGTCCCCTCGAACGTCGTCTCCGGCTGCCGCAGCAGCCGGTCGAGCAGCCCGACCCAGTCGGCGAAGCGGTCGGCGCGCTCGCGCGGGGTCCAGTCGTCCCCGCCGAGGATCCCGGCGTCTGACGCGCGCCGCGTCCCGCCCGCCCCGATCCCGAGGTCCAGCCGCCCGCCGGAGACGTGGTCGATCGTCTTCACCGCGTGCGCGGCCGGGACGGGGTGCCGGAAGTTCGGCGAGGTCACCAGCGTGCCGAGGCGGATCCGGGAGGTGACCGCCGCCGCGGCGGCCAGGGTCGTGTAGGCGTCGTACCAGGGCGTCGTGCCCCGCCAGGCGATGTGGTCGTAGACCCAGGCGTGGCGGAAGCCGAGCTCCTCGGCCCGCCGCCACGTCTCCCCCGCCTCCGGCCAGGACTGCATGGGCCAGATCACGGCGCCGATGCGCGGTGCGGTCACCGGTCCCCCTTCGCTTCGCTCGCGGACGCCCCCGGACGGGGCGCCCCCCGATGGCTCACGGCCGTTCGATGACGGCCAATAGATCATGGCGCGGCCCCGGCCAGCCACCGGCGCAGGGCCCACCACAGGGTCGCGGCCTCCGCCACCGCCGCCCCGCCCGCCGGGCCGGGCAGGGGGCGGCCGGTCAGCTCCCGCAGCCGCCCGATCCGGTACTTGACCGTGTTGGCGTGGACGTGCAGCGCCGCCGCCGTCGGCTCGACCCGGCCGCCGTGGTCGAGGTAGGCGAGCCCGGTCGCGGCCAGCTCGACGTGGAACGGGTCGCCCGGGTCGAGGCCCGCGAGCAGCGCGTCCGCGAGCAGGCGGCCGAGCTCCGGCTCCGCCTCGGTGACGGTGAGGAGCGCGAGGCCGGTGAGGTCGCGCGGGCCGGTGAGCCCGGCGGCGGCGCCCGCCCGGAGCGCGCGCCGCGCCAGCTCGTACAGCGGCGCGACCTCGGCGGGACGGGCGGGCGGCGCGGCCACGAGCAGCGCCCCGCCGCCGTCCGCGCCGAGCGCGTCGGGGAGGCGGGCGGCGAGGGCCGCGAACCGCCCGTCGACCAGGCCGCAGAGCGCGGTGCCCGCGGCGGTGAGCTCGGCCTCCAGCCGCGCAGCCACCGCCGGGTCGCTGACGTCGGACACCACGCACCGGTACGCGGCCGACGCGTCCAGCGGCGCGCGGACCGGGACGGGCTCGCCGTGCAGGAGCTGCCGCAGCATCTGCACGCGCCCCTCACGGACCGTCCGGGCCATCTCCAACTCCGCGACCCGGTGCGCGTGCACCATCCGGTGGACGAGCGCCGTGGTGATCTCGTCGATGCGGGTGACGCCGTCGAGGAGGACTCCGTCCGGGACGCCCGCGCGGCGCCCCTCGGCGACGATCGTCCGGACGAGGTGGGCGCGGCCCGCCTGGAAGCCGTCCAGGAACGCGGCGACCGGGACGCCCTGCCGGGCCCGGTCCGAGCCGAGCCGCTCCGCCGCCGCGAGGACGTCCGGGCCGGGCCCGCCGTCCGCCAGCGCGCCGAGCACCCCCTGGACCAGCGCGCGGGTGTGCCGCCTGGTCTCCTCCTCGGGCAGCGCGGCGACCAGCTCCGACCGGCCGCGGGCGGCCCGGACGGCCGACTCCAGCAGCGCCGCGTCGGCGCCGTTCTCGATCAGCAACCGCAGGAACCGGTCGCCGGCCACCTGCTCCATCACCCCATTGTGCGCCCGGATTTGTCCGTCTTGGACAACCGGGTGCGGGACACTTGGATCGCCCCGGTCTAGCCGCGGCGCGCCGGCATGGTGTTCCGTGGGCGGTAGACGAGCCGAGGAGTGCGCCATGCCCGACGACGACGAGTTCCTGGAGAAGCTGCCGACCGACCTGATCTTCCGGCTGCCGCCGTCGTTCGACGACGTCGCGGACGAGCGCAGGCACCGCAAGGAGCGGCTCACCGCGGCGCTGCGCCTGTTCGGCAGGCTCGGGTTCGAGGAGGGCGTCGCCGGGCACATCACCGCCCGCGACCCCGAGCGCACGGACCACTTCTGGGTCAACCCGTTCGGCATGTCGTTCAAGCACATCAGGGTCAGCGACCTGATCCTCGTGAACCACGAGGGCAAGGTCGTCGAGGGGCGCTACCCGGTCAACGAGGCCGCGTTCGCGATCCACTCGCAGATCCACCAGGCGCGGCCGGGCGTCGTCGCCGCCGCGCACAGCCACTCCACGTACGGGCGGGCGATGTCCGCGCTCGGCCGGAGGCTGGAGCCGATCACGCAGGACGTCTGCGCGTTCTACCAGGACCACGGCCTCTTCGACGACTACACCGGCGTCGTCACCGACCTGGAGGAGGGCAAGCGCATCGCCGCCGCGCTCGGCGACCACAAGGCGGTCATCCTGCGCAACCACGGCCTTCTCACGGTCGGCGACACGGTCGACGCGGCCGCCTGGTGGTTCATCACGATGGAGCGGTCGTGCCAGGTGCAGCTCCTCGCCCAGGCGGCGGGGCCGGTCGTCCCGATCGAGCACGACAACGCCGTCCTGACGCACGAGCAGATCGGCAACGACCTGGTCGGCTGGATCAACTACCAGCCCCTCTACGACCAGATCACCCGCGAGCAGCCCGACCTGTTCGAGTAGCCGGCGTCCCGCCGGGCTCCGGGGCGTCCCCGGGACGCGCCCGCGGGTCGTGGTGGACGAGCAGCACGCGGACGATCCGCTCGAACGCCGCCCGGTCGTCCGCGTCGAGGGGTTCGAGGAGGCGGTCGTCGAGCGCGGCGGCGCGGCGGGTCACCTCGTCCAGTTCGGCGCGGCCCTCCGCGGTGAGCTCCACGACGTAGCGGCGGCGGTCGGACGGGTCGCGCTCGCGCCGGACGAGCCCCGCGTCCGCCAGCCGCCCGACGACCTCGACCAGGTCGCTCGGGTCGATGCGCAGCCGCCTGCCGAGCTCCCGCTGCGAGGCGGGGGCCGCGTCGTCCAGCGAGGCGAGGACGGCGAAGTGCCAGAGGCCGAGCCCGTGCTCGTCCATCATGCGGCCCATCGCCGTCCGGCCCGCGCGGGCGACCTGGGCCAGCGCGAACGTGGTGACGCCGAGCAGCCGTGGCGGCAGCGGTCCCGCGGTCTCGTCCATGCGGTTATTGTAGGGTTCCACCCATCATTGGTGGACACCCACGATTTGGGGAACGCATGGACGCGCTGTACCCGCGCCTGCTGGTGGACGACTTCGAGCCCGCCGCCCGCTTCTACGCGGCGGCGCTGCGCGAACTGCTCGGGATCGAGCCGGTCAAGCTGCTGCCCGCCGCCGAGTACGCGAACTGGGACCTCGGCGGCGAGGGCGCCCTCGTCGTCATGGGCCGCGCGCGCATCGCGGAGGCGATCGGCTCGACGGGCCCGTCCGGACAGGACGCGGCCATGCTCGTGTTCCGCGTGGACGACGTCGACGCCGCCGCGAAGACCCTCGGCGGGCTCGGCGCCACGCTGGTCGCCGGGGCGCGGGACCGCCCCGAGTGGGGGCCGGGGCTGCGCACCGCGCACCTGCGCGACCCGGCCGGGAACCTGCTGGAGCTCCAGTCCTACTGATCGTCCGCCGAGTCCGCCCGTTCGGGGGCGGCGGACTCGGTGAGCGGCAGGAAGACCTTGAAGCGGGTGTCGCCCGGCAGCGACTCGACGCGGATGTCGCCGCCGTGCCGGTCGGCGACGATGCGCCAGGAGATGTCGAGGCCGAGGCCCGTCCCCTGCCCGACCGGTTTCGTGGTGAAGAACGGCGTGAAGATCCGGTCGAGGTCGTCCTCGGGGATGCCCACGCCCGTGTCGCCGATCTCCACGACCGCGTGGTCGTTCTCGCGGCCGGTGCGGATCGTGAGCGTCCCGGAGCCCTGCATCGCGTACAGGGCGTTGACGATCAGGTTCGTCCAGACCTGGTTCAGCTCGGCCGCGTAGACCGGGACCTCCGGCAGCGCCGGGTCGTAGTCGGTCTTCACCGTCACGTCCGCGCCGATCTTGCGCTTCAGCATGGTGAGCGTGCTGTCGAGCAGCTCGCGCAGGTCGGCGCGCACGTACGGGGCGCGGTCGAGCTGGGAGTACTGGCGGGCCGAGTCGAGCAGGGCGGTGATGCGGCCCGTCGCCTCGGAGATCTCCGCCTGCAGCTGGGCGACCTCCATGACCTCCGCCAGCCAGCGGATCGCGGCGGGCAGGTGGTCGTCGGCGATCCGGGCGACCTCCTCCGCCTGCTCGGGGCCGATGCCCGCCGCGACGAGGCCGGGCGCGACGCCCCAGGCGTCCGGGACGCCGTGCTCCTCCAGCCAGTCGCCCAGCTCGTCCTCGGCGTCGCTGACCTCCAGCGGGCTCCGCCGCGCCCCCGGCGGCGCCGGCCGCGGCCGCATCGAGACGAGCGCGCCCAGCCGCGTGCAGTCGACGCCCTGCGCGGCGAGGTCCGCGAGGCTGCGCTGCGCGCCGGTGAGGCGCTCCCCCAGCTCGGCGCTCGCCCGCGCCGCGGCCGCCGCCGGGTTGTTCAGCTCGTGCGTCAGCCCGGCGGTGATCGTGCCGAGCGCGGTCAGCCGCTCCCGCTGGTCGACGGCGCGGCGCAGGTTCGTCATGCCGAAGAAGATCCCGGCGAGCAGGTGCGTCGCCATCGGGAACCACTGGCGGACGGCCTTGCCGAACTTGCGGGCGGGCAGCACGAACATGCGGCACTCGCGCACCGCGCGCAGCGTGTGCTGGTACCGCTGCTCGATCTGGTCGCCGAGGTACGCCTGGACAGCCCCGCCGTAGGTGCCGGGACGCGCCGTCCGCGTCACCTCGACGATGTGGCCGCGGACGTTCTGCGACATCGCCATCTCGCCGTCCAGCAGCACGTACAGGAACTCGGCCGCGTCGCCCTGGCCGCAGATCACGCCGTCCGCCGGGAAGGTCTCGACCGTCCCGTACGCCGACAGCCAGCCGAGCTTCTCGTCGTCGAGATCCTCGAACAGGAAGAGCCGACGCAGCTCCTCGGGTGTCGCCGTGCTCATACCCGCCCCCTCATGCCTGCCTCCTGTGGAGGGTCGACCCCCCACACCCCCCGGTTCGCTTCGCTCATGCCTGCTCCAAGTAGCGGTGAACCAGGGCCACCGCCATCGCGCCGTCGCCCACCGCGGACGCGACGCGCTTCATCGACTGGGCCCGGACGTCGCCCGCCGCGAACACCCCTGGGACGCTCGTCTCCAGGTGGTACGGCTGGCGGGCGAGCGGCCAGCCCGCCGGGCGGCGGCCCCCGGCGACGAGGTCCGGGCCCGTCACCACGTAGCCGAGCGCGTCGCGCTCGACGAGGCCGTCCAGCCAGCCGGTGCCCGGCTCCGCGCCGATGAACACGAACAGCCAGTGCGCGTCGATCGTCTTCTTGCCGCCCGCCCACGCGAACGTGAGCCGCTCCAGCCGGTCGGCGCCCTCCGCCGCGCACACCGTCTTGCCGGTGTGGACCTCGATGTTCGGCGTCGCGGCGATCTGCTCGATCAGGTAGTGCGACATCGAGCGCTCCAGGCCGTCCGCCCGGACGATCAGGTGCACCGTCTTCGCGTACCTGGCGAGGTGGACGGCGGCCTGCCCCGCCGAGTTCGCGCCGCCGACGACCGCGACCTCCTCGTCCGCGCAGGACGGGGCCTCGGTGAGCGCCGCGCCGTAGAAGACGCCGCGGCCGACGAAGTCGTCCACGCCCTCGGCGTTGAGACGCCGGTAGGACACGCCGGTCGCGAGGATCACGGCGTGCGCGGCGATCTCCGTGCCGTCCGACAGCCGGGCGACGCGGGCCGTGCCGCGCGCCTCCAGCGCCGTGACCTCACCGGCCTGGAGCAGCTCGGCGCCGAACCGGTCGGCCTGGCGGCGGGCCCGGTCGGCGAGCTGCGCGCCGGACACGCCGTCCGGGAAGCCGAGGTAGTTCTCGATCCGGGAGCTCTGCCCGGCCTGGCCGCCGAGGGCGCGCCGCTCCACGACGACCGTCCGCAGCCCCTCCGACGCCCCGTACACGGCCGCGCCCAGCCCGGACGGCCCGCCGCCCACGACGATCAGGTCGTAGAACCCGGTCGACGGGGTGCTCGGCAGCCCGATCGCGGACGCCAGCACGGCGTCGGACGGCGCGGACAGGGTCGTCCCGTCAGACCGGACGATCAGCGGCAGCTCCGGACGGTCCGCCGCCTCGATCAACTCCGCGCCCTCGGGGTCGTCGTCCATCAGCCACGTGTAGGGGACCTGGTGGCGGGCGAGGAAGTCGCGGACCTCGTAGCAGCGCGCCGACCAGCGGTGCCCGACGACCCGCAGCGCCTCCCCCTGCTCGTGCCGCTCGGTGCGCGCCCACGCGTCGAGCTGCTCGTCGATCACCGGGTAGAACTTCTCCTCCGGCGGGTCCCACGGCTTCAGCAGGTAGTGGTCGAGGTCGACGTCGTTGATCGCGCGGATCGCGGCGTCGGTGTCGGCGTAGGCGGTGAGCAGGACGCGCCGCGCGTACGGGAACAGGTCCATCGCCCGTTCGAGGAACTCCACGCCGGTCATCTCGGGCATCCGGTGGTCGGCGACCATGACGGCGGTGTCCTCGCCGCGCAGCCGCAGCTCGCGCAGCGCGTCCAGGGCCTGGGGGCCGGACTCGGCGCGCACCACCCGGTACGACTCGGCGTACCGGCGGCGCAGGTCCCGCGCCACGGCCCGGGACACGCCCGGGTCGTCGTCGACGGTCAGCAGCACTGGCTTCGGCACCGGCTCCCCCTCTTTCCGCGATCTCCCTCCGAAGAATATGCCGCGCGGGTGACGGTCACTCCGGCCCGGCCGGTCGCGGACGGGACCCCGCCTCCCGGCCGCCGTCCCGCCATCGGACATGATCGTCACATGGACCTGCGCGTCGCACTGATCGGCTACGGCACCGGCGGCTCGGTGTTCCACGCGCCGCTGATCTCGTCCGTCGCCGGGATGCGGCTCGCGGCGGTCGTCACCGGCGCGCCGGAGCGGCGGCGCGCCGTGCGGGAGCGGTACCCGGACGCGGAGGTCGTGGAGAGCGCCGACCGGCTGTGGAGCGCTCCCGGCGGCTACGACCTGGTGGTGGTCAGCGCGCCGAACCGGCAGCACGTGCCGCTCGCGCGGGCGGCGCTGACGTCCGGCGTCCCGGTCGTCGTGGACAAGCCGGTCGCGGCCTCGGCCGCGGACGCCCGCTCGCTCGCCGCGCTGAGCGCCGTCCGCGGGCTGCCGGTGTTCCCGTTCCACAACCGGCGCTTCGACGGCGACTTCCAGACGGCGCGGCGGCTGATCGACGCGGGCGCGCTCGGGGACGTCCGGCGGTTCGAGTCGCGGTTCGAGCGGTGGCGGCCGGAGGTGCGGCCGGGCTGGAAGGAGAGCACCGACCCGCGCGAGGCGGGCGGGATCCTGTTCGACCTCGGCTCCCACCTGATCGACCAGGCCGTCGCGCTGTTCGGACGTCCGGCGGAGGTCTACGCGGAGATCGACGCGCGGCGCCCGGGCGCGGCGACCCCCGACGACGTCTTCCTCGCCCTGACGCACCCGGACGGCGTCCGCTCGCACCTGTGGATGAGCGCGACCGCCGCGCGGCTCGGCCCGAGGTTCCGGGTGCTCGGAAGCCGCGCGGCGTACTCGGTGTCCGGCATGGACGTGCAGGAGGAGCAACTCCGCGCGGGCCTGACCCCGAAGGAACCGGGCTACGGATTCGCACCCCCGGACGCCGCCGGTGTCGTCGGAACGCCCGGCGACGAGCGCCCCGAGCCCACCGTGCCGGGCGCCTACCAGGAGTTCTACGCGGCCGTGGCCCGCACCCTCACCGAGTCCGCGCCGCCACCGGTCACCCTCGCTGACGCGATCATCGGCCTAGAGATCATCGACGCCGCCACCCGCTCCGCCGAAGAACACACCGTCGTCCCGCTCGACACCCCGTGACGCCCCGGCCGGGTCTCAGAGGACGGAGACGTGGACGTGGTCGAAGTGGTTCTGGGTGACGCTGCCGCGGTCCTCCATGGCGCGCCAGCCGCCGCTGCCGCGCATGTCGTAGATGCGCTGCTTCCAGATGACATACTTGATGCCGAGCCGGGACGCGTTGTCGATCACGAACTGGGCGACGCGGTCGCCGTGGGCCTGGGCGGAGGCGCTCGGCATCCTGCCGCCGGTGCTCTCCATGAAGTCGCAGGCCGTGCCGGACCCGTGGTCCTGCGGGTCGCCGGGACGCGAGCAGCCGATCGTCGGGAACGGCCCGAACTTGCCGTCGATCTCCAGCAGGGCGGTCCGCATCCGCGCGGTCATCGAGTTGCCGACGATGGGCGACTTGGTGCCGCTGACGCCGTCCGGGCGCCCGCCTCCGGCGGGGCCCTGCGTCGCCTCGGGCTTGTACTTGGCGAGGAGCTTCTTGACCCGGGCGCGCTGGCCCTCCAGGTCGTCGATCTCCTTCTTCACCGCGTCGATCTTCTTGCGGGCCGTCTCCTGGGACTGCGTCGCCTTCGTCTGCATGGCCCGCAGGTTCTGGACGCGCCGCCCGTTGTTGAGGCTGATGTGCTCGATGACGGCGGCGTCGTGGACGGCGGCGCCCGGCTCGGCGGCGGAGATCATCGGGACGACGTCGAGCCGCCCGTTCATGTACGTGCCGGCCGCGAGCCGGGCCACGTCGGCGCGGGCGGCGTCGTAGTCGCGTCCGGCGCGGGCGGCGTCGAGGCCGGCGCGCTCGGCCGCCTTCTTCGCCTCGTCGAGCGTGATCAGCTCGCCCCGGTACTCCTTCGACAGCCTGTCCGCGCGCTTCTGGAGTTCGGCGTACTCCTTCTTGAGGTCCTTCGGTTTCTGCGGGAGGCCCGCGGCGCTGCCGGCCGCCGGCGGCAGCGCCGCCGAGACGCCCGCCACGAGGACGAGCGCCGCGAGCCGCCGCGCCGTCCTGCGCCCGCCGGAGCGGGTCGGCCTGCCGAGGGGATCGAGCGCCGCCACAGATCTCTCCTAGATAACAAAGCTCAAGATTGGCGGCACGCTACCACAATCGCCCATTTCGCCTCAGATGCTTCGAAAAACACATAGAGTTACCAGAAGGTCACCGGACGCCGAGGGGGCCGCGCCGCATGTCGCGGCACGGCCCCCGGGCCCCCGTCGCGCAGGCCCCCGCGTCAGCGGACGAGTTCGTCCCAGCGCGGGACGCGCGGCTCCGACAGCAGCCTCAGACCGGCCTCGGCGATCGTCCGGTCGCCCTTGCGGTTGTTGCACCTCCCGCACGCCAGGACGGTGTTCTCCCAGGTGTCGAGGCCGCCGCGGGACTGCGGGTGGACGTGGTCGATGGTGTTCCCGCGCCGTCCGCAGTAGCAGCAGAGGCCCCGGTCGCGCAGGTACACGCCGCGCTTGCTCCAGGGCGGGCGCCGCCCGTGCCGCCAGCGCATCGCGACATAGCGGACGAGGCGCAGGACCCGCGGCACCGGGAAGCGGCCGAAGGTGCGGCCCTCCTCCGCCTCCTCCACGACCGCGACCTCGCGGACCAGCATGCGGATGGCGTGCCGCAGGTCGACCCGCTGCAGGGGCTCGTACGACGCGTTCAGGACGAGCACGTTCACCGCTTCACCTCCGTCCCGCGGCTCCCCCGCCAGGATTCGAACCTGGATATCCGCAATAACGATGCGGCGCTCAACCGTTGAACTACAGGGAAATGCTTCGGCAATTATCCGGCTTCCGGGCATTTCCCGGAAGCCTCCATAAGAGTGCCGACGCGGCGGTACGGCGGGCAACCGCATTTTCAGGCGGACGTAATCGGCGGAGCGGCCGCCGGAGGGTCAGCGGAGGGCGAGGAGGTCGGCGACGGCCGCCTGGTATTCGACGGACTCGCGCTCCACCCGGAAGCCGAGTTCGGCGTTGACGGCGAGCATGTGGACGTTGTCGCTGACGTTGTCGGTCTCGATCTCGCGGACCTCGGGGCGCGCCTCCGCCAGCCAGCCCAGCATCGCGGCCTTCACCCAGATGCCGATGCGGCGGCCCCGGTGCTCGGGGACGACGGCGGTGTCGTACTGCGCGGCCCGCCCCGTCGCGTCGTGCGGGACGACGACCTCGGTGAACCCGGCGATCACCGGGCCGTCGAGCGCGGCGACCGTGTACAGGTCGTCGCCGCGCTTGGCGACGATCTCCGCCGTCTCGCGGACGCGGTGCGCGTCCCACGGCGTGCCCTCGTACTCGGCGAAGTCGGCCATGGCGTGCTTGGCGCGGGCGAGGGCGGCGGCGTGCTCGTCCGGGACGACGCCGTGCCAGCGGACGAGCCGGTACCCGGCGGGCCCGGCCGCGAGGAGCCGCGCGACGCGCCCGGCGGGCAGGTCGTCCAGCCGCAGCAGCATGCCGCGCAGCGTGAGGACGCACTCGAAGCCGTGCGCCTCCAGGAACGGGACGGCCGGGGTGCCCGCGAGGACCTGCGTGATCACGCTGGTGCGGCCGTCGGCGCGCAGCCCCTCGGCGGCGGCGGCGAGCAGCCGCCCGCCGAGCCCGCGGCGGCGGAGCTCGGGACGGACCTGGACGTCGATCTCGCCGGGCCGTTCCGGGCCGGGCTCGCCGGGCAGCCGCAGCAGGGCCACCGCGGCCAGCCGGGCCCCGTCCGCCACCCCCCACAACCGCTGCCGCGACCCCGGCTCCGCGCCGAGCAGGAGCCGGGTCGTGAGGTCGGGGTCGGGCGCGGGCTGGGCGCCCGGGTCGGCGGCGTGGACGGCCGCGAGCACGCCGTGCCACTCCCGGATCTGCGCGTCCGTTGGATCATCGAGCGCGATGACGTCCATCCGACTGTTGTACCTGATCCCGGCGCGGCGCCGCCGGGACCCCGGACAACCCCCCTTAGCGGGCGGCCCGCCGGGCCGGTTTCGGCCGCCGTTTCGACCGGGGTTCCGCCCGGCGGGACACGGCTCAGCGGCGCCGCGCGAACGCCGCCAGGATGCGCTCGGCGGCGAGCGCCGGGGTCAGCGTCCCGTCCGCGACCGCCGACTCCAGTTCGGGGGCGAGCTCCCGGACACTGGGGTCGGCGCCCAGGTCGGCGAGGAGCCGCTCGCGGACCATCGCCCACGTCCAGCCGACCTGCTGGCGGCGGCGCCGGGCGTCCAGCTCGCCGGAGCCGCGGAGCCGGTCGTGGTGCGCGGCGATCCGGCGCCACACCTCGTCCAGCCCGCTGCCCTCCAGGGCGCTGCACGTGAGGACGGGCACCTCCCGGCCGCGCGCGTCGCCGCGCAGCAGCCGCAGCGCCCCGGACAGCTCGCGCGCCGCCCGCTTGGCCTCCAGCTTGTGCTCGCCGTCCGCCTTGTTCACGGCGATGACGTCGGC
Organism: Actinomadura decatromicini; assembly: GCF_008121305.1. NCBI lineage: Bacteria > Bacillati > Actinomycetota > Actinomycetes > Streptosporangiales > Thermomonosporaceae > Actinomadura > Actinomadura decatromicini. The sequence continues at coordinate 135,860 of NZ_VSRQ01000011.1, read as the reverse complement.
CAGCTCCAGCACGCCCTTCTTGATGCCCTGGAGCTGGTCGCCGGTGCGGGCGAGGGTGAGGAACAGGAACGTGTCGACCATCTCGGCGACCGCCGTCTCGGACTGGCCGACGCCGACCGTCTCGACGAGGACGACGTCGTACCCGGCCGCCTCCATGACGACCATCGCCTCGCGGGTGGCCTTCGCGACGCCGCCGAGCGTCCCCGCCGTGGGCGAGGGGCGGATGAACGCGTCCGGGTCGGCCGCGAGCCGCTGCATCCGGGTCTTGTCGCCGAGGATGCTGCCGCCCGTCCGGGTCGAGGACGGGTCGACGGCGAGCACCGCGACCCTGTGTCCGTTCCCGGTGAGTCGGGTGCCGAGCGCGTCGATGAACGTCGACTTGCCGACGCCGGGGACTCCGGTGACGCCGACGCGGCGCGCGTCCCCGGCGTGCGGGGTCAGCTCGACGAGCAGCTTCTGCGCCAGCTCCCGGTGGTCGGTCCTGGTCGACTCGACGAGCGTGATCGCGCGCGCGATCCAGGCCCGGGACCCGTCCAGGACCCCGGCCGCGTACTCGTCCAGGCCGGGGTTCACCGCTCCGCGTGCCCCAGCCGCGCGGCCAGCTCGGCGAGCAGGCCGAGCGCGGCGTCCGCGAGGACGGTGCCGGGCCCGAAGATCGCGGCGGCGCCGGCGGCGCGCAGCTCGGCGAAGTCCCCGGGCGGGATGACCCCGCCGACGACGATCATGATGTCCTCCCGGCCGAGCGCGGCCAGTTCCGCCCGCAGCGCGGGCACCAGCGTGAGGTGCCCGGCGGCGAGCGAGTTGACCCCGACGACGTGCACGTCGGCCTCGACGGCCTGGCGGGCGACCTCGGCGGGGGTCTGGAACAGCGGGCCCACGTCGACGTCGAAGCCGAGGTCGGCGAACCCGGTCGCGATGACCTTCTGGCCCCGGTCGTGGCCGTCCTGCCCCATCTTCGCGACGAGGATGCGCGGCCGGCGCCCCTCCGCCTCCTCGAACGCGGCGGTCGCGGCGCGGGCCTTCTCGATGTCGGTCACCTGACCGGCTTCCTCCCGGTACACACCGGAGATCGTACGGATCTGCGCGGCGTGCCGCCCGTACGCCTTCTCCAGCGCGCCGGAGATCTCGCCGACGGTGGCCATGGCGCGGGCGGCGTCGATGGCGAGGGCGAGGAGGTTCTTCTCCAGGCCGGGCGCGCGGTCGCCGTTCTCGGCGGCCTCGGCGGCGCGGGTGAGCGCCTCCAGCGCGGCCTGTGTCGCGGGCTCGTCGCGCTCGTCCCGCAGGCGGCGCAGCTTGTCGATCTGCTGCGCGCGGACGGACGCGTTGTCCACCTTCAGGACGTCGATCTCCTGCTCGGCGTCCGGACGGTACTTGTTGACGCCGATGACCGGCTGCCGTCCGGAGTCGATGCGGGCCTGGGTGCGGGCCGCCGCCTCCTCGATGCGGAGCTTCGGCAGCCCCTCGTCGATCGCCTTCGCCATCCCGCCCGCGCGCTCCACCTCGGTGATGTGGCCCCAGGCGCGGCGGGCGAGGTCGTAGGTGAGCCGCTCGACGTAGGCGCTGCCGCCCCACGGGTCGATGGCGCGGGTCGTCCCGGACTCCTGCTGGAGGAGCAGCTGGGTGTTGCGGGCGATGCGGGCGGAGAAGTCGGTCGGGAGGGCGAGGGCCTCGTCCAGCGCGTTGGTGTGCAGAGACTGCGTGTGCCCCTGCGTGGCGGCCATGGCCTCGACGCAGGTGCGGGCGACGTTGTTGTAGACGTCCTGCGCGGTGAGGGACCAGCCGGACGTCTGCGAGTGCGTCCGCAGCGACAGCGACTTCGGGTTCTGCGGGTCGAACGTCTTCACGAGCTTCGCCCAGAGCAGGCGGGCCGCGCGGAGCTTCGCGACCTCCATGAAGAAGTTCATGCCGATGGCCCAGAAGAACGACAGGCGGGGGGCGAACGCGTCGACGTCCAGGCCCGCGTCGCGGCCGGCGCGGATGTACTCGACGCCGTCGGCGAGCGTGTAGGCCAGCTCCAGGTCGGCGGTCGCCCCCGCCTCCTGGATGTGGTAGCCGGAGATCGAGATGGAGTTGTACTTCGGCATCCGCCGCGAGGTGAACGCGAAGATGTCGGAGATGATCCGCATGGACGGCTGCGGCGGGTAGATGTAGGTGTTGCGGACCATGAACTCCTTGAGGATGTCGTTCTGGATCGTCCCCGCGAGGGCCTCCGGCTTCACCCCCTGCTCCTCGGCCGCCGCGATGTAGAGCGCGAGGACGGGCAGCACCGCGCCGTTCATGGTCATCGACACGCTCATCCGGTCCAGCGGGATGCCGTCGAAGAGCTGCCGCATGTCGTAGATGGAGTCGATCGCGACGCCCGCCATGCCGACGTCCCCGGACACGCGCGGGTGGTCGGAGTCGTAGCCGCGGTGGGTCGCGAGGTCGAACGCGACGGACAGGCCCTTCTGCCCGGCCGCGAGGTTGCGCCGGTAGAACGCGTTGGACTCCTCGGCGGTGGAGAACCCGGCGTACTGCCGGATCGTCCACGGCTGGGTCGCGTACATGGCCGGGTAGGGGCCGCGCAGGAACGGCGCGATGCCCGGATAGGTGCCGAGGAAGTCGAGCCCGGCGAGGTCGTCGCCGGTGTAGAGGGGCTTGACGCCGATGCCCTCCGGGGTCTCCCAGAGGTGGGCCTCGGGCTCGGCGCCGGTGGTGTCGGCGACGGCGGCGCGCCAGCGCTTGGCGGCCTCGTCGGCGGGCGGCGCCGTCCCGAGGTCGATCTCGCTGAAGTCGGGGATCATTCGCTCACTCCCAGATCACGGAGGGTGGCCGCCAGCGCCTCGACCGCGTCGCAGCCCGCGTGGACGTGCCCGTCGACCCCCTCGTAGGTTCCCTTACCCGCGAGCCAGATCTTCACGGCCCCCGCGTCGCGCAGGATCCGGGCCGCGGCGGCGGCCTCCTCGGCGTACACGTCGTCGCTGGAGCAGAGGCAGGCGACGGACGCCCCGGACGCGGCGAACTCCTCCGGCGCCCCGGCGACGGTCTCGATCCCGCCCGCCTGGAACAGGTTGGCGGCGAAGGACGCCCGCGCCGTGTGGGCGGCGACCGGCCCGAGCGTCGCGAGGAACACCCGCGGCCGCGCGCCGGCCGCGGCGGCGTGGGCGTCGGCGCGGTCGCGCAGGGCCTCGAAGTCCTGCGCGTAGGCGACGACGGGCAGCCCGCCGCCGGACTCGGCCGGGGCCGGTTCCCGTTCGGGGAGGGTCTCGGCCAGGTTCGGGAACTCGCTGACGCCGGTGAGCGGGGCCTTGCGCCGGGCGATGTCCTTGCGGCGGCGCGCCCACGTCGCGGCGATCCGGTCCGCGACCAGGCCCGAGTCGAGCGCGGCGGCGAGTCCCCCGGCCCTCTCGATCTCGGTGAACCACGTCCAGGCGGCCTGCGCGACGCCCTCGGTGAGGCTCTCGGCGTACCAGGAGCCGCCCGCCGGGTCGACGACGCGGGCGAGGCTCGACTCCTCCAGCAGGAGGGTCTGGGTGTTGCGGGCGATGCGGCGGGCGAAGCCGTCCGGGAGGCCGAGGCGGGCGTCGAACGGCAGGACGGTCACCGCGTCCGCGCCGCCGACCCCGGCCGCGAACGCGGCGACGGTGGTGCGGAGCATGTTCACCCACGGGTCGCGGCGCGTCATCATCGCGGCCGACGTGACCGCGTGGATCCGCGCGTCCGCCCCCTCGGTCGCGCCGCTGACCTCGGCGACCCGCGCCCACAGCCGCCGCAGGGCCCGGAGCTTGGCGATCGACGAGAACTGGTCGGCGTTGACGGCGACGCGGAACTCGATCTGGCCGAACGCCTCGTCCACGGTCAGGCCCGCGCCGGTCAGGGCCCGCAGGTAGGCGACCCCGGCGGCGGCGACGGCGCCCAGTTCCTCGGCGTCGGCGCCGCCCGCGTCGTGGTACGGGGTCCCGTCGGCGACGATCGCGCGCAGCTTCGGGAACTCGCGGGCGCAGCGGACGCCCAGCGCCGCCGCCTCGTCGAGGGAGCCGGGAGTCCCGGTGCGGGCGGCCAGGCCGAGCGGGTCGGCGCCGAGCGCGCCGGACGCGTCCGCCGCGTTCCCGCGCTCGGTGACCAGGGCGAGGAAGGCGTCCGCCGCCGCGCCGGTCTCGGCCCCCGCGTCCAGCGCGACGGGCGCGAGGTCGAGCAGGACGCCGCGCAGCGCCTCGGGCAGCGCCGCCACCGGCAGCCCGCCCGCGCCCAGCCGCAGCCAGACGGACGTGGCGCCGTTCTCCAGGTCGGCCAGGATCGCCTCGCGGGTCGCGGCCGGGTCGGGGTGGGCGTGGCGCTGGCGGACGTCCCAGCCCGCGAGGCCCTCGCCGTCCGGCCGCACCGCGCGGACGTAGGGGGCGAGCCCGGGGCGTCCCGGCGGCGCGTCCTCGCGCGCGTAGAGCGGGGCGATCGGAACCCCGTCGTAGGACTCGCGGGTCAGCAGCCCCTCGACCGCGTCGAGCGGGGTGTCCTCCGTCGCCGCGCCGGATCTGCGCAGCACCCCCTTCACCATCTCCCGCCACCGGTCGCGCTCGGCCGGGGGGAAGGCGGCGGCCAGTTCGAGTTCCTCAGGCGGCACCGTCATGCTCTGGATCGTAGGCAACCGCCTGAAACCGGCCTGAAGCCGGGGTGGCGCGGAACCGAACGGCCTTCGGTCCGGCATGTCCGGCGGGACCCTCCGGCGGGGCGCTCACGGTACCCCGGAACGCCCGGTGGCGTGGGGCGTTGCTAGAGTTCGGCAGGCAGCCCCCCAGCACCTGGCGGGCCCCCTCCACCCGATCCTCGCAAAGGGAAGACGCACGCATGTCGACTGGCAGCCACGCCGGGCGCCCGAAGTCCTGGGTAGCCGTGGCCATCATCTTCGTCGGTTTCGTCGTCGGCGGCTTCGGCATCGTCCTGGGCCCCGACTGGGTCGTGTTCGGGGTGGGCGCGGCGATCGCCGCGGCCGGCGCGATCATCGCCCTGGCGGTCGACATCATGACGGACGTCGTCGTCGACGAGCCCCGGCACTGACGGCGGAGGCGGCATGTTCGGGCGGCCCCCGATCGAGGAGCGGATCGCCGCGCGGCAGCGCGAGCGCGGCCCGCTCAAGCCGGGGAAGGTGTTCCCGCACGCCCCCGCCAAGATGCTGTTCTTCTTCGGCATCGGCGTGGTCGTGGTCACGCACCTGATCGCGCTCTCGATGTACTTCTTCGATCCGGGTCCCTGACCAACCCCTGATCAAGCCTCGAACCGGACGGCAGGGTACGAACCAGGCGGCGCGCCAAGGATGGATCAAGGCGCTCCCCGGTGCCCGTTTCGGGCCGTCCGGCAGGTGCGAACGCGGCGGCGGCCACGTACGGTCGAAGGGAGTCGCCCCCTCCGTCGCTCCCGGCCCCGAGGTGGTGGGATGGCCCCGCGTTTCGGTATCGAGGAAGAGTACTTCGTCGTCGATCCCGGTACCCGGGAGGTCGTCCCGCGCGCTCCCGCCGTGGTGCGGCGGGCGTCCGCCACGCTCGGCGAGCGGGCCTCCACCGAGCTCGTCGCGTTCCTGGCCGAGGCGAAGACCGCGCCGTGCTACGACCTCGACAAGCTGGGCGAGCAGGTCCGGTCGATGCGGGCGGCGATGGCGGCAGCGGCGGCGGCCGAGGGCGTCCGGCTCGCCGCGTCCGGCACCCCGATCCTCGGCGACCTGTTCCCCGCCCCGATCGGCGCGGGCGCGCGCTACGCCGAGAGCCGCGCCACCTACCGGGCGCTGGACGACGAGCAGAGCATCTGCTCCTGCCACGTCCACGTCGAGATGCCCGACCGGGAGCGCGCCGTCCAGGTCAGCAACCATCTGCGGCCCTGGCTGCCGACGCTGCTGGCGCTCGCCGCGAACTCGCCGTACTGGGCCGGGCGCGACACCGGGCACGCCTGCTGGCGGGTGATGACGTGGGCGCGCTGGCCGGTGGCCGGGCCGCCGCCGTTCTTCGAGTCGTCCGCCCACTACGAGGACCTCGTCGGCACGCTGCTCGGCTGCGGCGCGCTGATGGACGCGGGCACGATCTTCTGGGACGTGCGGCCGTCCGCCCGGCTGCCGACCGTGGAGGTCCGGCTCGCGGACGTCGCCCCGTCCGCCGCCGACGCCGTCGTGTTCGCCGCGCTGATCCGCGCGCTGGTGGAGGTCTCGTCGGCGGCCGTGGACGCGGGCGAGCCGCCACCCGACCCGTCCCCCGAGATGCTGCGCGCCGCGTACTGGCTCGCCGCGCGCGACGGCCTCGGCGGGACCGGCGTGGACGTGCGGACCGGCCGCCCCGCCGGATTCCGCGAGCAGACCGGCGCCCTGATGGCCCACGTGCGCCCCGCGCTGGAGGCGAGCGGCGACCTCCGCGCGGTCGCGGACGGCGTCCGGCGGCTGCTCGCGGGCGGGACGGGCGCCGAGCGGCAGCGCGCCGCGTACCGGCGGCGCGGCAGGCTGACCGACGTGGTGGACGCCCTCCTGCTGCCCGACCGCTGACCTCCCAGCGGGATTTTTACCGACTTCCTTTGTTTTTTTGGGGTCCGTAAGGGGTATCCGTAAGTCCGGTTACCATTCGAAGACGCCCTGCCGACCTCGGGGGACGCGGTCGCGACCGGTTCGCGGGCACGCCGCCCCTCGCCTACCCTCCACTTACGATGCACGTGCACGTGACGCCATATCCGAACGAGGGAGACCGCGCGGCGAGCCCGCGGCCCCCGGGGCGAGGCGCGCCGCCGCAGGACCCGTTCGTCCACCCGGCGCTCTTCTACGACGACGACGCGGAGTACCTCGCGGGGACGGTGCCCTTCATCCGCGAGGGCCGGTACGCGGACGAGCCCGTCGCGGTCGCCGTCCCCGGCCCCCGGCTCGACGTGCTGCGGGACGCGCTCGGCCCCGTCGCCGACGAGGTGACCTGGCTGGACATGACCGAGGCTGGGCGCAATCCGGGCCGCATCATCCCCGGCGTCCTCCGCGACTTCGCCGACCGGCATCCGGTGGGCCGGGTGCGGATCATCGGGGAGCCGATCTGGCCCGGCCGGTCCGCCACCGAGTACCCGGCCTGCGCGCAGCACGAGGCGCTGATCAACCTGGCGTTCGCGGGGCGCGGCGTGTCGATCCTGTGCCCCTACGACACGGCCGGCCTCGACCCCGCTGTGATCGCCGACGCCCGCGCCACCCACCCCGTCGTGATCGACCGGTACGGCGAACGGGTGAGCGACGACTACGCGCCGGACCGCGTGATCAGCGACTACAACCTGCCGTTTCCGGAGCCGCCGCCGGGCGCGGTCGCGATGGGCTTCGACCTCGACACGCTGCCGCTCGTCCGCGAGTTCGTCACCCGGTGGGGGCCGCGGCTCGGCCTCGGCGAGGTGGCGACGGGCGACCTGGAGCTGGCGGTGAACGAGCTGGCCGCGAACTCGTGCCTGCACGGCGGCGGCGCGGGCACGGCGCGGCTGTGGGCGGAGGACGGCCAGGTCGTCTGCGAGGTCCGGGACGCGGGCACGATCACCGACCCGCTGGTCGGGCGGCGCCCGGCGAACATGAGCCCGGACGGCGGACGGGGCGTCCTGATGGTCAACCACCTCGCCGACCTCGTCCGGATGCACACCGGGCCGGACTGCACCACCGTCCGCGTCTACCTGGCCGCCCGCTAGGGACGCGCGACGGCGCGGGCGATCCCGGCGAGCGACTCGGCGAGCAGCACGTCCCGGCCGGTCGACGCCGCGTACTCGGCGAGCGTCGCGCTCAGGTTGAGCGCCAGCGCCCGCGCGGCGGCCTCCCGGTCCGCCGGCACCGGCCCGTACGCGGCGAGGAACGCGGCCCGCGCGTCGCCGCCGAACCCGGCGTAGGCGAGGGACAGGTCGACGGCCGGGTCGGCCAGGCACACGTCGCCCCAGTCGATGATCCCGGCGGCACGGCCGTCCGGCCCGAGCAGCAGGTGCCGGACGTGCAGGTCCCCGTGGACGACCACCGGCCCGCCGTCCGGCGGGCGCCGGTCGCGCGCGGCGGCGAGGAACGCCTCCACGGCCGGGTCGCGGTCCCAGGCGCCGAGCGCGGCGAGGGCGTCCAGGCAGGGGAACGTCCGCTCCGCGCGCAGGGCCGGGTCGGCACGGCGCATCGGGTCGAGCGGCAGCCCCTGCCCCGCCTCGCGGACGAGCGCCGGGTCGTGCAGCGCGCGCAGGAAGGCCCCGATCTCGGCGGCGAGCGCGCCGCGCTCCGCGTCCGGCGGGCGGACGTCCGCGAACTCCCGGCCCTCGATCAGCCGGCCGCCCCAGAACGGCCAGGGGAAGCCGGCGGACGGCCCGGCGGCGAAGCGCGGCACGGGCACCGGCAGCGGCAGCCGCGGCGCGAGGACGGGCAGCGCCGCGATCTCGCGCTCCACCCCCGGCACCGCGATCCGGCGGCGCGGGAACCGGAACGCCCACGCGCCGCCGACCCGGAAGACCGTGTTGTCCCAGCCGGTCGCGAGCCGCTCCACCGCCGCGCCGCGCAGTTCGGGGAACCGGTCCGCGATCAGCGCGGCGGCCGTCGCGGCGGTGACCTCGCGTTCCGGCGCCCACTCGGGCGACGGCGGCGGGCCGTCCGCTGGCGTCGTCACGAGGGGGAACGCTACCTCGCCGGACCGCCCGGATGCCGAGTCTTGACCCTCTGGCCAGGTGTAACGGCCGGTCGGCGGGAATGAAACCGAGCGCCCTGTCCCACCCACGGTTAGGGGAACCATGCGGCTCCTCGCTCGCGCTCACCAGATGCCCGTCCGGCTGCTCGTGGGGGCGTTCGTCATGAACTCGGGCATCTCCAAGCTCAAGCACACGGACGAGACGGCCGACCAGTACCACGGCATGGCGAAGACCGCCTACCCGTTCCTGGAGTCGCAGGACGCGCGGACCTTCACCCGCCGGCTCGGCGCCGCCGAGGTCGCGCTCGGCGCCGCGCTGGCCGTGCCCCTGGTCCCGTCGCTGATCGCGGGCGCCGCGCTCACCGCGTTCGCGGGCGGGCTGACCGGCCTGTACTGGCGGCTGCCCGGCATGCGGGAGCCCGGCGGGGTGCGGCCCACCCCGGAGGGCATCCCGCTCGCCAAGGACACCTGGCTCGTCGGGATCGGCTCCGCGCTCGTCCTGGAGGAGATCCTCCGGGCCGGGGAGGACCGCCGATAACGCCCTCCAGCGCGCGTACGGCGGGCCCGTCTGTGGCACACTCCCGTCTGACAGGCTCCCGTCCGCGACGCGCTCTCGCACGCGATCCCGCGTGCGCCGCCCGCGCCCGCGCTCCTTGACGCGCGGACGCGGCGGCGGTGACGATCGGCGCGTCCCCCGAGGAGGCCGCGCCATGACCACGAACCCCGTTCCGTCCCCGGTCGTCCGCGCGGCCACGGCCCCGGACGTCGACGAGCTCGCCGCCCTCCTCGCCCGCGCCTTCGACGACGACCCGGTCTGGAGCTGGCTGGTGCCGGACGAGGCGTCCCGGATCCGCCGCCTGACCGGCCTCTACGCGCTCACGCTGCGCCGGGTGCACCTCCGGCACGGCGGCAGCGAGTCGACCGGGCGGGGCGAGCGGCCGGAGGCGGCGGCGCTGTGGGACCCGCCCGGGCGGTGGCGCGTCCCGCTGCGCGTGCAGGTGACGCAGACGCTCCCGCTGCTGCGCGCTTTCGGCGCGCGGGTTCCGGTCACGCTGCGGACGCTGAACGAGATCGAGCGCCACCACCCGCGCGAGCCGCACTGGTACCTGGCGATGCTCGGCACCGATCCCCCGGCGCAGGGCAACGGGCTCGGCAGCGCGCTGCTGCGGTCGCGGCTGGAGCGGTGCGACGCCGAGGGCGTCCCCGCCTACCTGGAGAGCTCGAAGGAGCGCAACATCGCCTACTACGAGCGGTTCGGGTTCCGTGTGACGAAAGAGCTGCCGCTGCCGGGGCGGGGCGCGCCGTCCGTCTGGCTGATGTGGCGGGATCCCGGAGGCGGTTCCTGAGCCTTCCGACAGGGGTACCGGTCCGGCGGTTAAGCCGGAGTCATGACCAGAAATGGCCATTTGTCCAATAGCGCCTGCGGGCGGCCCGCCGGTCTGGGATCGGCGCGTCCGCGCGCCGCGCTCCTGATGCCCGTCCCGCTTTCCCCCGGAGGGCGCCGGACGCCGTCAAACGCGGCTGTCCCCATGCGGCCACCGGAGGCGCGGCTCCCGGGCCGTCCGCCGACCGCGCCGCCCGCGCGCCCGGCTCGGCGGCCTACCGTCGAGGGTGAGCCGAGCACGCTCCCTCTGGCGAAGGCGACAGGTGACGCAATGACGACGGCCGGCGCGCGGGCGCCCGCGACACGGGCGCCGGGGACGCGGCTCGCCCTGGACAGGCCGGGGACCGCGCGCGTCCACGACTACCTCCTCGGCGGCAAGGACAACTACGCCGCCGACCGCGACCTCGCGCACGAGGTCCTCGCCGTCCTGCCGCAGGCGGGGGACGCGGCCCGCGCCGCCCGCGAGTTCCTCGCCCGCGCCGTCCGGGTGCTCGCCGCGCGCGGCGTCCGGCAGTACCTCGACCTCGGCTGCGGGCTGCCGACCTCGGAGTCCCTGCACCGGATCGCCGCGCGGCACGCCGCCGGCGTCCGCGTCGTCTACGTGGACGACGACCCGCTCGTCATCGCCCACGCCCGCGCGCTGCTGATCGACGGCGGCAACGTCGCGGCGCTGCGGGCGGACGTCCGCGACCCCGGCGCGATCCTCGGCAGCCCGGAGGTGCGCCGCCTCATCGACCCGGCGGAGCCGGTGGCGCTGGTGTTCTCGTCCGTCCTGCACTTCCTGCCGGACGCGGCGGACCTCGTCGCCGCGCTCGCCGCGCCGACCGCGCCGGGCAGCGGGCTGGTCGTCTCGCACGCCACCGCCGACTTCGCGCCCGGCGCGTTCGCCGAGGCCGCGTGGCGGTACGAGGACGCGAGCGGCGTCCCGCTGGTCCCGCGCGACGCCGCCGGGATGGCGGAGATCCTCGGGCCGTTCCGGGCGGTGCCGCCGGGGCTCGTGCCGCTCGGCGGCGCGCCGTTCGGCGGGACGACCCGGCCCGGCCGCGAGCCGATCATGTACGGGGTCGTCGGGGTGCGCTGACCGTCCCCGGCGCGCCGCCCGCACTGTGGGGTTGATCACAGTCGCGGGCCCCGCCGCGCGCCGCGCGCGAGGCCGCCGGAACGCCGTTCCCGCCGGTCCTGACGCGCCCGGGACGATCACACTGCGTCAGCCGCCGGAGCGTTCCGTTAAGGCAATTCTCATCTTCCGGCTGGAGAACGCCCAGACACCGCCCCTATGGTGGCCCGAATGCCGACGAACACCCTGACCCCACCTGAAACGCAGATCGGCTCCCGTCCGGCGGCGGCCGCCCGGATGGGCTGGCTCGACGCGCTGCGCGGCCTCGCGGCGCTGGTGGTGGTGTTCGAGCATTCCCTGGACGTGCTGCTCCCCGAGGTCCGCGAGGGCGCGAGCCCGTGGTTCGACTTCGGGCGGTACGGGGTGTTCGTCTTCTTCCTCGTCAGCGGGTACGTCGTGCCGTTCTCGCTGGAGCGGCGCGGGAGCGTCCGGGAGTTCTGGGTGGGGCGGTTCTTCCGCCTCTACCCCGCCTGGTTCGTGTCGGTGGCGCTCGCGCTCGTGCTCGGCTCGGCCGGGCTGTCGTACGGGCTGCCCGCCGCGCTCGGCGACCGGCCGTGGGCCTCCGCGCTGGCCCACGCGACCATGCTCCAGGACCTGCTGGGCGTGCCGAACGCCGTCAACGTGTTCTGGACGCTCTCCTACGAGATGGTCTTCTACCTGCTGGTGACCGCGATGTTCGTCGCCGGGGTGCACCGTTCGAGCGCGCGGGTGGCGCTCGGGTTCGGGGTGGGCGCGGCGATCCTCGGGGTGGCGCTGCCGTCGGTGCTGCTCGCGTCCCGGTGGCCGGGCGCGACGATTTTCGCCGCCGCGCTGCTCCTCGCGGTCGGGCTCGCCGCCATGGTCAGCGGACGGCGCCGGGTCCGCCGCGCCGGGGTCGCGGTCGTGGTGGCGCTGGCGCTGGGGCTGCTCGTCCTGGACAGCCGCATCGGCGCCATCGAGAGCCTCTGCATCATCGCCACGATGTTCGCCGGGACCGCCGTCCGCGGCATCCAGGACGGCCGCCTGCGCCCCTGGCCCGCCGCCGCGATGGTCGCGGTCGTCCCCGCGTTCTCGGTGGTCGCGGGCCTGCGCACGCCGACCGCGTGGGCCGTCAACGCCAACCCGAACCCGCTCGGCCTGGACTGGTCCGCCGCCGTCGCCGCCGCCTGGCTGACGTTCCTCGCGGGGCTCGCGCTGCGGCGCCGTCCGATGCCGCGCGTGCTGGTGTGGTCGGGGCTCGTCAGCTACTCGGTGTACCTGCTGCACCCGCTGGTCATCCAGGCGATCTGGGTCGTCGGAGGGCGCCACACGGGGCACCTTCCGGGGTCCGTCCGGCTGCTGTGGGGCGTGGTGCTGTGGACGACGGTGCTCGCGTCGGCGGCGCTGGCGCACCGGTATGTCGAGCGTCCGGCACAGCGGTTCGGACGGCGGCTCACCGCGCGGCGCCGCACGGCCGACGACGGCGTGCGCGTCCCCGCCTAGAGCGAGGCCGATCCGCGCCCTACCGGGCGTTCAGGTGGTGGCCGAGGAAGGCGAGCTGCGCGGGCAGGCGGCGCCGCCAGAACGCCCCGTCGTGGCAGCCGCCCGCCATCGCGCCCTCCGGGCGGACCCGGTCGCGGAACCGGCGTGCCATCGCCGCGAACGGGTCGCTCGTCCCGCAGTCGACGCGGAGCGGGACGCCCCGGAGCTCGTCCAGCGCGGTGAACACGTCGTGTCGGCGGAAGTCGGCCGGGCCGTCGAACGCCCGCGCGTTCGCGGAACGCGCGTCGCCGTAGGAGGCGAACAGGGCGGGGGAGGTGGCGACGACGGCGGCCATCCGCGCCGCGCCGAGCCGCCGGGTCAGGACGAGCGCGCCGAACCCGCCCATCGACCAGCCGATGGCGCCGATCCGGTCGGTCCTGGCCCCGCGCTCGCGCAGGCGCGGGAGCAGCTCGTCGGTGATCATCCCGATGGGGTCGTCGCCGTCCGCGCGTGGGTGCCAGTACGAGTCGGGCCCGCCGTCGACGGCGACGAGCGCGAACGGCGGGACGCCGCCGCGCGTGACCGCGTCCGGCAGGTACCGGTCGAGCGCCAGGTTCCGGACGGCCGACGCCGCGCTGTCGCCGCTGCCGTGCAGCGCCACCACGACCGGCAGGCCGCGCAGGGAACGGCCGCCGGGCGGCACGATGGTCGCGGTGACGCCGGTGCGGCGGTGCGCGGACCGCCACGCCATCCGCTCGACCGCGACGGACGCGGCGGGCGGCGCGGGCGGGCTCCCGCACCGGCCGAGCGCGCGGTCGAGCGGGACCCTGCCGGGCAGCACGTCCTTCTCCACCAGCGCGTAGGCGGTGCCGCCGGTCGCGACGGCCGCGCCCGCGGCGCCGATTCCGCCGAGCAGGAGCGCGCGTCTCGTGATCATCGCGGGTCCCTTCTCCGGGGGTCAGGCCGCCGCCTCGCGCTCGACGGCCGCGGACCTGGACAGCATCGCCACACCGGCGGTGAGGAGGGCCGCGCTGACCGACACGGCGACGAACGCGGACGCCGTGCGGGGCGGCAGCGTCCGGAACGCGAGCGCCGCCACCAGGTAGGACGCGATCGGGTTCGTCATCGTCATCGCGGTCATCGCGGCGGGCAGCGAGCCGGCGGCGAACGCCCGCTGCTCCAGGATCAGCCCGAGCAGCGTACTGCCCGCGAGGGCGTAGCCGGGCCAGTCGGCGGCGGTCGCGGCGACGCCCCGCTCGACGAGGTCGGCGGTGGTCAGCTTGATCAGCACGGCGGTCGCGGCGAAGAACAGGCCCGCGCAGACGCCGAGCAGCGCGGCCCGCACCGGCCCCCGGCGCAGCCACGCCGCCCGGGACAGCACGATGATCACCGGTGCGGCGATCAGCCCGGCGAGGAACAGCCGGGGCCGGGACGGCTCGCCCTCCGGCGGGATCGCGCCCGGCACCGTGAACAGGACGGCGAGCCCCGCCGACACGGCGACGCCGCCGAGCAGGTCCATCCGGGCGGGGCGGCGGCCGGTGCCGACCGTCCCGAGCACGATCGTGAAGACGAGCTGGGTGACCAGCAGCGGCTGGACGATCGCCGTCGAACCGAAGTGCAGCGCGACGGCCTGCGCGCAGAACCCGGCGAGGTTCACGCCCCAGCCAGTCAGCCACACCGGGTCGCGGACCAGCCGCCGGATCAGCCCGTGCGCGGCCGAGGCGTCCGACCCGCCGCGCACCGCGCGCCGCGCCGCCCGGTACTGCAGGGCGGCGGCCCCCGCGAACAGGAACGCGGCGAGCAGGCTGAACCCCGCCGACAGGGCCATCAGATCGTTCCACCCCGGCCGCCGCCACCCGCGCCGAGCACGACGGCGGCGCGCGTCACCGCCACGGCGTCGTCGGCGCCGGACGCGACAGCTTCGGAACGGATCACCACGCCCTCCCGCCTCGTCCCCCACACGCCGCCCACGGATCATCCTCCCCGCGATCCATAGCAAGACCACCCCCGGCTTTATTGCGTTGCCGTCACGTCGCCCCTCCCCCAGGCTCGAAACGGACATACAGGGGGCCGAGCGGCCGCGCCGAGCCGGGCTCCGGTCGAGGCGCGGATGCCCGGAGCCCCGGCCCGGTAGGCTGTTCCGCGTTCCGCGGGCGGCCGCGCCGGGACGGTGCGACGCCCGGGGGATCCCCGGACGGAGGTGGGAACGATGACGCAGGCGCCCGTGAGCCGGCTCCCCGGCAACCTGCCCCTCCCCGACCGGCTGCTGGCCGTCGCGACCCGCATGTTCGCCGAGAAGGGCTTCGAGAACACCTCCGTGCAGGAGATCGTCGACGCGGCGGGCGTCACCAAGGGCGCGATGTACCACTACTTCGGCTCAAAGGACGATCTCCTCTACGAGATCTACCACCGGCTGCTCGCCCTGCAGATGGCCCGGCTGGAGCAGATCGCCGACGGCCCCGGCACCGCCGAGGAGCGGCTGCGCGCCGCCGCCGTCGACGTCCTGAACACCTCGTTCCTCCACCTGGACGACTTCACGGTCTTCTTCCGCTCGACGCACCTGCTGGCCCGTGATCGCCGCGCCGCCGTCCGCGCCGAGCGGCGGCGCTACCATGAGCGGTTCCGCGCCCTGGTCGAGGAGGGCCAGCGCGAGGGGACGTTCCGCACCGCGACGCCCGCCGACATCGCCGTCCACTTCTTCTTCGGGACCGTCCACCAGATCGGCGTCTGGTACCGGCCGGGCGGCGGCCTGAAGACGGCCGCGATCAGCGAGCACTACGTCGACCTGTTCCTGAACGGCCTGCGCGTCCCCGGCGGCCCGGAGAACTGAGCCGGGGAGCGGGACGGCTCCGCGGCGTCCGCCCCGGCGCCTGCGTGACCCGTCCCGCCCTCCGGCGGGGGCCGGAGCGGTCGCGAGCGGCGCGGGCTCCCCTCCCACCGGTGCGCCGTCGCAACGATCCGGCTCTCACCCCTGACAGCGTCGGCGCGCCGCGCAATGTCACACTTCGGCGCGACCCCGTGGTCCACCTGCGGAGACGTCCCGGAGCCGGTTCCGCCGGACCAGCGCCGCCGCCCGCGCTCAGGTGCTCAGGCTCCGGGGCCGGAGGTCGGTCCAGTTCGCGGTGACGTGGTCGAGGCACTCGGAGCGCGGCGCGGGACCGAACGCGACCGTCCACCCGGCGGGGACGTCCGCGAACGACGGCCACAGCGAGTGCTGCCCCTCGTCGTTGACCAGCACGAGGAAGACCCCGTCAGCGTCGTCGAACGGATTACTCATCAGGCCCTGCCTTTCTGGGGGACGCCCCCCAGGCCCCCGGGGCGGAGCCCCGAAGATCCTCGCTTCGCTGCGGTCATCACGCCTCCTGGGCTACGCGGGCGGCGCGGTGGGTGATCGAGCGGACGATCTCGCCCGTGCGCACGGCGGTCATGGACAGCAGCGACGACGCGATGCCGTGGCTGTGCTCGGTGGCGCCCTGCAGGTAGACGCCCCAGCGCGGGCCGGGCTCGGTCGCGATGCGGTAGTCGCGCTCGACGACGGGACGCCCGTCCTCGCCCGCGCGGCAGTGCGCGCCGGCCTCGCCGAGCAGGTCGAACGGGTCGCGCTCGCGGTAGCCGGTGGCGTACACGAGGACGTCGGCGTCCAGCTCGGCGGCCTCGCCGGTCGGCAGGAACACGACCCGGGCGCGGACGCCGTCCGGCCGTTCCAGGACGTCCGTCACGCGCGAGGCGTTGAGGATGCGGAGCCGTTCCGCGCCCGCGACCCTCTCGGCGTACGAGCGCCGGTACAGCTCGTCGATGAGGTCGAGGTCGACCACCGAGTAGTTGGTGTTGCGCGAGTAGTCGAACAGCATCCGCTTCACGTCGGCGGGGGCGTCGTAGTAGTGGTCGACGGCGTCCGGGTCGAAGACGCGGTTGGCGAACGGGCTGTCGTCGGCGGGCGAGTAGCCGTAGCGAGCGAAGACGGCGCACACCTCGGCGTCGGCGAACGTCCGGTGCAGGTACTCGACGGCCTCGGCGGCGCTCTGCCCGGCGCCGACCACGACGAACCGGCGCGGGCGCTCGCCCGGCCGCTCGCCGAGCCGGGTGAGCAGGTCCTCGGTGTGCCAGATCCGCTCGCCCGGCCGGATCCCCTCCGGGAGGACGGGCTCCAGGCCCGCGCCGATGACGGCGTTGCGGGTCAGGTGCGTCTCCAGCTCGTCGTCGCGCCGGACGACGACTTCGAGGAGGTCGTCGTCATGCGGGCGCAGCGCGACCACCTCGGAGCGGTAGCGGACCCTGTCCTCGAACGCGGCGGCCGTCCATTCGAGGTAGTCGTGGAATTCGAGCCGGGTCGGGAACATCGTCTTGTGGTTGACGAAGTCGACGAGGCGTCCGCGGGCGTGCAGGTAGGCGAGGAACGAGTACGGGCTGGCCGGGTTCCGCATCGTCACGAGGTCCTTGAGGAAGTGGACCTGCATGGTGGCGCCGTCGATGAGCATGCCCCGGTGCCAGCCGAACGCGGGCTGCTTCTCGAAGAACACCGCGTCCGCGCCGCCTCCGTCGCCGCCGCCGCGCGCTTCGTCGAGCGCGACGGCGAGGGCCAGGTTGGACGGGCCGAACCCGATGCCGACCACGTCGTGGACGGGGGTCTGCATGCGCTCCTCCGGCATCAGGCGGGCTTGGCCGCGTCCGCGGCCTTGGCGATCTTCGGGACGACCTGGTCGATCACGTAGGGCACGGCGAGCGGCGTCGGGGTGCGCAGCGGCCAGAACGACTTGAGGTCGAGCGCCACGTAGGAGCCGCGCTTCACGGCGCCGAGGTCGGCGAACAGCTTGTTCCCCTCGATCTTCTTCTGCGTGGCGGGGTCGTCGTTGTAGTGGCTGAGCAGGACGTCCTCGTCCAGGACGGACACCTTCTCCATGCTCAGCTCGGCCGCGAACCCGTCGCCGGGCAGCTTCTTGAGCGGCTCGGGCAGCTTCATGCCGAACTGGGTCAGCATCTTGACGCTGGTGTCCTGCTCGGACTTCATGACGCCGATGTTCCCGTTCGGCATGACGCTGGTGAACGCGAACGTCTTGCCGTCCAGCTGGGGGTTCTCGGTCTTCACGGCGGCGATCCTGCGGTCGACGTCGCCGACGACCTTCGCCCCTTCGGCGGACTTGCCGACCGCCTTGGCGACCTGGAGGGTGATCGCCTGCCAGGCGTCCTCGGCGGGCCCCGTCTGGTAGGCGACGGTCGGGGCGAGCTTGGAGAGCTTGCCGTACTCCTTGTCGATGTAGAAGTCCCCGGCGGCGAGGATCAGGTCGGGGCGCAGCGCCGCGATCTCCTCCAGGTTGAACCCGGCCTCCCCCGCCTTCAGCAGCTTGGGCTTCTCGCCGGTCAGCTTCGGCGCGGTCCACGGGGCGAGGCCGTCGGGCTGGACGCCGCTCAGCTCGGCCATCCCGACCGGGGTGACGCCGAGGGCGAGCAGCGCGTCCTGGTCGACCTCGCCGAGCGCGACGATCCGCTTCGGTTCGGACTCGATCTTCGCGGTGCCGAGCTTGTGGGCGATGGTGACGGGGTACGCCCCGCCGGCCGAGCCGCCGGAGGCGTCGTCCGCCGGCTCGTCGCCGCCGCACGCGGCGGCCGTGCCGAGGCTGAGGACGAGCGCGGCGGTGGCGGCCGCGCGCCGCATCATGGTGCGCATAGGGGACCGGTGTCCTTCCAGATCTTCCAGGGGGTGGACGGTCGTGATCTTAGGTTAGGCTCACCTAACTTTGCAATGGGTGCGGGGGTACGGGGCGGCTCACCGGAGCCTCGCCAGCAGGCCCGCGACGGTGGGCGCGGTCATCAGGGTCGCGATCTTCAGGGACTCGCATCCGGGCTCCCTCCTGATCCGGCGGACCAGCTTCATGGCGAGCAGCGAGTGCCCGCCGAGGTCGAAGAAGTCGTCGTCCGGGCCGACCTCGGCGACGCCGAGCTCCGCGGCGAAGATCCGGCACAGGGCCGCCTCCCGGTCGTCGCCGCCGCGGCGCGCGGCCGGACGGTCCGCGTCCGCGCCCGGCGCGGCGGTGACGGCGCGGGCGGCCGGGCCCGCGGGCAGCGCGCCCACCCGGACGGACGGGTCGGCGGCGACGACCTCCAGGAGCGCGACCAGGCCGTCCGCGAGGGCGGCGACCGTGCCCCGGTCGAACAGGTCGGCGGAGTAGTCGACGATCAGCCGGAGGTCGCCCGCGTCCGGGCCCTCGCGGAAGATGAAGTCGAGGTCGAACTTCGCCGCGCCCGGCCCGAACAGCGCCTCCCGCTGCTCCAGGCCGGGGAACCGGACGTCGCCGACGCCCTGGTTCTCGTAGCCGACCATCACCTGGAACAGCGGGTTGCGGCCCGGCACGCGGCGCGGGCGCAGCGCCTCGACGACCGCCTCGAACGGCAGGTCCTGGTTGGCGAGCCCGGCGAGGTCGGCCTCGCGGACGCGTCCGAGCAGCTCCGCGAAAGACGGGTCGCCGGATACGTCGGCGCGCAGCACCAGCGTGTTCACGAAGAACCCGACGAGGTCGCGGGCCGCCTCCTCGGTGCGTCCGGCGACCGGGCTGCCGATCGGGATGTCGTCGCCCGCGCCCGTGCGGTGAAGCAGCGCGGCGACGGCCGCCTGGCAGACCATGAACGTGCTGGCGTTCGCGTCGCGTGCGATCTGCCGGAGCCGCCGGGCCAGGCCGGGCGGCAGGTCGGCGGTGAGCGTCCCGCCGCGCTGCCCGACCGTGCCGGGGCGCGACCGGTCCACCGGCAGCGGGATCTCCTCCGGCAGCCCGGCGAGCGTCCGAGCCCAGTGGTCGAGCTGGCGGCCGTGGACGCTGCCCGGGTCGAGCGGGTCGCCGAGCAGTTCCCGCTGCCACAGCGCGTGGTCGGCGTACTGGACGGGCGGCGGCTCCCAGGCCGGGGCGCGCCCGGCGAGGCGGGCCGTGTACGCCTCGGCGACGTCCCGCGCGAATGGGCCGAACGACCACTCGTCGAACGCGATGTGGTGGAAGACGGCGAGCAGCAGGTGCTCCCGCTCGCCCTCCGGGAACACGGCGACGCGCAGCGGGAGGTCCTTGGCGAGGTCGAACGGGCGGGCGATGACGTCCTCCGGCGGGCACGTCGCGACCTCCAGGACGGGCCGCGCCTCGTCCGGCGGCAGGATCCGCTGGTAGGGGACGCCGTCGTGCTCGACGAAGACCGTCCGCAGGCTCTCGTGCCGGGCGGTGACGTCGGCTATCGCGGCTTCGAGGGCGGCGAGGTCGAGGTCGCCGCGGAGCCGGACGGCGAGCGGCAGATGGTACGCGCCGCGCGGGCCGTCGTCCTCGCGGAGGAGCTGGTCGAGCATCCAGAGCCGCCGCTGCGCCGACGACAGCGGGATCCGCTCGGGCCGCTCCCTCGGCTCCAGCGCGGGCCGCGCCCCGGCGGCCGCGGAACGGTGGACGCGCCCGGCCAGCTCGGCGACGGTCGGCGCCTCGAACAGGTCGCGGATCGCGAGGTCCGCGCCGAGCGCGGCGCGGGCCCGGCCGACGAGGCGGGTGGCGAGCAGCGAGTGGCCGCCGAGGTCGAAGAAGCCGTCGTCGATCCCGGCGCCGGGGGCGTCCAGGATCTCGGCGAACAGCGTGCACAGGACGCGTTCGACGGGCGTGCGCGGGGCGCGTCCCCGGCGGCGCGGGCCGTCCCGCCCCGGGTCGGGGAGGGCGCGGCGGTCGAGCTTGCCGTTGACGGTCAGCGGCAGCGCGTCCAGGGTCATGATCGCGCTCGGCACCATGTAGCCGGGGAGGCGTCCCTTGAGGCTCTGGCGGACGCAGGCCGCCAGCACGCCGTGGTCGCGGGCGGCGACCGGGTCGTTCGCGTAGGCGGCGGGCGGGCGTCCCGGCTCGGCGGGGAGCGCGGCCGCTCCCCCGCCGAACACGGCGTCGTAGTGCCCGATCCGGTCGGACGGCGTGAGCACGACGTCCGGGTACAGGGCGTGGAGGGTCTCGGGTTCGACCCCGTCCGGGGGCGCGGTGAGCAGTTCACGGGCCCGGTCGGGCGGCGCGCCGTCGCGGAGGGCCTCCAGGGCGGCGACCTCGCCGGACAGCCTCCGGTCCGGGATCCGGCGGACGCGCAGCGGGCCCCCGGGCTTGGCGTGCAGGTCGTCGAGCCCGGTCCAGTCGACGACCGGGGTGTCCGGGGCGGGCGGGACGTCCTTCCATAGGACGACGTCGTACCGGTGCCGGGTCAGCTCGTTGTGGTGCGTGCCGCGCTTGGTCAGGACGTCCACGCGGGCGGGGCCGTCCAGGGCGGTGAAGAACGCGGGGTCGAGCAGGAGTTCCTTCTCCATCCGGACGGCCCGCTCCACCGCGTCCAGGTCTCCCCCGCCGCGGCCGAGCTGGATCGCGGCGTGCAGGCAGCGGACGGTCCGCAGGTCGCGGACGTCCCCGAGGAACAGCGCCCCGCCGGGCGCGAGCAGCCGCATCGCCTTGGCGATGACGTCCTGGAGGTAGGCGGCGCCGGGAAAGTACTGCGCGACCGAGTTGACGACGATCGTGTCGAAGTGGCCTTCGGGGAGGCCGCTGACGTCGTGCGCGGGCCGGCAGCTCAGCCGTACCGATGAGTCCGGGCCGAGGTCGTGCTCCAGTTTCGCGATGACGGGTTCGGAGAAGTCGGTGCCCCAGTACTCGTAGGTCTCCGGTGCCAGGCGGGTGAGGATCAGCCCCGCGCCGACGCCGATCTCCAGGACGCGGCGCGGGCGCAGCGCGCGGACGCGGTCGACGGTCGCCGCCCGCCATTCGCGCATGTCGTCCAGGGGGATGGGGGCGCCGTCGTAGCTGCTGTCCCAGCCCGCGAACTCCTCGGCGTGGACGACGGTGCCGACCTCGGTGTACTCGGCGTCGTAGAGCTGCCGCCATTCGGCGAGCTGCTCGTCGGCGGCGCCCGCGCGCGTCCCGTCCGGGACGACGTACCCGACGAGGCGCTTCACGCCGGGCACCCCGGTGTCCGCGGCGACCACGGCGGCCTGCCCGACGCCGGGCTCGGCGGCGAGCGCCGTCTCGATCTCCTCCAGCTCGACCCGGTAGCCGCGGATCTTCACCTGGTCGTCGGTGCGGCCGAGGAAGTCGATGTTGCCGTCGCCGCGGACGCGGACGAGGTCGCCCGTCCGGTACATGCGCGATCCGGGCGGGCCGAACGGGTCGGCGACGAACCGCTCGGCGGTCAGGTCGGGACGCCCCAGGTAGCCGCGGGCGAGCCCGGCGCCCGCGATGTACAGCTCGCCTGGCGCGCCCGGCGGGACGGGACGCAGCCACCCGTCCAGCACGTAGCCGCGCGTGTTCCAGATCGGCTTGCCGACGGTCGGGGTGGCGCTGTCCTCGGTGCCGCCGCCGAGGGTGTTGATCGTGTACTCGGTCGGCCCGTACAGGTTGTAGCCGAGGACGCCGTCGGCCTGGGCGAGACGGTCCCACACCGAGGTCGGGACGGCCTCCCCGCCGAGCAGGACGAGCGGCGGCCGGTGCTCCCCGCCGAGGAGGCCCTCGTCGAGGAGCTGCTGGGCGTAGGTGGGCGTGACGTTGATGACGTCGACGCGGTGTTCGCGCAGGTAGGCGGTCAGGGCCTCGGCGTCGCGGCGCAGGTCCTCGTCGCAGACGTGCACCTCGTGGCCCTCGACGAGCCAGAGCAGTTCCTCCCACGACATGTCGAAGGAGAACGAGACGGTGTGCGCGATGCGCAGCCGCCGCCCGGCCGACGCGACCACCGGGTCGAAGATGTTGGCCCGGTGGTTGTACTGCATGTTCGTAAGACCCCGGTAGGGGGTGACCACGCCCTTGGGACGTCCCGTGGAGCCGGATGTGTAGATGACGTAGGCCGGGTGGTCGAGACGGCCGGGGGTACCTGGGGCGAAGCCGGGCGTCTCGCCGGGGGCCAGGTCGGTGCCGGGGAGGTCGGCGAGGGCCTGTGCCGTGTCGGGGTCGTCCAAGGCGAGGACGGCGCCGGGGGTGGCGAGGCGCGCGGCGATGTCGCGGTGCGAGACGAGGCAGACGGGGGCCGCGTCCTGGAGCATGTAGTCGAGCCGGTCCGCCGGATAGTCGAGTTCGAGCGGCAGGTAGGCGGCACCGGTGCGGAGCACCGCGAACAGCGCGACGACCATCTCCGCCGAGCGCGGCAGCGCCAGCGCGACGACCCGCTCCGGGCCCGCGCCGTGCGCGATCAGCAGCCGGGCGAGCCGGTTGACCTCGGCGTTCAGCTCCCCGTAGGCGAGCCGGACGTCGGGCAGCGAGACGAGCGCGAGATCGTCGGGCTGGCGGGCGGCGCGGTCGGCGAGCAGTTCGGCGACCGTCAGCTCGGGGACGGGGCGGACCGCCTCGTCCCAGTCGCGGCGGAGGCCCTCGCGCTCCTCCCCGGTGAGCAGGTCGAGGCGGTGGCACGGCGCGTCCGGCGAGTCGGCGAGCGTCTCCAGGACGCGGACGTACCGGTCGGTGACGCGCTCCGCCTCGTCCCGCGTGAACGCGTCCCCCCGGTACATGACGCGGAGCGCCCTGCCCGGCTCGACGACCATGGTGATCGGGTAGTGGGTGGCGTCGCGGACCTCGCGGCCCCGGACGCGGAGCGCGCCGTCCGGGCCGAAGCCCCGGTCGGTCGGCATGCCCGGGAAGTTCTGGAAGACGAACAGCGTGTCGAAGAGCGTGCCGAGCCCGGTGGCGCGCTGGACGTCCGCGAGCGCGACGAACCCGTGGTCGAACAGCTCGGACCGGGCGGCCTGGACGCGGTCGAGCACGGCCGCGAGCGGCTCCGCCGCCCCGGCCCGCACGCGGACAGGGATCGTGTTGAACAGCAGGCCGACCATCGACTCGACGCCGTCCACGTCCGGGTGGCGTCCGGACACCGACGCGCCGAACACCACGTCGTCGCGTCCGGTGAGGCCCATCAGGACCATGCCCCACGCGGTCTCGAACAGCGTGCCGGGCGTGACGCCCCGGTCGCGGGCGACGGCGTCCAGGCGCGCGGCGAGGCCGGGCGGCAGCGCGCGGTGCAGCTCCCCCGCCGCGGCGAGGTCGGCGGGCCGGTCCACCAGGCCGGGACGGACGAGCGCGGGCTCGTCGAACCCGTCGAGGGCGCGGCGCCAGGCGTCCACGGCGGCGTCCCGGTCGCGGCCGTTGACCCAGTCGAGGAACGCGCGGAACGGCCGGACGGGGCGCGCCGCCTCCGCCTCCGCGTCGGTGTAGGAGTCGAGCAGCGAGGTGACGAGCAGGCCGCCCGACCAGCCGTCCAGCAGGATCAGTTCAGACGTCAGGATCAGGCGGTGGTCGTCCGGCGCGAGGCTCGCGAGGGCGAACCGGATCAGCGGCGGCGCGGCCGGGTCGAACGGCGCGGCGCGCTGCGCGTCGACGAAGGCGTCGAGGTCGTCGGGGGCGATGTCGGCGTGCGTCCAGGGGGTCTCGAACTCCTCGGGGACGAACTGGACGGCGCGGTCGCCGTCCGTGCGGAAGCCCGCGCGCAGGTTGGGGAACTTCTCCAGGACGGCGCGGGCCGCGTCCGCCATCCGCCCCGGGTCGACCGGCCCGGACAGCGTCACCACGGCCTGCTGCACGTAGATGTCGCGGCCCTCACCGGCCATCATCAGGTGGAACAGCAGCCCTTCCTGGAGCGGCGACAGCGGCAGCTCCCCACTCTGCTCCGCCTCCCGGACCGGCGCGGCGACGGCGGGAGCGGCGGCGCGGGCGAGGGCCTCGACGGTGCGCAGCCGGAACACGTCCCGGACGGTGAACGACAACCCGGCCCGGCGGGCGCGCGCGACGAACAGCGCCGCGCCGATGCTGTCGCCGCCCGCGCGGAAGAAGTCGTCGTCGGCGCCGACGCCGTCGCGTCCGAGGACGGCGGCGGCCAGCGCGGCGAGGACGCGTTCCGGCTCGGTCGCGGGCGCCCGCCCGGCGGCCGGGCGTCCCGGCTCCGGCAGGGCGCGCCGGTCGACCTTCCCGTTGGGGGTGAGCGGCAAGGCGTCCAGCACGACCAGGTCGTCCGGGACGAGGTATCCGGGAAGCAGCGCAGCGAGACGTTCGCGCAGTTCGTCGGCGTCGCCGACGACATAGCCGACGAGCCGGGACCCGTGGGCGGTCACGGCGGCCCGCCGCACCCCCGGCTGCGCGGCGAGCGCGGCCTCGACCTCGCCCGGCTCGATCCGGAAGCCGCGGAGCGCGAGCTGCGCGTCGGCGCGGCCGAGGAAGTCGAGCCCGCCGTCCGCGCGGCGGCGGACCCGGTCGCCGGTCCGGTAGAGGCGCGAGCCCGGCGGCCCGAACGGGTTCGCGACGAACCGCTCGGCGGTGCGGGCGGGGTCGCCGAGGTAGCCGCGGGCGAGGCCGTCGCCCGCGAGGTACAGCTCCCCGACGGGGACCTCGCGGAGCGCGCCGTCCAGGACGTGGGCGCGCGTGTTCGCGATCGGCCGCAGCCCCCCGCCCTCGGCGACCAGGCTGATCAGGCTGTCGCCCGCCGCCTCCGAGCAGCCGTAGAGGTCGATCAGCCGCGCCGGGACCTTCGCGGCGAGCGCGGGCGGCAGCGCCTCCCCGCTGCTGATCCACGTCGTGACGGACGGCGGGAGCCCGTTCTCCACGAGCGCGGCGAGGAGGCTCGGGACGAGCGTGACCAGCCCGGCCCCGTGCCGTTCGGCGAACGCGGCGAGCGCGACCGCGTCGGTGGCGGTCGCGTCGTCGGCGATGGCGACGGCGTCCCCGGCGACGAGGCCGCCGAGCAGCTCGGTCGTCCCGTCGATGAAGGCGGGCGAGCTCTTCGCGACGCGGACGCCCGGCGCGGCGAGGTCCGCGCCCCAGGCGAGCCTGTTGGCCAGACCGCGCTGCGTGCCGACGACGGCCTTCGGCGTCCCGGTCGACCCGGACGTGAACACGACGTACGACGCGTGCTCGGGCCGCACGTCGGGCCGCGACCGGCGCGGCGCGTCCATCGGCAACTCGTCGCGCCCGACCACGAGCACCGGACGCACAGCGTCGAGCATCATCCGCACGCGGGCGGGCGGATACGACAGGTCGACCGGCAGGTAGGCCGCGCCCGTCTTCAGCACGGCGAGCAGCGCGACGGCGAACTCGGCCGAGCGCGGGAGCGCGATCGCGACGACCCGCTCCGGCGCGGCGCCCGCGGCGGCGAGCCGGTCGGCGAGCGCCTCGGCGCGCGCGTCCAGCTCGGCGTAGGTGAGGACGGTGTCGCCGAACACGACGGCGGTCGAGGTGGGCGTGCGGGCGGCCTGCTCCTCGATGAGCGCGGCGACCGTCCGCACCGGCCACGCGCGGGACGTGCCGGGATGCTCGACGCGCGGCCCGAGCGCCGAGAGCCGCCGCCCCGGATCGTCCGCGACCTGGGAGAGAAGGTCGTCCAGGGCGTCGAGCAGCCGCTCGACGGTCGGCGCGTCGAACAGGTCGGCGTCGAACGCGGCGAACCCCTCGACGTCCGCGTCGCCTTCGGCGAAGTACAGGTCCAGGTCGAACTTGACGCCGCCGGTCTCCGGCAGGAACGGCTCAGCGCGCACGCCGGGCAGCGCGAGCCGCACGTCGTCCAGCCGCTGGTGGACGATCATCACCTGGAACAGCGGGCTCCGGGCGAGCGACCGCTCCGGCGCGAGCCGGTCCACCACCCGCTCGAACGGCACGTCGGCGTGCGAGAACGCGGCGAGGTCGGCGGCGCGCACCCGGTCGAGCAGCTCCGCGAACGTCGGGTCGCCGGACAGGTCGGTCCGCAGCACGAGCGGGTTCACGAACACGCCGACGAGCCCGGCGAGGTCCTCGTCGGGGCGTCCCGCGATGGGCGAGCCGAGCGCCACGTCGTCGCCCGCGCCGAACCGCTGGAGCAGCGCGGCGACGGCGGCGTGCAGGACCATGAACACGCTGGTCCCGGTGTCGCGGGCGAGCCGCCGCGCCCCGGCGGCCGGGAGCCGGAACGGGACGAGGCCGCCCCGGTGCCCCGCCTCCGCCGGACGCGGCCGGTCGAACGGCAGGACGGTCTCCTCCGGCAGCCCGGCGAGCGCGTCCGCCCAGAAGCCGAGCCCCTCGGACGTGTCGGGGGCGGCCTCCCGCTGCCAGGCCGCGTAGTCGGCGTACTGGACGGGCAGCGGCTCCCAGCCGGGCGCGCGGCCGTCCCGCCGGGCCGCGTAGGCGCGGGCCAGGTCGGCGAGCAGCGGCGTGAACGACCACTCGTCGGCGGCGGCGTGGTGCAGCAGCAGGACCAGCGACCACTCGTCGTCGCCGGTCCGGATCAGGGTGCCGCGGACGGGCAGGTCGCGGCCGACGTCGAAGACGTGCGCGGCGGCCTCACGCTCCCGGCCCGCCCGCCGCTCCGGCGTCTCGCCGCGGGCGTCGATGACCACGAGACGGACGTCCGCGTCCAGGACGCGCTGCACCGGCAGCCCGTCCGGTCCTTCGACGAGCAGCGTGCGCAGGGCCTCGTGGCGGGCGCCGACGTCGGCGAACGCGGCGTCCAGCGCGGCCTCGTCGACCGGGCCGCGCAGCCGCAGGCCGAGCGGCAGCGAGTACGACGCGGACGGGCCGCGCAGCCGCTCCTCCAGCCACAGCCCGCGCTGCGCCGCCGACGCCGGGACGACGTCCGGCCGCGCGACGTCGCGGACGCGAGCCACCTCCGACGCGACCAGCCGGGGCGCGAGGGCGGCGACGGTCGGGGCCTCGAAGACGTCCGCGATGGACAGCGTCCCGCCGAGCACCGCCCGCGCCTTGGCGGCCACGCGGGTGGCGAGCAGCGAGTGCCCGCCGAGCGCGAAGAAGTCGTCGTCGATCCCGACGCCCTCGACGCCGAGCAGTTCGGCGAAGATCGCGCAGAGCGCGGCCTCGCGGGCGTCGCGCGGGGCGCGTCCGGACACCCCGGCCTCGGGGGCGGGCAGCGCGGCGCGGTCGAGCTTGCCGTTGACCGTCCGGGGCAGCGCGTCCAGCGCGACCAGCGCGGACGGCACCATGTACTCGGGCAGCGCCCGGCCGAGCGCGTCCCGCAGCGCGGCCTCGTCGGGAGCCGCGCCGTCGGGCACGTAGTAGCCGACGAGCCTCGGCTCCCCGGGGCGGTCCTCGCGGACGACGACGGCCGCCCGCGCGACGCCCGGCCGCGCGGCGAGCACGGCCTCCGCCTCGGCGGGCTCGATCCGGAACCCGCGGATCTTCACCTGGTCGTCGGTGCGGCCGAGGTACTCGAGCGACCCGTCGCGGGCGCGGCGGGCCAGGTCGCCCGTCCGGTACATGCGCGACCCGGGCGGCCCGTACGGGTCGGCCACGAACCGCTCCGAAGTCAGGTCGGGGCGGCCGACGTACCCGCGTGCGAGCTGCGCTCCCGCGAGGTACAGCTCGCCCGGCACGCCCGGCGGGACGGGACGCAGCGCCGCGTCGAGCACGTGGGCGCGGGTGTTCCAGAACGGCGTGCCGATGCCGGACGAGGGCAGGTCCGCCGCCGTCGCCCAGATCGTCGCCTCGGTCGGCCCGTACAGGTTGGTCGCGAGCGACGCGGCCCCGGCGAGGGTCTCCGCGAGCGCTGCGGGCAGTGCCTCGCCGCCGACCAGGACCCGCTTGCCCTTGAGCGCGTCCTGGTCGAGCGTGCCGAGCAGGGACGGCGTGCCTTGCACGACGGTCGCGTCCGCCAGCAGCGCGCCGAGCGCGGCAGGGTCGCGGACGGTCGCGCGGTCGGCCAGCACGACCGTCGCGCCGCTGGTCAGCGGGACGAACAGCTCCAGCGCGGCGATGTCGAACGCGATCGTCGTCACCGCGACGAGCCGGTCGCCCGTCCCGAGCCCGAGCCGCGACCGCGTCGCGAGCAGGAAGTTCGCCAGCGCGCCGTGCGGAACGGCGACGCCCTTGGGACGCCCTGTCGAACCGGACGTGTAGATGACGTAGGCGAGATCGTCGGCGCGCGCCCGATGGGACGGCCCGGCCGGGACCTCGTGCCGGGGGCCGTCGATGACCAGCAGGCCGGTCGTGTCCGGGAGGAGGTTCGCGGTGTCGCGGGTGACGATCGCGCAGAGCGGCGCGGCGTCGTCCAGCATGTAGGCGAGCCGGTCGGCGGGATGGTCGAGGTCGAGCGGCAGGTACGCGGCGCCCGACTTCAGGACGCCGAGCAGCGCGACCACGAGGTCCGGCGTGCGCGGCAGCGCGAGCGCCACGGTCCGCTCGGGGGCGGCGCCGCGGGCGCGGAGTTCGGCGGCGAGGGCGGACGAGCGTTCGTCCAGCTCCGCGTAGGTGAGGGACAGGGGCCCGGCCTCGATCGCCGTCGCGTCCGGGGTTCGGGCGGCCTGCTCCTCGAACAGGGCGACCACGTCCGTCTGGGGGAGGTCGCGGCCGGTGTCGTTGGCGGCGTCGATGAGGGCGCGCTCGGCGTCGTCCATGACCTGGAGCGCGCCGATCGGACGGTCGGGGTCGGCCAGCGCGTCCCGGAGCAGGGTCTCCAGGTGGCCGAGCAGCGCGTCGACGCGCTCGTCGTCGAACAGCTCGCGGCGGAAGGTCGCCTCGACCGTCATCCCGCCCGGCCGGACGAACGCCTCCAGCGACAGGTCGAAGTGCGTGGTGCCGTTGTGGACGTGCGTCCACGTCGACGTGACGCCGGGCAGGTCCAGTTCGCCGATCTCCTGGGCGAGGAACAGCAGCATCGTGTCGAAGAAGGCCGACCGCCCTCGCCCGCGCGCCGGACGCAGCTCCCGGACGAGCCGGTCGTAGGGCGCGGACTGGTGCGCGAAGCCCTCCGCGACCGTCCGGCCCGCGCGGCGCACCGCCTCGCGGAACGTCGGCGCGCCCGCCAGCCCGACCCGCATCACCAGCGTGTTCCCGAAGTTCCCGACGAGCCGCTCGACCTCGGCGTGCTCGCGGTTCATGACCGCCGAGCCGACCGCGACGTCGTCCGCGCCGGTGTAGCGGTGCAGCAGGACGGCGTACGCGGCGAGCATCACCGTGTACGGGGTGGCGTCCTCCTCGGCGGCGAGCTTCCGCATCCCGCCGGTCACGTCGTCGCCGAAGCGCCGCGCCCGCCGTCCGCCGCGCTCGGACGGCGCGGCGCCGCGCGGCCGGTCGGCGGGCAGGTCGAGCGGAGGGGGCGGCGGGTCGAGGCGCTCCCGCCAGTACGCGAGGTCCGCCTCCGGGACGGGCCGCCGCTGCTCCCAGTCGGCGAAGTCGGCGTACTGGACGGGCAGGGCGGGCAGCCCGTCCGGCTCGCCGGTCACGGCGGCCCGGTACAGCGCGGACAGGTCGCGGGACAGCGAGCCCCACGTCATGCCGTCCCACGCGATGTGGTGGACGACCAGGACGAGGCCGTGCTCGTCGTCGCCCGTCCGCAGCAGTTCGAGCCGGATCGGCCGCTCGTTCCGCAGGTCGAAGGGCCGCGCGGCGAGCTCGGCGGCCCGCGCGTCCGCGTCGGCGCAGCCGACCGGGGCGAGGTCGAGGGAGTCGTCGCCCGTGACGGTCTGGACGGCGCGGCCGTCGCCGTCCTCCGCGTAGGTCGTGCGGAGGATCGCGTGCCGCCGGATGAGGGCGCGCAGCGCGTCCCGGAGGGCGCCGGTGTCGAGCGGCCCCGACATGCGGACGAGCAGGCAGACGTTGTAGGCGGGGCTGTCCGGGAAGGCGCGGTGATGGAGCCACATGCTCTGCTGCGCGTACGACAGCGGGGCCGGCCCGTCGCCGTCGCGTGGACCGAGCCGGGCGGCGTCGGGGCCGAGGCCCGCCTCCGCCATCATCCGGCGCATCAGTTCGCGCCGCCGTGCCCGGACCTCACTTACCGCCGTCTGCTCCTGCACGCTCAACTCTTTCGTCGCCGGCTGGACCAATGCGGGTTAGGTTAGCCTTGCCTACGAAAATCGCACAAGGTTAGCCTTACCTAAGTTCGGGACCCCCCGGCCCGCGAAAGGAAGTCGAAGCCTTGTCCTTCGGTCTGAGCACTGATGCGAAACCCGCCGTCCTGCTCGTCGAACACGAATCGGAACCCCTCGCGCTGGCGGCCCGGCTCGCCGCGTCGGGAATGTTCGACGACTACGTCGTCTACGAGCGCCCCGGCTCGTGGACGTTCGCGGGCGGCCTGCTCGGCGAGGTCGTCCTCGACGCCGACCGCGTCCACGCCCGGTGGCCGGACCGCGCGCCCGCCGCCCGCGCCTGGACCGGGCGCCCCGCCGACGCGCTCCGCGACACGTTCACCGACGTCCCGCTGCCCGCCTGGAACGCCTACGGCTGGATCGCGTTCGAGTTCGCCTCGCCGGAGCCGCGCGGGCGGCTCGCGCACCTGGTCGTACCGCGCACCGAGGTCACGGTCGAGGCCGGGCGCGCCCGCGTCACCGGCGTCGACGCCGCCGAGGTCGAGCAGGTCGCCAAGCTGCTCCGCGAGCCCGCCGCGCCGGTCGTCGGCGCGGCGTCGCCGGTCGGCGTCCGGACCGGCGGCGACGCCTACCGCGGCCTCGTCGCGGACGCCGTCGCCGAGATCGGCGCGGGCCGCTACCAGAAGGTCATCGTGTCGCGGCGGGTCGACGTGCCGTATCCGGTGGACGTCGTGTCGACGTTCGTCCGGGGCCGCCGCGCGAACACCCCGGCGCGCTCGTTCCTGCTCGACCTCGGCGGGTTCCAGGCGACCGGGTTCAGCCCCGAGGTGCTCGTCAGCGTCGACGCCGCCGGCCGCGTCATGACCCAGCCGCTCGCCGGGACCCGCGCGTTCGGCGCGGGCGCCGCCGCCGACGCCCGCACCCGGCGCGACCTGGAGACCGACCCGAAGGAGATCTACGAGCACGCGGTGTCGGTCCGCACCTCGCAGGACGAGCTGGGCCGGGTGTGCGAGCCGGAGTCCGTCCAGGTCACCGGGTTCATGACGGTGAAGGAGCGGGGCAGCGTCCAGCACCTCGGGTCCAGCGTCAGCGGCGTCCTCGCGCCAGGCCGCACGTCCTGGGACGCCCTGGACGCGCTCTTCCCGGGCGTCACCGCGTCCGGCATCCCGAAGCCCGAGGCGATCGAGGCGATCACCCGCCTGGAGGAGCGCCGGGGCCTCTACTCGGGCGCGGTCGTCACCGTCTCGCACGACGGGTCGCTCGACTCGGCGCTCGTCCTGCGCGCCCTCTACAACGAGGACGGCCGCGCGTGGCTGCGCGCCGGAGCCGGGATCGTCGGCGCGTCCACGCCCGACCGGGAGTACGAGGAGACGTGCGAGAAGCTCTCCAGCATCGCGCCGCACGTCGTCCCGCTCCCCTGACCCTTGCCCGGCGTCCCTGCGGGTAAGAGGGGCGCATGCCCGAACTGCCCGACGTCGAAGGGTTCCGCCGGGTGCTGGACGAGCACACCGGCGAGCCGATCGAGTCCGTGTCCGTGTACGACGCGGGCGTGCTGCGCGGCGTCACCCCCCGGCGGCTCCGCGCGGCGCTGCGCGGGCACCGGTTCGAGGCGGCGCGGCGGCGCGGGAAGTGGCTGATCGCCCCGGCCGAGGGGCCGGTCGTGCTGATCCACTTCGGCATGACCGGCTCGCTGTCCTGGCACCCGGCGGACGAGCCGCGGGACCGGTTCGTCCGCGTCGTGTGGCGGCTCCGCGACGGCGAGCTGCGCTACGGCGACATGCGCAAGCTGAAGGGGATCCACCTCGCCGCCGACGCCGCCGACGCGCCGCGCGTGCTCGGCGACCTCGGCCCGGACGCGCTCGACGTCTCCCGCGACCGGCTCGCCGGACTGCTGGCCGGCCGCCGCGGGCGCCTCAAGACCACGCTCACGGACCAGTCGGTGATCGCGGGCCTCGGCAACCTGCTCGCCGACGAGATCTGCTGGCGCGCCCGGATCAACCCGCTCCGCACCGCCGGGGACCTGGACCCGCCCGAGCAGGCCGCCCTGCACCGGGCGATGCGCCGGGTGCTGCGCGCGTCGGTCGAGGCCGAGCGCGTCCCGCCGCGCGCCACCTGGCTCACCGGCGCCCGCGACGACCCCGACCCGGTCTGCCCGCGCTGCGGCACGCACCTGACGAGCCGCCGCCTCTCCGGCCGCCGCACGGTCTGGTGCCCCCGCTGCCAGCCCGCCTGACGCCATATGTGGCCGACGCCGATCCCAAAGTGGCCACCCGTATCCCGCCGCATGCCGCCGGACGGTAGGCAAAGGGCATGCCGTCATTCGAGGGAACGCTGACGGATGCCGAGGACTACTCGGCCGAATCCGCGAATGGAGACTCCCGGACGCCGGATGGGCCGACCTACACGCCGAACTCCGCTGACCAGCACCGACTCCACTGACCACGGTGTGGTCAGCAGCACGTCAGGAGGGGTCTTCAATGATGCGCCACCGCCGGGTTGGGAGCCAGGCCAGAGCGCCACGCGCCGCCCAAGCCAGGCGGCATAGGTTTCGGCCGGGGCAGGAGATCCTTGAGCGGGCACACGCAGAGAACGAAGAGTCCCGTCTAGTGCTGCGCAGCCTTCACCGGCAGCAGGGGACACCGCTGCCTCGACTTGCCGCCGGAGGTCGGCGCGAGAAGCAACGCGTCCTCTCCGTCCAGCACTGGCCCTATCACGGATTCTCGCAGGAGCCGAAGCGAAGACCAGCCGAGCGCGTTGATGACGTAGTGCCACAGAGACGGGTGCATGCCGTCCCTCACAGGTCGAGCTCCACCTCGTCCGCGCTCCCGGTGCCTGCCGCGGAAGCCGCAGCGTTGCGTTCGGTCTCGTTCAATTCGGATGGGGTCAGCGTGAGACGATAGTCGCGGCGCGGGTCGAAGTCGTCCAGATAGTCGACGCGGTCGAGGACATCGGCGACCAGTTTCCGCAGGAAGACGCGGGGGGCAACGCCGACCTGGCCGCCGAGTCCGCCGGTGACGGCCTGGGCGAGGTCGGCGAGATAGGCGTCGTCGACAAGGGCGGCGACGCGGTCGGGGCGGCGGGCACCCGAACCGAACAGGTCGCGGACCGTGCCCCCGAGCTCGACGAGTTTCGGCAGGTCGAATCCCGTGAGGCGGAGCTGCACCGCGCGCGGCGAGTCCAGACGAGGATCGCTTGAGAAGTCGGTGACGAGCCGCTGGGTGAGCGGAGGCAACCGCTGGGCGCCCTGCTGTCCGTCGAAGAACGCGGGCGTTCCGGTGATAACGAGGAACAGGCCGGGAAAGCGTCCGCCGTCAACCTCGTCGATGAGCTGGCGCAGCGCGTTGAGCGCCTTCTCCCGGACATCGGACCGCACCCGCTGGAGCGTCTCGATCTCGTCCAGGACCACCAGTAGCCCTGGATGGCCGCAGTCGCGCAGAACGGTCAGCAGCCCCTGCAGGAAGCCGAGCGCGCCGAAATGGTCGAGGTCACCGCGGATGCCAGCGGCGCGTTTGGCGGTCGCGGCGACGTTTGGTTGCCCACCGACCCAGGCGAGCAGCGACTCGGCGGTGGCATAGTCGTCAGTGAGACGCGCCCGCCGATAACCGCGCAGCGCCGCGGCGAAGGCCGGGGTGGTGCGGGCGACATCGGCGAGCCGCCGCTCCATCAGGTCGTCGACCCCGGCGGCGAGGGCCGTCTGGTCGGGCTGGCCATCCGAACCGAGCGGGACACCGACCCCAGCGAGGATCTCCTCCTCCAGAGTGAAGAACCACGCCTCTACGACATCGCGGAGCGCGCTGGGCCGGTAGGACGCCGTGGACAGCCGTTCGACGGCCCGCCGGTAAACGGTCTCCAGCCGGTGCAACGGGGTCTCGGTCTCGGAGATCTGGACCTCTGTGGTTGCCATGCCGCGGCGCTTGGCGCGCTCCGCGAGCCACCGAGCGAAGAACGTCTTGCCCGACCCGTACTCGCCCCGGATCGCCTTGAACACCGCCCCGCCAGACACGACGGTTGCCAACTCGTCGTCGATCGCGGTCTCGAAGCGGCCGAGGCCCACGGCGAACAGGTCGAGGCCCGCCTGCGGGACGGTGCCACGCCGCAGCGCGTCCACCACCTCGCGGCGGCGGGCGGCGCTGACCGGGGCCATCAGCGACCGCCTCCAAGGAACTGCTCACGCAGGAGCGGAACATCCAGAGCCACAGTGCGGCCGCCGTCAGTGACAGCGAGGACCTGGTACCCGTCGACGTTGAGGAGCTTGGCCACCGTCGAAACGTATCCGTGCATGCGGGCGGGAAGCTGCCCTGCACGCTGGGCTGCGACCGGAAGCGGGAGTTTCCCGCCTGCCGCGGCCAGGGCGTCGATCAAGGCGATGAGGCCTCTGTCGTCGACGGGAACGCGGGCGAACTGCTCACGCTGGGCGCGAAACAGCCCAGAGGCGACGACGCGCGTTCCGATGCCCTCCGCCTTTCCACGGCCGGGCAGGCCGTCCGAGGAGGGCATCTCAAACAGCGGTTCCTCGGCTCGTTCCCTGGCTGCCGCCCCCGCGGTACCGGCCTCCCGGTCGGGGGTGGTGGTGAACCGCGTCCACCACACAGGCTCGTGCATGGCCGGGCCATAGATTTCCCACCCTTCGGGGATGAGCCGTTCGGATGGGACGAGCACCGCGACCGGCACGACCATCTCCGCGAGGGAAACACCGCCGTGATAGCCCCCCTTGCGGGAGTTGTACCGGACGCGCTCGTTCCACGGAACGACGACGGCACCACCGGGCGCGAGCACGCGGGATCCCGTGACGGCGACCTCTCCCTCCTGAGGTTCGCCGGTCCGATGGCGGGCGGCCTCAGCCCTGACGGTGATGGACGCGTCACCACGGTCGAGGACATGCCCGTGGTCAGAGGTGAGGACGACGGGGCGGCCGGCCCGCCAGGCAGCGTCCAGCAGCCGGTCGAGCCCCGCGATGCCGCCAGCGTGCCAGTCGGCGCGGCCGTCGGCGCGGCCCTTGTCAAGGCTGTCGTCCACGGCGTTGAGGACGACGCCGACGACGGTTCCCCGGTCAGCGACAGCGGCGGTGACCTCTTCGCTGAGGCCATCCCTGACATCAGCCTTGTGGAACAGCGCCGTCGGACGGGTGCCCCAGAAATCCCGGAATCCGCGCTGCTCCTCGACCTGCTGCCCGGCCCGCAGTTCACCGCAGAGGAGGCTGGTGCGGGAGAAGGCGGTGATGGACGGGACGGTGGCGAGCGCGCCCTCGCGCCCCTGCGCATGCCGACCGGTCTCCGTCCACCGGCCGCCTTCGGTGATCTCGGTGGTGACGGCACCCGCGATCGCGGTCGTCATCCCGTCCACGACGATGATCAGGGGGGCGGCGCGGGCCGCGACCGGCCGCGCGATCACGTCCATGAGGTTCTCCACCAGGACGAGCTCGCTAGCTGTGCCGGAGACGCTGCTCCAGGCGGCGAGCCGCTCGGCGAACTCCTCGTCCGCGACATCACGGCGTGCCCGGACAGCGGCGAGCAGCCCGGCGTAGCGCTCCTCTCCGGAGTCCCGGACCTCGGTCACGGCACGGTCTACCCACGACCCGTCGCGCACGTACCGGTCAACGTGCTCGCGCAGCGATTCGGCGGGCTCAGGGTCGCGAGCCAGCCACCGGACGAGTCGCGCCGCCATCTCCGCGACCCGGGTCTCGGGACGGGACCTGTGCAACCGATGGTCCATGAGATCGCCGAGCGCCGCGTCGACCTCCCTCACCTCGGCGCGCAGCGGATCGGGCACGGCCGAGGAGACGGTCTCGACCAGGGTCCGCAGACGCAGCTGGTAGCCGGCTCCCAGAATGCGGCTCGCGCCGGCCAGGTTCCCCACCTGCAGTTCATCGAGGAGGTCCTGTGCGCGCTGGAGATCGATGCGTGCCCGCATCGCGTCGCCGTCCATACGGCGCAGGAGCAACGACTCGCACGCCTCGGCGTAGGCGGTCAGGAGCGGTTCCTCAAGCGGCGCGCCACCGAACAGCCGCTCGGCACGGACCCGCGCGGCGACCACCGCCTGCCGCCGCTCCCTGCGGCCGAACAGGACGCCGGCCACGAGGCCGGCCGCGACGGCGTCGCTCGCGTGCCCGGCGCGGACGAGCCGGAACAGGACGTCCGCCACAGGGCCGACGCTGCGGGCGAGCCAGGCGGCGATGCCCTGCTGCTCCCGCTCGGCGAGGCCGGTGAAGCGCGACACCGCCGCGATGTCCTCGGCCCAGTCCAGCAGGCCAGCAACATCCAGGGGGTGGCCGGGGCGCTCATCGGCGCCTAGCCGAGCCGAGGTCACCGCGGCGAGCGCGGTGTCATAGTCGAGCATCGCGCCCTTGATTTTGGGCCATCCGCCGTCCGGCTGTGCCTCCAGCAGCGCGTCCGACAGCCACGCATTCTCTGCGGCGGTGAGGCGCGGGTCCAGGCGTTTGGCACCAAACGCGTGCCGCACCAGGTCCCAGCGGTTGACCGCGACGATGTCATGGCCGATTGCGTGGGCGAGCAGGGATTCACCGAGCTCGCGCCGTTCAAACGCAGAGAGCACGACGAGAAAGTCGGTGCGTTTGGCGGACACGGCGTCAAGGACACCGAGGAGGGTGGTGCACGGTGCCACCTGGACGGTCGCCCCGTCGAGGTCAAGGACGTCCCCGCCGCGCCATTCCGCAGCGGCGCGCAGGAATAGCGTCCCGCCCTCCGGGGAGCGGCGCCGGGCCCGTCGGACCTCGGCGATCAGGATCCCGGAGGTGGCGACCGGCACGGCGCGCCGCCCGGGGGCCGCCGCCCCGGCGATCCCCGGCACAGAGGACTCGGTCATGCCAGGCTCCGCCAGATGATCTCGAACTCGGCACCGGGGCGCTTCGCCATGTCCTCCCTGATGCGGGCCGCGACCTGGTCTAGCCCTTCGGGAAGGATGCGCGCCTCACCCGCGATGCGGCCCGGGTCGTCCGGCGGGGGCGGCGGAGGCGGGGTTGGGGCGTCCACGAACAGGGCGACGGTGGCCTGCTTCGCGTCGGCGAGCGCGGGGGCGAGGCGAGCGGCCTGCTCGTCACGGCGGGCAACGACGCGGAGCCGGTCCATGATCAGCTGGGCGCGTTCGGCTCGGTCACCGCCCACGGCAGCCAGGTCCGGCAGCCGGTTCAGCAGTTGCCAGTCGGCCCTTGCTAGCGCCTCGGAAACCGGTTGCGCCTCCCGCAGCGTGACTCCCAGCGCCACGGGCTGGACGTCGCCCATGTCGAACCGGGCGAGAGCGCGCAGCAGCGGCGTGTCTTCTTGGCCGACCAGAACCTCAATAAGGCGGTGCGCGGTGCGCGCCAGGCGCAGCCGGTCACCCTCGGCGAGGCCGAGGAGGTCGGCGTGCCGTTCCAGCTCGGTGACGAGGGCCTCGGTGTGCGGAAGATACAGGCCGACGACGCGGCGCAACTGGTCGGCCTGGGCATGTACCGACCGCGGGCTGCGCACCGGCTGGCGCGCCAGCCGGAACAGCTCGTTCGCGCGCCGACCAGCCACCTCGAACTCTTCCGGTGCGGGCAGCTCCTGAGGACGCAGCAGAAAGGTGCCGGGGATGTTCTTCAAGTCGGGCTGCGAAACTATCTGCCCACCCCGTACCCACGCCCGCGCCCGCATCAGCGCGTACGCGCAGACGACGACGTTGGCCACGTCCGTCGGCAGGCCGGGCTGCTCCTCCTGGATCCATTCGCGGACCTGCGTCACTGTGACGTCCCCAGACAGGGCACCTGCCGCCGCGGCCCGCCGATCCAGCGCCATCGGCCAGTTGTCGTTCAGGACGAGCGCGGCCTCCCCCATGACGCCGAGGTCCAACGGGTTGACGATGCGCCTGATGGTCGGGATGTCGGCGCGCGGCGGCTCGTACCGCCGGACGTCGTTCTCCACCGCTTGCTCGACGGCACCGAGCGCAATCTGGAGGTCCCTCAGCCGGTAGGGGACCTGCTTGCCGTGCGGGGAGAAGTTGGGGTGCTTGGGGTAGCTGTGGTCGAGGAGCTTGCCGCAGACGTACTCCAGCGCCGCGTCGAACCCGAGGGCGGCGGGGGGGCGGATGTCGACGGCGGCGTCCATGCCCATGATGTGCTGGTCGATCTGCTGCCCGATGTCGGCGTCGTCGTGGGCGGCGAGCCCGTACGCCTTCTTCAGCACGTCCCGCAGCCGGGTGTCGAGCGCGTTGCGGCGGCTCTCCAGCTGGGTGCGGGCGTGGTAGCGGTCCTCCTCGGTCAGCAGCGGGGTGTTCTCGCGCAGCCGGTCGCGTTCGAGGATGTGCCGGATGACGACCAGTTCCCCAAGGTCGGAGAGCCGGTCGGTGGACAGGAACGACGGCAGCCAGCACAGCGTCGACAGGTTGGCGCGGTTCGGCTCGGCGCGCAGCTCCTCGACGCGGTTGCGGTCCTCCGCGGGTCCGAACACGTCGTCGAAGGGGTAGTCGACGATGACGCGGAGCGCGCCGGGCTCCTCGGGGGCGAATACCTCGGCGGACGTCTTCGGGTCGGCGACGTTGGCGAACACCAGCTCGACGACGCGGGACGTGCCGCGCCACGTGACCGTCCGGCGGCCGGTGAACGCATCGGGATCGCCCGCCTTCAGCTCCGCCCAGAGGATCTCCTTGAGCAGCCGCCGG
The DNA here is from genome assembly GCF_008121305.1 of Actinomadura decatromicini. Taxonomy (NCBI): domain Bacteria; kingdom Bacillati; phylum Actinomycetota; class Actinomycetes; order Streptosporangiales; family Thermomonosporaceae; genus Actinomadura; species Actinomadura decatromicini. The sequence continues at coordinate 96,930 of NZ_VSRQ01000011.1, read as the reverse complement.
CGCGCCGCGTCGTCGTCAACGTTGCGCACCTTGTCCAGAATGCTCTTGGTGTCGACGCCGATCAGCGCGACGTCCACGGTGGGGTTGCCTTCGCCGTGCAGCCGGATCTCGCCGAACTCGCTGGCCAGGTCGCGCAGCGTCTTGTGCACGACCTCGCCCTGCCGTCCCGGCAGCATCGACGGGATCGAGCCGTGGTTGAGCGCCGCGAGCCGTCCTGGGTTGAGCGTCTTCAGCGCCGGGACGTTCGGGACCAGCGCCTTCAGCATCAGCGTTTTGACGACGAGGTCGTCCCCGCGGAACGCGTGCATCGGCGGCAGCTTGGCGGCCTGCTCCTCGTCCAGCCGGTGCCGGGCCAGCAGCCACGGCCGCAGCCGCTCCAGATAGAAGTTCTTCGCCTGGTCGAACTCCGAGCGCAGCTTGTCGCTGAACGGGTCGACGCCGCCGGTCAGCAGCACGTCGAAGATCGCGCCCAGCGGGACGAGCTGACCTGCGGGAAGGGTGTCGCGGTGGTCGACGAGCAACTGCAGCATCAGCTTCAGCGCCGTCCGTTCCCGCTGGAGGGCGCTGGAGATGTCGACCATCGTGTGCAGGAACGCCGGGCTGAACGGGTACACCGACCGGAACGCGGCCTGGTCGGCGCCGCCGCCCTGGGAGTCGAGCAGCGCCTCCCACACCTGTGCCTGCGTCCGGGTGATCCGCTCGAACCCGTCGTTGATCTCTGCCCTGGCCTGCTCGTCCTTCGGCCGCAGCAGCCGCTGCCGGACGACCTCGGGCAGGTTGGCGTCGGCGAGCCGGATGAAGTCGAAGCGTCCGTCCCAGTGCTTCAGCGTGTCGAACAGCGAGGTCTGCTGCGCGCCGACGACGTCCCGCCCGACCAGCTCGCGCAGGTCACGCTGGCGCGGCACGAAACTGATGATCGGCGCCGGCCGCCGCCAGTCGGCGGACTCGACGAGTTTGGCGACCATGCTGGCCTGCTCCGCGACGAACGCGGGCTTGGCAAGATGGGTGTTCAGCCACAGGACCAGCTCGTCCAGCAGCAGGATGAGTGCGTCGTAGCCGAGGACGTCCTTGGCGTGCCGGCTGATGATCGCCAGTCCTTCGTCCAGTGGGACGAAGGCGCCGGCGTCGCCGCTCACGGCCTGCCGGTAGGCGGCGAGATGCGTGGCCAGCAGGTCGGCGACCAGGTTCTGCCGCTTCAGGTCGCCGTGCGGGGCGTTCAGCGCGGCGTCCAGCGCTTCCGCCGTCCAGGCGGAGCTGCCCCATTTCTCGTCCTCGGTGGCCGGCAGCCCGGCGAGGAACGCCTCGTCGCCCATCGAGTCCCGCAATCGGCGGGCGTTCTCCAGCAGCAGGTCGTCGCGGTACACCGGCGCGGGCGACGCGTCCGGGTGCAGCTCGGCCACCCGCTTGACGTAGTCGCCGAGCACGGCCGACGCCAGTGTCGTCGATCCGCTCAGGTGGTAGGGCACGAGAAGGATCTTGCGCCCCTCGAGCCACGTGTCGTGCTTGTCGACGACCGGCCGCAGCAGCTCTTTGCTGCGCGCGTCCGGATCCCGCTTGATCAGCGCGTGCAGCATCGCCATGAAGTGGCTCTTACCGGAGCCGAACGACCCGTCGATGTACGCGGCGTGCGACGTCCCCGTCTCCACGGCGGACTGCACGATCCCCAGCGCCCGGTCGAACGAGTCGGCGAGCTGCGGCGTGACGACATACTCCGTCACCGTATGGTGATCGGCGATCCCGGCGGTCAGCTTCAGCACCAGGTGCCCGGCGTGCACCCGCTCCGGGATGTCGATCAGATCGCGCAGCAGCTTCGTCATCGGCCCTTCCCACCACAGAACTCGACCCCGCTCAAGTATCCCGCCTAACGCACCTTCCGCGGCCGCCCTCTTCTTGGCGGCTCCGGCCGCCAGTCCTGAAGGTCCGCCATGGACACGCCATGCACCGTCAGGACGTCCTCAAGGTATGCGGTGTAGGCGTCTGCCGGGCTCATACCGAAAGTCGGGTCCACCTCACCGGACCAGCGGCGAACCCAGGGCAGCAACTCTGCCAAACCGGCGAGCAGAGGCACCAGCCGCTCGGCGCCCCACCCGTCCCGCACACCGCGTTCCTCGATCAGGAGGACCAGGGCTTGGGCTCTGTCCTTGTGGCTCCATCCGGCCCAGCCGAGCAGCAGCGATGGATCGCCTTCGGGGCTCACCGCCGGATAGGAGATGAAGCGCTCCTTCGGTATGTCGGATTTCCCGCGCTGCCGCCAATAGGCGGGGCGGACGAAATCAGCCGACGTGTATTTGGGCGGCAGCGGGATCTCATCGCGGAGCTTCTCGGCGCGGGCGGTGTCTCCCGCTGCCCTCGCCATGTCCTCGCGGTCCTGCATTGCCCATACCTGCTGCCACTCGGCGAACTTTCGCAGCCCGGATCCCTTCAAGCGCATTTGCGCCAGGAACGGCACGCTGGTGTCCGCGACGAGTACGCTCACGACCTCGTCGAGGTCCGCGTCCGGTGCGTACAAGGATGCGACAGCCAGCACATCCGGGTCTTGACGCAGGCGGTCCACGAGGCGGTGAACCGTTTGCGGAACGGGCTGCTCCATACCCAGGTCGTCGACGCCGGTCCAGAGCTCGCGGCGAGCACAGCGGTCGAGGAGCCATTCTCGGAGGGCGTTGCGCTGACGCGCCTCCCATGCGGGCGTCACCCATCGGCGTTTGTACTCCGGGCGCTCCAGGACGGCAAGATCTCCGCGCGCCTCGATCGCCTGTATGCGCCTTTCCACAACACGGCGGTATGTCGTCGGCCAATGGCTCGGTATCTCAACGGTAGATGCCATTCCGTCCTGCCCGAACCAAGACGTCTCTTCCCGGTTCTCGTCCATCTTCCTGGCCAGCACTATCTCGAAGGCGCGCTCCCCCGGCCGGATCTCCGGAATGTCTCCGTCCACCGAAGTCAGGCCGTCCCGTTCGCTCACCAGGCCGTAGCGCGCGTAGACGGTCCAGTCGAGTTCTTCCTGCAGCGCGACCATGCGATGCCGCATGGACTCCCATTGATCCCGTGCGTCAGCCAAGGTTTCCGCGTACAGAAATCCTCTGGCCAGTATGCGATCCGGCTCTAGCTCTTCGAGGTATGCGGCACTATCCGCCAATTCAGCGAAATGCTCCAGGTGGAGCATTTCCGGCACAGGGAGCCCTCGTAGCTGGGTGGACGTGAACTCGTAGGCATCGGCCCACGATTCACCGACCGCCTTGTTGCTGGTCCGCGTGGCACCCTTGCTCGTAGAATACTGCTTAAGCCAGAAACAAACGGCGGAGCTGTTGAGCAATGCGAGCAGCTCGAAATGATCATACTCCGTGGCCGACTTAGGCAGTTTCACGACCGGAGCAGAATGCAGGGGCAGCTCATTCTCACGAAGCAGCGCAAAGTGATTGTGAGTGGCCACCCATGAAAAGACGATAGACCAGGGGTGAGCACCCCTGTCATCGGCACGATGGTTCCATTCGAACCACGGCCGTCCGCGCTGGAAGAAGGTCGCGCCAAAGGCGGTACGCCGTCCGAGCATCGTCCGGTAGGGCCAGAGCCGGCGCCAGACCGGTGGTCTCGTCTCCATGGGCAGGCGCTCGTCCGCCGCGTCCGCGCGCGGCAGTGCCCAGCCCTCCCGTTCGGCGCGCCAGTCCCGGACACCGGAGCCCGTGATCACCGGCGTCGCTCCCCCGGGTTCCCTCCCTGTCGCCGTGAACTCCCAGTGAGGAACGACGAAGACGTCATCGGCGCCGGTCACCGCCACATAGCCGATCCGGTCGACCAGGTCTTTGAGCCTGGTGGCCGCCGCCTCGATGGACGCCAGCAATTCGGCCGTCCGGCCACCTGACAGCTGCCACGGGTGGGTGGTCAGCCGTGCTCTCGGCAGGTCGATGGTCTCGACCCAGGCGTTCCTCTTGCCCGGATGCTCGATCAGCTCGACGATCGACCGCCACACCCTGCCCGCGTCCGACCCGGCGGGCGTTTCGGGCTCGGACCGCAGCCCCACGACGGCCCGTACTGGCGCACTGTCCGAGACACGTCCAGGGCGGCCCACCAGGATCACGGTGGGAACGCCATGTCCGGGAATGTAGGCGCCCGACGAATCAATGACATGTGACAACGTCACTCGTCGCGCGAAGAAATCCTCGATGAGCCGCCGCCCGAACTCCCGCTTCATGAAGGCATTGGCAGAGAGGTATCCGACGTAGCCTGGCCCGTCCTTAGCCTTAGGTGTGCGCGCCAGCTCGAAGAACCGTTCCGAGAACGGAACCGTGAGCGAATAGCTCCCGGTGCAGGAGGTGTAGCGCCGTCGGTAGAGGTCGCTGAGGGCCCGGTCCTTGACCGTCAGGTAGGGCGGCTGCCCGACGACGACGTGGTAGCTCCCGGCCGGTGGCAGGACGCCGCCACCGAAGGAGCCATCGAGTAGGGAGTCGCCGACCACGATGTGGAAAGGCCACTTCCGCGCACGCACCTCGGCCAGCCGGTCGAGGCCGCCCGCGCGCATCGCCGCGATCAGCAGCCGGAACCGGCTGAGCAACACGGCCACGGGGCTGACGTCCACGCCGTGCACCGACGCGAGGGCGGCCCGGACGCTCTCGCCGACCGGCGCGCCGGGCTCCTTCAGGCGCCGCGCCTCGAAGATCCGCTGGAACGCCTCCGCGAGGAAGCTCCCCTGCCCGCAGACAGGGTCGATCATTCGCAGCTCGTCCAGCCCGAACGTCTCGAGGGCCGGCTTCAGCGTCAGGTCGAGGATCAGGTCCACGACGTAGGGCGCCGTGAGCATGAGCGCGTAGGTCTTCTTGGCGTGCTCCGATACGTCCTGGTAAAGGGCCGTGACGAAGGTCAGGTCGCGGTCCGGGCCGGAGAAGTCGAAGACCAGCTCCCCTTCCCGGTCTCGCCTGCGCCAGTGTCCGATGAGCGACTTCGCCGCGTCATGAGAGGGGCCGAACGGGAGCAGGTGGTCGCGGACGGCCAGCACGCCACCGGACGCCTCCTCCAGTTCCTTGAATCCGGCCAGCAGCCAGTCCCGGTGCGTCGATTCCGGTCGAGTACTGAAGAAATCGGCTTGCCGCCGCTCTGCCTGGTCGGCCCGCCCGTCCCAGCCTGTGATGTACGGCTGCTCGATCAGGTCGTTGTCCTCGCAGTAGCGCAGCAAGACGGATCCCACGACCCAGGCCATGGCCGTGTCTGCGATCCGGGCGTCCAGCCACGTCTCGTAGGGCATGGCGGTACGTCCGATCGCCCGCGCCCGCTCCCACGCACTTCTTTCTTCCGTAAGGTCCGCGCGATCTCGGGCCGCCTGCAGATCGTCTTCCAGCAGCCGCACGAGCCCGCGAGCCTCGGCCAGGAGCGACGGAAGCATGCTCACGGTGACGTCTCCTGCGGGTTCATGGGGCGTGCCGCCGCCCCAGCCGGGCGACCTCCGTACGCAAGTTAGCGGCTCTCCGGCGCCCGCACGGCCCCGGGGGACCTCCATCCCGAAAAATATCCTTCCCGTGTAGTAGCAATGCCTTGCCCGTGTATCGAGCCTCCGCTACCGTTTTACACGCCATCCCCCGCAACCACTCCTCTGGACACCTGGAGACTTCATGCCTCACGTAGCCATCGCCATGGCGCTGATCATGGCGATGCTTCCGCTGCCGCGGCTCGCTTCGCCCGGCGGTCCGCATCCGCTGCTCGACCACTGCGAGTCGGTGCTGCGGCGGATGCCCGGCGTCATCGACGCGCTCAACACGGTCAATGGCCGCCTGCGGCGCGTTCGCGTGCGCGTCGTGCTGATCCTGATCATCTCCATCGTCGTCACGCGGCTCCCCGAGCTGTGGAACGGCACGCTCGTGCCCTAGCCGCGCCATGGCCCGGTCCCGCTCGACGACGGTCGAGAGCGGGGCCGGCCGCCGGGCCCGAGGCGGTGTCCGGCCGACCGGCGCCTTCAGCGGGTGGCGCGTTTGTAGGTGTGGTACTCGGCGGTAAGGGTGTCGGTGTCGTAGGCGGGCCACAAGGTGAGCGCGCCGGTGTCGCGGTCGATGATGAGGACACCGTCGGGGACGCCCGCGCGGGCGGCGGGGCGGGCGATGAAGCCGTCGTCGAACGGCTCGACGTCGAGCAGGACGGTGCGGCCGGACGTCCTGGTGTACCAGGCGTCGGCGCGGCGCCAGGCTTCGGGACGGTCGACCGGGTCGTCCCTCAGCCCGTAGGCGGCGAGGACGTCGGAGATGCCGCGGACCGTCCGGCAGCCGCCGATGCCGCAGGCCGCGCAGGCGAGGTTGTCGCGGGCGTCCGGCTTGTAGCGGTGGACGTTCAGGACGGCGGTGAGCGCCGCGGACGTTCCCAGCGTCAGCGTCCGCGCGGCACGCACGAACGACGCGCTCGACGGGTCGAGGGCGCCGGTGCCTGCCTCGACGAGCTGGTCGAGGGCGTACGGGTCGGTCCGCATGGCGGCGGTCATGGCGGACCGCACCCGGGCGACGGTCCACGAGCGCAGGTCGGCGCTCACGCCGCCGCACCCAGGGCCGTGCCGAAAAGGGCGGTCACAGTGCGGGCCCGGTCGTTGCCGAACCAGCCCCAGCCCGAGGCCATGAGGGAAACGGTCCGCAGCCCGCGCCCGCACTCGGCGTCGTCAGGGACCTCGGTGACGACGGGCTCGGACAGGGCGCCCTCGTCGGTGACGGCGACGGCGACAGCGCCGTCCCACCGGGTGATCTCCACGGTGAACGTGCCACCGGGCTGTCCCGACTTGGTGTGCCGGAGCGCGTTGACAACGAGTTCGTCGACGGCGAGGAGCACCTCGTCGAGATGCGGGCAGCCGGCCAGGAGCGTCGCGGTGAAGCGGCGGGCGGCGCTGGCCTGGACGGGTTCGCCGGGAAAGGCGCGCAGCCAGCGCTGCGCATCGGGGGCCGCCGACATCAGCGGCATAGCGGGGAACATCGCGTACCTCACCAGAAGGGTCGATCGGCTGTCGGTCTCGGCATTCATCGTCACAGCGGGTACCGGCTCGTGAGCGGAAATTCAGACGGCCGGCCGGGATTCGCACGACCACGCCGTGAACGTTCAGAAACGGAACGCTCGGGAATGGCGGGCAAGATGCGGCGAATGTTCCTGATCCGACGATGCCAAGCGACCTAGATATCACCTCCAACCCGCAAAATCCGGGCGTCCTGGTTATCCGCGCGGGGTTCGTCCGCAGCGTCCCCCGGGCGTATTCCGGACGGCACCGGGCACGCCGCTGCGGGCACGCCGGTTCTCCAGCCGCGCGGCGATGCCCCCGGCGTCGCCCGTGATTGGCGGAGACGATGGCCCGGTGGAGTTCGGCGTGCTCGTCGCCGCCCAGTTCCCTGAGGGTGGCCGCGTAGCGCACGCTGATCGTGCGGTGGAAGTCCTGGAGGGCCGCGATGTAGTCGTCACGGCCGGTTCCAGCGGCCGGGCCGGCGGGACAGGGGTCCGGCCTCCCGGTGACGTCCCCGAAGGCCAGCCGGTCGATGCCGCGGTCTGGACGGGTGATGCCGCAACGCTCGGCGGTCGACCGCGCCACCGCGGTGGCCTCCCGGTCCGTCGCCCCCTCCATGATGATGCCGAGGTTGCGGGTCGACCGGGCGGTGGGCTCGTCCCGGGCCGAGCGGGGCTCGCCATCGGGGCCGCGGACGTTGATGCCCTACTGGACGCGGGCGATGTCCGCACCGGCGAGCCGGTACCGGCGGAACGTGGCGAAACGCAGGCTGTCGTGCGCGTAGGCGCGCAGCAGGTCGAGCGCCACCAGAGCGGCGGGTGGCTGGTGGCACCCGTCAGATCGCCGTATGCCGTGGCGATCGCGATCATCTGGAGGTGGCGGTAGCCCTGCCTCGGCGGGTGGAAGCCGCCCCATCGGGGGCCCGTGACCGCGTGGACGCCGACCAGCACCCTGCCGGGCGGCAGGAGCCTGGTGATCCCTGGTCTCCGTAACGGTCGGTGAGGACGTCCAGGCCGGTCCTGAAGACGTCCGCGTCGACCCAGGGCATCCGGAGGACCGCGGGGAGCGCGGCGAAGACCAGGTCAGGGTACTCGGCCTGGACGCCCGGCCCGCGCGACGCGGTGAGGCGCTCCATGATCCGTATCCGTTCGGCGGCATTGCCGGTGATCCGTTCCCGTGGTCCGACAAGGGACGAGCGGTTCATCCTTGTTCTCCTTTCGCGGTCTCCCCAGTGAGCCGCGGAGAGCGATCGGAGGGACAGCGAATGTGCGCGCCCGGTAAGCGGCCTTGCGTCCTGCGCAAGTCGATCTTTCTCGCCTTTTCACCCGACGCGGCCGTCATTTACCGTGGGTGCGATATCGTGCAGTCACAGGGGATCATGATGGACGATGCATCCGTGCTCGCGAGACTGCGGCGTGCCGCCGCGTCCGGGGATCACGCGGCCGTGCTGCGCCTCGCGCGGCAGGCTCATCGGCTGACCCAGGCGGAGCTCGCCCGGAAATGCGGCTATTCCGCGGCGACCATCTCACGATTCGAAACCGGACGGCGGCGCCTGACCGATACGTCGACGTTGCGAGCCCTCGCGAGAGCGCTCGACATACCGCCGGGCTTGTTCGGTCTCGCCCCGCCCGCGCCGATTGGCTTGTCATACGGGTCGTCCGCGTCCAGTGTGACTAATGTGGTGCGCCTCATTGATGTCGATAACGAGGACGGTGACGGCGACGTGCGCAGACGCGAAATGCTGGTGAGCATGGGCGGGCTGAGCGGTCTGGCGATCGCGGGAACCGCCCTCAGTCCCGACGGGGTGAGGACGCGTTTGGAGGCGGGGCTGGCCGGGGACACCGGCGCGCCGCCGCTTCCGCTGCCCGAATTGCAGAGACGGCTCAGCGGGGCGTGGAAGGCGTTCACCGCAGCGCGCTACACGGCCGTGAGCGAGCATGTGCCGGGCATGATCAGTTCGGCCACCGCCGGACGCGACGCGTCGGCCGGGCTCGGCCGCGTGAAGTACACGGCGTTTCTGGCGGACGTCTACGCCATGGCCTGCGAGCTTTCCGTCAAGCAGGGGCAGGACGGTCTGGCCTGGGTGTACGGCGACCGGGCGCTGCAGGCGGCCCGCGAGACCGGCATGGCTCCCTCGATCGCCGCGGCGACCCAGTCGGCGGGCATGGCGATGCGCCGCATGGGGCACTACACGGCCGCGACCGACCTGCTCGTCCATACCGCGCTGGGTCTCGGCGCGGACAAGGGCACTGCGTCGTCCCAGGCGCTCGCGTCCTACGGGTCGCTGCTCTGCACCGCCGCCTACGCCGCGGCTCAGCATGGTGACCGTCACCAGGCCGTCGACCTGATCGAGGAGGCGGAGAGCGCGGCACGGCGCCTGAACGGGGCAGTTCTCCAAAATGGCGGGAGGCAGCGATTCTCGGCGGCGAACGTCACCGTCTACCGGATCGGCGTCCATCACGCGCTCGGCGAGGACGGGACGGCGCTGACCTATGCCGGACGCGTCCAGCAGCATAAACTGGGCACTCCCGAACGGCATGCCCGCTTCTGCATCGACCCCGCCCGCGCCTGGGAGGGGCAGGGGAAGCCCGCGCGGGCGTTCGAGGCGTTGAAAGTGGCCGAGCGGAGCACACCCGAGGAGCTCCGCAGGCCGTCCGTCCGGGCCCTGGTCGGCTCGTTGCTCCTGGCCCCCGGACCAACGCCCCGCGGCCTCCGCGAAATGGCGACCCGCGTCGGCGCGACCAGCTGATATCGCCGCCTTTCATCACTCGAAAAGCAGCAGGAATGAGGTCGGTTTCGCACACGATGTGCTTGCTCTCTGCACCCTGCTCCCCGATGCGAAGATCTCGCCAATGGCACACTGAATCCGGCACGGGGACGGACCCGAGCTCGACGGTCCAGGCTAGAGGCCACGTTCCAGCCCCCGACGACCGGTGCCGCCAGGGCCTGGACGGGGCCGCCCCTCCCCCACCTCGTTGCCGGCCCCAGCCGCAAAAGCCGAGTTCGTCAGCAAGCAGGTCAGGTTGCGACGAGGGCAATCAGGTTGAGCCAGGCAGCGCCGCCCACGCCCCGAACGGGACGCCGATCACGATGCAAAGGCCGAAGTTCCGCCGCCGGATTGCGGCGCGGTGCCTCGCCCCCTACCTCTCACCACAACACACCGCCGGTCGCACCGGACCAGCGCCCCTTGGCGGTCAAACGCGCGTCCCGGTCCGGCGGACGGCGGGCACGCCTGGTTCGGAGGTTCGGGGCCGGACGAACTGACCCAGGCCAGCGCAGAGCATGAGGCAAGGTCGGCCGTTTGTCAGGGCATATAGAAGTACCCCCCTGGCGCAAAGCAAGGCGTAGCGAAGCAGGCGCCGAATGCGTCGAAGTAGCGTTGGCCTCAGATGGTCGTACCGTAGGCGTCCGCGACTCCAAGGAGTTGGGTCTTGGCCCGATCCTGGAGTTCACACATGGGGAATGGACTGCACTCCTCAAGTCCGTCCAGTCGAGTTCCTAGGACGTCCTTGAACGCCTAGCCGCTCAGACCGACCGCTATCAACCCGGAGGCGTAGCACCGCTACAGACCTTGCGGCAATCTGTAGCGGTTACGCCATACCGACCTTTTGCCCCAACACCCAAGGCGACGAACGGCCGACATAATAGGAAGACAATCCAATAACAACGAGGTACACGCCCTGGCGCGATTCGCGACACAATGAGCCAAACGGTTCGTGCGTGCAGATGGGGCTGGCTAAAGACGGGACGATCGGCGTCCGCGGCACCAAGGTCAATGGCACAGGCCCAACCCCAGAGTTAACACGCGCCGAATGGGCATCATTCATCCACTCTGTACAGGCAAGTCGCGAGGACGTTCCCGACCGCTAGCTGCTCGCTTTTCTCCCGCCGCCGCGCTTGGGCTTCTCGGGACGCCAATTCTTGAGGTCCTCGTCCGAGATCCCGTACTCGCGCTGTTTGTCCTCCAGGTAGACGGTGTACGCATCGGCAGGACTCTGCCCGAACGCCGGATCAACCTCACCATGCCACTGCCGCACCCACGGCAGCACCTCAGCCAGGCCTGCAAGCAGCGGAGTCAACCGAGCCGCATCCCACCCGTCCTGAGTGGCCCGCTCCTCAATCAACATCATGAGCGCCTGAGCCTGCTCCCGATGGTCCCATCCAGCCCACCCAAGAAGTATCGAAGAGTCCCCATCCGGCCCACTCCCCGGGTAGGAAATGAACCGCTCCTTGGGCACATCCAACTTCCCACGATTACGCCAGTACGACGCTTTTAGAAAATCAGCCTGCGTGTACTTTGGAGGCAGTGAAATGTCGAGCTTCTTGCCAGTTCTGTCCTCTTCACGCTGCTGCTTCCAGACGTTGTCCCACTGTGCTCGCTTGCGCAAGCCAGCAGGGTCCTTATAGCGCAGCACGGCTAGGTGTGGCACATGCTCATCCTGGATCAATCCCGTGACAACCTCGGCTAGCTCTACATCCTCGCCCTCGTACAGACGAGCGACCGAAACGAAGTCCTCATCTCGCCGAAGCTGGTCAGCAAGCTGATGTGCCGTCATCACACGCGGTTGTTCGACACCTTGGTCATCGTCCACAAGCCAAAGAGAACGCCTCTCGCTCCGATCTAGCAGCCAATTTCGAAGAGCAGACTTCTTCTGCCTCTCCCAGGGCTCCGCCGCCCATCGCCGCTTGAACTCTGGCCGCTCGATCAATGCAATATCACGTCGATTTTCGATGATCTCTATACGACGCTCGACGACCCGCTTGTATTCTTCAGGCCATTCATCCGGGAGTTCAGCTACTGACATAGCCTCATGGCGATTAAACCACTGAGTAGTGGCTCGACCATCGCGAAATCCTCTGGCTATGGCAATCTCGAAGGCGCGCTCACCAAAGCGTATCTCAGGAACTCTATCGGGAGGTGCAGTCAACTCTTCCTCAAGAAGTCCGTAAAGTGAATACACCTGCCAATCCAATTCTTCCTGCTCTGCGATCATGCGCCCGCGAATGGAATGCCAACGCTTGGCCAAGTCCTCCAGGATTTCTCGGGACGGTGGTTCATCGAAGCGTCGCCATAGACTCGCACTTTCCAAAGATCGCGCCAGCTTGGCCAACTCACGCCCACGTTGCAGCGGAAGTTGTTCCGGCAATGGAAACTCAAACAGCTTGGTGGCAGTAAACTCATAGAATCGCTCCCACTCCTCACTCGCGATTCCGCCCCCGTAGCCGCCATTCCCTCTATCGTGAGCTACCTGCTTCAACCAGAAACAGGCGGTTGAGCTATTGAGAACTCCAATAACTTCAGCGTGCTCATCCTCCGTGGAGCCCGACGGAAGTTTGATCACCGGCGCAGTTCGATTAAAGACTTTCCCGCCAAAATCCAATGCAAAATGATTATGTGTTGCAACAAATGCAAAGACGATCGATAGTGCCGACTTGTGCCTTGCAGGGAAGTACATACCCAGGTCGAACCAACGCAGACCACGCTGCTCGGGAGTGTTTCCAAAATATATACGATTCTTAAGCTTTGTTCTCCATGGCCAGAAATGGCGCATCACTTTTTTGGATACATGCCTTCGTTCTCCAGACTCGCGATAAGGCATGATCGAGCAATCGAGACCCCCTATGCGATAATCACGAACATTATCGCCGACCACGATCTGAGTGCATTCTTCAAGGAAGTTCTTTCTCAAGGCGGCGCTGGCCGAGAGCACATAGACGTCATCTTCGAGCGTCAGCACCGACATGCCGATGTCAGCCTTCATGTTCTTAAGCTTATGCGGCCGAGATTCCAAGTTCGCCATCAACTGACTGGCGCCCCCGCCACTCAAACTCCATGGGTGCCGTGCCAGTTTTTCTCGAGGTAGATCCTCAACACTCACCCATTCGCTCTCGCTTCCAGGAATAGCGACCTGTTCAACTATAGCCCGCCACACGAAGGAGTTGCTTGGATCTTCCGGTTGTGAAGGTTCACCGCGAATCCCAAGGACCGCACGAACTACAGCTGCCGATCGCCCCCACTGACGTCGACCAATTAGGATTACGGTCGGAGTTCCGTGGCCGGGTATATACGCACCAGACGTATCGACCAGATACGTGAGTTCAACAGTTGGAAGATACTCCTCGACGAGCTTTCGACCAAATTCGCGCTTCATGAAGGAGTTTGCTGTGAGCTGGCCAACGAATCCCGAGCTTGAGTTACCACCCCGACCGCGACAGGTCAATTGAAAGAAACGCTCTACGAATGGCACAGAGAGTGCATATTTCCCAGAGCATGATCCGTAAGCAACTCGATAATTTTCGTTCTCTTGTTTGTCCTTCACTGTAATGTACGGAGGATTTCCGACTACAACGTGATAGCTTCCAGCTCCAAGGAGATCGACGACATTCTTGCGAACATCGTTTTCGCTGCTGATGAACTCGTAAATGTCTTCGGTCGCGTACGTGTGCGGCTCAGCTTCGGAGAGTAGGTCTTGCTGGATGCCGGGGGCGCCGCGGCCGTGGAGGAGGGAGTCGCCTGTGGCGACGATGATGGGGAAATCGGGGGCGCTTGCGAGGGTGGAGACTTCGCCAGCCTTCATTGTGGCTGCTAGGAGCCGGAAGCGGGCGATGTTGGTGGCGAAGGGGTTCTTGTCGACGCCGTGGACAGAGAGGAGGGTGCGTCGGATTAGTTCCCAGATGTTGGTGGACGCTATGGCGGGTTCAGCGTCTCGCCATTTGTTGAGGATGCGGTGGAAGGCGCCTAGGAGGAAGTGTCCGGAGCCGCAGGTGGGGTCGATCAGGCGTAGGCCGTCCAGGCCGAATTCGTCGATGGCCGGTGTGAGCGTGTAGTCGAGGATGAATTCTTCGACGAACTCTGGGGTCTGGAGTAGCGCGTACGTCTTCTTGGCGTGCTCGGAGAGGTCCTGGTAGAGGTCGCCCAGGAAGCGGGTGTCCCAGTCGGGGTCGGTGAAGTCGTGGACGGTTTCGCCGTTCTCGTCCCGGCGGCGCCAGAAGGCGAGGAGGGCCTTGGCCGCGTGGTGGGGGATTTCGATCTGCCACATGGGGTTATGGGCCTTATCAAAAAGCCCTGCGGCTACTGGGGAGCGCGACATTTCCTTGAATCCTGCGAGGATCCAGTCGCGGTCGGTGTCGTGGGGGTTCTGGCGGATGTAGTCCGCCTGGCGTTCTTGGGCGAGGTTCAGCCTGTCGTCGGGGCCGGCGAGGAAGGGCATCTCGATCAGGCCGTTGTCCTCGCAGAAACGCAAGAACACCGTCCCGAGGATCCAGGCGACAGCGGACTGTGTGACGCGGTCGTCCAGCCACGATTCGTAGGTGGCGGCGATGCGGCTCGCCGTGCGGGCCTTCTGCCATTCGCTGTAGAGACGGGCGTGGGTTTCCTTGTCGTCGACCTCGTGCTCCCGCAAGTCCTTTTCGAGGGCGCCGACCTGCTTTTTGAGGTCGGTGAGCAGCGACTTGCGGTCGATCATGAGGCTCTCCCGGGCTCTTCCTGCTCCGCGAACTGGCGGGGCAGCACGAGGCGTTCATTGCTGGTGTTCGTCGGGACGACCGTGTCGTCCAGGAGGGGGAGCTTCTTCGGGTCCGCCATCGGGCACAGCAGCCACAGGCCGTGCGGTGCCTCATGCGGGTCGCGGGCGGCGTCGGCGAGGCGGGCCAGGAGTTCGGGGCCGTCCTTGTAGCGGGCCAAGGGGGTTGCGTCGTAAAGGAGGGCCACGTGGGTGGTGTGGATGGTCTTTTCCACTTCGGCGAATGCTTCGGCGATGAGCTGGTGGAAGACGGGCGGGGCGGTCGACGGGTCGGCGTCGAGCATGGTCGTCCAGGTGGGCTTGCCACGGGCCGCGACGATCTGGCGGAGGGCGCGTGTGAACTCGGCGGTCACGTTGATCGGGGTGACGTCCTCGAATGTGGACAGGACGGGGAGCGCGAATTCGGTGTAGCGGATGCGGGTCTTGAGGGCGAGGAAACCACCGCTGTCGACGCTGGCCAGGAGCCGCTGGGTGATCTGGTCGGTGGAGGTGCGGCCGGTGGTGGACGTGCGGCCGTATCCGCCGCTGTAGGAGCGGACGGCCACGTCGAATCGCCTGTCGACGAGGTGTTTGCCGTCCTTGCTCCACTCGGCCTCGTATCCCGCCTTGCGCAGCGCCTTGAAAAGCGCGGTCGGGCTCTCGGGGAGCTTGGTCATGCGGGGGAAGCGGGCCAGGACGCGGCGGCGCAGATCGTTCGGTGTGATGCCCTTGCCGCCGAGGTATCCGGCGACCTGGGCGAGTTCGAGCGCGCGGACCGGGTCCAAGTCGATCGGGTACAGCTCCAGGCGGGCGGTGACGGCCGCGTTGGTGGACGCGGCGGCGGCGAGGGCGACGAGGGCCGTGTCCGGGAGCAGCTGCGTCCCGGAGACCACCTCGCGCAGCCTTCCCCGGACGGTGACGGCGCTGGGCAGCGGGTTCAGTCCGGCCAGTTCGTCGGCTCGCTCCCCCAGCTCCTCGGCGTAGTCGAAGAGGTCGGCGGCGTCCGGAAGGTCCGAGCCTTCGGGGGCGCGCAGGGCGACCAGCACGGTCTTGCCGCCGGGGCCGGTGCGGCGTTTGGCGAGGCGCGGCCCGTCCAGGCGTTCCTCGGTCTCGATGGCGACGCGGAGGGTGGCGCCGGCGACGGCGCGGCGGGCGGTGGGGTCGGTGAGGCCGCTGCCCCGGCGGGCGAGCAGTTCCGCCGCGAGCTGGTCTCCTTCGAGGATGCGTCCCTTCTCCGTAAGGATCGTGATGACGTCCTCGCGGAGCGGCTTGATGGCACTGTCGGCCGTCCAGCGGCGGCGGGCGGCGGCGAGCGCCTGCGAAACGTCTGTGGGTTTGACGCCCTTGTGGTCGGCGATCTCTCGCTGGGACGCCCAGGGGTCGAGCGGTGGCTTTGATCCGTCCGGGCCGGGGACGGCCAGGGCGAGGGTGACGAGCTCGGCGTCCTGGCCTTCGGACTTCGGGACGAGGCGTTCGGCGATCTCGTCGAGGCTGAGGCGCTTCAGCCTCTCCTTGGCGTCGGTGCCGGCGACGGAGACGTCCTCGGCGGCCTTCCGCTGGTCCTTGGCGACGGCGGCGACCGACTCCTTGGAGTTGAACTTCGTCCGCCAGCCGCTGGCCAGGCTCAGCAGCTCGTTGCGGGGACCGGAGCCGATCCCTAGGTGCCGCAGCCGGTGGACGCGGGCGCCCGGAACCGCCATCAGTTCCCCGACGGTGGAGACGCCGAGACCGTCGATCGCGGCGGACAGAGCGCGGGGTGACAGCCCCGCCTCGACGAGCTGTGTCGTAGGGACGGCGGTGTCGGCACGAGCCTTGCGGGCCTGTTTGACGTCCTCGGTGTCGTCGTCGGTGCTGCTGGGTGTGGTGGGCGGGGCGGTCTCGTCGAGGTCGAGGAACATGCCGCGCCAGGCGTCCCGCATCTGCTTCAGCGACGCGAACCGCTGGTCGGCGTCGCGGTGCAGCGCCTTGCGGAAGAACGCGGCGAGGGCGTCGCGGAGGCCGGCGTCAAAACGGTCTTCGGAGATCTGCGGGGTGGACTCGGCCTTGTCGATGAATTCGGCCTCGGCCATGCCGTCACCCCAGGACGGGCGTTCGGCGGCCGCCATCTCATGGAGGGTGACTGCGATGGAGTACCGCTCGGCGTGGTCGTCATAGCGGGGACGGCGGTCAGTGCCGACGAACGGGTCGCGGTAGTCAGGGGTCCCGGCCCGCACGGCGGTGTCGGGGGTGCCAGCCATGGAGAAGTCCAGCAGGACGAGGCGGCTGGTGTTGTTGGCGAGGCGGCGGATAGCGAGGTTGTCCGGCTTGATGTCGCGGTGCCGGACGCCTTCGTCCTCCAGGTAGTCGACGGCGTCGAACAGCTCGTCGCCGAACTTCTCCAGCTCGTCCGGCGACAGCCGCCCCTGACGCTTGATGTGCTCGGCGAGGGTGGCCTGCCCGGCCTGTTCGAGGACGACGACCGTCCGGTCCGCGACGTCGAACGGGCCCTCGATCAGCCCGACGATGCGTGGGCTGCGGAGCCCTCCGAGCAGCGCGGCCTCGGCGTGGAGGCGGTCGGCGGCGGCCTCGGTGAGCGCGACCTTCAGGACGCCGGTCTGCGTACCCTCGGGCGTTTCGCGTTCAGCGAGGAAGGTGCGGGACGTGGAGCCCTGGCCGAGGTTGCGCTGGACCGTCCAACCGTTGACGACGGTGCCGCGGACAGCGTCGAGGGGGTCCTGGTCGGGTTCGACGTCGGGCGCGGTGAGGTCCTCCTCGATCAGGTCGAGGTACTCCAGGAAGTCCTTCACCGAGTCGAACCGCTTGAAGACTTCGAGTTGGGTGGCGTTCTGGACGACGTCGTCCATCTGCGGGGTGATGGACTCGTCGACCGCGGATGGTGTGAGGCAGTGCTCCTCGGTGAGGCGGCGGGCGAGCGCGCCGCGTCCGTCGGCTGGCGCGGCGCCCGTCATGATCAGATAGGCGAGGGCGCCGAGCCCGAAGATGTCGAGCGGGACGCTCTCTGCCTCGGCGCGTCCGAACTCCGGTGCCAGGTATGCCTCGGCGGATCGTTCGATGTGCCCGGCGGCGGTGGCGACGTCTCCAGCGAGAGTGGAGGTGCGTCCGGGGGGCGCGTCGACAGAGCCGCCGCCGGGGCGAGCTGCGGCCTGCCAGTCGACGATCTTCAGGGTCGGGCGGTAGCCAGCGCCGCGGAACGCGACGTAGACGCTGCGCGCGGCGAGAGCGCGGTGGTACAGGTGGCGGCGGTGCGCGTGCGCGACTGCCTCGGCGAGCTGGCGGATCATGGCGAGGCGGGTCTCGACGTCCAGGCCGTCGCCGTATTGGGCCATGTAGTGGTCGAGCCGCAGCCATTCGGGGCGGTGCGGGAACACGATCGCGGGGCCCGCGTCGTGGTCGTCGCTGAACTGCTCCGCCTTGACGATCCCCGGATGGTCGATGCCCTGGAGCACCAGGTACTCGCGGCGGGCGGCGCGGCGCGTCGACTCCTGCGCCTCGCGGGACGCGCGCAGCTCCGACAGGTACAGCCGGACGCGCCTGTGGTCGCCTTCGAGGGCGGTGTTCTCGGCGAGATAGTCCTCCCAGGTGGGGCCCGCGTCCATGGCCTTTGGCTCTAGCCGCCAAGTGCCGACCGTCCGGTGCTTGCGATAGCCCTGGATGCCGATGGCGTCCATCAGCTCGGGCATCTTGCGGGAGAACGTCACCTCGGTTCGGGATGACCCGGCGGAGTAGCTGCTCTCGAGAAGGTCCTCCCAGATGGCGGGGAGCCCGTTGTCGTGGCCGCGTGCATAGACGCCGGGGAGCTGGGCCTCGTCCAACTCCGACATCAACGTCGGGTCTGAGAGGAAGACCGCCGCTTTGATGTACGGAACGCGCAAGCCGCGGGCAGGGTTCCTGCGCAGTGCCCACTGAAGCTGTTCCTTCAACTCCACGGCTTTGCGATTGGCCAGGTGGAGCGGGTTTTCAATCGTGCTGACGCGGCCGTGGTGGTGGAACATCCACGTGGCGCCAGAGTTCACCAGGCGGCCCTGATGGCTCTTGATCTCTACTAGGCAGAGCCCGGACGGGGTGACCATCAGCAGGTCGACCTCGCGGACGTGGCCGGACTTGGCGGTGAAGCTGAACGTCGTCCAGGCACGGTAGGGCTCGGTGGACGGCATGCGCTGCCTAAGGAAGTCGAGTGCGTCCTGCTCCCATGGAAACTCGGAGCGCGACCCCCACCAGCGGTTACCACCCGTCGCCATCAGCTGCTATCCCCCGTTCACGTTCTGCGTGGACAGGATAGGAGGAGGCGCCGACGGTCCGCAGCCCGGTCAGGATCACAAAGCGGAAAACCTTGCCACATGCGGCCCGTTACTGGCCGTTCACCCGTCAGGGCCGTGTTGACAGGGTTACTCTCCCCGCATAACTCGACACAGCACCCGGAGGAGTGGCGGCGTGCCCTTCGAAACACCCCCATACCTGCTCAGCGAGCTCGTCGCGATGGTCGATGACGGGCGGATCCAGCTGCCCGACTTCCAGCGCCCCTGGAAGTGGGACGACGAGCGGATCATGGCGCTGCTAGCCACCATCACCAGGCACTATCCGATGGGCGTCATGATGGCATTGGAGACTGGGGGGCCTGGCACGCGGTTCAAGCCGCGCCCGCTGGCCGGTGCGCCTGCCGGTCATGTTGAGCCGACGCTTCTGCTCATGGATGGGCAGCAGCGCCTCACGTCCCTCTACCAGGCGCTTCATTCGGATGCGCCGGTGGAGACGATGGACCCGCGGAAGAAGAAGCTAAAGCGCTGGTACTACATCGACATCGCGAAGGCCATCGACGACGACGTGGACCGCGAGGATGCGATCCTCTCCGTCCCCGAAGACCGCATTCTCCGCGAGGACTTCGGCAGGGGCGTCACCTACGACCTCAGCACATCGGAGAACGAGGCGATGGCCGGTATGTTCCCGTTGCGGCTGATACTGGACTCGTCCGGTACCCAGCAATGGATGCGTGAATACGTGAACATCACCGGCCGCAACTGGGATGTGTGGGACCTGTTCACGTCGAAGGTGGTGAACAACGCCCGCCAGTACATGGTCCCCGTAATCAAGCTTACCCAGGATACTCCGAAGGAGGCCGTCTGCACGGTCTTCGAGAAAGTCAACACGGGAGGTGTTCCGCTGACCGTGTTCGAGCTGATGACTGCCTCCTATGCAGTGGACGACTTCCAGCTCCACGAGGATTGGGACCGGATCTGGAACGAGTTGGAGAGCGACACTATGCTGGTCGCTCCGCGAGCGGGGCTGGGCAACACCGACTTCCTGCAGACCATCACTCTCGTCTCTACCTACTTCAAGCGGAGGGGGCGTGCGGCGTGCAAGCGCAAAGACATCCTTGAGCTGCCGCTGTCCGAATACCAGGAGTGGTCGCCCCGTGTGCTCGGTGCCTATCACTGGACCGCGCAGTTCCTGCGGCGGCAGTGCGTCTTCGACGTCTCCGACATCCCGTACATGACGCAGCTCGTCGCGCTGGCGGCGATCCGGGCCGTTCTCGGTGAGGAGACCGATTCGGAGGAAGCGTACGCGAAGGTCACCCGCTGGTTCTGGTGCGGTGTGTTCGGCGAGCAGTACGGCGGGTCTCCCGAGACGCGGCTGCCCCGGGACCTGGAGCAGGTCGTCGACTGGGTGCGGGGCGGCGAGGAGCCCGCCTCCGTCGGTGAGGCCATCTTCCGAGAAGCGCGCCTGGACACCATGCGCAGCCGGAACAGCGCCGCCTACAAGGGCATGTACGCGCTGCTCATGCAGCAAGGCGCCAAGGACTGGACGCACAATCGCGACCCGATCGACGAGAAGATCATGTTCGACCACCAGATCGGCCTCTACCTAATCTTCCCTAAGAGCTGGTGCGCGAAGGCCAAGATCCCCAGAGAGCGGTACGAGAGCATCGTCAACAAGACGCTCCTGGCGCATCGGACCGGGCAGCTCGTCGGGCAGCGCGCACCCAAGTCCTACTTGCGTTTGCTGGAGACCGACACCGGACTGCCCGCAAACTGGCTGGACGACATCATCGCTACGCACCTGATCGATCCGTCCGCTCTGCGAGACGAGGAATTCGACCGGTTCTACAAGGGAAGGGCCGCACAGTTGCGGAAGCTGATCGAGGCAGCGATGGGCAAGGCCGCGATCCCCGCCGCGCAGGCGCCCGAGTCCGCCGAGGACTACGAATCCGACCCGGAGCTGGTGGCATGACACTTCCTCCCGAACTGAAGGATGCGGCGGCCAACCCCGTCGAGCTGACGGTGCGGGAGCTGCTCGGGCTGTTTAGCGAACGGAACCGGGACCCGGAGATCGTCGGCCGGATCGAGGCCGAGTTGCGGGAGTCCGAGCTTGTCTGCGTCCCCGCGCTGCTGAACGGTCACCTGCACTCGCCGGTGGTCGTCCGTACCCTCGACGCCGAGGAGGAGCCGGCTGCCGACGCTCCAGAGCAGGCACCCCCCGCCGCGCTCTGTGTCGGAGATCTGCCGACCGCGCGACTGCCCGAAGGTGGCCTCGTTTGCCTCGCCCCCAGTGACAGCCTGGAGCACGCTCGCTTCGTGATGTTGGAGAACTTCTTCTCGCAACTGCCTGTGATGTCCGGGCCATACATGCTGCACGGCGTGGTGAGCTGGCAATCGATCGCCCTGGCCCACCTGCGCGGCAGGTGCGAGACGCTCACCGACGCCACCGAACCCGCCCCGGAAGTCGGTATCAAGGCCGAGCTGTTGATCACGATCCACGACATCGCTCGCCACGGCTGCGTGTTCGTTCGTGACACCGACCAGAAGGTAACCGGGCTGGTAACGGCCGCGGACCTGAGCTTGGAGTTCGGTAACCTCACCGGTCCTTTCCTCCAACTAGGAGAAATCGAGCGGCGACTACGCCGGTGCGTCGAATTAATGTGCCCTACAACGATGGACCTCCGTCAGGCGTCCGGTTACAACCGGGCTAATTCCCCCGAAGACCTCATGTTCGGGCAGATCGTTCAAGTCTTCAAGAAGCCGGACCGCTGGGAACGGCTCAATTGGGGGTTGCCCCACAGCGGGTTCGTCGGAAAACTGGACGATGTGCGGGGCATCCGCAACCAAGTGGCGCACTTTCGTCCTAGCCCGCTCACTCCAGAGGAGCGACAACGAGTGGACATCTTCGCAGGGTTGATCAAAAGCCTTATGCCGTAATTCGGGCGGTCAGGGCCTTTTTGCTGACTTTGCCCACGGGGGTGCGGGGGAACGTGTCCGTGGTTTCGAGGCGGTCGGGGAATTTGTAGGCGGCCACGCCTCGCGTTCGCAGGAAGTCCTTGATGTCGCGGAGATCGGGGGCCTTCTCGCCGTCCCGGAGGATGAGGAACGCGCAGGTGCGCTCCCCCATCATCGGGTCGGGGACGCCGACCACGGCCGCGTCGTGGATCGCGGGGTGCGCGAGCAGGTGGCCTTCGAGCTCCTCCGCCGAGATCTTGTCGCCGCCCCGGTTGATCTGGTCCTTCTCGCGCCCCTCGACGATCAGGTGGCCGGACGGCAGCCGCCGGACGAGGTCGCCCGTCCGGTAGAAGCCGTCCGGGGTGAACGAGCGGGCGTTGTGCTCGGGCGCGCGGTAGTAGCCGCGGAGCGTGTACGGGCCGCGCGTGAGCAGCTCGCCTACCTCGCCGGGCGCGACCTGCGCGCCGTCGGCGTCCACGACCCGGATCTCGTCGGCCGGTGAGAGGGGGCGGCCCTGCGTCCGTTCGACCAGGTCGCGGGGGTCGTCCAGGCGGGTGTAGTTGAGCAGGCCCTCCGCCATGCCGAAGACCTGCTGGACCTGGCAGCCGAGGACGTCCGGGACCTCGGCGGCGCGCTCGGCGGCGAACTTGGCGCCGCCGACCTGGAGGAGCCGGAGGGACGAGAGATCCTCGTCCTGCCAGGTCACCGCGTCCAGCCACAGGAGGGCGATCGGCGGGACGACCGCGCAGACCGTGGCGCGCTCGCGCTCGATGAGGGGGAACGCCTCGTCGGGCGAGCCGGACGGGGCGAGGACGACCGTCCCGCCCGTGGCGAACACGCCGAGGATGCCGGGGCAGGCGAGCGCGAAGTTGTGCGCGGCCGGGAGCACGACCAGGTAGACGGTCGACGAGGTGAAGCCGCACACCTCGGCGCTGGCCTCCAGGTTGTAGACGTAGTCGCGGTGCGTGCGCGGGATGAGCTTCGGCAGGCCCGTCGTCCCGCCGGACAGCAGGAACACGCCGACGTCGGACGGCGCGGGCGGCTCCGGCTCGGTCACCGGGTCGCCGTCGACCTTGGCAAGGGGGGTGAACTCCTCCGCGTCGCCGTCCACGACCACGTGTTCGACGGGGAGGGTGCGGGCCATGGCGCGGTAGTCGAAGTCGCCGTCGCGGTCCGCGCAGACGTAGGCGCGGGCCTCCGCCAGCTCGCACAGGTAGCGGATCTCGCTCTCGCGGTGCGCGGGCAGCGCGAGGACGGGCGCGGCGCCGATGCGGACGAGCGCGAGGAACGTCACCACGAACGCCGCGGTGTTGGGGAGCTGGACGACGACGCGGTCGCCCTTGCGGACGCCGAGGTCGAGGAACCCGGCGGCCGTGCGGGCGGCGCGGAGGTACAGCTCGGCGTAGGTGAGGCGGTCGGCGCCCGCGACCAGGGCGGTCTTGCCGGGCGCGCCGCGCAGGACGCCGCCGAGGACGCGGTCGCTCCAGTACCCCTCCGCCTCGTAGCGGGCGGCGAGGTCGGCCGGCCAGGGGGTGACGCCGTCCATGCCGGTCACCGTCCCGCGAGCTGGGCGGGGGCGCCGGGGACCGGCGCGGCCGGGTCGGAGCCGAGCGCGACGATCCGGTTCGCCCCGTCCACGTGGACGACGCGGGGCTCGTGCCGGGCGCGCTCGGCCTCGTCCACCGAGGCGTAGGTGATGATGATGACGAGATCGCCCGGCTGGACAAGCCGGGCCGCCGCGCCGTTGATCCCGATGACGCCGCTGCCCGCCTCCCCGGTGATGGCGTAGGTGACGAGCCGGGCCCCGTTCGTGATGTCGACGACGTGGACCTGTTCGCCCTCCACGATGTCGGCGGCCTCCATCAGGTCGGCGTCGATCGTCAGGGAGCCCACATAGTGCAGGTCCGCCTGCGTGACGGTGGCACGGTGGATCTTTCCGTTCATCAGCGAGCGCTGCACCTGTGCGTCCTCTTCCTCAAGACCAACTAAGGCTAGGCTTACCTTAGCTACTCCCCCGGCTGAGGAGAACCCCGCGATGCCCCAGCGACCGCCTGAGCAACTGCCTGAGCAACTGCCTGAGCGACTGCCACGACGGCTGCTTCGGCGGCTCACGATGGACGTCACACCGCTGCGCGACAGCGGCCCCTTCCGCGACGTGTTCATAGCCCGCACCGTCTCGGTGTTCGGGATCGGCATGCTCGCGGTCGCCGTCCCCGTCCAGGTGTACGCGCTGACCGGCTCGACGGCGCACGTCGGCGCGGTGTCCGCCGCCGAGGGGTTCGCGCTCCTCGCCGGGTTCCTGTGGGGCGGCGTCCTCGCCGACCGGCGCGACCGGCGGCGGCTGATGCTGCGCGCCCGGACGGCCGCCGGGATCGGCTTCGTCCTGCTGGCGCTGAACGCGTTCCTGCCGTCCCCGTCGGTCGCGGCGGTCTACGTGCTCGCGGCGTGGGACGGCCTCGCGACCGGCGTCAGCGTCACCGCGCTGCTGGCCGCGACGCCCGCCCTCGTCGCGCCGGACAAGCTGGTCGCGGCCGGGGCGCTGAACGCGCTGACCGTCCGGCTCGGGTCGATGGCGTCGCCCGCGCTCGGCGGCGTCGTCGTGTCCGCGTTCGGCGTCGGCTGGAACTACGCGGCCGCGGCCGCCGGGACGCTCGGCACCATCGGCCTGCTGACCCGCCTTCCCGTCCTCAGGCCGGAGGCCGCCGGCGAGGAGCCCGCGCACCCGCTGCGGGCCATCGGGGACGGGTTCCGGTTCGTCGCGTCCCACCGGGTCGTCGGCTCGCTCATGCTGCTCGGCCTGCTGTTCATGGTGGCGGGCGGCATCCCGGTGCTGATGCCCGCGTTCGCGGCCCGCGCGCTGGACGGCGGCCCCACCACGGTCGGGCTGCTGTTCGCCGCCCCGGCGTGCGGGGCGGTGCTCGCGTCCCTGACGAGCGGCTGGGCCGGGACGTTCCGCGCGCCCGGCCTGGCGCTGCTCGCCGCGTCCGTCACCGGCTTCGCCCTGCTCGCCTGCCTCGGCCTCGCCCGCCACGCGGCGCTCGCCGTCGCGATCCTGTTCGCCTACGGGTTCGCGCAGTCGGTCGAGGAGATCCTGCGGTACGGGCTGATCCAGTCGCACACGCCCGACTCCCATCTCGGCCGCGTCAACGCCCTGTGGGCCGCGCAGGAGACCGGCGGCGGCGCCGTCGGGTCGCTCGGCGCGGGCGCGCTCGGCCGCTACCTCGCGCCGGGCGCGGTGATCGTCCTCTTCGGGACGGCCAGCGCCGTCCTCGCCCTCGCCCTGGCGCTGACGCTCACCGGGCTCCGCACGGCGACGCTGCGCCCGGAGCCGGAACCGGGCTGATCAGCTCAGGCGGGCGGTCAGCTCGTCCTCGGTCATGGCCTCGACCTCCAGCCAGATGGCGGCGACGGCCGCCAGGCGTCCGGGCGTCTCCTCCCGCTCGGCGAGGCGGCGGCAGACGCGCGCCACGGTCCGCTCCGCGAACAGCACCCGGACGGGCAGCGCCGTCGTGTCGAGCGCCTCTCGCAGCCGCGCGACGACGGTCGTCGCGAGGACGGAGTCGCCGCCGAGCGCGAAGAAGTCGGCGTCCGCGCCGACGCGCTCCACGTCCAGCACCTGCGCGACGATCCGGGCGAGCACCTTCTCCAGCGGCGTCTCCGGCTCGACGTAGGCGTCCGGGGCCTCGCCCGCCTCGGCGGCGGCGAGGGCGGTGAGCGCCTTGCGGTCGACCTTCCCGTTCGCGGTGAGCGGCAGCTCGGCGACCCGGACGAGCAGCTCGGGCACCATGTGCGGGGGCAGCAGCTCCCGGGCGCGGGCGAGCACGGCGTCCCGGTCGAGGCCGTCCGGGGACTCGACGGCGGCGGCGAGGCGCCCGTCCGCGAGGAGCGCGACGGCGCGCCCCACGGCGGGGTGGTCGCGCAGCGCCGCCTCGACCTCGCCCAGCTCGATCCGGAAGCCGCGCACCTTCACCTGGTGGTCGCGGCGGCCGAGGAACTCCAGGGTGCCGTCGGGACGGTAGCGGGCGAGGTCGCCCGTCCGGTACCAGCGGGTGCCCTCGTGGACGACGAACCGGTCGGCGGTGCGCTCCGGGTCCCCGGCGTAGCCGTCGGCGACGCCGGAGCCGCCGATCCACAGCTCGCCCGCCGCCCAGTCGGGACGGTCGCGGCCAAGCTCGTCCACGACCCGGCAGGCGACGCCGCGCAGCGGCGCCCCGTACGGGACGGCGTGCCAGTCGTCCGGGACGCGGGCCGCGACCTCCTGCACGGTGGAGTGGATCGCGGTCTCCGTCGTCCCGCCGAGGGCGGCGAACCGGCAGCCGGGGGCGCGCTCGGCCAGCAGCGCGGGCAGGTGGACGCCGACCCAGTCGCCGCCGAGCAGCACGAGCCGCAGGGTGTCCGCGCGCCCGGCGCGCAGCAGCATCTCCAGCACGGACGGGACGCAGTTCAGCACCGTCACCGACCGGCGGCGGACCAGCTCGGCCCAGCGCGCGGCGTCGCGGCGCTCGTCCTCGCCGGGCAGGACGACCGCGCCGCCCGCGTGCCAGGCCGCGAACAGGTCGAACACCGACAGGTCGAAGTCGAGCGCGGAGACGCCGAAGGTGACGTCGTCCGCGCCGATCGCGAACCGCTCGACCAGGTCGCCGATCGTGTTCATCGCCGCGCCGTGCGGCACCTCGACGCCCTTCGGCTCGCCCGTCGAACCGGACGTGAACAGCACGTACGCCACCTGGTCCGGACGCGCCGCCACCGGCTCGCGCAGCGGCTCGACGTGCGCGGCGACGTCCGGAGTGAGCGACGCGGCGACGCGGGCGGACGCGCGGATCCGGGCGCGGCGGGCCTCCGGCTGCTCCGGCCCGATCGGCACGTAGGCGGCCCCGGCGGCGAGGACGCCGAGCACGGCGGCGGCCTGCTCCGGCCCCTTCGGCAGCTCGACCGAGACCCGGTCGCCGGGGCGCACGCCGTCCGCGACCAGGCCGGACGCGACGCGCAGCGCCCGCTCGGCCAGCTCGCCGTAGGTGAGCGTCCCGGTGTCGCCCCAGTGCAGCGCGGGCGCGTCCGGACGGCGGCGCGCGTGCGCGAAGAACCCCTCGGTCAGCGTGCGCGGCGGCGGCGCCGGGGTCGCGTTCAGCCGGTGCCGGACGCGGAGCTGCGCTGGCGGCGCGGCGACGCCGAGCGGCGCGTCCCAGTCGGCGCCGGGCGCGCCGAGCCGGGCGATCGCGGCCGTGTAGGCGGCGAACATCGCCTCGGCGACGCCGTCCCGGAACGCGGGACGGCGCACGTCCCAGTTCAGCAGCAGCCCGCCGGACACCTCGGTGACCTGCGCGTCCAGCAGCACCTGCGGGCCCTGCGAGATGATCCAGCCGGGGTCGCCGAAGCGCTCCCGGACGGCGTCCCCGAACAGCTCGCCGAGGTTGAGCGCGCTCGTGTAGACGATCGGCGCGAGGACCTGCTCGCCGCGCAGCCGGGACAGGTCGCGCAGCACCTCCAGGCCGGAGTAGTCGCTGTGCGCGCCCGCCGTGTGCAGGTTCGCCTGGACGGCCCGCGCCCGCTCGACGAACGGGAGTTCCGCGGTGAGGTCGATCTCCAGCAGGACGGAGCCGGTGAAGTCGCCGACGACCTTGTCCACGTCCGGGTGGACGGGCTCGCGGTGGAACAGCGGCAGGTTGAGCAGGAACCGGGGCGCGGCCGACCACGCGCCGATCACCTCGGCGAACACCGCCGCGAGCGCCATGGCGGGGGTGACCCCCTCGGCGTGGGCGCGGGCGACGAGACGCCGCCGCTCGTCGGGCGCGAGCCAGTGGTGCATGCGCTCGACCCGGTCGCCGGGCTCGGGGACGACCGGCAGTTCGGGCGGTCCGGGCAGGTCGGCGAGGCGTCCGGCCCACCACTCGCGGTCCCGCGCGCGGGCCTCGGCGCGCGGGTCGTCGGCGAGGTAGCGGGCGTAGCCGTAGCGGATCGGCGCGAGCGTCCCGCCCTCGTACAGCGCGGCGAGGTCGGCGAGCATGACGCGGTAGCTCATCGCGTCGGCGGCGACCATGTCGACGTCCAGATGCAGGCGGGACTCGCCGGACGGCAGGAGGCTGAGGCGGGCGTCGAAGACGCGGCCGTCCTCGATGGGAAGCCGCTGCTCGGACATCTCCGCCCGGATCGCCGCCAGCTCGCCGTCCGCGTCGGCGGACCCGCGCAGGTCGTGGACGGTCACCGCGGGCCCGGGACGCTCCGGCAGGATCCGCTGCGTCCCGTCGTCGGACACGGCGGCGCGCAGCATCGGGTGCCGCTCCGCCAGGGCGCGCACGGCCCCCTCGAACTGGACGGGGTCGATCGCGCGGCCGTCCAGCTCGACGTAAAGGTGCGCGGCGACGGAGCCGAGCGACTGGCCGGAGTCGCGGCCGATCCAGTACGCGTGCTGCATGAGCGCGAGCGGGAACGGGTCGGCGGGCTCGATCTCCTCGCGCGGGACGGCGACCTCGTCCTGCGACCCGGCGTCCGCCGGGGCGGGGCCCCCGGCCTGGCCCTTCTCCGCGAGCAGCGCCCACCATTCGGCGAGCGTCGGGCGCTCGGCCAGCTCGGCGAACCGGACCTCGACGCCGCGGCGGCGCAGCCGTCCGGTGAGCTGCATCAGCCGGATCGAGTCCATCCCCAGGCCGATGAGGTTGTCGTCGGGCTTCGCGGGCTCGCCCAGCACCTCGGCCAGGGCGTCGTGCAGCTCGTCCCAGGTCAGCACGGTCGACACCGGCACTCCCCTCAAGTTAGGTAAGGCTAACCTAATTTAGAGGGTGTCGGCCGTCAACGTCCGCGCCCGCCGCCGGTCGGCCGGGACGACCATCGGCGTCGCCGTCTCCGGGCACGGGACGACCCGGCACGGCAGCCCGAAGACGCGCTCCACCAGGTCGGCGGTGACGATCTCCGTGGGCGGCCCGGCGGCCAGCACCTCGCCGCCGCGCATCGCGATCAGATGCGTCGCGTACCGGCAGGCGTGGTTGAGGTCGTGCAGGACGGCGACGAGCGTCCGCCCCTCCTCGTGGAGCCGCGCGCACAGGTCGAGCACCTCGATCTGGTGCGCGATGTCGAGGTAGGTGGTCGGCTCGTCCAGCAGCAGGACGCCCGTCTCCTGGGCGAGGACGAGCGCCAGCCACACCCGCTGCCGCTGGCCGCCGGACAGCTCGTCCACGACCCGGTCGGCGAGGTCGGCGACGCCGACGGCGGCGAGCGCGTCCGCGACGGCGGTCTCGTCCTCGCGCGACCACTGGCGCAGCAGGCCCTGGTGCGGGTAGCGGCCGCGCGCGACGAGGTCGGCGACCGTGATGCCCTCCGGGGTGAGCGGCGACTGCGGCAGCAGCCCGAGCCGCCGCGCGAGCCGCTTCGGCGGCAGCGCGGAGATCGGCGCGCCGTCGAGGTACACGGTCCCGGCGCGCGGGCGGAGCAGCCGGGCGAGGGCGCGCAGCAGCGTCGACTTCCCGCACGCGTTCGGGCCGACGATGACGGTGAACGACTCGTCCGGGATCTCCACGGACAGGTCCTCGGCGACGACGCGCCGCTCGTAGGCGAGCGTGAGGTCGTCGGCGTGGAGCTGTGTCATGCCGTCCCCTTCCGTCCGGTGGTCGACAGCAGCCACGCCAGGTAGGCGCCGCCGAGGACGCCGGTGACGACGCCCACCGGCATCGCGACCGGCAGGTGCAGCGAAATGAGATCTGCCGGCACGAGCAGCGCCGCGCCGGTCAGCGCGGCGGGCAGGAGCTGCGCGCCGGGACGCCGGGTCAGCCGCCGGGCGAGCTGCGGCGCGGCGAGCGCGACGAACGGGACGGGCCCGGCCGCCGCCGTCGCCGCCGCGACGAGCCCGACCCCGGCGACGGTGAGCAGCGCGCGGGTCCGCTGGACGGGCACGCCGAGCGCCCGCGCCGCGTCGTCGCCGAGCTCGCCCATGCCGAGCGGCCGGGCGAGCGCGAGCGCGGCCGGGACGAGCACCGCGAGCGCGATCGCGAGCGGGACGGCCTGGCTCCAGTCCCGCCCGTTGAGGCTGCCGGTCAGCCAGAACGCCGCCTCGTACGCCTCGCGCAGCTCGGCCCGCGTGATCAGGTAGGAGTTCAGCGCCTCCAGCATCGCCGCCGCCGCGACGCCGATCAGCACCAGCCGGACGCCCTGCACGCCGCTCCCTCGCCGGTAGGCGACGGCGTAGACGGCGAGGGCGGTGAGCACCGCGCCCGCGACCGAGCTGACCGTGATCGCGACCGCGCCGCCGCCGAACACGAGGATCTGCAGCAGCGCCCCGGTCGCCGAGCCGGTGGTGAAGCCGATGAGGTCCGGGCTGCCGAGCGGGTTCCGGGAGACGCTCTGGAAGATCGCGCCGCTCAGCCCGAGCGCGAGCCCGGCGAGCAGGCCGGTCAGGGCGCGCGGCAGCCGCAGCGTCGTGACGATGAACTCGGTGGCCCGGTCGCCCTGCCCGACGACGGCGCGGACGACGTCCGGCGGCGGGATCGGGAACTCCCCGGAGCCGACGACGAGGACGGCCGCGCCCGCCGCGACCAGCGCCAGCGTCCCGCAGACCGCCGCCGTCCGCGGCTCCCAGCGCAGCGACACCGCGCCCGCGCGCAGCACCCTCATAGGTCGCGCGTCCTTCCCCGCCGCACCATCACGGCGAACAGCGGCGCCCCGAGGAACGCGGTGACGATCCCGGTCTCCAGCTCGCCGGGGGCGACGACGCGGCCGACGATGTCCGCGCCGAGCAGCAGGACGGGCGCGAGCAGCAGCGAGTACGGCAGGACGAGGCGCTGGTCGGGCCCGGCGAGCGTCCGGACGATGAACGGCACCGCCAGCCCGAGGAACGCGATCGGCCCGGCCGCCGCCGTCGCGGACCCGCACAGCACGACGACCGCGACCGCGCCGAGCGCCCGCGTCCGGCCGGGGCGCGAGCCGAGCGCGCGGCCCGCCTCGTCCCCCATCGCGAGGGCGTTCAGCGGGCGGGCGAGCAGCAGCGCGAGGACCGTCCCGGCGAGGACGAACGGCAGGACGCGCGGGAGGATCGACATCTCGCGCCCGCCGAGGCTGCCCACCTGCCAGAACCGGAAGCCGTTGAAGCTGCGCGGGCTGAGCAGCATCAGCCCGGCGGTCAGCGCGCTGAACACGGCGTTGACCGCGGCTCCGGCGAGGACCAGCCGGGCGGGCGAGGCGCCGCCGCGTCCGCGCGCGCCGATCGCGTAGACGAGCGCGGCCGCGCCCGCCGCGCCGAGGAACGCGGCCCAGACGTAGACGAGCGCGTCGTCGGCGCGGACCGTCCCGATGACGACGACCACGGCGAGCGCCGCGCCGCCGTTCACGCCGAGCAGGCCGGGCTCGGCGAGCGGGTTGCGGGTGAGCGCCTGCATGACCCCGCCCGCGAGGCCGAGCGCCGCCCCGACGGCGACGCCGAGCAGCGTGCGCGGCAGCCGCAGCTCGTGGACGATCAGCTCGTCCCGGGAGCCGGGGTCCGGGGAGAGCACGCCGGGCAGGACCCGTCCGAATGCGACGTGCTCCGCGCCGATCGCGAGGCTCGCGACCACGGTGAGCAGGAGCAGGACGGTGAGGAGCGCGATCCAGCCGAGCCGCGCCCGCCGCCCGGACCTGAGGGCCCCGGCGCCGCGCGCGCCGTCCGCCCCGGCGGGGGGCTTCGGACGTCGGCTCGCGAGGGGAAGCACGCGCTAAGGCTAGCCTAAGCTAACTCGCCCAGTGAAGGGCGATCCGTGCCAGATCCCCTCAATCCACACTCGCTCCCCGCTCGCACCCAGCGACAATATGAGCGTATGGTATACATGCATATTGGAAATTGAGCGCTTGCATTGGGGGACGGGACATGGCGACGGCCGACCGGGACGAGCGACCGCCACCGGAGGACCTGACCGCCCGCGCCCGCATCCGCGAGGCGGCGCTGCTCCAGCTCGCCGAGCACGGCGTGAAGGGCGCGACGTTCCGCGGCATCGCGGAGGCGGCCGGGGTGTCGGTCGGGCTCGTCCAGCACCACTTCGGCTCCAAGGAGGAGCTGCGCGCGGCGTGCGACGCCTACGCGCTCGACACGGTCCGGCAGCTCAGCGCCGCGTCGGCCGCCGGGGGCATCTCCGACCCCGGCTTCCTCGCCGCGACGATGCGCGCCGACCTGCCGGTACGCCGCTACCTCGCGCGCGCGCTGGTCGACGGCTCGGACGCGGCGGCCCGGCTGTTCGACGACCTGGTCGAGACGACGGAGCGCTACTTCGACGCCCCCCCGCCCGGGATCAACCGGCCCACCACCCGCGACCCGCTGGCCTACGCGGCGGCGACGGTCGCGATGACCATCGGCGTCGAGGTGCTGCACGAGCACCTGACGCGGGTGCTCGGCGCCGACACGTTCACTCCGGAGGGCTCGCTGCGGCTGCGGCGCGCCGTCTTCGAGGTGTTCGACGACCGGCTGCTCAGCCGGGAGCTCGTCGAGCGCGTCCGCGCCGCGATGGACGACTTCGAGGCGAACGCCACCGAGCCGAGAGACATCAAGGGAGACGACGATGACCGACCCGGTCCAGGCTGACCCGGTCCGAGCTGACCCGGTCCGAGCGGAGGGCCTGGTCAAGACGTTCGGGCGCACGCGCGCCCTCGACGGGCTCGACCTGCGGGTCGCCCCCGGCGAGGTGCACGGGTTCCTCGGCCCGAACGGCGCCGGGAAGTCGACCACGATCAGGATCCTGCTCGGCCTGATGCGCGCCGGCTCCGGGACCGCCCGGCTCCTCGGCGGCGACCCGTGGCGGGACGCGACCGCGCTGCACCGCAGGCTCGCCTACGTGCCCGGCGACGTCACGCTGTGGCCGAACCTGTCCGGCGGGGAGGTGATCGACCTGCTCGGGCGGCTGCGCGGCGGCCTCGACCAGGCCCGCCGCGCGGAGCTGCTCGACCGGTTCGAGCTCGACCCGCGCAAGAAGGGCCGCGCCTACTCCAAGGGCAACCGGCAGAAGGTCGCGCTCGTCGCGGCGTTCGCGTCGGACGCGGAGCTGCTCGTCCTGGACGAGCCGACGTCCGGGCTCGACCCGCTCATGGAGGAGGTCTTCCAGGAGTGCGTCCGCGAGGAGCGGCGGCGCGGCCGGACGGTTCTGCTGTCCAGCCACATCCTGTCCGAGGTCGAGGCGCTCTGCGACCGCGTCACCATCATCCGCAAGGGCCGGACGGTCGAGACCGGCACGCTGGACGAGCTGCGGCACCTGACCCGCACGTCCATCAAGGCGGAGCTGGCCGCCCCGCCGGACGGCCTGCCCCTCCCCGGCGCGCACGACGTCCGGATCGAGGGCAACACGATCCGGTTCGAGGTCGAGACGTCCGAGCTGGACGCCGCCCTGAAGCAGCTCACGACGGCGGGCGTGCGAAGCCTGACCAGCCGCCCGCCCACCCTGGAGGAACTGTTCCTCCGCCACTACGAGGACGACTTGGTTCAGGAGGCGTCATGACCGCAGCGGAGCGAGGATCATGGCGCCTCCACTGCGGGGGCCTGGGGGGTTGCCCCCCAGAAAGGCAGAACGTCATGACCGCAGCGGAGCGAGGATCATGGCGCCGACCCTCCGGGGGCCTGGGGGTCGCCCCCCAGAAAGGCAGGGCGTCATGACCACGGCGGCCCTGCGGGCCGCCCGGCGGGAGGGCGGGCTCACCGGGACCGGACGGCTGCTCAAGCTGTGGCTGCGCCGCGACCGCGTCATGGTGCCGTGCTGGATCTACGGGCTGACCGCGCTCGTGGCGAGCACCGTCTACAGCTTCAAGAACGAGTACGACACGCCGGAGGCGCTCGCGAACTTCGCGCGCGGGATCAACGGGAACCCGTCGACGCGGGCGATGTACGGGCCCGTGCTGGACTCCGGGACGGTCGGCGGGCTGAGCGCCTGGCGGGTCGGCGCGGTCGGCGCGGCGTTCACGGCCGTGATGTGCGTGCTGCTCGTCGTCCGGCACACCCGGGCGGAGGAGGAGTCCGGGCGGCTTGAGCTGGTCGGCGCCGCCGCCGTCGGGCGCCGCGCCCCGCTGACCGCCGCGCTGCTCACCGCCGGGACGGCCGCCGCCGTCCTCGCGGCGGTCGTCGCCGCCGTCATGATCCTGTTCGGGATGCCCGTGGCGGGCTCGGTCGCGCTCGGCCTGTCGTGGTTCGGCGCGGGCGCCGTGTTCGCCGGGGTCGCGGCCGTCACCGCGCAGCTCGCCGAGACGTCCCGGCTGGCGAACGGGCTGGCGTTCGGCGCGCTCGGCACGGCGTACCTGGTCAGGGGCGTCGCGGACGCCGGGTCCGCGCACTGGGTCTCGTGGCTGTCGCCGATCGGGTGGGCGCAGCGGGTGCGTCCCTGCGCGGGCGAGCAGTGGGCCGTCCTGCTGCTGCCGCTCGCCGCGGCCGCCGCGCTCGTCGCCGTCGCCTACGCGCTGACGGAGCGGCGCGACCTCGGCGCGGGCGTCCTCGCCCCGTCGCTCGGCCCGGCGACGGCCGCGCCGTCGCTGCGGAGCCCGCTCGCGCTGGCGTGGCGGCTGCAGCGCGGCGCGCTGGTCGGCTGGGCGGCCGCGTTCGGCATCTACGGGTTCGCCATCGGCGGCGTCGCGGACGGCGTCGGCGACCTGGTCAACGGCAGCGAGGCCGTGCTGGACGACATCCGCAAGCTCGGCGGGAGCGGGGACCTCGCGGACGCGTTCCTCGCCACCGCGATGAGCCTCATGGCCCTCTTCACCGCCGCGTACGCGGTGCAGGCCGTCATGCGGATGCGGGCGGAGGAGAGCGCCGGACGCCTCGAACCGCTCCTCGCCACCGCCGTCGGCCGGGCCCGGTGGGCGCTCGCGAACCTCGCGGTCACCGCGGCGGGGACGGCCGTGCTGCTCCTGCTGACGGGGTCCACCGCCGGGCTCGTCCACGGCGCGCGGACCGGCGACGTGGACGGGCGGCTCGTCCGCCAGCTCGGCGCAGCGCTGGCCCAGCTCCCGTCCGTGTGGGTGATCGCCGCCGTGGCGTTCCTGCTGTTCGCCGCGCTGCCCCGGGCGACGTCCGCCGGGTGGGGCGTGCTGGCGGCCTGCCTGTTCCTCGGGCAGGTGGGTCCGCTGCTGGACCTGCCCCGGGCCGTCCTCGACGTCTCGCCGTTCACCCACACGCCGAAGCTGCCCGGCGGCGGCTTCTCCGCGACGCCGCTGATCGTCCTGACGGCGGTCGCGGCGGCCGTGACGGCGGCCGGGCTGCTCGCCCTGCGCCGCCGCGACGTCGCCTGACCCGCCCCGTGCCGGGAGACGGCCGCATGACCTGGCCGTTCGCGGGTACCGAGATGCCCGCGACGACGGAAGGTGACCGGCATGTCTCTCGGCGCGGACGGGCCGCGGCCCGTCGACCAGCTGCGGGTCCGCACCATGACCCGCGGCCCCTGCCTGCTCGTCGAGGCGGAGGGCGAGCTGACGATCCTCACGGCCGACCGGCTCCGCGAGCACGTCCTCGCGGACATGCGGGAGCTGGACGGCCCCCCGCGGGTCGTCCTCGACATCGGCGACGTGGGGTTCTGCGACTCCTCGGGGCTGAACGCCATGATCGTCCTGTGGAAGGCGGCGCGCAGGGCGGGCGGGGAGCTGGTCCTCGCCCGGCCGCGGCAGCGGCTCCGGACGATCATCGAGCGCAGCGGCCTGGACCGCCACCTCATCTCGCACCCGACGCAGGAGGAGGCGCTCGCGGCCCTGACGGGGTCCTGACCGCGGCGCCTCCCCTTCGATCGGCGAGCGTTCAGGCGAGGGTTCAGCGGACGGCCGTCACGGGCCTTCCGGGTCGACGATGTCGCGGTCGACCCAGAACGGGTCCATCAGCGTCCTGAGCTCGGACGCGCCGACGCGCTCCAGGACGTCCAGCGCCGCGATGTTGTCCGTCAGCTGCTGCATGCTCGTCGAGCCGAACAGCACCGTGCTCGTGGACGGGTGCGTCAGCGTGAACGCGATGCAGAGCTGCGCGGCCGTCGCGTCGAGGTTCGCCGCGAGCTCGGCGATCCCGCGCGCCGCCTCGTGGATCTTCGGCCGGATGTCGCCGGGGTCGCGGCCGACCTGCCGGGACTCCCCCGACTTGCCGGCGAGGATGCCGCCTTCGAGGACGTCCGACGCCTGCAGCGACACGCCCTCGGCGAAGACGGCCGCGAACGGCTCGCCGTCCGGGATGGAGCGGCGGCACGGGCTGTACTTCAGCTGGGCGAGCTGCGGGCCCGGCGACCCGGCGGCGAGGGCGTGCTCGCGGATCGTCCGGACGGCGGTGGCCGACCAGTTGTTCACGCCCCAGCAGCCGAGCAGGCCCTCCCTCTCCAGCGCGGCGAGGTCCTCGGCGAGCGCCTTCAGGTCGAGGTCGTCGCTGCGGATGTCGCCGAGGACGGCCACGTCGGCGTGGTCGGCGCCCACCCGGAACAGGGCGTTCGCGAGCTGGTCGCGCAGCGAGTGCTCGGGGTACCCCTCCAGCCACAGCTTGGTGGACAGGAGGTAGTCGTCCCGCGCGATCCCGGCGGCCCGGACGATCGCGGAGAACAGCACGTCGGTGAACACCGGCGGGTGGACGCCGGGGATCCCGTAGACGGCGACGTCGAACATGTTGAGCCCGGAGTCGACGGCGTGCCGGATCATCTTCACGGCGTCGCCGAAGTCCATCCGGTCGTAGGTGTGCCAGGAGCCGAGCGACAGGACGGACGCCTCGGGCCCGGCGGAGCCGAGACGGCGGTGGGGGATCTTCCGATCTGCAGACACGGTGCGAGCTGTTCCTTACCGGTTGGGGTGGATGACGGCCTTGACCTGCTCAAGCCGCGACATGGAGCCGAGCGCCCCGGACGCCGCGCCGAGGCCGTCCGGGGCGCCGAACAGGTCGTCCCAGGCGAAGCGGTCCTGGAACGTCCGCAGGAACTCGACGGCGCGGTGGAGGTCGCCGACGTCGCCGTTGAGGGAGCCGCGCACGTTCAGCTCCTTGCCCATGATCGCGCCGAGCGCGAGCTGCTCCGGCTGCGGCCCGGTGCTGCCCACGATGACGAACGACGCGCCGAACGCGGCCATGCCGATCGCCTCGCCGCCGACGCCCGGCGCGCCCGCGACGTCGAGGACGAGGTCGGCCCCGCGTCCCTGCGTAGCGTCCATGACGGCGGCGACCCGGGAGTCGGCGTCGCCGTCCAGCCCGATGGTCACGTCCGCGCCGTACCGGCGGGCCAGCTCAAGCCTGTCGTCCGGGGCGCCGATGGTGATCACCGTGCCGGCGCCCGAGACGCTCGCCACGGCCGTCGCGACGAGCCCGAGCGCACCCGCGCCCTGCACCGCGACCGCCGACCCCGGCCGGACTCCCCCGGCCCGGTCGAAGGCGTGCAGGACGGTCTTGACCGCGCACCCGGCGGACGCCGCCCAGGTGTCCTTCACGTCGTCCGGCAGGACGAGCTTCAGCGCGCCCGGCGTCACGTAGTTGTACTCGGCGAGCCCGCCCGTGGCGTAGGGGAACCGGTCGGCGCGCAGCAGGAAGCCGTAGCCCCGCTCGGCGCACGCGACCGGGTTGCGCAGCACGGTGCACCCGTAGCAGTGCCCGCACACCGACTCCGACCAGCCGATGCGGTCGCCCACCTTGACCTCGCGGCCGAGCGCGTCGCGCGTCCCCGGGCCGACGGCCTGGACGGTGCCCATCGTCTCGTGCCCGAGGACGATCGGCAGCATCTCCGGGAACGACATCGCGCCGGACCAGAGGTGGACGTCCGTCGCGCAGAGCGTCGCGCAGTCGACCCTGACGAGCGCCGCGCCCGGCTCGCACTCGGGAGGCAGCGGAAGCTCCTCCAGGCTGAGCTCGGCGCCGTGCTCGCGGAGCACCGCGGCCCTGGTAGCGGTCGGGTGACCCATCTTGCCTCGTTTCTCTCTCTTCTCCGCACGCCTACCGGCTGTGCGCGGTGTCCCAGACCTCGCGGCGGCTCCGCCACCACAGCAGGACGAGGATCACCAGGAAGGGCACGACGCCCTGGTACTTCTGGATCGAGTCCATGGAGGACGACACGCCCTCCAGGCAGCCCAGGATCAGCCCGCCGAGCAGCGTCAGCGGCAGGCTGCGGAACGCGCCGACCATCGCGACCGCCAGCGCGGTGCTGATCAGGCCGGACAGCGTCCCGAAGTCGCCGCCGAGGCGCGGCGCGACCAGCACGATCACCAGCATCGTGATGGCGCCGACGCCGGCCCAGACGCCGACCGCGAGCCGCGGCGCGGGGATGCCGACGACCTCGGCGGTGCCCGGCCGCTCCGACAGCGCCTGCAGCTTCAGCCCGAGCCGGGTGCGGGTCAGCAGCAGCCCGACGGCGACGGTGATGAGCAGCGCGAACCCGATCGCCACCGGCACCGACTGCGGGACGACGACGCTGCCCACCGTGAAGACGGGGTCGCCGAACGGGTTCGGGAAGCGGTGCGCGCCGGTCGAGTTGCCGCCGAACAGCCGCAACCCGATCGCGGTCAGCGCCACGTACAGCGCGACGGTCACGGCCGCCTTCGTCCGTTCCCGGTGCCCGGCGAACCAGCGGACGAGCGCCGCGCCGAACAGGCCGGACAGCAGCGCGGCCGCAGCGGCGCCGATCAGCAGCGCGAGCCAGACGTTCACTCCCCTGTCGGTGAGCGACACCATCACGAACGCGCCCATCGCGCCGACCGCCGTCATCGCGAAGTTGACCACGGCGACGAGCCGGTAGGTCAGCACCACGCACAGGCCGAGCAGCGCGTACGCGCCGCCGCTGGACAGCCCGGCGATCACAGAGTTCACCATCGGGTACCTCCGGGTGGGGCCGGGTGCGCGGGACGGGTCCCGCGCACCCGGCGACAGGCCGCTACTTCGTGGGGGCCGGGACGGTGAAGCCGCCGGGCAGCACCTTCCAGCCGCCCTTGTCGGCCTTCACGAACTGGCTGCCCTTGATCGGGTTGTGGTCGTTGCCGGGCCCGAACACGTACGGGGTGCCCGCCATCGGGTAGCTGATCGGCTTCATCTCCTTGAAGGCCTTGGTGACCGACTCGCGGGTGATGTCGCCCTTGATGGTCTTGAGGACCTGCACGAAGATGTCCGCCGACATGACCGCGCCCTGGCTGAACGCCGTCTTCTGGATGCCGTTCTTCTCGACGAGCTTCGCCCACCGGTCGTTGCCCGGCAGGGTCGGGTCGGTGTAGGGCTGCCACTCGGTGGCGGCGTAGGCGTTCATGTCCGCCGGGATCACCTTGGCGTTGGCGTCGGTGTAGCTGTTCGCCGCGACGATGAAGTCGACCTTCTGCATGCCCTGCGTCTTGGCCTGCTGGAACCACGGCCCGACGGTCGCGTTGTAGAGGACGGCCTCGCAGCCCGCGTTCTTGTCGGCGACGAGGTAGCGGGTCGGGTCGCCCTGGCCGACGGCGAGGTTCTTGTGCGCCAGGGTCTTGCCGGTCAGGTCCGTCCAGTCCTTGATGGCCTTCTCGATGCCGCCGCCGCTGCCGGGCAGGATGGTGTAGTCGATACAGACCTTGCTGCGCTTGAGCGTCTCCGAGGCGTAGTAGAGCATCGCCGTCGTGAGCGTGAACGGACCCGGGTTCACGGGCGCGATGTTCGGGCTCGTGAAGCAGGTCGGGTCGACGCCGACCGCCGGGACGGAGACGATCTTCTCCTTGGTGTAGGTGGCGCGGTTCAGCCCGCAGTCCACCGCGCTGGAGGAGCCCGCGAACGCGACCACGTTCTCGGACTTGATCAGCTCGCGGGCGGCCTGGCTGGCGCGGGCCGGGTCCATCGCGTCGTCCTTGCTGATCAGCTCCAGCTTGCGGCCGTTGATCCCGCCCGCCGCGTTGACCTCCTCGAAGACCGCCTTGACGGCCTTCGGGACCTCGGGGGTCTGGAACAGCCCGGTGATGCCGTTGATCGCGCCGACCTTGATCGGCCCGTCCGAGCCGCCGGACGACTGACAGCCGGCGCCGGTGAAGGAGATGACGAGCGCGGCCGCGGCCGCCAGTGAGTATGAGCGCGCGTGTGTGCGTTTCATCGCAGAGGCCCTTGCTTCACGAAGAGATGGGGTTGGGGGTATGGAACAGGACTTGTTACGACGGGGCGTGGTACCACGTGTTTTCTTACGACATTTGTTACGGCGACACCGGGACCGCCGGGACGGGTCACGACGCCCTGCCTTTCTGGGGGGCGCCCCCCAGACCCCCGAAGGGGCGGCGCCGTGATCCTCGCTTCGCTGCGGTCACGACGCCGGGACGTCCGCGGCGCCGAGGTAGGCGGCCCGGACGGCGGGGTCCTCCAGGACCTCGCCGGTGGGCCCGGACGCGATGACATGGCCGAAGTCCAGGACGGTGACCTCCTCGCACGTCGCCTGGACGAGCTCCATGTCGTGCTCGACGAGCAGGATCGACACCCCGAACGTCGCGGGCACGGCCCGCAGCCGCGCGCCGAGCGCGATCGACTCGGCGGCGGACTGGCCGGCGGCGGGCTCGTCGAGCAGCGCCACCTTCGGCCGCGCCGCGATGGCCGCGGCGACGTCGAGCTGGCGGCGGGTGCCGGCGTCCACGATGGACACCGGGACCTCGCCGGGCGGGCAGGCGAAGAACTCCAGCAGCTCGTCCGCCTCGGACTTGGCGAGCTTGCGGCCCGCGCCGATCGTCAGGTACTCGTAGAGGCTGAGCTCGGGCGCGATGGCGGTGGTCTGGAACGTCCGGCGCAGGCCGAGCGTCGCCCGCTTGTTCGGGACGACCCGGTCGAGCGAGCGCCCGTCCAGCGTGACCGCGCCCTGGTAGCCGACGAAGCCGCTGACGGCCGCGATGAAGGTCGACTTCCCGGCGCCGTTCGGGCCGATGAGCCCGACGACCCCGCCCTCCGGGACGGTCAGGTCCACGGCGTCGAGCGCGACGACCTCGCCGAACTTGACGGTCAGGCCCTCGACGGAGAGCACCGGTCTCCGGTCCGCCGCGGCTCGTGGCGCGGGAACCTCCGGCGGGTCGGCGTGCGCCTCCGCGGCGGCGCTCTCCGCGGCCGCCTCGGCGGCGTCGCCGGCCTCCTTCAGGATCTTGCGGGCGTCGCGCTCGCGCTTGCGCATCCGGGTGAGGTCGGTCTGGCTGAGCCCGCTGCGCAGCGCGAGCAGGGCGCCCGCGCCGAACAGCACGCCGCCGAAGTCCTGCGGCAGCGAGATCTTCTCCATGATCGTCCCCATGATCGCGCCGAACACGCCGCCGAGGACGGCGCCCTCCGGGTGGTGCGGGCCGATCATGATGGCGACGGCGAACAGCGCGAGGGACTGGCCCATCGCGAAGTTCTGCGGCACCACCAGGCTGAGCTGGCCGACCAGCAGCCCGCCGCCGATCCCGGCGACGAACGCGCTGATCGCGAACGCGGCGAGCTTGCTGCGCGCGACGGAGATGCCGTGCGCGGCGGCGGACCGCTCGGAGTGCCGCAGCTCGTACCAGGACAGCCCGAGCCGCGTCTTGCCGACGGCGCCGAGCGCGACGGCGAGGATCGTGAACACGATGACGCAGAGGATGAAGTACCCGCTGTCGGTGTCGAACGGCGCGGGCCGGTCGAGCATCTTCAGGTCCTTGGCGCCCGGGAACGGGTTGCTGTTCAGCACGATGTCGGTGGACACCGCGAAGCCGAACGTCACCACGGCGAGGTTCACGCCGCGGATCCGCAGCGCGGGCAGCCCGATCGCGACGCCGACCGGCACCGCGGCGAGCCCGCCGAGCAGCAGCCACACGAAGAAGCCGCCGGGGGCGTCCGCCACGTTCAGCCGCAGCATGACCCACGCGCCGATCGCCGCGAACGACATCTGGCAGAGCGACATGACGCCGGCCCGGCCGACGATCACGCCGAAGCTCTGCATGATCACCGCGCTGATCGCCGCGCTGATCGCCAGGTAGATCCAGTACGGGGGCAGGACCACCGGCAGCACGGCGCACGCGAGCACCGCGGCGCCGAGCCCCACGCCGAGCCCCCG
This sequence comes from Actinomadura decatromicini, assembly GCF_008121305.1. NCBI lineage: Bacteria > Bacillati > Actinomycetota > Actinomycetes > Streptosporangiales > Thermomonosporaceae > Actinomadura > Actinomadura decatromicini. The sequence goes on along the minus strand of NZ_VSRQ01000011.1, from coordinate 55,349 downwards.
CTTGTCCAGCACGTTCATTCGAGCTCGCTCTCTGCCGCACCGGCGTCGGTCTTGGCGGCGCTGAGGGGCGGACCGCCGAAGTAGAGCCGGTGCAGGCGCTGTTCGTCGCCGCGGAGTTCCTCGCACGGGCCGGAGAAGACGACGCGGCCCTTGCGCAGCACGTGGGCGTGGGTGCCGATGTCCAGGGCCAGGTTCGCGAACTGCTCGATCAGCACGACCGCGATGCCCATCCCGGCCAGCTCGCCGACGGTGCCCATCAGCCGCCGCACCACGAGGGGCGCGAGGCCGAGCGACATCTCGTCGATCAGGACGACCTTCGGCGCGGAGACGAGCGCCCGGCCGAGCACGAGCATCTGCTGCTCGCCGCCCGACAGGTGCCCGGCGTCCAGGCTCCGCCGCTTCTCCAGCTCCGGGAAGAGCCGGTAGACGGTGCCGAGGTCGCCGTCCCCGGACTGGGACACGAGGAGGTTCTGCTCCACGGTCAGCGTCCGGAAGGTGGTGCGGGCCTGCTCGACGTAGCCGAGCCCGGCCCTCGCCCGCTTGTAGGGGGCGAGCTTCTCGATGGGCGTGCCGTCCAGCCGGATCGTGCCGGACCGGAGCGGGGCGAGGCCGGCGATGCCGTCCATGAGCGTCGTCTTCCCGGCGCCGTTCGCGCCGAGGACGACGGTGACCGCGCCCGGGGCGGCGTCGAGGGTGACGTCGTGGATGATCTGGACCTCGGCCCGGTCGACGCCGACGCCCGCGAGGGCCAGTGCGGGGGCGGTCATCAGGCGCCGTCCGTCCCGAAGGCGGCGCGGAGCGCGGCGGCGACCCGCCGCTGCGCCGCGCGCCCCGCCGACAGCTCGGTCGCGAGCGGCCCGAAGAAGGCGTGGATCATGCCGTCGTACCGGACGAGCTCGGTCGGGACCCCCGCCTCCTCCAGCCGCGCCGCGTACTCCTCGCCCTCGTCCCGCAGCACGTCGTACTCGGCCTCCAGGACCAGCGCCGGGCACAGCCCGGCGAGGTTCTTCGACCGCAGCGGCAGCAGGTACGGGTCGTCGAGGTCGCGCGAATCGGTCGGATAAGTCGTAAAGAACCAGTCCATACTGGACTTGGAGAGGAAGTATCCTTCCGAATACTCCTCGTAGGAGGCCCGCCCGTCGTCGGGGTGGCCGAGCACGGGCGAGATGAGCACCTGCAGGGCCAGCCGCGGACCGCCGAGGTCGCGGGCCTTGAGCGCGGTGACGGCGGCGAGGTTGCCGCCCGCGCTCTCCCCGCCCACGGCGATCCGGGTTGGGTCGGCGCCGATCTCCGCGCCGTGCGCAGAGATCCAGGCGACGGCGGCGTAGGCGTCCTCGGCCGCGGCCGGGAACGGGTTCTCGGGCGCGAGCCGGTAGTCGACGGAGACCACCACGGTCTCCGCCGCGGCGCAGACGGCGCGGCACGAGTACTCGTTCTCGTCGAGGCCGCCGATCGTCCAGCCGCCGCCGTGGTACCAGACGAACGCGGGGAACGGCCCCTCCCCGGCGGGCGTGTAGACGCGGACGGGGAGGTCGCCCGCGGGGCCCGGGATCACGGTGTCGGCGACGGAGCCGACGGCGGGCAGGTCGTCGGGCATCCGCCACATCTGCTTGAAGCCCTCGCGCATCGCGACGGGGTCGGGCGGGGCCGACCCGTTCGGGTCCTCGGCAGGAGTGCGGTCGACGATCCGCTGCGCCTCGGGATCCAGGGGCATCGTTTACCTCCGAAGGCCCGGCGTGTCCGCTCCCCAGTGGAGCGGACACTCAAAATCGTATCTGATTCCGTGTACGTTAATTGCATCCCATCGACGCTGTCCAGATGTTGGAGCACGATATGCCGGATGTTTCCGCTGCTGATCTTGTCTTGACCGGTGGACGGGTCCACACGGTCGACGCACAGGACCGCATCGCCGAGGCCGTCGCCGTGAGCGCCGGACGGATCGCGCGGGTGGGCGCCGCGGAGACGGTCGCGCCCCTCATCGGACCGCGCACGCGCGTGGTCCATCTCCACGGGCGGTCGGTCCTGCCGGGGATCAACGACTCTCATCTGCATGGAGTGTGGCTCGGTTCGATGTGGCCGGCCCTGTTGATGGATCAACTGGCCGGTTCCGGCGGGCATACGCACGAGCCCCCGCCGGACGGCGCGCCGGGCGGCCCGGCCCGGCTGGAGACCGAGGCGGACCGCCGCCGCGCCATCCTGCGCACCGCCGACCTGCTCGCCTCGTTCGGGATCACCAGCTACACCGAGCCCGGCCTCGGCCCCGGCGAGGACGCGGGCGCGACCGGCTGCTTCGGCTCCGCCGCCCTGCACGACTACGCCGAGCTGGCGGCGGAGGGCAGGCTGAAGGCGCGGGTGACCGCGCTGACGCTGTTCGGGGAGCTGGACGGGCGCAGCTCCGCCGCCGAGCTGCTGGCCGGCCTGCGCGACTTCAAGCCGCCCGCCGACGTGCCGGGACGGTTCCGGGTCGCGGGCGTGAAGATCTTCGCCGACGGCATCCCGCCCATGCGCACCGCCTGGACGGACCGTTCCTATTCCGACGGCACGCACGGCGCGCTGCTGGTCGACGGGAACTCCGACGCCGAGCGCGAGGCCGCGCTGCGCACGATGATCGACGCGGCGCACGACGCGGGCCACCAGATCGGCGTGCACGCGACCGGCGACCGGACCACCCGGGTCGTGGCGGACGCGCTCGCCACCGCGCTCGCCAGGGACGGCCGCGACGCGCGGCACTACCTCATCCACGGCGACCTGCTCGCGCCGCGGACGCTGACCGTCCTCGCCGCCGCCCGGATCGGGCTGAACACCCAGGCCGGGATCCCGGTGGCGACCGAGCCGATGATCGTGGACGCGCTCGGCGCCGACGCGCTGCGGGACGCCTGGCCCACCCGGGACGCGCTCGACGCGGGCGTCCGGCTGTCGCTCAGCTCGGACGCCCCGGTGCTCACCCCCGACTGGCGGGCCGGGCTGGCGGCCGCGGTGACGCGCCGCGGCCTGGACGGCTCCGTCCGCGGCGAGGCGCAGCGGCTCGCGGTCGCGGAGGCGCTGCGCGCCTACACCGTCACCCCCGCCTGGCAGGACGGCATGGAGGACGTGAAGGGCTCGGTCGAGGCCGGCAAGGTCGCCGACCTCTGCGTCCTCGACGGCGACGTCTTCGCCGTCGAGCCGCAGGATCTTCCGTCGGTGCCGGTGCGGATGACGATCCTCGGCGGCGAGGTCGTCTACGAGGGGTGAGCGGGGCGGGCGGCCCGGCGGCTCACTCGCACGGGACGGCGTCGCGGCTCTGCGCCGCCGGCGCGTCGGTCCCCCAGGACGCCGCCGGGTCGACCACGCCCTTGTCCAGCCAGAGGCCGGCCGCGGCCGCGCGCAGCTCGTCGCCGTGCCGGGCGGCGAGCCCGAGCGCGGCGAGGCCGTCCTCGAGCTGCTCCGCGCGGGAGACGCCGACCAGGACGTTCGCGACCGCCGGATGGGTCAGGGTGTAGGCGACGGCGAACTGCGCGGGCGGCACGCCGAACTCCGCGGCGATCCGCTTGACCTCGGGGAACGCGGCGCGGATCCGGTCCCGGATGCCGCCCGGGTCGGCGCCGATCTTGCGCTCGGGGTCGAGCTTGCCCGCGAGGATGCCGCCCTCCAGCACGTCCGACGCCTGGAGCGCGAGGCCCTCCTCGGCGTACAGCTTGGCGAACAGCGCGCCCTCCGGCACCGACCGGCGGGCCAGGTTGTACTTGAGCTGCGCGAACGAGGGCGGGACGAGGCCCTCGGCGGCGGCGAACCGGCAGGCGAACAGCACGTCGCAGGCCGACCAGTTGTTCACGCCCCAGGACGCGAACCTCCCGGCGCGGACGAGCTCGGACACGTCCCGCACCACGGCGTGCAGATCGGGACGTTCCATGAAGTCTCCGACGACGACCATGTCGGCGCGGTCGGTGCCCACCCGGTCGAGCGAGACCTCGATCTGCTCGGCGAACGAGGAGCGCGGGTACTCCCACAGCCAGAGCTTGCCGCACAGCAGGTAGTCTTCGCGCGCCAGCCCGGCGTCCCGGACGGCCTGCCCGAACAGCACGTCCGTGACGGCGTTCTCCGCGTGCGGGCCGAAGTTGTAGTGCGCGACGTCGAACATGTTCGCGCCGCGGTCGACCGCGAGCCGGACCAGCTCGGCGGCGTCGTCACGGTCCATCCGGTCCCAGGTGTTCCAGGACCCGAGGGCCAGCAGCGGGACCTCGGGGCCGTGCACGCCGAGACGCCGTCTCGGGACCCGTTCTGCGAACTCCATCGCCGTCCTCCGGTGCGGTGAGCAGGGCCGAGGGGCGGAACCCCTGGCCGACGTTCACGCTGATCGTATAGCATCTGGCATATCTTTTACCCCGAAGGAGACATCTTCATGTCGCATCCCTCCCCGGGCGCCGCCCCTTCCTCGATCCTCGGCGTCGCCACCGGCTACATGGCCGCCAAGCAACTGTTCGCGGCCAGCGAGGCGGGCGTCTTCGCGGCCCTCGCGGACGGTCCGGCGACGGCGGCCGAGCTGGCCGGACGGGCCGGGCTGCCCGAGCGCACCGCGCGCATCCTCGGCGACGCCATGGCGGGCCTCGGCCTGCTCACCCGCGAGGACGGCCGCTACGCCAACTCCCCGGCGACCGCCGCCTACCTGGCCGGGACCGGCGACGACGTCGACCTGCGGCCGTTCCTGGCGTTCCTCGACGCGATCAGCTACCCGCACTGGACGGAGTTCGCCGCGACGACCCGGAGCGCCGAGCCGCAGCCGCTCGACCTCGGCGGCGAGCGGATGCAGACGTTCATGACCGGCGTGATGACCTACAACGCGCTGCACGCGAAGATGCTCGCGGAGACGTTCGACTTCACCCCCTTCTCCCGCATCCTCGACTTCGGCGGCCTGTCCGGCTCGTTCCTCATCGAGGCGCTGCGCTCGGCCGAGAAGGCGCACGGGACGTTCCTCGGCCCCGGCGACTTCGTCCAGTTCGCCCGCACGGCGCTCGACGAGGCCGGGGTGGGCGACCGCGCCGACGTCGTCCAGTCCGACCCGCTGACCGGCGAACTGCCCGACGGGTTCGACCTCGTCCTGCTGGAGCACGTCGTCCACCGGTTCGACGCCGAGCAGAACAAGGCCATGATCGAGCGGGCCCGGCGGGCGGCGGCGCCCGGCGCCACGCTCGTCCTGCTCGACTTCTTCCTCGACGACGACCCCGAGCAGCGCGTGATCGACGCCCTGCACGCCGGTGAGTACCTCGTCATCGACGGCACCGTCGTCTACCCCGAGGCCGAGGTCCGCGGCTGGCTGGCCGCCGGGGGCTGGGAGCCGGTCGAGACCCGCGCGCTGCCCGGCAGCCCGCGCATCATCATCGCGGAGGCACGATGACCGCAGCGAAGCGAGGATCGTCGGGCCTCCGGCTCGGGGGCCTGGGGGTCGTCCCCCAGAAGGGCAGGGCCCGATGAGCACGGGCCGGGTCGTTCTCGTTACGGGTGCCGCCAGCGGCATCGGCCGCGCCGTCGCCGCGGGGTTCGCGGCGGCGGGCGACCGCGTGGCGATCGCCGACAAGGACGCCGACGCGGCGGCGGAGGCGGCCAAGGAGCTGAACGCCCACGCCGTCGCGATGGACATCACGGACGCCGCCTCGGTCGCCGCCGGGGTGGCGCACGTCGCCGAGGCGCTCGGCCCGATCGAGGTCCTGGTCAACAACGCGGGCGTGGTCGCGGGCGGCGGGCCGCTGACGGCCCTCCCGCTCGAGATCTTCGACACGGTCGTCGCCGTCAACCTGCGCGGGACGTTCACGGTCACCCAGGCGGTCGCGAACCAGATGTTGGAACGCGACACCAAGGGCCGGATCGTCAACATCAGCTCGATCGGCGCCCGCCAGCCCACGGCCGGGCTCGGCCACTACGAGGCGACGAAGGCGGCCGTGGACGCCCTCACCCGCACCGCCGCGCTGGAGCTCGCCGGGCACGGCATCCGGGTCAACGGCGTCGCGCCGGGGCCCGTCCACACGCCGATGACGGCGGGCCTCATGGAGAACCCCGAGGCGCGCGCGGCCTGGGAGTCCCGCATCCCGCTGGCCAAGATCGCGACGACGGACGACATCGTCCCGCTGGTGCTGTTCCTGGCGTCCGACCAGGCGGGCCACATCACCGGCACGGTCATCCAGGTGGACGGCGGGCAGCTGCTCGTCTAGCCGCACGGAAACCCGAACGCGCCGTTCCCCCATCGCCCGGCGGGAACGGCGCGTTCGTCGTTTCGGTGAGGCTACTGCTGCGGGACGACCGGGTGGGAGGCCGTGTGGAGGGCGTCCGCCGTGGCGTTCTTGTGGGCGCAGGCGACGCGCTCGATCTCACCGGCGTCGGCGTTCTCGGAGATCAGCTTGAGGATCTGCTCGTGCTCCACCACCGAGCGGCGGGCGCGGCCGGGGACGTAGCTGAACGTGGACCGGCGCATGTGGTCCAAGCGCGTCCACTCGGCTTCCAGGAGCGCCTGGAGGTGCGAGTCGGGGCAGTGCTCGTAGATCGAGAAGTGGAACTCGCGGTTCAGCGCGGTGAACGCCGTGGGGTCGAACGCCTGGAGCGCCTCGACCATCCGATCGTTGATCTTGCGGGAGCCGGCGACGTGCGCGGCCGTCATCTGCGGCGCGGAGATCGCGGTGGCGTAGCCCTCCAGGCGGGCCAGGATCTGCAGGGTGTGCTCCACCTGCTCGGCGTCGAAGACCGCGACGCGGGCGCCGACGTTCCGCACGACCTCGACGAGGCCGTCGGACTGGAGGCGGCGCAGCGCCTCGCGCAGCGGGATCGTGCTGACCCCCGTCTCCTGGGCGAGCTGGTTGATGACCAGCCGGTACCCGGGGACGTACGTGCCGTCCAGGATGCGCGACCGCAGCAGTTCGTAGCAGAACTCGGCCTTGCTCTCTTTGGTCTGGTCCTGCTTCTTCGCGGCACTCACCCGGTTCTCCTCATCCTCGGCCCGCGCCCCCGGTTCGTGGTCGGGGTGGTGGTCACCGCGCCAGCGCGTCCACGACGACGTCGCGGAAGCGCCCTCCGCCCAGCACCTCGAAGTGGGCGCCGGGCACCGTGACCAGTTTCGCCCCGATCTCCTCGGCCAGGCCCCCGATCCCTCGTGTCAGCTCATCATTCTCGCCGATGACGAAGACGGGAAGGGTTTTAGCGTTCCAGGTGCCGCCCGCGAACGGCGTCGCGCGCAGGCCCTCCACGCACAGCGCGAGGCCGGGCGCGCGGTCGCCGTGCGACTTCACCATCCCGGCGATCATGCCGGTGAAGGGGTCCGCGCACTCCGTCCCGTCCTGGACGGCGCGGTGCAGGGCGTCGACGTCGACGGCCGTGAACGGCTCGCCGGGCGCCAGCCCGCCAAGGACCGTCCGCGCCACCCGGTCGGGGGCGGCGGACGGCAGCTCCCATATGATCCTCGCGCCGAGCGAGTACCCGACGGCGTCGAACGCGGTGACCCCGACGGCGTCGAGGGCGGTCACGAGGGCCGCCGCGATCGCGGGCGCGGTGACCTCCGCTGCGGTGGCGGGCGCGGGGCTCTCCCCGTGGCCGGGCAGGTCCGGGACGACGACGGTCCGCCCCGCCGAGGCGAGCGCCTCGGCGATGCCGGTGTCGACCCAGTCGGCCTTCCCGTCCGAGCCGAAGCCGTGCACGAGGAGCACGGGCGGCGCGTCGGCGGGACGGGTGGGCGTGAGCGTCCGAACGGCGAGGTCGCGCATCCGTCAGGCACCTCCTAGAGGATTTCGCATACGATTTGCGATGATACTGCACAGGCACATCGTGTCCGGCCCTTGCGGGCCCCGCTGAGTTGGAACGATCGAAGTCACATTCGATGCACTCTCGTCATCGTGCATGACTTCATATACGATTTGAGCGACCCTCGGCGCGGGGGTTCCGTCCCGACCCGTCAGCAGGAGAGCCCGCAGTGCCGCACCCCCTGGGCGACCGGCCCTCGAAGATCATCGCCGTCCACCTCAACTTCCCCTCCCGGGCGAAGGAGCGTGGGCGGATACCGCCCGAGCCCTCGTACTTCGTCAAGCCGGCGTCGTCTCTCGCCGGGACCGGCGACCCGCTCGGCCGCCCGGCCGGCTGCGAGCTGATGACCTTCGAGGGCGAGATCGCCCTGGTCATCGGGCGGCGGGCGCACCGCGTCACGCCCGACGAGGCGTGGGAGCACGTCGGCTGGGTCACCGCCGCCAACGACGCGGGCGTGCACGACATGAAGTACGCCGACCGGGGCTCCAACCTGCGCTCCAAGGGCGCGGACGGCTTCACCCCGATCGGCCCGCGGCTGCTCGACGCCCGCGCCGTCGATCCGCACGCGCTGCGCGTCCGCACGTGGGTGAACGGCGAGCCGGTCCAGGACGACACGACCGACACATTGCTGTTCCCTTTCGCCACGCTCGTCGCCGACCTGTCCCGGCTCGTCACCCTCGAAGCCGGGGACGTGATCCTCACCGGCACGCCCGCGGGCGCGTCCGTGGTCTCCCCCGGCGACACCGTCGAGGTCGAGGTGACCGCGGGGGACGCGACCACCGGACGGCTCTCCAACACCGTCGTCGAGACGGACGCGCTGCCCGGCTGGGGCGCGATGCCGAAGGTCACCGAGGCGGACCGCGCCGACGCCTGGGGCGCGTCCTACCGGGCCGCGCCCGCGCTGGACGAGGACCTCGCGGCGGCGCTGCGCGAGCTGTCCACCGCGACGCTCAGCTCCCAGATGCGCAAGCGCGGCCTCCAGCACATGAGCGTCGACGGCGTCCACCCGGCGGGCGGCGACGGCGTGAAGATGGTCGGCACCGCGCACACGCTCCGCTACCTCCCGCTCCGCGAGGACCTGTTCGAGCGGTACGGCGGCGGCATGAACGCGCAGAAGCGGGCCGTGGAGGAGCTGCGTCCCGGGCAGGTACTCGTCATGGACGCGCGCCGGGACGCCTCCGCCGGGACGATCGGCGACATCCTCGCGCTGCGCGCCCAGCGGCGCGGCGCGGCCGGGGTCGTCACCGACGGCGGGCTCCGCGACAGCGCGACCGTGGCGGGCATGGGCCTGCCGGTCTTCCACGCGGGCGCGCACCCCGCCGTGCTCGGGCGCCGGCACGTCCCGTGGGACACGGGGCTGCCGATCTCCTGCGGCGGCGCCCTCGTCCAGCCCGGGGACATCCTCGTCGGCGACGCCGACGGGGTCGTCGTCATCCCCCCGGACCTCGCGGCCGAACTCGTCCGGGACTCGGCCGAGCAGGAGGCGCAGGAGCGCTTCATCACCGAGCGCGTCGCGGCCGGGGAGGCCATCGAGGGCCTCTACCCGCTCGGGCCGCGCTGGCGCGCGGCCTACGAGGCCTGGCGCCGCGACCACGACCTGTGAGCGCGCCCCGCCGCGCGTGACAACGACCACCGAGGAGAAGACGTTGAAGTTCCGCACCGACCCGGCCACGATCCGCGGGTCCATCGCGCCCGTCGTCACCCCGTTCACGGCCGAGGGCGCCGTCGACCACGACGCGCTGCGCGGGCTGATCCGCTGGCAGCTCGAATCCGGCTCGCACGGGATCTCGCTCGGCGGCTCGACCGGCGAGCCGAGCGCGCAGACCGCCGCCGAGCGCATCGCCGCGATCCGGACGGCCGCCGACGAGGTCGCCGACCGCGTCCCGTTCCTGCCCGGCACCGGGTCCGCCAAGCTGGACGAGACCCTGGAGATCACCGCCGCCGCCCGGGACGCGGGCGCCGACGCCGCGCTGATCATCACCCCCTACTACGCGCGGCCCACCCAGGACGCCCTGTACGCCTGGTACGCGGCCGTCGCGCGCGAGTTCCCCGACCTGCCGCTGGTGATCTACAACGTGCCGTCCAGGACGGCCGTCGACATCGCTCCCGAGACGGTCCGGCGGCTGTTCACCGACTTCGACAACGTGGTCGGGATCAAGGAGACCACCAAGGACTTCGAGCACTTCTCCCGCGTGCTGCACGCCTGCGGTCCCGAGCTGCTCGTCTGGTCGGGGATCGAGCTGCTGTGCCTGCCGCTGCTCGCGCTCGGCGGCGCCGGGTTCGTCAGCGCCGTCGCCAACCTCGCTCCCGCCGCGGTCGCCCGGATGTACGAGCTGTGGACGTCCGGCGACCAGGCCGGCGCCCGCGACCTGCACTACCGCCTCCACCCGCTGGTGGACCTGCTGTTCGTCGAGACCAACCCCGCGCCCGCCAAGTGGGTGCTGGAGCGGCAGGGCCGGATCCCGTCCGGGTACGTCCGCCCGCCGCTCGCGACGCCGTCCGACGCGGCCGTCGCGCGCATCCGCGACCTGCTCGACCAGGGCGGCGACCTCACCGCCGGGCTCTGACCCGCGCAGGCGCCCTCCCACAACGACCGGAAGAGAGCACGATGTCCCTCCCCTCCTCCCCCGCACGGCCCGCCGGCCTGCCGGACCGCATCCGGCACTGGATCGGCGGCGAGTTCGTCGACAGTGCCGACGGCGCGGTCTTCGACGTCGCCGACCCCGTCTCCAACACCCCCTACGCCACCGCCGCCGCGGGCGGCCCCGCCGACGTCGACCGGGCCGTGGCCGCCGCGCGCGAGGCGTTCCCCGGCTGGGCGGCGCTCGGCAACCGGGAGCGTGCCACGATCCTGACCCGCATCGCGGACGCCGTCGAGGCCCGCGAGGACCAGCTCGCGGAGTTCGAGTCGTTCGACTCCGGGCTGCCGATCACCCAGGCGCGCGGCCAGGCCCGCCGCGCCGCCGAGAACTTCCGCTACTTCGCCGACGTGATCGTCGCGCTGGGCGAGGAGTCCTACCGGGTCGGCACCCAGCAGCTCAACTACGTGGTGCGGACGCCCGCGGGCGTCGCCGGGCTGATCACCCCGTGGAACACCCCGTTCATGCTGGAGAGCTGGAAGCTCGCCCCGGCGATCGCGTCCGGCTGCACGCTCGTGCTGAAGCCCGCCGAGTGGACGCCGCTGTCGGCGGGCCTGTGGCCGGAGATCTTCGCCGAGGCGGGCGTGCCCGCAGGGGTGGTCAACATCGTCCACGGCATCGGGGAGGTCGCGGGCCAGGCGCTGGTCGACCACCCGGACGTCCCGCTGCTGTCGTTCACCGGCTCCACCGAGACCGGCCGGCACATCATGCGCTGCTCGGCGGACGGCCTGAAGGCGCTGTCGATGGAGCTCGGCGGAAAGTCCCCCGTCGTGGTGTTCGCGGACGCCGACCTCGACGCGGCCCTCGACTCCGTCCTGTTCGGCGTGTTCTCGCTGAACGGGGAGCGGTGCACGGCGGGCTCCCGCGTGCTGGTGGAGCGGCCGATCTACGAGGAGTTCACCCGGCGGCTCGCGGCCCGCGCCGAGAAGGTCAGGGTCGGCCCGCCGTCCGACCCGGCGACCGAGGTCGGCGCGCTCGTGCACCCGGAGCACTACAAGCGGGTCCTTGAGTACGTGGAGATCGGGCAGCGGGAGGCGAAGCTGATCGCGGGCGGCGTCCGCCCGGCGCACCTGCCGGAGGGCAACTACCTGCAGCCCGCCGTGTTCACCGACGTGCCCCGGGACGCCCGGATCTTCCAGGAGGAGATCTTCGGCCCGGTCGTCGCGGTCGCCCCGTTCGACGACGAGGCCGAGGCGGTCGAGCTCGCCAACGCCACCCGCTACGGCCTCGCCGCCTACGTCTGGACGGACGACCTGCGGCGCGGCCACCGGATCGCGCACAAGGTGGCCTCGGGTATGGTCTGGATCAACTCCCACAACGTTCGCGACCTGCGCACCCCGTTCGGCGGCGTGAAGGACTCGGGGCTCGGCCGGGAGGGCGGCGCGCACAGCATCGACTTCTTCTCCGAGTCCAAGATCGTCCACGTCATGCTGGGCGAGGTGCACACGCCGCGCTTCGGCGCCCAGGAGCAGCCATGAGCACAGCCCCCGACGTCGTCCGCTCCGCCTACGTCCAGCTCGCCGTCACCGATCTGGCGGCGGCGCGCTGGTTCTGGGTCGACATGCTCGGCATGCACGTCCAGCACGAGGACGCCGGCGCCCTCCACCTGCGCGGCACCGACGAGCTGACCCACCATTCCGTCGTGCTGCGCGCCGGGCCCGTCGCGGCCCTGGACCACCTCGCCTACCGGGTCCGCACCCCCGACGACGTCGACAAGGCGGAGCGGTTCTTCAAGGACCTCGGCCGCCCCGTCCGGCGCCTCGCCGCCGGGGAGGGCACCCACGGGGTCGGCGACGCCGTCCGCGTGGTCGACCCGCTCGGGTTCACGGTCGAGTTCTTCCACGAGATCGCCCGCGGCGAGCGCCTCATCCAGCGCTACGACCTGCACCGGGGCGCCCAGATCGCGCGGCTCGACCACTTCAACGTCTGCACCCCCGACATCCCCGCCGCCTACGAGCACTACAAGTCGCTGGGCTTCGGCTGCTCGGAGACCATCGAGGGCGACGAGCACGAGCTGTACGCGGCGTGGATGTACCGGAAGCAGACCGTCCACGACGTCGCGTTCACCGGCGGCGCGGGCCCCCGCCTGCACCACATCGGGATGGCGACGCACGAGTCCCACCAGGTGCTGCACATGGCCGACATCCTCGGCTCGCTGCGCAAGGAGCACCACATCGAGCGCGGGCCGGGACGGCACGGCGTGTCCAACGCCTTCTACGTCTACCTGCGCGACCCCGACGGGCACCGGGTGGAGATCTACACCTCCGACTACTACACCGGCGACCCCGACCACGAGACGTTCCGGTGGAACGTCCACGACGACCGCCGCCGCGACTTCTGGGGCAACGCGGTGATCGAGTCCTGGTACAAGGAGGCCAGCCCCGCCCTCGACCTGGACGGGAACGTCCAGCCGATCTCCGAGGCGGCGCTGGACGAGTCCGCCGTCCAGGTCGGCGCCGACGGGCTCGGCATCATCGACCCCTCCGAGTAGCGCGGGGCCGGCCGGGGTCAGTCGGGCAGCAGCGGGACCTGGACGCCCGGGTCGCGGCCGAGCAGGACGGCGCGGGTGATCGCGTCCTGGCCGAACCGGCCGCGGACGCCGTCGACCGCGTCGTCCACGGCCATGGCCCGGTCGAACGGGAGCGCCAGCTGGACGGCCCGCGCGTCGTGCAGGTCGCCGAGCGACAGCCCGATCAGGGTGAGGCCGCGCTTCTCGATCAGCGGCGCGGCGGCGGCGAGCAGCCCGCGCGCCGCGTGCAGGAGGAGCGGGGTGTCCGCGGTGGCCTGGGCGAGGGTGCGCGAGCGGGTGGCGCGGGCGAAGTCGTCGAAGCGGAGGCGGAGGGTGACCGTCCGGCAGACGCGGCGGGCCTTCCGCAGCCGCCCGCCGAGCCGGTCGGCGAGGCCGACGAGCATGGCGTCCAGCTCCGCCGGTGACCGGCGGCGGCGGCCGAGCGCCCGCTGCGCGCCCATCGAGCGGCGCCGGACGCCGGTGCGCACCGGGCGCGGGTCGCGGTTGCGGGCCAGCGCGTGCAGGTGCCGCCCGGCGCCCGGGCCGAGCAGCGACACGAGCGCCGCCTCCGGCATGTCGGCGACGTCGCCGACGGTCGTGACGCCGTAGCGGGCGAGCTTCGCCGCGGTGGCCTCGCCGACGCCCCACAGCCGCCGGACGGGCAGCGGGCGCAGGAAGTCGAGCTCGGCGTCCGGCGGCACGACGAGGAGCCCGTCGGGCTTCGCGACGCCGCTCGCGACCTTGGCGAGGAACTTGGTGCGCGCGACGCCGACCGTGATCGGCAGCCCGACCTCCTCGGCGACCTCCCGCCGCAGCCGCGCGGCGATCGCGGCGGGCGGCCGGCGCAGGCCGTCCACGTCGAGGAACGCCTCGTCGATGGACAGCCCCTCCACCAGCGGCGTCGTCGCGCGGAAGACGGCGAACACCGCCTTGCTCGCCGCCGCGTACGCGCTCATCCGCGGCCGGACGACGACCGCCCGCGGGCACAGCCGGCGCGCCTGCCCGCCGCTCATCGCCGTCCGCACCCCGTGCGCCTTGGCCTCGTAGCTCGCCGCGAGCACCACCCCGCCGCCCACGATCACGGGCCTCCCCCGCAGCGCGGGGTCGTCGCGCTGCTCGACGGCCGCGTAGAACGCGTCGAGGTCGGCGTGCAGGATGGAGGCGGACACGAACATATGTTCGCATAATCGGCGGGCGCGGGCCCGGCCGGGGACGGGAGCGGAGCCCTCGCCGACGCCCGCCCCCGACCGGCCGTGAGGGGCGCTAGGGCGCGGCCAGGGCCTCGGTCGGCGGGAGGCGGGCGGCGCGGAGGGCCGGGTAGAGGCCCGCGACGCCGCCGATGAGCAGCGTCGCGAGGATGCCGCCCGCCATGGCCCAGACCGGGACGACCGTCGGCCAGCCCTGCGTCACCGCGAACACGGCGGTGACGACGATGCCGAGCGCGACGCCGCCCGCGCCGCCGAGCGCGGCGAGGAGCTGCGACTCGGTGAGGAACTGGAGCCTGATCTGCCCCCGGGTCGCGCCGAGCGAGCGGCGCAGCCCGATCTCCGCCCGGCGCTCCAGCACCGAGATCACCATCGTGTTCGCGACGCCGACGCCGCCGACCAGCAGCGCGACCCCGCCGAGGCCGAGGAGGAGGCCGGTGAACGCGCGGTCGGTGGCGTTCTCGGCGGCGAGGGCGTCCGAGGGGCGGCTCACCTCGACCTCGTTCGGCGCCTGCGGGTTGGCGGTGGCGGCGAGCAGGTCCCGGACCTTCGGCACGGCGTCCTTGCGGGCGCGCGTGTAGACGGTGGTGGGGTGCCCGTCGAACCCGAGCCTGGCGGTGGCGGCCTCCCAGCCGACGAGGGCGGCGGCGTCGAGTTCGGGCGCGAGCTGGTTCGGTTCGAGGACGCCGACGACTTTGAACCACTGCGAGCCGAGCCAGATCTGGACGCCGGGCGCGCCGACGCCGAGCCGGTCCGCGCTCGCCGCCCCGAGCACGACCGCCGGGTAGCGTGCGGTGCCCGCGTTCAGCCAGGTCCCGGACGCCATGGTGAGGCCGACCGTGCGCGGCAGGTCGAGCCGGGCGGCGAGGACGGCGATCCCGCCGCTCTCCCCCTCGGGGATGCGGTCGTTGCGGTAGACGCGGGCGTCCCGCAGCGCCGCCGTCGCGGACGCGGACTCGACGTCCGGCATCCGCCGCACCATGCCGACCGACTCCTCGGGCAGCTTGGACGCGTCCCCGAACAGGTCCTTGCCGGGACCGACCGTGAGGAGGTTGGTGCCGAGCCGGTCCAGGGTCGCCTGGAGCTGCGCCCGGCTGGACGTCGAGATGCCCACCACGCCGATCATCGCGGCGATCCCGATCGCGATGCCCAGCGCGGACAGGAACACCCGCAGCGGCCGCGACCGCAGCCCCGCCGCCCCGACCCGCAGCACGTCCGCCGGCCCGAGCCGGGCCGGTGTCTCCATGCTCATAGGGTCCCGCCCTTCTGGGGGACGACGCCCAGACCTCCGCAAGGGACCCGACGATCCTCGCTTCGCCGCGGTCATCGGGTCGCCTCCAAGTACGCGTCGTCGTGGACGATACGGCCGTCGCGCATGCGGACCTGGCGGGGCAGCATGGCGGCGATGTCGCGGTCGTGGGTGATGAGGACGACGGTCGTCCCGCCGCCGGACAGCTCGCGCAGCAGGTCGAGGACGCCCGCGCCGGACGCCGAGTCCAGCGCCCCGGTCGGCTCGTCCGCGAGCAGCAGCGCGGGCTCCCCCACCACCGCGCGGGCGATCGCGACCCGCTGCCGCTCCCCGCCGGACAGCTGGTGCGGGCGGTGCCCGAGCCGGTGCCCGAGCCCGACCCGCTCCAGCGCGGCGCGGGCGCGGCGGCGGCGCTCGGCCTGCGGGACGCCCGTGTACAGCAGGCCGTCCGCGACGTTGTCCAGCGCGGCCACCCCGGCGGCGAGGTGGAACTGCTGGAACACGAACCCGATGCGGCGGGCGCGCAGCGCCGACAGCCGCCGGTCCGGCAGCCCGGACACGTCGACGCCCTCGACGAGCACCGCGCCCGCGCTCGGCCGGTCCAGGGTGCCGAGCAGGTGCAGCATCGTCGACTTCCCGGACCCGGAAGGGCCGACGATCGCGACCAGCTCCCGCGCCTGGACGGTCAGCGACACCCCGTCCAGCGCGGTGACCCCGCCGGGGTAGGTCTTGGTGACGTCCCGCAGCTCCACCACCCCGGTCATGAGGGGACCCCGACCTTCATGCCCTCGGCCAGGCCGGCCCCCGAGACCTCGACCCGGCCGCCCGCGTAGACACCGGTCTCGACGGGCACCGTCCGCACGCGCCCGCCCTGGACGACCTGCACCTCGTAGCCGCCGTCGCCCCGCGCGAGCAGCGCCTCGACGGGCACCGCGAGGACGCCGCCGTGCCGGTTCGCGGTGAGCCGCACCGTGACCGGCGCCTTGTCGTAGGAGCCGAGCCCCTTCCGCGCGCCGACCGCGACCGTCACCTCGACGGTGGTCGGGTTGTCGCCCTGCCCCTGCTTGGCGACCTTCCCCACCGAGGCGATCGTGCCCTTGGTGGTGTCGCCGGACGGCAACTCGACCTCCACCCGGGCGCCCTTCTTCGCGAGCCGCTGGTACTCGACGTCCAGGTCCACGGTGACGACACGGGTGGTGCCGGTGTAGGTGAGCACGGCGCCGCCGACCCGGTCGCCGACGTGCGCCCGGCGCTCGGCGACCCGGATCCGGCCGGACGCGACGACCGCCGATCCCGGGCGCACCGTCCCGGTCTCGGGGACGCCGAGGTCGTCCTGCCAGCGCTTCACGGCCGCGGCGGTGGCGGAGTCGTAGGACTCGTCGACGGTGAAGCCGGTGTAGCCGAGGGCGCGCAGGTTCCGCTCGAACTGCTCGACGTCGTCGCCCTCCGTCCCCGGGGCGAGCGTCCGATAGAGGGGCAGCGAGCCGTACAGCAGCGGGACGGGCCGGTCGTCGGCCCGGTACACCGGGCCTCCGCGCGCGACGACGGACCCGGCGGACGGCAGCCACGTGACGGTCCCCCGCCCGGCGCCCGCGACGGTGCGGGTGTCGCCGTAGCCGAGCGTGCCGTCGACCTCCTGGGTCTCGACGAGGGTCGTCCGCTCGACCGGGGCGGTCGCCGGGGGCAGCGCGCCGCGCGCGGCGGCCGGGCCGTCGCCGCCGCCCAGCCCGGCGGCCGCGAGGCCCGCGCCGCCGAGCACCGCCATGCCCGCCGCGCCGAGGACGGCGGTGCGCCGCCGCGACACTAGTCCCGCCCCTTGCCGGACATCATCGGGCCCTTGCCGTCGGGCGCGAGCTTCGCGCACGCCTGCTGCGCGTCCTTGAACCGCCGGCTCTCCGGGTCGATCCCGGTCCCGGGCCCGGCCTTGAGCATCATGCCGCCGTCCGGCTGCGGGTCGGGGAACTTCGCGACGCCATTGTCGCGCATGCACCTGGCGTACGCGCGCATCTTCGCGAGGACCTCGGGCTTCGGCTTCTGCGGCTTGCCGCCGTTCGGCATCAGGTGCCGGCACTTGCGCTGCGCGGCCTCGACCTTGCCGTTCTTCCCCGCCTGGTCCGGCTTGCCGGACACGCGGATCTCGACCTTGCCGTCCTTCGGGTCGGGCATGTCCACGCCGTTCTCGCGCATGCACGCGGCGAACTCGCGCATCTTCTTCCCGTCGTCCGCCGCCGGTTTCGCGGTGCCGCCGGACCCGCCGCCGTCGCCGCTCCCGCACCCGGCCGCCCCGAGGGCCAGCGCCGGGACGAGGGCGAGCGCCGCGAGCGTCTGTCGTCGCATCGTCGGTCTCCCTGTCGTGTCCGCATGCCCACCGGGCGGGCCGCCCGGCGGGACCGCAAGTCCAGCGGCGCGGCGGTAACCCGGGCGTAACCGGATCGCGTTACGCCCGCGTTACGCCCGCTGCCCGAAGCTTGGTCGGCAGGCCGCGCCGCGGTCGTGACCGGGGAGAGCGGGCAGTGAGAGAGCAGGGACGGCTGACGTGCGGGTGCTGATCGCCGAGGACGAGCGGATGCTCGCCGACTCCATCGCCGAGGGGCTGCGGGCCGAGGCCCTCGCCGTGGACGTGGTCTACGACGGGGACGCGGCGCTGGAGCGGCTCGGCGTCAACGACTACGACGTGCTCGTCCTCGACCGGGACCTGCCCGTCGTGCACGGCGACGACGTGTGCCGCGCGGTGGCCGAGTCGGACGCGCTGGTCCGGGTGCTGATGCTGACGGCGGCGGTGACCGTCCCGGCCCGGGTCGACGGGCTGCGGCTCGGCGCGGACGACTACCTGACCAAGCCGTTCGCGTTCGAGGAGCTGGTCGCGCGGATCCAGGCGCTCGGCCGCCGCGCCCGCCCGGCCGCGCCGCCGACGCTGGAGCGCGGCGGGATCCGGCTCGACCCGTCCCGCCGGGAGGTGTACCGGGACGGCCGGTACGTACGGCTCGCGCGCAAGGAGTTCGGGCTGCTCGCCGAGCTGATGCTGGCGGACGGCGCGATCGTGTCGGCGGAGCGGCTGCTGGAGAAGGTGTGGGACGAGCACGCCGACCCGTTCACCAACACCGTCCGGGTGACGCTGATGAAGCTGCGCCGCAAGCTCGGCGACCCGCCGGTGATCGAGACCGTCCCGGGAGCGGGGTACCGGATCCCATGACGACGCGCGCCGCGACCGCGCGGCTGACCGGGCGGCTCCGTCCGACGATCCGGATGCGGCTCACCCTCCTCTACGCCGGCCTGTTCCTGTTCGCCGGGGTCGTCCTGCTAGGACTGACGTACGTGCTGGTGCAGACGACCCTCCAGCGGCAGGGCGGCAGCGCCGGTGTCAACAAGGTGTTCCAGGCGGTGCAGGCGGCCCCCGGCGAGGCCGGGAACGGAACCGGCGCGCCGCTTCCTGGCGGCCCGTCCGCGCAGCCGCCGCCGATCGTGACCAAGCAGGTCGAGGGCGTGCTCGTGAAGGGACGCGAGAACTACCAGAAGGAGACGCTGTCGGCGCTGCTGACGCAGGGCTCCATCGCGCTCGGGCTGGTCGGCGCCGCGGGGCTCGGGTTCGGCTGGCTGCTCGCCGACCGGGCGCTGCGCCCGGTCCACCAGATCACCGAGACGGCGCGGCGGGTGGCGCGCAGCCACGACCTCACCGAGCGGATCGCCTACGAGGGTCCGCGCGACGACGTCAAGGAGCTGGCCGACACGTTCGACACCATGCTCGGCCGCCTCGCGCGGGCGTTCGACGGGCAGCGCCGGTTCGTCGCGAACGCCTCGCACGAGCTGCGCACGCCGCTCGCCATCAACCGGACGCTCGTCGACGTCGCCGTCCGCCGCGCGGACGCCACCGACGACGTCAAGCGGCTGGGCGAGTCGCTGCTGGTCGTCAACGGGCGGCACGAGCGGCTCATCGACGGGCTGCTCACCCTCGCGGGCACCGAGAACACGGTCGTGGACGCCGGTCCGCTCGACCTCGCGGACGTCGCGGGGCACGTCCTCGACCAGGCGTCCCGGGAGGCGGGGGCGCGCGGGCTGACGGTGCGGCGCGACCTCGGCGCGGCGCCGACGTCCGGCGATCCCGTGCTCGTCGAGCGGCTGGTGCAGAACCTGGTGGAGAACGCGATCCGGCACAACCGGGACGGCGGCGAGCTGTCGGTCGTCACCCGCGTCCGGGACGGGCGAGCGGAGGTCGCGGTCGCCAACACCGGCCCCGTCGTGCCCCGCTACGACGTCGAGACGATCTTCGAGCCGTTCCGGCGGCTCGGCAACGACCGGGTCCGCTCGGACCGCGGCGCGGGGCTCGGGCTGTCGATCGTCCGGGCGACGGCGACCGCGCACGGCGGGACGGTGACCGCCGTGCCGCGTCCCGGCGGCGGCCTGGACGTCACCGTCCGGCTGCCCGCGCGCACGGCGGACGCGCGGGCGGCGGACGCGCGGGCGGCGGACGCGCGGGCGGAAACGCCGGGGACGGCCCCTGAAATCGCCGTCGGCGGCGGGTAGCGTCGGGTCAATGACCAGCGCGCACCTGCTCACCGACGCCTTCGACCGGATCCGCGAGAACGTCCACAAGGCGGTCGAGGGGCTCACCCCGCCGCAGCTCGCGT
This sequence comes from Actinomadura decatromicini, assembly GCF_008121305.1. Lineage (NCBI taxonomy): Bacteria > Bacillati > Actinomycetota > Actinomycetes > Streptosporangiales > Thermomonosporaceae > Actinomadura > Actinomadura decatromicini. The sequence continues at coordinate 35,364 of NZ_VSRQ01000011.1, read as the reverse complement.
ACCGGGCCGACGCGTCCGCCAACTCGATCGCCTGGCTCGTCTGGCACCTCACCCGCGTCCAGGACGACCACATCGCCGGTGTCGCCGGCACCGGCCAGGCGTGGACGGACGAGGGCTGGGCCGACCGGTTCGACCTGCCGCTCGACCCGTCCGAGACCGGGTACGGGCACTCCCCCGACCAGGTCGAGGCCGTCCAGGTCGAGTCGGCGGAGCTGCTGACCGGCTACCACGACGCCGTCCACGCGCGGACCGTCGCCTACGTCGGCTCCCTCACCGACGACGACCTGCCCCGCGTCGTCGACCGCGCGTGGAACCCGCCGGTCACGCTGGGCGTGCGGCTGGTCAGCGTCATATCCGACGACCTGCAGCACGTGGGCCAGGCGGCGTTCGTCCGCGGCCTCGTCCTGCGGGTCTGACGGCCCGGCCGGAGGCCGCCTCCGGCGGGCGGAGCCCGGCGATGAGCCGCGTCCAGCGCGGCCCGATGCGCTCCAGGTCGTGCGCCCGCGCCGACCGGACCGCCGCCTCGCCCAGCCGGTCGCGCAGCTCCGGGTCCTCGACCAGGGCGCGGAGCGCGGCGGAGAGCGCCGCCTCGTCGCCGGGCGGGACGAGCAGCCCGTCGCGGCCGTGCGCGATCAGCTCGGCGGGGCCGTGCGGGCAGTCGACCGACACGACCGGCAGCCCCATCCCCATCGCCTCGATGATCACCATCGGCATGCCCTCGCGGCGCGACGACAGCGCGTAGACGGAGGCGCGCGCCATCTCGGCGTGCAGGTCGCGGGTCGCCGGGCGCAGCTCGACCCGGTCGCCGAGGCCGAGCTCGGCGACCAGCGCGCGGAGCGCCGCGCGGCGCGGGCCGTTGCCGAACAGGCGCAGCGTCCAGCCGGGATGGTCGGCGGCGACCGGCGCGAACGCGCGGATCAGCGTGTCGAAGTCCTTCGTCGCGATGAGCCGCCCGGCGGCCAGCACGACGTCGTCCTCGCGGCGGGACGGGCGGCCGGGCAGCGGCGGCGCGGCGTTCGGGATCCGCACGACCCGCGTCCCGGACCCGGCGAGCGCCGCCGCGTACCCGGCGCGGGCCGCCTCGGTGAGCACGGCCACCGCGTCCAGCTGCCGGTACGCGCGGACGATCTGCCGGCGCAGGGCGGGCGCGTAGGAGTCCAGGCTCATGTGGTCCTGCCCGACCGCCGCGACGCCGCGCGGCGCCAGTTCGGCGGCGAGCAGCACCAGCGACGGCCGCGTCCCGATCAGCACCTCGCAGGACGGGCGGCGCACGGCCCGCAGCAGGCACACGTCCGACCAGAGGGTCATCTGCCGGAACGACGCCTCCCCGGCCGGGACCAGCAGGCTCGGCAGCCGGGACAGCAGCCGCGCGGCCCGCCCGCGCGGGGCGAACGCGTCGTCGGCGTAGGTCACCGCGACGCCGAGCGGCAGGGGGAAGAACGGCTCCGGCTTGCGCCGCAGCACGCTGACGATCTCGACGTCGTGGTCGCGGGCCAGGTGGCCGCACAGGTTCAGGACGGTGCGGATCGTCCCGCCCGTCCCGTGCGCGTTCTGCAGCAGGACGCGGACGCGCGGCCGCTCACCAGAAGGCGGGACGGCCCGCCAGGCGAGCGGGCGCCCCACGAGCGGGCGCAGGGACCACAGCGCCGCGCGGCGCAGCGCGCGATGCGCCCCGCGCCGGACGCGGCGTCCCACCGCGCGCGGCGTCGGCTCGTTCACCGGCTCCCCCCAAGGTGGACGGCGTCCGTCCCCGGCCTGTTCCCGCCTCGGGGCCGGTCAACGTCAGCCGGTGGTCACGGTCCGGTCGAGGGCGCTTCCCTTGACCCAGCGGCTCCACGACATCTGGCGGTAGCCCCAGCCGTTGAGCGGCTCCAGCTTGCGGGAGGTGCCCTTGATGTTCACGACGTCGCCGCGGTAGGACCAGTTGTAGAACCACTCGGCGTCCTTGGGCGGGGAGTTGACGCAGCCGTGGCTGACGTTCTGCCGCCCCTGCGCCCACGTGGTGGCCGCCATCGAGTGGATGTACTCGCCGCTGTTGGAGATCCGCACCGCGAACGGGATGACCTCGCGGTAGCCGCCGTTCTTCTTGTCCTTCGGGTCGACGCCCATCCACTCCGACGTCATGATCGCCGGATTCTCCTTGCCCATGGTCAGGTGGATGCCGCTGGTGGTGAGGTAGGTGTCGACCCCGTTGACGACGCGGCCGCCGCGCCCCGCGCTGATCGGCCAGCTCCGGACCTTCTTGCCGTTCTTTCTGACCACGGCCCGCTTGGTCTTGGTGCTGATGTCGACGATGTGGGAGTCGCCGATGCGGAACCCGCGGCCGACGTCCGACACGCCGTAGGTCCCGGCGCCCGCCTTCACGCCCGCGAGCCGCGCCCGGAACTCGACCCGCTGGTTGGGCTGCCAGTACTCGCCGTTCTTCGTCCGGAAGATCACCGTGGTGTCGTTCACCCAGTACCACGCGCCGGTCGCGGGCTTGGTGGACTTGACCTCCAGGGCCCGCTCCACGGCCTTCTTGTCGCCCACCGCCCGGTTGAACGTGACCTGGATCGGCATGCCAACGCCGACCTTCTCGTTCTTGCTCGGCGTGATGTCGGCGATGCCGAGCGTCTTCGCCGCCTTGAGCGTGGCGAACTGCGCGCTGACCGTGGCGGACTTGCCCTGCGGGCTCTTCGCCACGGCCGTCACCTGGTACTTGGCGCCGGGACGCAGCGTCCGCGACCGCCAGCTCTTCTTGTCGGCGGCCATCGCGCCGTCCACCGGCCTGCCCTTGAGGGTGACCGTGACCTGCTCGAGCGTGCCGCCCGCGGCCGTCACCACGACGCCCGCCTCCGGCTTCGCCTTGGTGTTGCCGTTGCCCGGGTCGATCGTCACCTGGGGGGCGTTCGCGTCGGCCTTCTCGCCGACGGTGACGCCGCCCTCCTTCTCCCCGCCGCTGCACGCCGTCGTGAGGAGCAGCACGGCCCCCGCCATCCCCGCGCCCGCCAGAACCCCTGCGGAAACCCTCCGCTGCACCACGACCTCCAGAAACCCCGCCGTCTATCAGGGAGACATTAGCGACTAATTCGGTGGATCACGCCAGAGCTCGGGTTTTGCCGGACGTCCGAGATCAAAGCGTTGTCTGGCCGCACGCTCCGCGATCGTCCCAGGCAGGGACAGGAGGCGGCGTCCGCATCCAGCCGGGTGGGGCGCGTCACTTGAGGGCACTGCCCTGCCGCCATTCGTCGAACGGCATCTGGAACACGCTCCAGCCGTTGTCCCACTCGACCTCGCGGTCGCTGCCGGTCAGCTTCAGGACGTCGCCGCGCTGCGCGATGTCGTAGAACCACTTGGCGTTCTCCGGGCTGACGTTCAGGCAGCCGTGGCTGACGTTCGCCGAGCCCTGCGAGCCGACCGACCAGGGCGCCGAGTGCACGTACTCGCCGCTGTTGGAGAACCGGACCGCGTAGTTGACGACCGTCTTGTAGTAGCCGGGGTCGCCCTCCTGGCGGCCGGGGGACGTCATGGTGACCGGGTTCCCCTTCTCCATCAGCAGGTGGACGCCGCTGGTCGTGGTGAACTCGCGCGTCTCGCCGTTCCCGGCGCTGAACGGGACGGTGCGCAGCTTCTTGCCGTCCCGGGTCACGGTCATGTGGTGGCCGCCGATGTCGCCGGTGGTGACCTGCGCGGCGCCGATGGACAGGGTCGCGTCCGCGTCGGCAGCGCCGTAGACGCCGCCGCCCGCGTTCACCCCGGCGAGGCTCGCGTGGAACCGGACGGTCTGGTGCGGCTGCCAGTAGGTCTTCGTCCGGTAGACGACCTGGTCGGAGCCGATCCAGCGCCAGGCGCCCTCGACGGGCTTGTCGGGGGTGACGCGCAGCGTCCGCTCGACGGCCGCCTTGTCGGCGACCGGGCGGTCGAACCGGACGAAGATCGGCATCCCGATCCCGACCTTCTCCCCCTTGAGGTTCGGGGTGACGTCCGCGATGGACAGCGTCGCCGACGGCTTGAGCGTCGTGAACGTGCTGGTCGCGGTGCGGGTCTTGCCGTCGTCCTCGGCCTGCGCCGTGACGGTGTAGGACGCGCCCGGCGTCATCGTCCGGTCGGACCGCCAGACCTTGCGCCCGTCCGCGAACCGGCCGCTGATCGTGACGGCGGCGCCGCCCTGGCCCTGCACGGTGACCTTCTCCAGCTTGGCGCCGGACGCCTTGACCTCGATCGTCCCGTCCGGCTTGACCTGCGCGGTCCCGCTGGCGGGCGTGATCGTCACGGTGGCGGGCGAGTCGCCCGAGGCCAGCGCGCCCTTCCCGCCGATCGAGCAGCCCGCGGCGAGCACCGCCATCGCGCCGACACCGCCGGTCAGCGCCAGCCGCAAACGCCCCTTATTCACCACAAACTCCCCCAGATCCCACTTTTTCACCCCGTTCGGTGAATCTATCTGAGAGTGGAGACGCCGCGAACGGGCCGGAGGTTCGGTCCGGAGCCCAGGAAATCACTGCTCAGACGGCCCTTGCCGGGACGGGCGCCGGGGGCGGCGCGGCGTCGGGGAGAAGGGGCGGGTCGGGGTCGGGCAGGAGTCACGCGACGATCGGAAGGCAGCGCCCAGAAGAAGGCGCTCAGGAAGGAAAGCCGCTCAGGACGCGGCCGAGGGCTCGCGGTTCACGTGCCGCACCACCCGCCGGAATCCCCAGACGGAGATGGCGACGCCGAGCGCGCCCAGCCCGGCGACGATGCCGGTCCGGATCCACAGGTACATGCCGATCGACTCGTTGAAGAGCATCCAGAGGCTCACGGCCACGTTGGTGAAGAGCACCATTGACCAGAGCAAGGAGATGCGCAGGAAGAACTGGTGCACGCGGGCGTGCCTGAGGAACGCCTCGGGGATGGGCGCCATGTCCCTCGCCAGCTTCATGGCGAGCGGCCGTCCGAGCGGGACGGACGCGAGGAACGCCAGGCTCACCATCAGCGTGCCGAGCGTCGGCTGCAGGAAGTAGACGACGGCGCTGTGCGTCGCCGCCGCGAGCCCCGCCCGGACGGTCACGCCGACGGCGGCCAGCACCAGCATCCCCGACACGGGGTGGCCGCGCAGGTAGCGGTAGAAGATCCCGCCGTACACCCAGGCGACGGCGGCGATCAGCGCCCCGTTCAGCCCGAGCAGCATGAGCGCCGCGTAGAACACCGCGACCGGCGCGATCACGCCCTCCACGAAGCGCGGCAGGGCGTGCATCAGCAGCGCCGTCACCCGCGGCAGTTCGAAGCCGTGGGGGCCGCCGTCCTGGGCGCCCGCGGGCGCGTCGCCGTGCTGCGCCCCGGAGGGCTCGTCGAGCGTGGTCGCCGGTGTCTCCATCGAGCGCTGCGCTCCCCGATCGGTGTGCATGGACTCGGATTGGCTCACGATTCGCCCCACCGTACGTGATGATCCGCGCGCGTCCGTCCGCTTTCGGCGATCCGGGCACGCGCCCTTGTTCCCCCCTTAGTTCGGCTCCACACTCCGTCCGGTGCGGCTGACGACCGGAAACGGCCAGAATCGAACCCCCGCGGCGCGGAACTCATTTTCTTTCGGCGGGTCGTCCGGCGGTGTTTCCGGCGGTCACTTCTCCGCCGGCACCGGCTGGACCTCCCGCGCCGCCGCGTAGATCGCCCGCAGCGTCACCGCGACCGACGGCCTGCGCACGCTCGCCGACCTGGTCACGGCGTACACCTCGCGGGCCAGCGCGCAGTCGGGGATGGGCCGGACGGCCACTCCGCGGTCGCCCGCCGCGAGCGCCAGCGCGGGCACCGCGGTGATCCCGATCCCCCGCGCGACGAGGCTGAGGATCGTGTGCAGCCCCTCGAACTCCCACGGGACGGGACGCGCCCCGCCAACGGTATCGAGCAGGCGTTCGACGGCCTGCCGGGACGGCTCGCCGGGCGGCGCGGCCATCCACGGCTCCTCCCGCAGCCGCTGCAGGTCGACCGCCCGGTCGGGCTCCGACATCGGGTGCGCGGCCGGGACGACGAGCACCAGCGGGTCGCGGCGCAGGTGGAAGAACTCCAGCGCGGCGGGCGCCTGCTCGGGGACCTTGCCCGTCCAGTCGTCGATGAGCGCGATGTCGACCTCGCCGTTCTGCACCTGCCGGATGCCGTCGCCGGGGCGCGTCTGCCGCAGCACGAACGTCAGCTCGGGATGCTCGCCGAGGCTGCGCGCCAGCGCGGGCGCGAACGCGACGGCGGCGGTGGGGAACGCGGTGACGACGACCCGCCCCATCGGCGTGTCGGAGTGCGCGGACAGCTCCGCCTCCGCCGTCTCCACCAGGCCGAGGATCTCCTCGGCGCGCTCGGCGAGGCGGCGCCCGGCGTCGGTCAGCTCCGCGCTGCGGGCCGTCCGGTCCAGGAGCGGGACGCGGGCCTCCCGCTCCAGCGTGGCGAGCTGCTGCGACACGGCGGACGGCGTGTAGCCGAGGGCGGCGGCGGTCGCGGCGATGCTGCCGCGGCGGGCGAACTCGGCGAGAAGGCGCAGGCGGCGCAGTTCCAGCATCACTCCACCTTACGGTCACCATCGATGAGACTCGCTTGTGATGATGCTGGAAGCGGGCAAGCATGAGGACGAACCCGGCCGGGTCGCACAGGGGGAATCCGCGGTCACCCTCCGTTGTCCTCGCATGCCCTTTTGGAGTCGCCCATGCCTGCCCAGACACAGCCCGCCCCTATGAACTCCGCGTCTGCGAACTCCGCCTCCGTCCGGCCGCTGCCCTTCGAGCCGCGCCGCGTCCCGCTGTCGGCCACGCTCGCCGTGAACGAGGCGATCGCGCGCAAGCGCCGGGAGGGGGTGCGCGTCCTCCCGCTCGGCTTCGGAGAGGCCGGCATACCGATACATCCCGCCCTGGCCCGCGAGCTCGGCGCGGCCGCGGGCCGGGGCGGGTACGGGCCGGTGGCCGGGTCGGCGGCGCTGCGCGCCGCCGCCGCCGGGTACTGGTCCAGGCGCGGCCTGCCGACCGACCCGTCCGCCGTGGTGGCGGGGCCGGGCAGCAAGCCGCTGCTGTACGCGCTGCTGGCGGCGCTCGGCGGGGACGTCGTCGTCCCGTCGCCGAGCTGGGTGTCCTACGCGGCGCAGGCGTCGCTCGCGGGGGCCGAGCCGATCCGGGTCGCGACGCCGCCGGGCGAGGGCGGCGTGCCGAGCCCGGCGCTGCTCGCCGACGCCGTGGTGCGGGCCCGCGCGCGGGGCCGGGACGTGCGGGCCGTGGTGGTGACGCTGCCGGACAACCCGACCGGGACGATCGCGTCCGAGGACGCCGTCCGGCGGCTCTGCGCGGTGGCCCGCGAGCAGGACCTCGTGATCATCTCGGACGAGATCTACCGCGACCTCGTCCACGACCCGGCGCGGACCGCGCCGAGCCCCGCCCGGCACGCCCCGGAGCGGACCGTCGTCACGACCGCGCTGAGCAAGAGCCTCGCGGCGGGCGGCTGGCGGCTCGGCGTCGCCCGGCTGCCGGACGGCCCGTTCGGCCGGGCGCTGCGCGACAGCGTGCTCGGGGTGGCGAGCGAGATCTGGTCCAGCGCCCCCGCGCCGATGCAGCACGCCGCCGCCTACGCGTTCGCCGAGCCGCCGGAGCTGGTCGAGCGGGTGGACCGCAGCAGGCGGCTGCACGCGGCGGTCGCGGCGGCGGTCGCGGACCGGTTCACCGCCGCGGGCGCGCGGGTGCCGCGGCCGGAGGGGGCCTTCTACGTCTACCCCGACTTCGGCCCGCTGCGGGACGCGCTGGCGGAGAACCACGGCGTCCGGACGGCGGACGAGCTCACGGGCCTGTTGTTGGAACGTTACGGAGTGGGCGTCCTGCCGGGCAGTTCGTTCGGGGACGCCCCGTCCGCGCTGCGGATGCGGGTGGCGCCGAGCCTGCTCTACGGGGAGGACGACGAGCAGCGCCTCGCGGCGCTCGCGTCCCCGGCCCCGGCGGCGCTGCCGTGGATCGCGGACGCCCTGGACAGGCTCAGCGAGGTGCTCGCCGACCTCGTCGAGACCGCCACCGCCGGGCAGCCCGTCCCGGCGTGACGCGGAGGCCGGTCCGAAAAGGCCGGGGGAAGGCAATCGAATTGCGGAGGGTAAGGGAGTCGAACCCCTTCGAGTGTCACCTCGACGACGGTTTTCGAAACCGCTGCCTTACCGTTCGGCCAACCCTCCGGGGGAGGCGCGGGCCGCCCGTTCGCGGACGGCCCGCGGCCCGTGAACCGCCCAGTGGACCAGCAGGGAGTCGAACCCTGATCGCCTCCTTGCAAGGGAGGTGTGCTTCCGTTGCACCACAAGCCCGCCGACGGCGCTCAGCAGGGGCGGTAGGAGTCGAACCCACTTTCCGCCGGTTTTGGAGACCGGCCGCCTAACCGGTGGCTCGCCCCTTCGCTCTTTTTACGTCCGTTCGACGTGTCCAATGATGCGAGGCGGTTTCGTTCGGGCACAAATCGTTTTTCTCGGTGAGGGTCCGGACGCGCACCGTCATCACGCCGTGATCGGTCCCGTGATCTGCGGGACGGAAGCGCAGGCCCCGGCCCCTCCAGGGCACATAAACGTGGTGTAAGGTCCAACGACGCACGGGGCGAACGTCACGAATCGACCAACGGCAGGCCAACGCGCGTCCTGTCCGCGCCGCCCGTGGTAAACCCGACACAGGCACGAAGTCACGCGAGTGATGGAAGAAGGCGAGGGGGCCCGCCATGAGGCACGCACGGGACGGGGCTGCCGCCGCGATGAGCGCCGCCTCCAGGATCCTCGTCGCACGGGGCAAGAACGAGCCCCAGGAGATGGAGAACCCGGACGTGGCCTGGGGCCAGCGCGCCCGCGACGGGGTGTGGGTGCCCACCAGGGACGGGCAGCGCATCCACGTCGGGATCGACGTCGCCGCCGCCGACACGGTCGCGCAGGTGCTGCGCCCGAGCCTGCGGGTGTTCGTGGGCGTGGACGTCGACACCGACATCGTCGCGCAGACGACGGCGGGCGGGGTGCGGCTGCTGACCGTCATCCACGGGCCCGACGCCCCGACCGAGTTCCGGTTCGGCGTCTCCCTCGCCGACGGGCTGGCGCTGGAGTCGATGCCGTCCGGCGGGTACGACGTCGTCCACCTGCGGTACGGGGCGACGGTCGGGCGGCTCTACAACCCGTGGGCCAGCGACTCCATGTTCCGCCAGGTGAAGGCCGACTACACCCTGGAAGGTGCGGCCGTCACGATGCGCGTCCAGCACACCGACGCCTACTACCCCGTGGTCGCCGACCCCCACTACGAGCGCTGACCCGGCCGCCTCGCGCCGGGGTTCAGCGCTATCCCTTGATCGCCGTCGGGTCCTCGAAGTCGAGCTCGCGGACGATCTCCCGGTACGTCTCCGCGCCGATCCTGCCCTTGCGGTAGAGCGTCCGCAGCTTCGCCCGCTGCGCCCTGACCAGCTCGGTGCGGACGCGGCGGCTGTTCGGCGCGGGCCGGTCGCGGTCGGCGTCCTTCCGGTCCAGGAGGTACCGGACGCGCTCCAGGCGCAGTTCGAGCATCTGCCGGAACGCCTCGGCGGTCTGCTCGTCGACGTCCTCGTCCTCGGCCAGCTCGTCCAGCCGGGCGAGCGCGGCCTGCAGCCCGGCCTTGCGGGCGAGCATCGCCTCGGCGCGGCGGCGGGCCGGCTCGGCGAGGCCGAGGCGGCGCAGCAGGACGGGCAGCACCGGCGCCTGCCCGAGCAGCGTCACGAGGACGACGAGCGCGGCGAGGACGACCAGCGTGCCGCGCTCGTCCCCGACCGTGTCGGGCAGCGACAGCGCGATGGCGAGCGTGATCGCGCCGCGCATGCCGCCGAGCCCGATGACGAGCCGCTGCCGCCAGCCGAGCCCGGTCTGGCTGCGCCGCCCGCCGGGCACCGTCCGGGCGAGCGGCCCGTTGCCGAGCTCCCACAGCAGCCGGACGCCGATCACGACGGCCGACACCGCGACCGCGACGACGGCGACCTTCGCCCACGTCTCCCCGCCCGGCTGCCGGACGATCTGCCGGATCTCCAGCCCGAGCAGGACGAACAGCGCCGACTCCAGCAGGAACGTCAGGATGCGCCAGAACGTCGCGCCGACCAGCCGGGACGCGGGCTGCAGGAACCCCTCGCCGTGCGTCCCGATCGAGAACCCGGCGACGACGGTGGCGAGCACCCCGGACGCGCCGAACCGGTCCGCCGGGACGAACGCCAGGTACGGCGTCACGAGCGACACGATGATCTGGCTGACCGGGTCGGTGATCCAGCGCCGCACCCGGCGGATCACGATCCCGAGGACGAGCCCGTACGCCACCCCGCCGAGGACGATCTGCACGACCCGGCCCGCCCCGTGCGCGACGGTGAAGTCGGCGCCGATCGCCTCCACCGCCAGCCCGAAGATCGTCAGCGCCGCGCCGTCGTTGATCAGGCTCTCCCCCTCCAGGATCGTGACCATCCGGGGCGGGGCGCCGAGCCGCTGCAGGACGGCGGTCGCGGCGACCGGGTCGGTCGGCGACACGGCCGCGCCGAACGCGAGCGCCACGGGCCAGGCGACGGCCGGGAGCAGGGCGTGCACGGTGGCGGCCACCGCGACGGTCGTGACGGTGGTGAGCCCGAAGGCCAGCGCGACGATGGGCACCGCGTCGGCGCGGGTCTCGCGCGGGGCGCTGAAGAACGCGGCGTGGTAGAGCAGCGGCGGCAGGAACCCGAGCAGCACCACGTCGGGCGGGACGACGACCGCGGGCAGCGCGGGCACGAACCCGGCGGCGACGCCGAGCACGACGAGCAGGATCGCGTCGGGCGTCCGCAGCCGCCGGGCCAGCGCCCGGGCGAGCAGGACCACGACCGCGACGGCCAGGAAGAGGGTGAAGATCCGGTCGTGCGCCACGGAGGTGTACCTGTCCGGAAAGGGGCGCGGTACGCGCCGCCGTACCGGCGGCCGCACCCCGCCTGGAACGTTCCCGCAGGTACGTGCGGGAGTGCCGGGCGCGCGATTCATGCCGGGTGGGCGTGGCCGCGCCGCGTTCTCGTCATATGCTCGGGGCCACGGGCCGCGTTCCGGCCCCGGCGACGGCGCCGGGCACACGACCGCCCCGGGTCCTGCGCGGGGCTGCCCGCGTCCCGGAACCGCCCGGGTTCCCGCGCGGGAAGCGACCCCGCGCGCCGGAACCGCGCCGGGCCCCGAGACTGGAGACGTCATGACCGCAGCGAAGCGAGGATCATGGCGCCGGCCTTCCCGGGGACGGGGGGCCGCCCCCAGAAAGGTGGAGCGTCGTGATCTTCACTCATGACACCGAGCACGCGCTCGCCGTCGTCGTCGATCTGATCAACACCGGCGCGGCGGCGTCCGGCGCCGAGGAGCTCGGCGGGCTGCGCGGGCTGCGCGCGTTCGTCGAGCGCCACGACTTCAGCGACGTCGGCGAGCTGACCGAGGCCGACCTCGCGCGGGTGCTCGACCTGCGCGAGCGGTTCCACGCGGTGTTCCGCGCGGGCGACGTCCCCGCCGCCGTCGCGCGGATCAACGAGATCGTCGGCGAGGTCCGCGCCACCCCGCACCTGACCGACCACGACGACTACGACTGGCACGTCCACTTCTTCGCGCCGGGCGCGCCGGTCGGCGAGCACCTCGCCGCCGACTGCGGGATGGCGCTCGCCTACGTCGTCGCGGCGGGCGAGCTCGACCGGCTGCGCACCTGCGAGGCGCCGGACTGCGCGCGGGTCCTCGTCGACCTGTCCCGCAACCGCTGCCGCCGCTACTGCGACAGCCGCACCTGCGGCAACCGCATGCACGTCGCCGCGTACCGCGCCCGCCAGCGTGCGCTCTGAACCCGTCCTAGCCCCGCCCGGTGAGCTCCGCCACGGCGTCCAGGGCGCGGCGGGCGGCGGGGACGTCGTGGACGCGGAACACCCGAGCCCCGAGCAGCGCAGAGACGCCGAGGACGGCCATCGTCCCGACCCCGCGCCGGTCGACCGGGCGGCCGAGCGTCTCCCCGATGAAGTCCTTGTTGGACACCGCGACCAGTACCGGCCATCCGGTGGCGGTCAGCTCGCCGAGCCTGCGGCTGATCTCCAGGGACTGGCGGGTGTTCTTGCCGAAGTCGTGCGCGGGGTCGATGAGGATCGCGTCGCGCCGCACGCCGAGCGCCACCGCGCGCTCCGCCTCCGCCGTGACGTGCGCGACGACGTCCGCGACGACGTCGTCGTAGCCGATCCGGTGCGGGCGGGTCCGGGGCGCGAGCGCGCCCGCGTGCGCGCAGACGAGGCCGACGCCGCGCGCCGCGGCGACCTCGGCGAGCCGCGGGTCGGGGCCGCCCCAGGTGTCGTTCAGCAGGTCGGCGCCCGCGTCCGCGACGGCCGCGCCGACCTCGGCGCGCCAGGTGTCCACGCTGATCACGACGCCGGGGTGCCGGTCGCGGACGGCCGCGACGAGCCCGACGACGCGGCGCAGCTCCTCGGCGACGCCGACGTCCTCGCCGGGCCCCGCCTTGACGCCGCCGATGTCGACGATGTCGGCGCCGTCCGCCACCGCGCGGTCGACGGCGTCGAGCGCGGCGCCGAAGGCGTAGGTGGCGCCCTTGTCGAAGAACGAGTCGGGCGTGCGGTTCACCACGGCCATGATCGCGCGCGGGCCGACGGCGTGGCCGTTCAGCCGCAGCGGCGGCGTCCCCGGAGAGCTCATGATGCCCTCACCGTGGCACATCGCGGAGCCTCCGGGCGAACAGAAGCGCATTCGGTTCAAACCCGGCCCTCCCTCGTCAGCCTCCCGCCGAGGTCGCTAACCTCATATGTCACGCTCGGCGCGGGCCCCTCCCCGCAGCGGAGCGGTCGGCCCAAGTCAGCCAAGTCAGCTCAAGTCAGCCATGGAGGATCCGCTGTCCAGGCGAGCACTCATCACCGGCATCACCGGACAGGACGGCTCGTATCTGGCCGAGCATCTGCTTGCGCTTGGGTACGAGGTCTGGGGCCTGGTGCGGGGGCAGGCGAACCCCCACGTGTCGCGGTTGCGCAAGCACATCGGCGACGTCCACATCACCACCGGTGACCTCCTCGACCAGGGCAGCCTGATCTCGGCGGTGGAGCGCGTCCAGCCCGACGAGGTCTACAACCTCGGCGCCATCTCCTACGTGCCGATGTCGTGGCAGCAGGCCGAGCTGACCGCCGAGGTCACCGGCATGGGCGTGCTGCGGACGCTGGAGGCCATCCGGGTCGTGTCGGGCATCAGCCCGTCCCGGACGCCGGGCGGCGAGCAGATCCGCTTCTATCAGGCGTCGTCCTCGGAGATGTTCGGGATGGTCCGGGAGACGCCGCAGAACGAGCGGACGCCGTTCCACCCGCGCAGCCCGTACGGGGTGGCGAAGAGCTACGGGCACTACATCACGCAGAACTACCGCGAGTCGTACGGGATGTTCGCGGTCAGCGGGATCCTGTTCAACCACGAGTCGCCGCGCCGGGGCGCGGAGTTCGTGACCCGCAAGGTGTCGCTCGGCGCGGCCCGCATCAAGCTGGGCCTCGCGTCCGAGCTGCGGCTCGGCAACCTCGACGCCCGCCGCGACTGGGGCTACGCGGGCGACTACGCCCGCGCGATGCGGCTGATGCTCGCGCAGGACTCCCCCGAGGACTTCGTCATCGGGACGGGCCAGACCCAGTCGGTGCGCGAGCTGGTCGAGTTCGCGTTCCGCACCGCCGGGCTCGACTGGGAGGACCACGTCGTCCTGGACGCCAAGTACACCCGTCCCGCCGAGGTCGACCTGCTGTGCGCCGACCCGAAGAAGGCCCGCGAGCAGCTCGGCTGGGAGCCCGCGGTGACCTTCGAAGAGCTGGTCACGATGATGGTCGAGTCGGACCTGCGGCTCCTGTCGGAGTCCGCCCGCCCCGAGGACGAGCCCTTCAGCCCCGATCATTGGTGATCCGGTGACCCGGGGCGTGGCACGATGCAGGCATGGCCACTTGCGAGCACGTGCAGACCCTTCCGGCGGACGATCCGTCGCCGAACACCCCGCAGGGATGCGAGGAGTGCCTGGCGCAGGGCACCCGGTGGGTCCACCTGCGGCTCTGCCTCGGCTGCGGGCACGTGGGCTGCTGCGACTCCTCCCCGATGAAGCACGCGTCCGCGCACTTCGCGAAGGAGGGGCACCCGATCGTCCGGTCGTTCGAGCCGGGCGAGGACTGGCGCTGGTGTTTCGTCGATGAACTGATCGTCTGATGCCGGACGTCCGGCTGGGCACCGGGCCGGGCCGCTGGGTCCTGCTGGCGACGGTGCTCGGGTCGAGCGTGGCGATGCTCGACGCGACGGTCGTGAACGTGGCGCTGCCGAGGCTGGCCCGCGACCTGGACGCCGACATGGCGGGCCTGCAGTGGACGGTCAACGCCTACACGCTCACGCTCGCCGGGTTCATCCTGCTCGGCGGCTCCCTCGGCGACCGGTTCGGCCGCCGCCGGATCTTCCTCGTCGGCGTCGTGTGGTTCGCGGTCGCGTCCGTGCTGTGCGGGATGGCGCAGAACATCGAGATGCTCGTCGCGTCGCGGGCGCTGCAGGGCGCGGGCGGGGCGCTGCTCACCCCCGGCTCGCTGGCGATCATCCAGTCGTCGTTCGCGGCGGAGGACCGGCCGCGCGCGGTCGGCGCCTGGTCGGGGTTCGGCGGCGTCGCCGGGGCGGTCGGGCCGTTCGCGGGCGGCTGGCTGGTGGAGGCGGCGGGCTGGCGGTGGGTGTTCCTGCTGAACGTGCCGCTCGCCGCCGTGGTGGTGCTGGTCGCGGCGCGGCACGTCCCGGAGAGCGTCGACCCGGACGCGCACGGCCGCTTCGACGTGCTCGGCGCCGCGCTCGCCGCGCTGGCCCTCGCCGGGACGACGTACGCGCTCACCGAGGCGGGGGGCGACCAGACGGCGACCGTGGTGATCGTCGCCGCCGCGGTGGCGGGGATCGCGGCGGCCGTCGCCTTCGTCATGGTCGAACGGGTCCGGGGGCGGAGCCGTCCGCCAATGGGGGCGGGCGAGGGACGGACGGCGCCGCAGCCGATGCTGCCGCTGGACGTGTTCGCGTCCCGCCAGTTCTCCGCCGTCAACGTCGTCACATTCGTCATGTACGGCGGGATGGGCGTGATGTTCTTCCTGCTGGTCCTGAACCTCCAGGTCGTCGCCGACTTCTCGCCCATCGCCGCCGGGACGGCGCTGCTGCCCGTCACGGTGCTGATGCTGCTGCTGTCGGCGCGGGCGGGCGCGCTCGCGCAGAAGATCGGGCCGCGGCTGCCCATGACGGCGGGCCTCGTCGTCGCGGCGATCGGGACGCTGCTGGTCGCGCGGATCGGCGAGGGCGCGTCCTACCTCCGGGACGTGGTGCCCGCCGTCGTCGTGTTCGGCCTCGGCCTGTCCGCGACGGTCGCGCCGCTCACCGCGACCGTGCTCGCCACCGCCGACGTCCGGCACGCGGGCGTCGCGAGCGGCGTCAACAACGCGGTCGCGCGGGCCGCCGGGCTGCTGACCGTGGCGGCGATCCCGCCGCTCGCCGGGCTGACCGGCGACGCCTACGACGACCCCGGGAAGTTCTCCCACGGGTTCACGATCGCGATGTCGGTGTGCGCGGTGATGCTCGCGGCCGGGGCGGTGCTCAGCTTCTTCACGGTGGCGGACGACGCGTTGCGCACCCCGTCCGGCGCGACCGTCGAGCCGGCGGGCAGGAGCCACTGCGCCATCGGCGCCCCGCAACTCCAGCCGGAGCCCGAGCCCGCCCCCGCGAACGGGGCCCCGGACGCGGCCCCGGACGGCCCGGCGGCGCGCCCGCTGGCTTGATCACCAGGCCGAACGGCGGCCGGACCCGGTCCGTTTCCGGCTATGTCCAGGACCGGATCGGTTCGTTGTCATACGGTCGGTGCATGAATCTGCGGCAGCTGCGCTACGTCGTGGCGACCGCCGACCACGGCACGATGACGTCGGCGGCCCAGGCCCTCTACGTGGCGCAGCCCGCGCTCTCGCGGGCCGTCCGGGAGCTGGAGCGCGAACTCGGCGTCGAGCTGTTCCAGCGGTCCGGGCGGGGCGTGGCGCTGACCGACGTCGGCGAGCAGGTGGTCCGGCAGGCGCGGGTCGCGCTGGACGCCGTCGACGCGATCGAGGGCCTGTCGGTCGGCCGGTCCAACGGGCGGGGCGCCGAGCTGCGCATCGCCGTGACCGCGTCGCTGGAGCCGGAGCTGACCGGGCGGCTCATCCCCCGGTTCGCGCGCGACCAGCCCGCCGTCCGGATCCGGGTGGTCCGCTGCGCCGACCGCGACCGGGTCGCGGCGGCGCTCCGCGCGGGCCGCGCCGACCTGGCGCTCGCCGACCTGCCGGTGCCGGGCGACATGACGGCGCACCCGTTCGAGCAGCGGGAGGTCGTGCTGATCTCGCCGCCCGCGCTGAAGGTCCGCGAGCCGGTGCCGCCCGCCGCGCTGGACGGGATGCGGCTCGTCCTGCCCGCGCGCGGCAGCCCCCGCCGCGCCGAGGTCGACGCGATGCTGCGGCGGATCGGCGCGACCCCGGTCGCCGCGGTGGAGTCCGACGAGCGCGGCGCGTGGCTCGGCTGGGTCCGGGCCGGGATGGGCTCGCTGCTCTGGTACCGCAACCAGATCGACGACACCGAGGGCGTGACCGTCCGGTCGTTCATGCCGCCGATCACCCGGATGATCGGGATCGTGCACCCGCACCGCAGGCTGCCGCCCGCCGCCCGCGACTTCCTCGCGTTCGCCAAGGAGACCGCCCGCGACGCGCACTGAGGGCGCGGCGCCGTGCGATCATCTGGCCGTGGGGACCACTAACGCGCTCTGGCTGCTGGCCGTCCCGATCTTCGCGCTGGCGGTCGCCGGCGGCGCGCGGCGGACCGGCCTGTCGGCGCCGCTCGTCCTGGTGATCGCGGGGCTGGCCGTCTCGTACGTGCCGGGTGTCCCGGCGTTCGAGCTGCATCCCGAGTTCGTGCTGTACGTGTTCCTGCCGCCGCTGCTGTTCTTCGCGGCCTGGCAGAGCTCCCTGCCGAACCTGCGGCAGAACGGCTGGACGATCGGGATGATGTCGATCGGGCTCGTCCTGTTCACCACGTTCGCGGTGGGGTTCGCGGCGCACTGGCTCGTCCCCGGGCTGCCGCTCGCGGCGGCGTGCGTGCTCGGCGCGGTGGTGGCGCCGCCGGACGCGGTCGCCGCGGTGAGCGTCGCGCAGCGGCTCGGCCTCCCCCGCCGGGTGACGACCGTGCTGGTCGGCGAGAGCCTGTTCAACGATGCGACGGCGCTGACGGCGTTCCGGGTCGCGCTGACGGCGGCGACCGGCGCGGGCTTCACCCTCCTCGACGGCGTCGGGGAGTTCCTGTACGCGGCCGCGGGCGGCATCGCGATCGGGCTGCTGCTCGGCCCGCCGCTGCACTGGCTGCGCACCCGGCTGGACGACCCGCTGATGGAGAACGGCGTCGCGCTCGCCGCGCCGTTCGCGGGCTACCTGGTCGCCGAGAGCGTGCACGCGTCCGGGGTGATGGCGGTGGTCGTCAGCGGCCTGTACCTGGGGCACCGGGCGGGCGAGTCGGGCGCGGTGACGCGGCTGGTCGGGCACTCGTTCTGGAAGGTGATGGTCTTCGTCCTGGAGTCGGTGGTGTTCCTGCTGATCGGGCTGCAGCTCCGGCCCGTCCTGGACGGGGTGTCCGGGCACGGCGCCCTGGAGCTGACCGGCTGGGCCGCCGCGATCTTCGCGGTGACGGTCGCGGCCAGGTTCGTGTGGGTGTTCCCCGCCGCGCAGCTCCCCCGGCTGCCGCCGCGCGGGGAGCACGTCGGGTGGCGGAGCCGGACCGTCCTGTCGTGGGCGGGGATGCGCGGGGTGGTGTCGCTGGCGGCGGCGTTCGCGGTGCCGTTCACGACCTCGGACGGCCTGCCGTTCCCGGGCCGCGACCTGATCCTGTTCTTCACGCTGACGACCGTCCTCGGGACGCTGCTGATCCAGGGCATGACGTTCCCCGCGCTGATCCGCAGGCTCGGCGTCGGCGGCGAGCGCGAGCGCTACACCGACACGGTCGCGGAGGCGGGCGCGCAGCACGCGGCGGCGCGGGCCGCGCTGGACCGCCTCGACGAGCTGACCGAGGACCAGGACGACCTGGACGCCGAGGTCGTGGAGCGGCTCCGCTGGCTCGCCGAGCACCGGCAGCTCAGGGCGTGGGAGCGGCTCGGCGGAGGGACGGGCCAGGAGGGCGCGGAGGTGCCGACCGCGACGTACCGGCGGCTGCGCCGCGAGATGCTGGCCGCGGAGCGGCGCGTGTTCCTGCGGGCGCGGGACGAGCGCCGCATCGACGACGAGGTGCTGACCCGCGTCCTGCACGAGCTGGACCTGGAGGAGGCAGCCCTCAACCGCGACTAGCCGCACGGGCCGTGCGGTGCGCAGCGGACGGTGCCCCGGCCACGGTTGACGCCGCGGCCGGGGCGGAGGGGAGCCGCCGTGGCGGCGCGTTCAGGCCGACCCGTTGAGGGGCTGCTCGGGCAGCTCGACCGCGTAGGACTCCTTGACCACGTCGAGGTGGTGCCAGGACTCCCGGACGGTCACGCCGGGCACGCCGCGGATGGCGTCCAGCACCGCGACGAGCCCGGTGCGCGAGGCCGCCTCGGCCTGCCCGACGATGTCGTAGCGGCCGAAGCCGGTCGCCAGGTAGCGGACGCCGTCCTGGGCGGCGACCGCCTCGGCGACCTTCCGCAGCCCGCCGGTCACCACGAGACCGAACCCGCCGAGCTCGGCCGCGCCGAGGGCGAGCGGGTCGGCGAGGCCGGTGACCTGGATGACGCCCGAGCGCATCAGCCGCACGACCCGGGCCCGGGTGGCGGCCTGCGAGAGCCCGATGATGTGCGCGAGCCGGGTGTAGGGGGCGCGCCCGTCGCGCTGCAGCTCCTGCAGGAGCCGCCAGTCGATGTCGTCGAGGGAGACCTCGCCGAGCTCGCGCACCACCGCGTGCGTGTCGCGCACGGTGGCCACCGACCGGAACACCTCCGCCGAGCGCACGCCGGAGACGGACCTGATGTGGTCCACCTCCGCCGCGAGCGCGGCGTCGTCGCGGGTGCGGACCTGCGCGACCAGGTCGTACGGGCCGGCGGTCAGCGCCGCGAAGCTGACCGCGGGACGCCCGGCGACGGCCGCCGCCACGTCCCGGGCCGAGCCCTCGACGGTGACCGAGACGTGCCCGATCGCCTCCGCGCCGACGACGGCGGCGTGCACGATGCCGACGACGCGGACGACCCGCGTTTCGAGAAGGTGCTGCACCCGGGCCCGCACGGCCGTGCGGGAGAGCCCGACGCGGTCGGCGAGCGCCTGGAACGTCGCCCTGCCATCCCGCTGGAGCTCGCGGACGAGCACGGCGTCGACCGCATCCAGCACGGCTGTCCTCCTCGACGTGTAAAGAATCGGTTTGCCTGCGAC
Organism: Actinomadura decatromicini; assembly: GCF_008121305.1. Taxonomy (NCBI): domain Bacteria; kingdom Bacillati; phylum Actinomycetota; class Actinomycetes; order Streptosporangiales; family Thermomonosporaceae; genus Actinomadura; species Actinomadura decatromicini. Next base: position 16,011 of record NZ_VSRQ01000011.1, on the reverse strand, counting down.
TGCAAGATCATTCCATTTCAGGACGGTATGACGTCAAATATTGATCTTGCTCGTGTTCGCCGTACCCGGCGGCCGTCGATGCGTCGGCGGCGAGTTCGGCGGGGCGACGTTTCGGACGCCTCGTGAACCCGCGTGGAAGCGCAACGCTGCCGGACACGGCGCGCGCCGGAGCGCGGGGGGACGCGGGCGGGGGGCGTGCCCGGCGGCTCCACCGGTCGGCACATGCCCGGGACGGCCCGCGGCGCGGACGAGCGCGGCTGACCGGGCCCAAGTGCGTGACCTGCATGCGCTTCTCCCGGTGTTCTGCTGTCACGCCCCTACGGCGGTTCCGCCGTCCGCATGAGGCACATGTAAGAAAAGTGCATCGAGGGCGCAGTTACGTCAAGAGGTAACTTTACAGAGAGCCAAGCCTCACGTTGCACCGTTTTCGACCACGCCATGAGGAAATCCCTGCGCGCCGCCCGCCGGGGCCCCGGCCAGGAACGGAAGCACAATGGCGCTTCGCGGGTAGGCCGCGGCGAAGGCCGGCGCCGGTATGGCGGCGGCATCGCCGGGCATGGCCGAGAATGGACGGTGGCCCAGCCACTCCGACCGCGATTGGTGTTGTACAGCCGTGCACCTGCTGAACGGTGAGCGTTCCGCTCACGACCTCACCTACAACGACGTCTTCATGGTCCCGCGCCGCTCGTCGGTCGGGTCCCGTCTGGAGGTCGACCTCGCCACGTCCGACGGCAGCGGGACGACGATCCCCCTCGTGGTCGCGAACATGACCGCCGTGTCCGGCCGCCGGATGGCCGAGACCGTCGCCCGCCGGGGCGGGATCGCGGTGCTGCCGCAGGACATCCCGGCCGACGTCGTCGCCGAGGTGATCGGCTGGGTCAAGGGGCGCGACCTGGTCGTCGACACCCCGATCCGGCTGGGGCCGTCCAGCACGGCCGGGGACGCGCTCGCGCTGCTGCCGAAGCGCGCCCACAACGCCGTGATCGTCGTCGAGGACGACCGTCCCGTCGGGGTGGTGACCGAGGCCGACTGCCAGGGCGTCGACCGGTTCGCCCAGCTCCGCGACATCATGTCCCGCGACCTGGTCACGGTGCCGGCGGGCGTCGACCCGCGCGAGGCGTTCGACCGGCTGCACGAGCGCGGCCACCGGCTCGCCCCGGTCGTGGACGCGTCCGGGCGGCTCGCGGGCATCCTGACCCGCACCGGCGCGCTGCGCGCCACGCTGTACAAGCCCGCCGTCGACGGCGCCGGGCGGCTGCGCATCGCCGCCGCCGTGGGGGTGAACGGCGACGTCGCCGGCAAGGCCAAGGCGCTGCTGGAGGCGGGCGCCGACCTGATCGTGGTCGACACCGCGCACGGCCACCAGGACAAGATGATCAGCGCGCTGGAGGCGGTGCGCGGGCTCGACCCGGCCGTCCCGGTGGTGGCCGGGAACGTGGTGACCGCGGAGGGCGTCCGCGACCTCGTCGAGGCGGGCGCGGACATCGTCAAGGTCGGCGTCGGCCCCGGCGCCATGTGCACGACCCGGATGATGACCGGGGTCGGCCGCCCGCAGTTCTCCGCCGTGCTGGAGTGCGCCGCCGAGGCGCGGCGGCTCGGCCGGCACGTGTGGGCGGACGGCGGCGTCCGGCACCCGCGCGACGTGGCGCTGGCGCTCGCCGCCGGGGCCGCGAACGTGATGGTCGGGTCCTGGTTCGCGGGCACCTACGAGTCGCCGGGCGACCTGCAGCGCGCCGCCGACGGGCGGCTCTACAAGGAGAGCTTCGGGATGGCGTCGGCGCGGGCGGTGCGGCTGCGCACCGCCGACGACTCCCCGTTCGACCGGGCCCGCAAGGCGCTGTTCGAGGAGGGGATCTCCACGTCCCGGATGTACCTCGACCCGCGCCGCCCCGGCGTGGAGGACCTGATCGACTCGATCGTCGCTGGGCTGCGCAGCTCGTGCACCTACGCGGGCGCCCGGACGCTGGAGGAGTTCCACGAGCGGGCCACGGTCGGGATCCAGGGGTCGTCCGGGTTCGCCGAGGGCATGCCGCTGTCCAGCAGTTGGTAAACCGGCGCCCTCCGCGCCCGGCTTTACCCGACACGCCGCCCGGGATCGCCCTCCTTCCAGCGCCCTGACCTGCACCCTCTGGGGTCAGGAGGCGCAGGGCGGAGGGGGCGGGGCATGGTCGACGGCGGGCCGGGCGGCCGGACGCAGGTGCCGTCGCGACCGGCGGGCGGGGCCGCCCCGGACGCGACGCCGCGCGACCTGGCGCGGGCGCTGCTGATCGCCGCCGTGTCGCCCGCGCTGCCGGGCGTCGCGCACCTGCGGGCGGGGCGCGTCCGGCTGGGGTCGACGCTGGTCTGCGGGCAGGCGCTGCTGCTCACGTCCGCCGCGCTCGCCGCGGGCCGGGGCCGCCCGCTGTTCGCCGAGCTGGCCGCGCGGCCGGGCTGGCTGCTCGGCCTGGCGGCCGGGTCGGCCGCCGTCGCGGGGCTGTGGGCGGCACTGATCGTCCACTCCTACGCGGTGCTCGCACCGGCCGGGCTGTCGCCGCTGTGGCGGCTCGCGGGCGGGACGACGGTCTCGGTGCTGTGCCTGCTGGTGATCGTCCCGCCGGTGACGCTCGCCCAGTACGGCTACCTCCAGCGCGACCTGGTGAAGAGCCTCTTCACGGAGGGCCGGGACGCCGCGGGGACGTGGGCTGGCGCGCCGCGCCTGGACGTCCTGCTCATCGCCGACGCCGACGCGGACAGGCACGGCGTCCGCCCCGGCGGCATGACCCTCGCCAGCGTCGACGCGAGAACGGGCGACACGGTCCTGCTGGGCCTCCCCCGCGACCTGCGGCACGTGCCGGTGTGGTCGGGCGCCGGGCGCGTCCCGTTCCCGCCGGACGGGCCGCTCGACGCCGTCTACGGCTATGGAGCCGCGCACCCGGAGGTGCTCGCGGGCGGCGGGCGCGTCCGCGACCCGGGCGCGGAACTCCTGAAACGGACGGTCGGCCACATCCTCGGCCGTCCCGTGCCCTACTACGCCATGGTCGACATGAACGGCGTCCGGCAGATCGCGGACGCGGTCGGCGGTGTCGGCCCGTCCCTGACGGTGGGCGGCGCCCAGGCGCGGTCGGCCCGGCAGGAATGCCTCCTGCGGGCGCTCGCCCGGCAGGCGGGGCCGCGCGCCGTGCTCGGCGCCTTCCGGCGGCTCGCCCGGATCTTGAAGGACTCGGTCCGCACCGACCTGCCGCGCCGGCTGCTGCCGCCGCTCGTCGGCCTCGCCGCCAAGATCGAGAACGCGCAGATCACCGGGCTCCGGCTCGCCGCGCCGCTCGTGCCGCCCCGGCGGCCGGACTACCGGGAGATCAGGCGGATCGCCGCGCGGGCCGCCCGGAAGCCCGCTCCGGACTCCCGCGACACGCCCGGATTGCATATCCTGAGCAACGCCTGCACCTGAGGCACCACGACTCACAGGTGGCCGACACCTACGCAACCTTTGCCCGGTTCCGCGCGTCCATATTGTGAGCCGGGGCTTAATTCACCGTGGGTGGGAATCGGAGCTTACATGGGTCGCGCGAGCCGGCATGCCCGGGCCAGAGACGTCGACGGCCCCTCCGGAAACGGGGGGCTCGCCCGCGCGCTCGCGCTCACGCTCGCCTCCGCCCTGGTGTGGGGCGTCGCCCACCTCGCCACCGGGCGCCGGGTCGCCGGGGCGGTGCTGCTCGGCCTGTACCTGCTGATCGTCGCCGCGGTCGGCGCCGCCGCCACCGTGTACCGCCCCGATCTGCTGCACCTCGCCGTCCAGCCGGACGTGCTGCAGCGGCTGTCCGCCGCGCTGGTGACGGTCGGCGTCGTGTGGGTGCTGGTGGTCGTCCGCTCCTACTTCGTGCTGCGGCCCGCGAACCTCACGGTCGGCGGCCGGACGCTCGGCGCCGCGTCCGTCGCGGTGATGTGCTTCGCCGTCGCGGTCCCGGCGGCCTGGTCGGCGCACAGCACCTACGTCTACCGCGACGCGCTGACCAGCATCTTCCGCACCGGCAGCGAGAACGGGCGGCACGTCGACGTCGACGACCCGTTCAACGGCCAGTCCCGCGTGAACATCCTGCTGCTCGGCGGCGACGCCGCCGCCGACCGCACGGGCGTCCGGACCGACAGCATGACGGTCGCGAGCGTCGACACCGAGACCGGCGACACCGTGCTGCTGAGCCTGCCCCGCAACCTGGAGCACTTCCAGCTGCCGCCGGGCCCGGCCCGCGACCGCTTCCCCTACGGCTTCACCGGCGACGGCCCGCAGACGCCCGGCCTGCTGAACGAGGTGTACCAGTACGCCGAGGAGCACCCGGACGTGGTGCCCGGCGTCGCGAAGAACCACCGCGGCCCCGAGCTGCTGAAGGCCACGATCGCGGGGATCCTCGGCTTGCGCGTCGACTACTACATCCTGGTCGACATGTTCGGCTTCGCCGACATCGTCGACGCGATGGGCGGCGTCAAGCTGAAGATCGACGAGCCGATCCCGTACGGGCTGGAGGGCGGCGTGCTCCAGCCCGGCTACCGCAAGCTCGGCGGCAAGGAGGCCCTCTGGTACGGGCGGTCCCGCACCGGCAGCAGCGACTACGTGCGGATGAGCCGGCAGAAGTGCCTGATGCGCGCGATCGCCGAGCAGGCCGACCCGCAGACCGTCCTGACGAGCTTCGACAAGCTCGCCGCCGCGGCCAAGCGGACGCTGTCCACCGACATCCCGCAGGAGCTGCTGCCCGCCCTCATGAAGCTGTCCAACAAGGTGAAGGACGGCGCGCAGATCAACAGCCTGCAGTTCGTGCCGCCGCTGGTCTACTCGGGCAACCCCGACTTCCACCTCATCCGCAAGCTGGCGTCGGACGCGGTGAACGCCGACCCGCGGCAGGTGAGCACCCATCCGAGCACGTCGCCGCCCGCGACTCCGTCCGGGTCCCCGTCGGCGACGCCGCCCGGCGCCGCGACCGGGGGGACGCCGACGAAGCCCCCGAACAAGCCGGTCTCGCTGGAGTCGAGCTGCCCGAAGTGACCTCCCCGCCGGGAAACGCCCGGAGGCCGGGCGGCGGCGCGTCCCGACCCTGCCCCGGAGGGGGGACAATCAAGGGGGACCACTTCGGAAAGGCGGGTGCGGGTTGCCACGGATCGAGGGCTGCGACGCGTTCCGCGTGGCGATGCCGCGGGGGCGCCGGCCGGTGAGCGTCCTCGTCCGGCTGGCCGGGGACGGCGCGGTCGGCTGGGGCGAGATGGCGTCGCCCGGCGGCCCGGACGGCGCGGCCGACGCCTGGGCCGACATCGAGGAGCGCATGGGGCCCGCCCTCATCGGGCTCGACTGGGACCGTCCCGAGGACGTGTCCGCCGCCGCCGACCTCGGCGCCCGCGAGGCCGCCGCCGCGATCGACACCGCCTGCTGGGACCTGTGGTGCCGGACGCGGGGCCTGCCGCTCGCGCACGCGCTCGGCGGCACCCGCACCTCCATCGTGACCGGTGCGCGGATCTCGCCGGAGCCCGCGCTGGACACGGTCACGGCCCGGGTGAACCGGGCGGTCGGCGCCGGCCACACCCGCGTCACGCTGGACGTCCGGCCCGGCTGGGACATCGAGCCGGTGCGCGCGATCCGGCAGGCGTACCCGGCGCTCGCGCTCGTCGCGGACGCGGGCCACGCCTACACCGAGTCGGCGGAGCACCTCGCCGTCCTGGAGGGCTTGGACGCCTACGAGCTCGCCGCGATCGAGCGCCCGTTCCCGCCCGGGGACCTCGCCGCGCACGCCCGGCTGCAACTGCGGGTCGGCATGGCGGTGGCGCCCGCCGTCGGCGACCTGGAGGCGCTCGACGCGGCGCTGTCGCTGGACGCGGGCCGCGCCCTGCACCTGCGGCTCGACCGGCTCGGCGGGCTGACGGCGGCGCGCAGCGCGCACGACCTCGCCTACGCGGCCGGCTGGGACGTGTGGTGCAGCGGCTCCGGCGCGTTCGGGATCGGGCAGGCGGCGGCGGTCGCGCTGGCCGCGCTGCCGGGCTGCACGCTGCCGAGCGACGTGACGGACCCGGCGGGCGGCCCGGTGTTCGTGACGCCGCCGGTCCGCTCCTCCGGCGGGGTCGTCGGGGTGCCGCTGACCCAGCCGGGCCTCGGCCACGAGATCGACGAGACGCGCATCGAGCGGCTGGCGACCCGGCGGATGCGGCTGTGACCACCGCGTGGGTGGTGGCGGGGCCGCCCGGCTCCGGCAAGACCACGGTCGCGGAGCTGCTGCTGGCGCGGCTGCGTCCCGTCCCGGCGCTGCTCGACAAGGACACGATGTACGGGGCGTTCGTCGCGGCGACGCTCGCGGCGTCCGGACGCGACCCGGGCGAGCGCGAGGGCCCCTGGTACGACGAGCACGTCAAGCCGCACGAGTACGCGGGGATGGCGGCGACGGCGAGGGAGATCCGCGGGCACGGCTGCCCGGTGCTGCTGAGCGGCCCGTTCACCGGCCAGATCCGCTCGGCGGCGCGCTGGGCGGAGTGGGCGGAGGCCCTCGGCGGCCCGCCGGTGCGCCTCGTGTGGGTCCGGTCGGACGCGGCGACGCTGCGCCACCGGCTGGAGCGGCGCGGGTCGCCCCGCGACACGGGCAAACTGGCCGCGTTCGAGGCGTTCGCCGGGCGGATGCGCCCGGACGAGCCGCCGCCCGTCCCGCACGCCGCGGTCGACAACCGGCTCGCGGCGCCGGAGCCGCTGTCCGCGCAGGTGGACGCCCTGCTCGCCTGACGCGGTCGGCCGCGCGCCCGGTCAGTAGGACTTGGGGAGTCCGAGGGTGTGCTGCGCGACGAAGTTGAGGATCATCTCGCGGCTGACCGGCGCGATGCGCATCAGCCGGACGACCCCGGCGAGCATCCCGACGCCGTACTCGGTGGTGAGGCCGTTGCCGCCGTGGGTCTGGATGGCCTGGTCGACGCAGTGGACCGCGGCCTCGGCGGTGGCGTACTTGGCCATGTTCGCGGCCTCGCCCGCGCCCTCGTCGTCGCCCGCGTCGTACAGCCACGCGGCCTTCTGCGCCATCAGCCGCGCCAGCTCCAGCTCGATCTTCGCGGCGGCGAGCGGGTGCGCGAGGCCCTGGTGCGCGCCGATCGGCGTCCTGAACACCTGCCGCTCGTTCGCGTAGGAGACGGCCTTGCCGAGGGCGAGGCGGCCGATCCCGGCGCCCATGGCGGCGGCCATGATCCGCTCGGGGTTGAGCCCGGCGAACAGCTGGAGGAGGCCGCCGTCCTCGTCGCCGACGAGCGCGTCGGCGGGCAGCCGGACGTCGTCGAGGTGGAGGACGAACTGCTTCTCCGGCGACACGATCTCCATGTCGATGGGCGTGAACGCGAACCCGTCCGCTCCGGTCGGGACGATGAACAGCGACGGCCGCAGGTTGCCCCGCTGGTCGTGGCTGCGGGCGACGACCAGGACGGCGTCCGCCTCGTCCACGCCGGAGATGAACGTCTTCTGCCCGGAGAGCACCCAGCCGTCGCCGTCGCGCCGTGCGGTGGTGGTGATGCGGTGCGCGTTGGACCCGGCGTCGGGCTCGGTGATCGCGAACGCCATCTTGACGGAGCCGTCGGCGAACCGGGGCAGCCAGTGCTCGCGCTGCCCCTCGGTCCCGGACCGGGCGATGATCGTCGCGCAGATCGCCGGGGACACGACCATGAGCAGCAGCGGGCAGCCCGCGGCGGCGAGCTCCTCGCACACGGCGGCGAGGTCGCCGATGCCGCCGCCTCCGCCGCCGTACTCGGCGGGGACGTTGACGCCGAGGTAGCCGAGCCGTCCGGCCTCGGCCCACAGCTCGTCGGTCTTCCGCCCGGCCTTGGCCCGCTCGACGTAGTAGGACGCGCCGTATTCGGCGCCCAGGTCGGCGACGGCGGCGCGCAGGGCCCGCCGCTCCTCGGTCTCGACGAAGCTCATCCGGGGTTCCCTTCGGTGGCCGCCGGGCCGGTGAGCACGGCGAGCACCGCGCCCGACTCGACCTGCTGACCCGCGGTGACGTTCAGTTCGGCGACCGTCCCGGCGGCGGGGGCGGCGACGCGGTGCTCCATCTTCATGGCCTCCAGGACGACGAGCGTCTGCCCTTCGGCGACGTCCGCGCCCGGCTCGGTCTCGACGCGGACGACCGTCCCGGGCATGGGGGCGAGGAGGGCGCCGGGGGCGATGCGGGCGCTCGGGTCGGTGAAGCGCGGCACGGCCGTGAGCGCCACCGGCCCGAGCCGCGAGTCGACGTACACCTCGCCGCCGCCCGCCGTGGTGATCGTGAACGTCTCGCGCAGGCCGTCGCGCTCCAGGACGACCCGCTCCGGCGTCGCGCTGACCAGCTCCGTGCCGGGGCAGAAGTCGGAGACCAGTGCGCCCCTGTGCAGGTGGTAGTCGACGTCGACCGTCCCGGCGGGGGTGCGGAACGTCCGGCGCTGGGGCTGCGACCGGACGTTGCGCCAGCCGGACGGCAGCCCGCCGAGCACCGCCGCCGACGCCCGGTCCGCCGCGGCCCGGGCGAGCGCGGCGGCGAGGGCGGACAGCTCGACCGCCGTGCCGTCGGCGAGCGGCGCGGCGAGGACGTCCAGCCCGACGCGGTCGAGGTAGCCGGTGTCGGTGCCGCCGTCCAGGAAGCCGGGCTCCTCCAGGACGCGGACGAGCAGGTCGCGGTTCGTCGTCACGCCGTGCACGCGGGCGCCGCGCAGCCCGGCGGCGAGCCGGCGCGCGGCGGCGGCGCGGGTCGGCGCCCACGCGATCACCTTGGCGAGCATCGGGTCGTAGTGGACGCCGATCTCCGAGCCGCTCTCCACCCCGCTGTCGAGCCGCAGCCCGTAGGAGGCGGGGACGGCGAACTCGGCGTCCACGTCCGGCACCTCGAAGGTGCGCAGGACGCCGCTGCCGGGACGCCAGTCGTGCGCCGGGTCCTCCGCGTAGAGGCGGACCTCCATGGCGTGGCCGCGCGGCTCCGGCGGCTCCGCGGGCAGCTGAGCGCCTTCGGCGATCTCGATCTGGAGGCGGACGAGGTCCACCCCGTACACGCACTCGGTCACCGGGTGCTCGACCTGGAGGCGCGTGTTGACCTCCAGGAAGTGGAAGCGGCCGTCGCGGGACAGCAGGAACTCGACCGTCCCGGCGCCGGTGTAGCCGATGGCGCGGGCCGCGTTCGCCGCCGCCGCGCACAGTTCGGCGCGCAGCGCGGGCCCGACCGCGGGCGACGGCGCCTCCTCGACGATCTTCTGGTGGCGGCGCTGGATCGAGCATTCGCGCTCGCCGAGCGTCCAGACGGTGCCGTGCGCGTCGGCGAGGACCTGGACCTCGACGTGCCGGGCGCCGTCCAGCAGCGGCTCGCAGAACACGGTCGGGTCGCCGAACGCCGACTCGGCCTCGCGGCGCGCCGCCGCCACGGCGCCGTCCAGCCCGGCGGGGTCGCGGACGACGCGCATGCCGCGTCCGCCGCCGCCCGCGGACGCCTTGACCAGCAGCGGGAGGTCCGCGGCCGTGACGCGGGCAGGGTCGATCCCGGGCAGCACCGGGACGTCCGCGGCGACCATCAGCTTCTTCGCCTCGATCTTGGAGCCCATCGCGGCGATCGCGGCGGGCGGCGGCCCGATCCAGGTGAGGCCCGCGTCGGCGACGGCCTGCGCGAACGCGGCGTTCTCCGACAGGAACCCGTATCCGGGGTGGACGGCGTCGGCCCCGGCGCTCTTCGCGACCGCGAGGATCCGGTCGGCGGACAGGTACGTCTCGGCCGGGGACGCGCCGGGGAGGCGTCCGGCGACGTCCGCCTCGCGCGCGTGCGGGGCGTCCGCGTCGGGGTCGGAGCAGACGGCGACCGTCGCGATCCCGAGGCCGCGGCAGGCCCACAGGACGCGGCGGGCGATCTCGCCGCGGTTGGCGACGAGGATTCTTCTGATCATGTGGCTCACATCCGGAAGACGCCGAAGCCGTCGGCGCCGCGCACGGGCGCGTTGTGGACGGCGGACAGGCACAGGCCGAGGACGGTGCGCGTGTCGCGCGGGTCGATCACGCCGTCGTCGTAGAGGCGCCCCGACAGGAAGAACGGCAGGGACTCGGCCTCGATCTGCGTCTCGACCATCTCCCGCATGGCGCGGTCCCGCTCGTCGTCGTAGACCTGCCCGCGCGCTTCGGCGGCCTGCCGCGCCACGATCGACAGGACGCCCGCGAGCTGCTGCGGCCCCATCACCGCCGACTTCGCGGACGGCCAGGCGAACAGGAACCGGGGATCGTACGCGCGGCCGCACATGCCGTAGTTGCCCGCCCCGTACGACGCGCCCATCACGATCGAGATGTGCGGGACCGTGCTGTTCGCCACCGCGTTGATCATCAGCGCGCCGTGCTTGATGATCCCGGCCTGTTCGTACTCCTTGCCGACCATGTAGCCGGTGGTGTTGTGCAGGAACAGCAGCGGCGTGTCGCTCTGGTTCGCGAGCTGGATGAACTGGGCCGCCTTCTGCGCCTCCTGGCTGAACAGGACTCCGCGCGCGTTGGCGAGGACGCCGATCGGGTAGCCGTGGACGCGCGTCCAGCCGGTGACGAGGCTCGTCCCGTACAGGGGCTTGAACTCGTCGAAGCGGGAGCCGTCCGCGACGCGGGCGATGACCTCGCGCGGGTCGAACGGGACCTTGAGATCCTCCGGGACGATCCCGGCCAGCTCCTCCGCGTCGTACAGCGGCTCCTCGGCGGGCGCGGGCGGCGGGCCGAGCTTGCGGTGATGGAGGTTCTTCACGATCCGGCGGCCGATGCGGAGCGCGTCGCGCTCGTCGGCGGCCATGTGGTCGGCGAGGCCGGACGTCCGCGCGTGCATCTCCGCGCCGCCGAGCTCCTCGTCGTCCGCCTCCTCGCCGGTCGCCATCTTCACCAGCGGCGGGCCGCCGAGGAACACCTTCGCGCGCTCCTTCACCATGACGACGTGGTCGCACATGCCGGGGATGTACGCGCCGCCCGCCGTGGAGTTGCCGAACACCAGCGCGATCGTCGGGATCCCGGCGGCGGACAGCCGGGTCAGGTCGCGGAACATCCGCCCGCCCGGGATGAAGATCTCCTTCTGCGTCGGCAGGTCCGCGCCGCCCGACTCGACCAGGTTGATCACGGGCAGCCGGTTCTCCAGCGCGATGTCGGACGCGCGGAAGCTCTTCTTCACCGTCCACGGGTTGCTGGACCCGCCCCGCACCGTCGGGTCGTTCGCCACGATCACGCACTCGACGCCCTCGACGACGCCGATCCCGGTGACGACGCTCGCGCCGACCGGGAAGTCGCTGCCCCACGCGGCGAGCGGGCTCAGCTCCAGGAACGGCGAGTCGGGGTCGAGCAGCAGCTCGACGCGCTCCCTGGCCAGGAGTTTCCCGCGTTTCCGGTGCCGGGTGACGTACTTCTCGCCGCCGCCGTCGAGGGCCTTGGCGTGCTCGGCGTCCAGAGCGGCGAGCTTTTCGAGCATGGTCCGGCGGCGTTCCCGGTACTCGGCCGAACCCGTGTCGAGGGTGCTCTTCAGGGTCAAAGGACGGCCTCCGGGATGTCGACGAGACGGGACCGCAGCCACTCCCCCAGGGCCTTGCCCTGCGGGTCGAACCGGGTCGAGGCCGAGACGCCGTCCTGCAGCAGCCCCTCGACGACGAAGTTGACCGCGCGGAGGTTGGGCAGCGCGTACCGGCGGACGGTGTGCTCACGGGTCTCGGGGAGCAGCTCCCGGAACCGGTCGGCGGTGAGGAAAGGCTCCAGCCATTCCCATTGCGCGTCGGTCCGGGCCCAGACCCCGATATTGGCGTCGCCGCCCTTGTCCCCGCTGCGCGCCCCGGCAACCCTGCCCAACGGCAGCCTCCTCGTCGTCCCTGAAAAGGCGGAGTACTCGGAGGGCGAGGGCTGTACTGGTTCGGACTGCACAGGCGCGGTTTCCTGAACGGCCGGAATGGGGATGCGCTCCCCCGCCGCCGTGACCGCTATGTGTTCGACCGCCTCATTCGGAACGAACCCCGGCGAATAAACGCCGTAAGGGCTTCCCTTGCCCGGCGGCGACGTCAACGTGAAGCCCGGATACCCGGCGAGCGCCAACTCCACCGCAGCGCTACTGAACGTCCGCCCGACCTTCTCCGCGTCCGGGTCGAGGACGGCGCAGCGCAGCAACGCGGTCGCCTCTCCCTGCGTCGCCGGATCAGCCGTGGCCGAGCCGATGAGCGTCCATTCCACACGCGCGGGCGGATCGTCGCCGAGGGCCGCCTCAAGCTGGCGTTTCGCGAACTCCGCTTTCGCCTCGATCCCAAGCCCTGTGAGGACGAACGTCATCTCGTTCCGATGCCCGCCCAGATGGTTCAGGCACACCTTCGTCGTCGGAGGCGGCGGACCGCCCCGGACGCCGCCGACCCGCACCCGGTCGGCCCCGTCCGCCGCGAGTTCGATCGTGTCGAAGCGCGTCGTCACGTCCGGTCCCGCATAGGACGGCCCGCCGATCTCGTACAGCAACTGAGCCGTCACGGTCTCCACGGTCACGGCGCCGCCCGTTCCGGGATGCTTTGTGATGACACTGGAGCCATCGGAACGGATCTCGGCGATCGGAAAACCCGTTCTGACGTGCGCAGAGCCCGACGCCTTTACGTTGTAGATTTCTTCGAAGAAGGCGAAGTTGCCGCCGGCCGCCTGCGCCCCGCACTCCAAGATGTGTCCCACGACCGTCGCCCCGGCCAGGGCGTCCCAGTCGTCCCGGGCCCATCCGAAGCGCGCGGCGGCCGGCCCGACGACCAGCGAGGCGTCGGTGACGCGGCCGGTCACCACCACGTCCGCGCCCGCACGGAGGCATTCGGCGATTCCCCACGCGCCCAGGTAGGCGTTGGCGGTGAGCGGACGCCCATGTCGCGAGCCGCCGAGACCCAGTTCGGCAGCGCGCTCGGCGAGATCATCGCCTTCGACGTGGGCGATCCGCACGTCCAGGCCGAGCCGCGCGGCCAGCTCGCGCAGCCGGTCCGCGAGCCCGCGCGGGTTGAGCCCGCCCGCGTTGGCGACGATCGCCGTGCCGCGCTCCACGGCGAGGCCGAGGCACTCCTCCATCTGCCGCAGGAACGTCGTCGCGTACCCGGCGGACGGGTCCTTGAGCCTCCCGCGCCCAAGGATCAGCATCGTCAGCTCGGCGAGATAGTCGCCGGTCAGGACGTCCAGTGGCCCACCTTCCAGCATCTCCCGCATGGCGGAGAAGCGGTCGCCGTAGAAGCCCGAGGCGTTCCCGACCCGCAGCACCCCGTCCACGCCCGCCCCTAGGCCGAGAGGACGCATCTCCCCTTCATCCACGTCGCCCACCCATGCCTGAACCCTGCCAGCCTCGTCCTAAAAAATCAATCGTGCATGATTGTTTCCATCCGTCCCATCCCGGATCATTTGGTTGACTGGAGGACCACCGAGCCGAGGAGACCATGACCGCCCAGGCACTCCCCCGCGAACCGCAGCAGGACCGCAGCCGCGCCACCCGCCGCCGCCTCCTTGAAGCGGCCATCGACTGCCTCGCCTCCGTCGGCTGGGCCGGGACGACCGTCACCGTCGTCGCCGAGCGCGCCGGGGTCTCCAGGGGCGCCGCGCAGCACCATTTCAGGACGCGCGAGGAGCTGGTCACCGCGGCGGTCGAGTACGGCTCCGAGGTCCGGATGGCGCGGATGCGCGAGCACCTCGACGCGCTCGCCGGACGCCGCCCGTCCACCCTCGACGTCGTCACCCGCCTCGGCGAGATGTACACGAGCCCGCTGTTCCGCGCCGCGCTGCAACTCTGGGTCGCCGCCGCCTCGGACGAGCAGCTCCGCGCGCGGGTCGCCCCCCTGGAGGCCAGGGTCGGACGCGAGGCGCACCGCCTCACCGTCGAGGCGCTGGGCGCGGACGAGAGCGTCCCCGGCGTCCGCGAGACGGTCCAGGCCACGCTCGACCTGGTCCGCGGCCTCGGCCTCGCCGACCTGCTCACGGACGACTCGTCCCGCCGCACCCGCCTCCTGAACCAGTGGGCGGCCACCCTGGACACGGTCCTCACCCGCTGACCGTCCCCGCGTCGACCGCTCCCCCACCCGGACGATCTCGTCCGCGCCCGCCCCGCCAACCTTGACATGTGACCTTTTGGTCACCTATTTTGGAGAGGTGAGCGACGACGATCTCGCCTTCAAGGCGCTGGCGGACCCGACCCGCCGGTTCCTGCTCGACCTGCTGTTCGCCCGCGAGGGCCGGACGCTCGGCGAGCTGGAGTCGGAGGTGGAGATGACACGGTTCGGCGTCGCCAAGCATCTTCGGGTTCTGGAGGACGCCGGGCTGGTGGTCTCCCGCCGCTCGGGCAGGGAGAAGCTCCACTTCCTCAACCCCGTGCCGATCAAGCTGATCCACGACCGCTGGATCGGCAAGTTCACCGAGCGGCCCGCCGGGGCCCTCGCCGACCTCAAAAGGGAACTGGAGTCCGACATGACGACGACCAAGACCGCCGAGAGCAGGACCGTCCAGGTGTACCGGGTCTACATCAAGGCGACCCCGGAGGCCATCTGGGAGGCCATCACCAAGCCCGAGTGGACGGTGAAGTTCGGCTACCAGGCCCCCGTCGAGTACGACCTGCGTCCCGGCGGCGCCTTCCGCGGCCTGGCCAGCGACGTGATGAAGGAACACGGCGCCCCGGACGTGCTGATCGACGGCGAGGTCATCGAGGCAGACCCGCCGCGCCGCCTCGTCCAGACCTGGCGGGCCCTGTTCCTGGACGAGCCGTTCACCCGCCTCACCTACGAGATCGAGGACGACGGCGCCGGGGTGTCGCGGCTGACCGTGACGCACGACGTCACCGACGCGCCGAAGACGGCGCTGCAGACCGCGGGCGACGCCCCCGGTGCGGGCGGCGGCTGGAGCCAGACGCTCAGCGACCTGAAGACCCTGTTGGAAACCGGCGAGGCCCTCTACTCCTGACGACCGCCCAGGGCGTCGAGGTCAAGCCCACCCTCGCTTTCGACCTCGACGCCCGGAGGACGGAACGGGCACGGTAGCGGCCGGCGGAGCTTGTTGCTCTCGCGGCGCTACCGTTCCCAGCCTCGGCTTCGGCGTCGCCGGCTCGCGGGGCCTGCTCGTGGACGCTGGAGACGCACTTTCGCTCCGGCGCCCGTCGTATCGGCGCTGTTCCTGGAGTTGCCGTACCGGGTGGAGCATCATCTGTACCCGCAGGTGTCGAGCCACCGTCCCGCGCGGCCCGCCCGGCGGCTCGACCCCCGTCCTCGCCGAGGCCGGAGCGAAACTCTGGAAAGTGATCTGAGCGAATGGCGTCAAGCGCGGAGACTCGGCAGCGTCTCCTGGAAGCGGCCATCAGGACGCTCGCCGTCGAGGGCCACGACGGAACGACCGAGCGTTCCATCGCCCGCATCGGCAGGTTCGCGCCCGAGGTCCTCTACCACCATTTCGACGATCTCGAAGCCCTGTTCGTCGCGGCGCTCCGCCACACCAGCGAAGTTCAGAGAGCACGCTACGAAGAGGCTCTCGGCTCCTGCGCGGACGCCACCCAACTGCTCTCCCGCTTCCGCGAACTGTACGCGGAGGACATGCGGGACCAGGGGCACATCGAGGCCATACAGGAACTGCTCACTGCATCATCGTCCTCTCCGCGGCTGCGGGAGGAACTGATCACGCACGTCGAATCCTGGTCCGAATTCGCCACCACCGCCATCGGACGCCTCGTCCAAGGGACGACGTTCGACGGTCTGGTGCCGTCGCGCGATCTCGGAGTGCTCGCGGTGGCGATGTTCCTGGGCATGCAAACCCTCATCCGCCTGGACGGCGACCGCTCCCGCATCGAATCGCTCTTCACCACCGCCGAACCCGCCGCCGTGCTCTGGGACGCATTCTCCGGCGCCCGCAGAACAGACCCGTAGAAATGAGAAAGGCCCCGCCGGTATCGGCGGGGCCTTTCCCTTTCAATTTGTGTCCGGCGGTGTCCTACTCTCCCACACAGTCTCCCATGCAGTACCATCGGCGCTGAAGGGCTTAACTTCCGGGTTCGGGATGGGACCGGGTGTTTCCCCTCCGCCAAAACCACCGAA
>NZ_VSRQ01000010.1:0-311456 GCF_008121305.1 Actinomadura decatromicini | reverse complement strand
TGTTACTTTACCGGATCCGGGCGGACTGTCAATTCCGCCCTTTTCTGGCACGCCGATCCGAACCCGCTTGCGCGGTTTCGTTCCGGCGGTGGAACCATTTCATCAGATCCGGCCCGATTGTCAAAACCGAGCCTTTCCGACGCCACGACGCGACAGGACACGACGAAGCCGTGTCGGCTGAGACGATGGTGGTGGGTTTCCCCACGGGCCGGCCACCTTTCGGCGTCCTGCATCCCTGTGGGGCGAAGAGAACTGTATGCCGCCGAGATGCGCGCGTCAAACCGGCTCGCCCGTCTTCGGCATGCGCGGACGCCCAGGCCGCCGGGCCCGGTGACGCTTCTGCGATCGTCCTACCTCGGCTTTTGTCCGGTTTTGCCCCTACCTGCCCGCCGTCGAACGGCTCTCGAACCCCTCAACATCTCATTTTGACAACGGCGCGCGGCCGCTACGGTTTGGCCAGATATCCGCCGATGAACAGCACGCCTTCGGCCAGGACCCAGCCGAAGGCCGCGGCGGTGAGAACGGCGTCCAACCGGTATGGGCGGCGCCGGACTCCCGGGATCCCCCACGCGGCCACGGCGACGATCGCGGCAAGCGCCGCGATCGGTGCAGAGACGAGTACCGCGTCCGCGAAACCTTCGCCGCACCCCGCGTCGCGCTTTTCGTTCTCGCCGCAGAAGGCGGCGTCGCCCCAGCCTCCGAGGGCGGAAAAGGTCCAGAGGACTGCCAGCGCGCAGTTCGCGATCGTCGGAACGGCCGGCGAGATCCACCAGCCGTTCGATCGCCCGGGCACGGCCTGCACGACCGGAACGTACCTCGCGGCACGCGGACCGTGAAGACCCATGCGCGGGCCTCCTCCCCGATCAGGTGATCTCCTTGGACTCGTGGAGGTTCATGTCCATCACGATGGCGGTCATTACAGCCATCGTCCGCAGTGGTTCCGGGACGGGATCGAAGATCTCCACCGCGTACTTGTCCGCCGTCGTCAACAGATGGGTGGCCAGGCCCGCCCACTTCTTTCGGACGTGCGCGACCTTGTTCCCGGCGGTGTCGGTCACCTCGAAGTTGGTCCGCGGAACGTCCACTCCGACAGTCCCGATCAGAGCTCCCTCGCCGTCGTAGACGACGTAGCGGCGGCCGACCCTTTCGGTGACGAAGGAGCCGTAGGAACCACCGTCCGGTGTGAGGATCTCCGTGTATTCGCGTCCGGCCTGCTTGTCCACGATGTAGAGCGGATCGCCGTCCGGCGTGGTCAGCAGAACTGCGCGGGGGTCGAGGTTCGACTTGCCGGGGACCACGCTGCGCATCTCGACGTGTCCCTGGCTGTCCGCGGGCGCCGCGATGGCGAGGACGGTCCCGGCATCGTCGAGAACCTTGTACCGAGACTTGGCGAACGGCCCCCTCCGGGGCTGTTCCACTCTGAGCACCGGGGAGCCGAACACTTCCGTCACGTGTTCTCCTGCCTCATCGGCCGCGACTGCGGGCCGCCTCGTCGTCACCTTGCCAGCGTGTTCCGCGCGATTCACACGCTACGCCGCCAAACGGCGATCCTGCCAAGCCCCGCACCGGAGGGGAAGCACCCGGCGGCCGAAAGCGGCGGCCGTTCACGCTCGCCCTTGCTTTGACCTGCGCCTGCGCCATTCCGGAATGGCATCGGGGAAGTGACGTGTGTCCATCAGGTGGGATCGTCCGGCCCGGATCCAGTCCCGGACGATCCTCGGCAGCCGGGCGAATTCGTCAGCGCTGACCGGCCGCGCGTCCATTCGCGTCGACTTGCGACGATGGCGAGCGCCCGTCCGATATGGCGACCGCGGACGGCCGCACGATAGGGCGACGGCCAGCGTCCGTCCAATAGGGCGATCGCGGACGGCCGTGCGATACGGCGACGGCGGACGGCCGTCCGATACGGCAATCACAGACGGCCGTCCGATAGGGCGGCCGCGGATGGCCGTGCGATAGGGCGACGGCGGGCGGCCGTGCGGGGTGACGTCATCGGGCTGCCCAGGGTGGGGTCCAGGTGTCGGCCAGACGGGATCGGCCAGGGCGCGTCAGGTGGGCGCGCAGGGTGGTCAAAGCCGGATGCGGATTGTCGGCCTGCCAGATCAGGGAGTGCGGATAGGCCGGGGTCGGCGACTGGACGGGGATGCGCCGCAGCCCGTAGGCGTCCGGCCAGAGGAGGCGGGTCTGGTCGCCGACGAACGTCGCGAGGGACGGCGACCCGGCGACCACGTCCAGCAGCGGCTCGGTGCCGAACTCGGGGCCGACGCGGTCGATGGTCAGGCCGAACGCGGCGGCCAGGTCGTCGTAGTAGGCGGCCCATTCCGTGCCGGTGATGATGCCGGGCATCCAGATGCGGTGTCCGGCGAGGTCGGCGGGCGCGACAGCGCGGGCGGCGGCGAGCGGGTGGCGCGGGCCGGTGAGGAGTTGGAGGGGCTCGTCCAGGACGCGGACGGCCTCGACACCGGCGGGGAGGTCCCTGGTGAGGGCGCGGAAGGATGCGTCGATCGTCCCGGCATGGACGGCGGTGATCGCGGTGTCGGCGTCGAAGAGCGTCACCACGTCGAGCGCGATGCCGGGGTGGGTCCGGTGGAAGTCGCGCAGGAGGGCGGCCGGGGCGAGGCCGCGTCCGATCACGTCGACGCGGAGCGCGCGGCGGCCCGGCCGGACGGACGCGGCCGCCCTCTCCTCTGCGCCGAGAAGTTCTCGCGCGTGGGGCAGGAAAGCCTGTCCGTCGATGGTGAGCCGGGCGCCGCGCGGGGTGCGGGTGAACAGGTGAACGCCGAGGTCGCGCTCCAGGGCGGCGATGCGTTTGGACACCGCCTGCTGGCTGATCGACAGTTCGGCGGCGGCCTGCTGGAACTGGCCCGCGTCCGCGGCGGCGACGAAGGTGCGCACGGCGTTGAGGTCCACGCCGACCGACTCTAGGACGGTGCCCTGACAGACAACCGCCCGTTGTACCTGGGCACTCGGATGGTTGTTTGATCCCGGTGTTCGCCGCTCGCTACGGTCTCGCCGGTCCACCCGTGGTTGTTCGGGTGGAAGCGAAAGGCGGCGAGCGGGACGGCGGGCGGGGGGCGCGCGGCATGGCGAGACGATCGCTGGGACGGCCGTTCGAATGGCTGTGGGTCTCGTTCGCCGTGAGCGCGACCGGCACGCGGCTCGCGCACGACGCGTTCCCGCTGATCGCGGTCCTGGTGCTGCATGTCGGGCCCGCGCAGGTGTCGGCGCTGGCGGCGGCCGGGCTCGCGGTGGGGGCGCTGGTCGCGGTGCCGCTCGGCCCGTGGGTGGAGTTCCGCCGCAAGCGCCCCGTGATGATCGCGATGGACCTGGTCAGGTTCGCGGCGATGCTGAGCGTGCCCGTCGCCTACGCCTTCGGATGGCTCGGGTTCGTCCAGCTCCTGGTCGTGTCGATCATCGTCGCGGCGGCGGGGATCGCGTTCCGGTCGGCGAGCGGGGCGGCGCTGAAGTCGCTCGTCGCGCCCGGCGACCTGCTCGTCGCGAACGGGCGGTTCGAGTCGACGACGTGGACGACGACCGTCCTCGGACCGCCGCTCGGCGGCGCCGCGATCGGACTGTTCGGCCCGGTCACGACCGTCGTGGCCGACGCGGTCAGCTACCTGCTGTCGGCGGGCGCGATCCGCGCGATCGGCGGGGACGAGCCGCGCCCCGTCCGGACGGAGCGGGCGCGGGCGGGCGGCCTGCTCGAAGGGTGGCGGCACATCCTCGCCCATCCGGTGCTGCGTCCGCTGTTCCTCAACACGGTCCTGGTCAACGGCCTGATCATGGCGACGGCGCCGGTGCTGGCGGTGCTGATGCTCGGCGATCTCGGGTTCGCGCCGTGGCAGTACGGGCTGGCGCTCGGCGTCCCGTGCCTCGGCGGGCTCGTCGGTGCCCGGCTGTCGCCGCGGCTCGTCGCGCGGTTCGGGGAGCACCGGGTCATGCTCGCCGCGGGGACGCTGCGCGTGTGCTGGCCGATCGGACTGTTCTTCGTCCGGCCGGGGGCCGCGGGGCTCGCGCTGGTGATCGCCGTCGAGTTCGCGCTGATCCTCTGCATCGGGGTGTTCAATCCCGTTTCGGTGACGTACCGGCTCACCCAGACCGCTGATGACCGGGTCGCCCGGACGCTCTCCGCCTGGACGATCACCGGCAACGCCGCCACCGCCGTCCTGACCGGGCTGTGGGGCGTGCTGGCCGGGGTGACGGGCCCGCGCGCCGCGCTCGGAATCGCCGGGGCGCTCATGCTCGCGACCCCGCTGCTCCTCCCCCGCCGCGACCGGACGCCGCCCGTCGCGGGAACGCAAAAGGGGCGGCCCGAAGGCCGCCCCTCTCAGGTCAAGCAGTGATCGTTCGCCGTTCGGCTCAGAAGTCCATGCCGCCGGCGTCGGGCATGCCGCCCGCCGGAGCCGGGTTCTTCTCGGGCTTCTCGGCGATGACCGCCTCGGTGGTCAGGAACAGCGCGGCGATCGACGAAGCGTTCTGCAGCGCGGACCGGGTCACCTTGGCCGGGTCGAGAATCCCCGCCTCGAACATGTTGGTGTAGTCGCCCGTGGCGGCGTTCAGGCCCTCACCCGGCGTGAGGTTGCGGACCTTCTCCACCACGACGCCGCCCTCAAGACCGGCGTTGACGGCGATCTGCTTCAGCGGCTCCTCAAGAGCGCGCTTCACGATGTTCGCGCCGGTGGCCTCGTCGCCCGACAGCTCCAGCTTGTCGAACGCCTTGGCGCCCGCCTGCAGCAGCGCCACGCCACCGCCGGGGACGATGCCCTCCTCGACCGCTGCCTTGGCGTTGCGGACGGCGTCCTCGATGCGGTGCTTGCGCTCCTTGAGCTCCACCTCGGTCGCGGCGCCGGCCTTGATCACCGCGACGCCGCCCGCGAGCTTGGCCAGGCGCTCCTGGAGCTTCTCGCGGTCGTAGTCGGAGTCGGTGTTGTCGATCTCGGTGCGGATCTGGTTGACCCGGCCCGCGATCTCGTTGGCGTCACCGGCGCCGTCCACGATCGTGGTCTCGTCCTTGGCGATGACGATCTTGCGCGCCCGGCCGAGCATGTCGACCGAGGTGTTCTCCAGCTTGAGGCCGACGTCCTCGCTGATGACCTGGCCGCCGGTCAGGACGGCGATGTCGTTCAGCATGGCCTTGCGGCGGTCGCCGAAGCCCGGGGCCTTCACGGCCACGGACTTGAAGATCCCGCGGATCTTGTTGACGACCAGCGTGGCCAGGGCCTCGCCCTCGACGTCCTCCGCGATGATCAGCAGCGGCTTGCCGGACTGCATGACGCCCTCGAGCACGGGCAGCAGGTCCTTGTTGGCCGACACCTTGCCCTGGACGATCAGGATGTACGGGTCCTCCAGGACCGCTTCCATCCGCTCCGGGTCTGTCACGAAGTAGTGCGAGATGTAGCCCTTGTCGAAGCGCATCCCCTCGGTGAGCTCAAGCTCCAGACCGAAGGTCTGGCTCTCCTCGACCGTGATGACGCCTTCCTTGCCGACCTTGTCCATCGCCTCGGCGATCATCTCGCCGATCTGCGGGTCGCCGGCGGAGATGGAGGCCGTGGAGGCGATCTGCTCCTTGGTCTCCACGTCCTTCGCGAGCTTGGACAGCTCCTCGCTGACCCGCTCGACCGCGGACTCGATGCCGCGCTTCAGCGACATCGGGTTCGCCCCGGCCGCCACGTTCCGCAGCCCCTCGCGCACCAGCGCCTGGGCCAGCACGGTCGCCGTCGTCGTGCCGTCACCGGCGACGTCGTCGGTCTTCTTGGCGACCTCCTTGACGAGCTCCGCGCCGATCTTCTCCCACGCGTCCTCGAGCTCGATCTCCTTGGCGATCGACACACCGTCGTTCGTGATCGTGGGGGCGCCCCACTTCTTCTCCAGCACGACGTTGCGGCCCTTGGGACCAAGGGTCACCTTGACGGCGTCGGCGAGCTGGTTCATGCCGCGCTCAAGACCGCGACGGGCCTCCTCGTCGAACGCGATCATCTTTGCAGCCATAGGCTCCAGTCCTCCCGGAACAAGGTGGCTTAGACGGATCGAGCCGACGCCCGCGACGGACGGCCCCCGCCGACGACTGCCATTCCGCCGCCGAACTGGAGCCTCATCGCCCCGACCCAGACTGTGAAGTTGTCACTCTCCACAGCAGAGTGCCAACCGTTTGTTTAGCACTCTACCCTGCCGAGTGCAAGCGCCGCGCATCCTCACCCAGGGAAGGTTCACCTACCGGCCTGGACCTGTTCCCACCTGCGTCGGGACGAGACAGGCGGGTGTCGCGCCTGCCTCGCCGTGTTCCACCGTGTGCGGTCGTCCGCCGACATTCACGGAACAGTCGCGGAACACGGACCCGAGGGCGGAGCGAGGGAGGGCCGGTTTGTTCCGCGCGTTCCGTGGCGGGTGCGGGAGGAGCCCCCAGCGCTGCATCAATGCGCCGGTTCATGATCTCCTAGTCGCCGTCGATGCAGTGAGCGTAGGCGCTCCGCAGCATCGCCACCGAGTGCCCAGCCCGGGCCGCCACGTTGACCGCCTAGCAGACGTCACCGGCCGCACCGAACAAGTCATCTTCCGCGAAACCCTCGACCTCTACGACATCGAGGACCCAGGCGACTACTTCCCCAAATTCGTCGAGGCCCAGGCCGCCGGCGACCGCGCCCGAGCCGACGAGATGCGCACACGAGGCCGAGCCCTGCCAGGAGCCCGCGAAGCCCTACAAGCCTTCGCCGAGCTGCCGACCATCACTCAAACCACCCTGACTGGCAACCCCAAGCCCTCGGCCATACTCCCGAGTCTCATTAACGAGACACTCCCCAACCTCAAACACAACACAACAGCCCGAAACGCCGCCACCCTACAACCAGCCCCCCAATATGG
The DNA here is from genome assembly GCF_008121305.1 of Actinomadura decatromicini. Taxonomy (NCBI): domain Bacteria; kingdom Bacillati; phylum Actinomycetota; class Actinomycetes; order Streptosporangiales; family Thermomonosporaceae; genus Actinomadura; species Actinomadura decatromicini. The sequence goes on along the minus strand of NZ_VSRQ01000010.1, from coordinate 304,598 downwards.
ATTCAACCGGCGAACATCGCGTTCCAACTGGACGAGCAGAACCCCCTCACATTAAGGGCAGCCTTTCCGCAGTCGCCGGAGGCCAGTCGGAAACGGCTGGCTTGCCGTCCTCTCCGGGCCGGTCCCGGCCGCTCCGGGCGAGAGGAAAACTGCCCCAAGACGGGACGAGCGACCGGGCATGTCTGAGACGCTACGGGCGTCCCCCTGTCGAGAACGCCCTTGATCGTTTCAGCGACACGCCGGGGTCTCGTGCACAACCGGAGGTCTGCTGCAATCACACTCCATGTACGGTCGCCCATGCGGCATCCAGCCAGCGGCTTTACCATGGCGTCCTCATCGCCCCTACGAGGGTTCGCAACTCTCGGGCCTTGCGGGTACTCGGAAATGTCTCTCGCTGCGGCGTAGATGCTCTGCGGAATTTGGCTGCTTGGAATCAGGGGGCGGCGGCGCTTGGGCCGCTAGCGCGGCCCCGCGCCTGGCCGCGCGGGGCGTGTGGCGTGGGTGCCGGTCACCGGGCGGCTGGCCGGGCCGCGCGTCGCGCCGCACTGGCCAGCCCCGTCCCGGCCGGTCGTCATGGGGGACGCGTCGCCGCGTTAGATCACGTCTACACCGGGTAAGCGCAGTCGTACTTACGGCATGGGTTTGGCTCGTGACCTGGATCGATGGTCGGGAGGTTGTAGGGCGATGGTGGCAGCACCACGCAAAGCAAACGTCTCCGTGAAGAAACAAGAAGCAAGCGTCTCCCTGAAGGAGCAAGACGACTGGCCGGTGATAGTTGTTCACGGGGAGATGGACCTCCACAGCGCGCCGCTTCTCGATGACGGAGTCGCCCGCGTGCTCCCGTTGCGGACCCCGCCCCGCATAGCGATCGACCTTTCCGGGCTGACCTTCTGCGACTCTTCCTGTATCAACGCACTGCTTCGCGCCTGGAAGCGCATCACGGCTCTAGGCGGTCGCCTCGTGTTTCTGCGCCCTTCGCCACGAGTCTCCAACCTCCTCAACATGACCGGTCTGGATCAGCGATTCGAGATCCTTGAGGCGCTGCCCCGCGACCTGGCCATGTCCAACTGAATCACCCAGGCCGCGCGACTGCGAACATCGCTGAGGCTGGCGCGAGACTCCGCCGGTACAGGGACGTTGCAAGCTGAGTTGGAAAGGTGCGTGGCTCCCCCGATCCCGATCTGTCGAGGATGGCGGCGGCTCCGCCGCACGCCCAAGCCGTCACACCTGGGTGGCAGCCCGCTTCCTCGGCGTCCACCACCCGGCGCCGCGCACGACGGCTGACAACACGAGAGCAGGAGACGGTCAGCCGTCGGCCCTTCGCGCTCGGTCCGTGTGACTAGCCTGAAGCCGTGGATGGCATCCGGCCACGGCCGGTCGAGGCTCTGGAGGGCCAAGGTATTGGTCGAGTAGTGGCGCCTCCTTCTCCGGTAAGGCATCGAGAACAGTGTTCTTCAATGTGCGACGGGGGCCGCGAGGGGAGCCTTATGCGTGTCCTTGTTGCGGTTATTTGACGCTTGAGCAACGGGGGTTCTTCGAGATCTGCCCGGTGTGCTTTTGGGAGGACGACGGGCAGGACGAGCATGACGTCGACGTGGTTCGGGGCGGGCCGAACCGGCGTTTGAGTCTGGGGCAGGCGCGGCAGAACTTTGAGCGGTTCGGAGCGTGTGAGGAGAGGATGCTCTCGCACGTCCGCGAAGCGTTCCCCGGGGAGCATCCGCTCTTTTAGCGGGGTTACCAGTCTCGGTTTGCTACTAGTTCTTCTAGGTCTGCGTTGGGGAAGTCGTAGGCGGTTGCGATGAACCAGAAGTCTTCGGCCAGGAAGTCGCGGGCCACTGTTTCTATTTCGCTGTCCGCCTCGTAGAACTCCTCGGTCAGGACGTTGATCTCTTCTGTGGCGGCCTGGGTGAGGGTGTAGAGGGCTGGGAGGTCGGCGGGGTTTTCGGCCTCTATTCGTTCGCAGAGGCGTTGCAGGATCGACCTCGCCTTGGCTACCAGGTGGTCGGGGTAGTAGTCGTCCTCGAACATCTTCTGCAGGAAGGCGTGGTCGGCGATCTGCTGGTTTTTGAACGGCACCCTGGCTCCTCGGTGGACTGGCGCCGATACTGCACCATGCCTCCGACAAAGATGAACCCGATCCCGGCGCGCGGTGGGGGCGCGCCGGGATCGGGTTCGGCTCTCAGCCGCCCGCCACGGCGGGGATGATCGAGATCTGGACGCCCTCGGGCGTCGCGGTGTCGAGGCCGTCGGCGAAGCGGACGTCCTCGTCGCCGACGTAGACGTTCACGAAGCGGCGGATCTTGCCGGCGTCGTCCAGGATGCGGGCGGAGATGCCGGAGTAGCTGGCCTCCAGGTCGGCGACGACCGCGCGCAGGGTGGCGCCCTCGGCCTTCACCTCCGCCTCGCCGCCGGTGTAGGTCCGCAGGATCGTCGGTATACGGACGGACACGGTGCTCATGCTGCTCCTTTTCTCAGGCGAGGCCCGCGGCGCGGAACGCTTCCAGGGACGGGGCGATGTTGGCGGACGGCGCGGCGACCGGCGCGACGGCGTCCAGGGTCTTCAACCCGTCCCCCGAGTTGATGATCACGGTCTCGGCGGACGGGTCGAGCGCCCCGGTGCCGATCAGCTTGCGGAGCGTCGCCACGGTCACGCCGCCCGCCGTCTCGCCGAAGATCCCCTCGGTGCGGGCGAGCAGTTGGATGCCCTCGACGACCTCGTCGTCGGTGACGTCCTCGACGGCGCCGTTGGTGCGGCGGGCGACGTCCAGGACGTAGGGGCCGTCGGCCGGGTTGCCGATGGCGAGGGACTTCGCGATCGTGTCCGGCTTCACCGGGCGGATCACGTCGAGGCCGGCCTTGAACGCGGCGGCGACCGGGCCGCAGCCCGCGGCCTGCGCGCCGAACACGCGGTACGGCCGGTCCTCGACGAGGCCCAGCTTGATCAGCTCCTGGAACGCCTTGTCGATCTTGGTGAGCTGGGAGCCGGACGCGACCGGGACGACGATCTGGTCCGGCAGCCGCCAGCCGAGCTGCTCGGCGATCTCGTAGCCGAGGGTCTTGGAGCCCTCCGCGTAGTACGGCCGGACGTTGACGTTGACGAACGCCCAGTCGTCCTGCTCCCCGGCGATCTCCGAGGCGAGCCGGTTCACGTCGTCGTAGTTGCCGTCGACCGTCACGAACGTCCCGCCGTAGACGGCCGTCGTGATGATCTTCTGCGACTCCAGGTTCGACGGGACGAACACCGCGCTGCGGATGCCCGCGCGGGCGGCCGCCGCGGCGACGGCGTTGGCGAGGTTGCCCGTGGACGGGCAGGCCAGCACCTTGAAGCCGAGCTCGCGGGCGGCGGCGAGCGCGACGGCGACGACGCGGTCCTTGAACGAGTGGGTCGGGTTGCCGCTGTCGTCCTTGACCCAGAGGCTCTGCAGGCCGAGGCTCTCGGCGAGGTTGTCGGCGCGGACGAGCCGGGTCAGTCCGGGCTCGGTGTTCGGCGTGTCCGCGATGTTGGACGGGACGGGCAGCAGTCCCCGGTACCGCCAGATGTTGCGCGGACCGGATTCGATGCTCGCGCGGGTGACTCCCCCGAAGTCGTACGCGATCTCCAGGGGGCCGAAACACTCCTCGCAGGCGTAGTGCGGCCCGAGATCGCGGGACGAGCCGCATTCGCGGCAGACGAGGGCGGTTGCCGGTCCGAGGTCGGCGGTGGCAGGCGTGAGTGCCATGCTGGCGAGGCCTTTCTCCCCATCTTTCCTGCGCCACCTTGGTCGCAGGCCGGAGTTGGCACCATCTCCCGGCCGGCCTCGCAGGATCGCGAGTACGCCTTAGCCGGGTGGTTGCCGGGGCTTCGCAGGGCCGGTCCCTCCACCCCTCTGGATGAGCTGTATTCAGTTGTCGAGCGCCAAGCCGCTTTGGGCTTGTATGCGTGACTTTACATGAACTGACCGGATGCGAGACAGGTGGGTCCGGCCCTTGAGACGTTACCCGGACGAGTTCTTGATCACCCCTCGGACCCGTCCGGCGGGGCGGCGCGCGGCACGCGGGGCGCTTTGAAGCGCCCCGGTCCCAACTGAGACCCTGCCGGTATGAGCCAAGTGCTGGTGGCGTCGAACCGGGGCCCGGTGTCGTTCTCGCTGTCGGAGGACGGCGCGCTCACCATGCGGCGCGGCGGCGGCGGACTCGTCTCCGGCCTCGCCGGGATAGCGGCGGCACACGACGAGGCGTCGCCGGACGTGCTGTGGGTGTGCTCAAGCCTGGGCGAGGCCGACCGGACGGCCGCCCGCAGCTCCCCCGACGGCCGTCTCGACCTCGCCGGGTACGAGACGGGCGGCGCGGCCGTGCGGATGCTCGACATCCCGGCGGGGACGTTCCACCGCGCCTACAACGCCGTGGCGAACTCGACGCTGTGGTTCGTCCACCACCTGCTGTACGACACCCCGCGCAGCCCGCATTTCGACGCGAGCACCCGGCGCGACTGGCAGTCCTACGAGGCGTACAACGCGGCGTTCGCGGACGCCCTGGCCCGGGACGCCGCACCCGGCGCGAAGGCCGCGATCCAGGACTACCACCTGTCTCTCGCGCCCAGGATGCTGCGCGAGAGACGTCCCGACCTGAGGATCGTGCATTTCTCGCACACGCCGTGGGCTCCACCCGACTATTTCCGCCTTCTCCCTGACGACATCGGTACGCAGATCCTGCTGGGCATCCTCGGGGCGGACCACGCTGGGTTCCTGACAGAGCGATGGGCTTCGGCGTTCCTCGACTGCTGCGAGTTGCTGCCCGGCACTCGGGTCGACCGTGCCTCGCGTACCGTCTCGTGCGGCGGACACGTCACGCGCGTAGGCGTCCATGGCCTCGGCGTCGACGGGACGGCCCTGCGCCAACGCGCCGCCGAACAGGACGTCGTCGACCGGGCGCGCGCGCTACGCGAACAGGTGGGCGACCGTCAGCTCATCGTCCGTGTCGACCGGACGGAACTGTCCAAGAACATCGTGCGCGGGCTCGCCGCCTACCGCGAGTTGCTCGTCAACCATCCCGAATGGCGCGGCCGGGTGGTGCACCTCGCGTTCGCCTACCCGTCCCGCTACGACCTGCGCGAGTACCGGGAGTACACCGAGGCCGTCGAGCGGACGGCCAAGCAGATCACCGACGAGTTCGGCACCGCCGACTGGGACCCGCTGATCGTGCAGGTGAACGACGACTACCCGCGCTCCCTCGCCGCCTACGGGCTCGCGGACGTCCTGCTGGTCAACCCGATCAGGGACGGGATGAACCTCGTCGCGAAGGAGGGGCCCGTCCTGTCGCGGCGGGGCTGTGCGCTGGTGCTGTCCCGGGAGGCGGGCGCGGCGGCCGAGCTGTCCGAGGACGCGCTGACGATCAACCCCTACGACGTGTCGCAGACCGCCGAGGCCCTGCACCGGGCTCTGCTGATGCCCCGCGCCGAGCGCGCGGAGCGCTGCGCCCGTCTCGCCGCCGCCGCGACCGTGCTCCCCCCGCACCGCTGGTTCGCCGACCAGCTCGCGGCCCTCGACTGACGTCTCGCGGCTCAGCTCGCGAGGGGGCTTCCGGAGTCGGCTCGCGGTTTCGGGGCGGGCTCCGGCGTCAGGAGGCATTCGACGGGGTTCGGCTCGTGGTGGCGGCGCCAGCGCTCGCGCAGGGCCTCCTTGCGCTGCGCCATCCGGCGGTGCGTGCTGATCTTGGCGAACCGGGCGAGCTGCGACGCGGGCGGCTTCGGCAGGCCGCTCGGCTCGTAGCCGAACTCGGCGAGGCGCTGGCCGAACGCGGCCTCCGCCAGGCTGATCTCCCAGGAGTGCAGGCGCTGCGCCCACGACCCGACGCGGGTGGTCGTGATGGCGCTCTTCGTCCGGCCGTGCCAGCCGCCGCGCTCCTGGACGGACCGCTTCACGGCGCGGTCCGGCCGCGCGATGGCGGTCATGGCGGGGTCGAAGTCCTCGCCGAGGAAGGCGCAGAGCCTCGCCAGCTCGTCGGCGGGGTCAGCGACGAGGCGCTCGTACTGCATCTCGTAGTAGCCGTCCGGGCCGAGGCGGGCGCCGAGGCGGCGGCCCCGGTCGACGGCCTCCCGCCACGCGGAGATGGCGTGGTGGACGTCCTGGTCGTACCACGGCCTCTCCAGCAGGGACGCGACGCAGTCGCGGCCGTCCCGGACCAGGTGGACGAACTGGGCGTCCGGGAACATCCGCAGCAGCGAACCCGCGTACCGGATGTAGCTCGGCCGCCGGTCGCCCCAGCGCGGCTTGTCGAACCGGCGCGCGTACGCGCCGAACACGGTGCCGACCACGGAGCCCAGCGTGGGCGGCCCGGCGACGATCTCCTCGCTGGTTTCGGCCGCGTCCAAACCGAGCACGCGGAACTTCGTGGACCGGTCGCGGGTGATCCAGTCCGCCAGCTCGCGCCTGTTGTCCCTGACCGTGAGGTCACCGAACTCGCACCGCGCCGTATAGGCCGGGAGGACGAAACTCGTCTCGGCGGGGACGGCGATGCGCGGATGCGAATGCAGCATCTGCTGCAGCAGGGACGTCCCCGACCGGGCGCAGCCGAGGATGAAGATCGGACGTTGGTCGCGCTGCGCCGGGCCTGAGGACATGCACGGCATGGTCTCGGCGCGGACGGGCGGGTCGCCGGGGCATGGGCGCACCGTTGCGTCCCGATGACCGAGCCTTGACGCCCGTCCGCGCTCCGGAAGCGTCGTGCGGGGGTCAGGTGTAGGACTCGCCCAGGGTCTGCCGGACCTGCTTGCGCGCCTCGTGGATGCGCGACTTGACCGTGCCGAGGGGCAGGCCGAGCTGCTCCGCGATCTCCGCGTACTCCAGTTGGGACACGTCCCGCAGGACGAGCGCCTGGATGAGGTCCGGCTTGCGGGCCTCCAGGTCTTCCATGGCGTCCAGGATGTCGACCCGGGAACCGGCGATGACGCTGGTCCGGCGCGGGTCGGGACGCTGCTGCGGAAGCTCGCCCGCCTGCTCCACCGACCGCCGCTTCAACGACCGGTAGGTGGACCGGGCGGAGTTGGCGACGACGACGTGCAGCCAGGTGCTGAACCTCGACCGGCCCTCGAACCGGTGGATGTTCCGCGCGACCTGGAGCAGGGCGTCCTGGCATGCCTCCTCGGCGTCCTGCCGGCAGGGCAGGAAGCGGGAGCTGTGCCGCAGGACGTCAGGCTCGATCCTGCGGAGGAGCTCGTTGAGGGCGCTCTGGTCACCCTGCGCGGCCTTGACCGCGAGCTCCTCGGTCCTCTCGTCGAATGCCATGCCGCCTCAATGCTTGTTCGCGCACTCACCCCGTTGTTGGGATGATACGGGAGTGTCTTTCCCACCATCGGTAGGCCGTTACCGGATCGATCGCGTCCTGGGTTCGGGGGCGTTCGCCTCTGTGTGGCTGGGTCACGATGACGCTCTGGAGTCCCAGGTCGCGATAAAGGTCCTGTCCGGAAGCCTGATCGACGATCTGGACGTACGCAACCGGTTCTTGGAGGAGGCCCGGATTCTGCGGCGGGCCGACTCCGAGCGGCTGGTGCGCGTCCACGACATCGGAGAGCTTCCAGATGGGCGCCCTTATTTCGTGATGTCCTACGCAGATCGGGGCACTCTGGGCGACCGGATGCGCGAACGGCCACTTCCGGTCACCGAGGCGATCGTGCTCGCCGAGGAGATCGCGTACGGCGTCGAGGTGATCAACACGCTCGGCGTCATCCACCGCGATCTGAAGCCGTCCAACGTCCTGTTCCAGTCGACGCCGGACGGCGGCGAGAAGCTACTGATCGCCGACCTCGGGCTGGCCAAGGCGCTCGCGCACGCCTCCGGCGCGTTCACGCTGCCGGTCGGGACGCCCGGGTACATGTCGCCCGAGCAGGCGCGGTTCGGCGGCGGGCTGGACGTCCGCGCCGACGTGTACGGGCTCGGCGCGCTGACGTACCACATGGTCGCGGGCCGCGCGCCCGGCCCGGCGCCGGTGAAGAAAGCACCCAGCGAGTTGCGCGAAGGGGTGCCGCCCGCGGTCGACCAGGTGATCCTCCGGGCACTTGAGGTCGAGCGGGAGAAGCGGTGGCCGACCGCTGAGGCGTTCGCGGAGGCCCTGTCCACGCTGCGCCCGACGACCGCGCCCGGGGCGTCCGCTCCGGGCGCGGGTTCGCCGTCGTACGCGCGGCCGGGGCAGGTCGCGCCCGCGCCCGCTCCCGTCATCGACGCTGACGCGACCGTCCAGGACTTCTACCGCGACGGGACGCGCCTCCGGCCCGCCGCGCCCACGCCCGTCCAGGGGCAGGCGCCCGCGCAGAGCCCGCCGCCCCCCGTCCAGGGGCAGGCCCCGCAGGGTCCGCCGCAGGGCGGCCGGCAGGACGTCAGGACGCGGCTCGACCAGCCGGTGGAGGACGACGACCGCACCTCCGAGATGCGCCTTCCGCCGCGTCCGGCGGGCCCGGCGCCCGGCGAGCAGACGATCGTGGACGACCCCGGCGGCGTGCGCTTCGGGCAGGGCGAACCGTCCACGGCGCCCGACCTCGACAACGACCGGACGATCCAGTACCAGGGGCCCCCGCAGCCGCCACCCGGCCAGGGCGGTGGGCAGGGCGGCGGGCAAGGCGGCGGGGAGGGCAAGACCGCCGTGTTCCCGATGCCCGGCGGCCCGCAAAACAGCGCGCCGCCGCAGGGCATACCGCAGATGGGCCCGGGCGGTCCGGGCCCGGGCGGTCCGGGGCCGGGGCCGGGGCCGGGTGGTCCGCAGGGGTTCGGTGGGCAGCAGGCTCCGGCTCCGCCCACCGGTTTCCAGGCTCCGCCGGGGCCGGTCCAAGGCCAGGGGCAAGGGCCCGGCGGCAAGCAGGGCGGTCTCCTCGGCAGACTCCGCGGCGGAGGCGGCGGAAACGCCCGGCCGGGTGGCGGACCGAGTCAGCCGGGCGGCGGCAGCCCGAAGAAGTTCGTCACCCCGTTGATCATCACCGCGGTCGTGCTCGCCGTCGCGCTGATCGGCGGCCTGACGCTCGGCGTGCTCTTCTCCGGCGGCGACGACGGGAAGAAGGACGGCGGCAAGTCGGGCGGCGTCCCGAAGGACTTCGCGGCGATCGCCGACGCGTCCGGCAAGATCAAGGTCGCGGCGCCGAAGGCGTGGCCGAAGCAGCAGGAGCCGACGTGGACGCCGTCCACGGTCGGCCTTACCGACGCGCAGGCGCGTCCGGTGCTGCGCGCGACCCCGAACAAGGCGGCGTTCCTCGGCGATGGAAAGGGCCCGGGCGTCTTCATCGGCGTGACGACGGACGTCCGCCCGAACCAGCTTCCGCCGCCGGCCGCGGCCGTCCACGGGCAGTGCACGAAGGGCGCGCCGGAGAACTACACGTCCCCCGACAAGTCGCTCAGCGGGACGATCACCCGCTTCACCGCCTGCAAGTCCGGCACGCCGTCGGTCACCGAGGTCGGGCTGCGCGACAAGTCCGGCAAGTTCGGCCTGTGGGTCCGCGTGAAGGAGACGGACGACCGGAAGGCCACCACGGACATCCTCGACAGCCTCAAGGTCACCGGACCCTGACGTCCCCGCCACGCGACTGACGCCCCCGATACGCGGCTGAGGCCACGGGGGCGCCGTCCCGGCATCTCTCCCAGCGACCCGTCCGGGCCGCCGTCTCGGCGTGCCCGGAAACTCGGTGTTGCATCGCGACCGGTTTCCGATATATCGTTAATGCATCGCAACCGATCTAGACTGAAGGAGACTGCGATGCGAGACCACACGATGCGAAGGCGCGGCGGACGGCGCGGACCCGAGGAGCGCGAGCGGCGCGGTGATCCGTTCGGCCCGTGGGGGCCCGGCGGCCCGGGGTTCGGCCCCGGTCCCGGCCACCGGGGGCGCGGCGGACGCGGCCGGCGCACCCGGCGCGGCAACGTCCGGGCGGCGCTGCTCGCCCTGCTCGCCGAGCGGGCGATGCACGGCTACGAGATGATCCAGGAGTTGGACGGCCGCACCGGCGGCGTCTGGCGGCCGAGCCCCGGCTCGGTCTACCCGACCCTCCAGATGCTGGAGGACGAGGGCCTGGTCACCAGCCGGGAGGACGCCGGAAAGCGGCTGTTCTCCCTCACCGACGCGGGCCGCGAGGCGGCGTCGGCGCAGACCACGGCCCCCTGGGACGAGGTCACCGAGGCCGCGGGCGAGAACGTCCTGCGCGGCCGCGAGGCGGTCGGCCAGCTGATGGTCGCCCTCCAGCAGGTGCTGGCGGTCGGCAGCGAGACGCAGAAGGCACGCGCGCTGGACGTCGTCAACGACGCCCGCCGCCGCCTCTACGGCATCCTCGCCGACGACCCCGAAGCCGAGTGAACGCCACCGGACGGGACCGCCGCGGCCCTACGGCCGCGGCGGTTTCGCGTTTCCGGGCCCTGGCGGCACGGGCTCAGCGCGGGAACGGGGCCGGTTTGGCGAGCTGGTCGGCCATGTAGAGCTGCTTCCAGACGTAGAGGCCCATGTCCTTGCGGGTTGCGCTCCGCCGGACAGGGACGTCGACCGTGGCGCGCACCAGGTACGTCCCGCCGGGCGGCATGAACTTGTCGCCGCCGTCGCCGGGGATCAGCGCGCCGCCCCGGATCCGCCGCACGACCTGGCTGTGCGTCGGCGGCGTGCACATCTCCTCCGGGACACCGGCCTGCGGCATGCAGCGTCCGCGCGCGTCCGGTGTGACGAGGTCGCGCCTGACGAACACGTCGCCCGGATAGTCGAGGAGGACCTTCTGCCGGGTCGGGTTGGTCAGCAGGTACTCGATGTAGGCGAAGGCCGTCCCGGACGGCGGCGACGACTGGAACGTGGACACGACGCCGTCGCTCACCCCGCCGGTCACCGCGGCCAGCTTGTACTTGGAACCGTCGGCGGTGCCGACCTCGATGGGCGTCCCGGCGCGGGGCAGCGGCGCGCCCGTGTCGCCCGGCCGCGTTCCGGCGGCGGACGGCTCGGCGCCCGTCCCGCCGTCCCCGCCGCCGCGCGTGAGGACGATCCCGATCGTGACCAGCCCGGCGAGGACGAGCACGCCCGCCGCGACCAGGCCGCCGCGCCGACTCGCCGGGGCGCGCTCCGGACGGCGGCGGCGTCCGCCCTCCCGCCCGCGCTCCCCGAGCCGCACCTGCACGCCGCTCGTCGCCCGGACCCGCATCGAGCCGGCAGCCGCCGCCTCGTCCTGCACGATGTACGGATCGCCCGCCGTTGAAGGCGGTTCGGGGGCGGCAGGGGGCGGGGCGTGGATGATGGGGCGAATCGGGGCGTCCGGGGGGATCGGGGCGCGGCCGGATCTGGGGTGGATCGGTGTTCCGTCCACGGGTGTGGCCTTGGCGAGGATGCCGGGGGGCGGGGTGTTTCGGACGTCGCCTGGGCGGCGCGGGACTCCCCGTTCCGTGTTCACCGTCGAGCCTCCCGGTCCATGGCGCGGCTCCCCCTGAGCCACACATACCGCAATCCACCATATTTTGGTGCAATTGGACCAGAGGTCGATCGGCATCACCAGAGTCGCGCGGGATCCGACAAGAGCGATGTGCACTCTTGTCACTCGTCCCACTATCGGCTCGTGAGGCCCCGAGCCGCGGCGAAGCGTCAGAGGCGGTCGGCGAGGGTCTCCAGGAGGGCCACGACTCCGGCGGGGCCGTCCACGACCAGGTCGGCGCGGTCGGCGAGGGCCGTGACCTCGGTCGATCCGCTGCACACCAGGACGCCGGGCACGCCGTCAGCGCGCAGCTCGTCAACGGCGTCGAACGCGGCCAGGTCGCCGAGGTCGTCCCCCGCGAACAGCACCGCGGACGCGCGCTCACCGCGTTCGTCGAGGAACGAGCGCAGCGCACGCCCCTTGTCCATGCCGGGCGGGCGCAGTTCGAGGACGAACCGTCCCGGCTCCACGACCAGCCCGGTCCGCTCGGCGAGCGCGGCGACGAGGCTCCGCAGCCGTTCGAGCGCGACCTCCGGATCGGCGCACCGCCGGGTGTGGACGGCGAGCGCGTGCCGCTTGTCCTCGACGAAGACACCGGGCGCCGCGCCCGCCGCGGCGAGCACGCCGGGCAGCTTGGCGCGGGCCTCGGCGACGCCGGGCGGCGGCTCCGGCTCGGTCAGCGCGCCGGACTCCCAGCGCTCCAGCCCGTACTGGCCGAGGACGACGAGCCCGTCGATGCCCTCGAAGCCGCCGTACTCGACGGCCACCGCGGCGGGGCGTCCGGTGACGATCACCAGCGCGCCCACCAGCGGGGCCAGCCGGGCGAGCGCCGGGGCCGCGCCCGGATGCGCCCGGGCGGCGGCCGGATCGTCGACGATCGGGGCGAGGGTGCCGTCGAAGTCGAAGCCGAGCACGGCCGCCGCCGGAGCCTTGCGGAGAGCGTCGAGGCCGTCCGTTCCGGCGGCCGTGGCAGAGCGGGGAGAGTTCACGAGGACCAGTGAACCGTCTCCGCCGGGCGGGCCGCCAGGCTCACGCCCCGCGCGGCGGGATACGGGTTCGGGGCGGTCTCGCCGGGAGGAGGGTCAGGGGCGGATGCCGAGCCGGCGGGCCGCGCGGCTGCGCTGCCGCTGCGTCCGCACCCGGCGGAGGCGCTTGACGAGCATGGGGTCGCACTCGAGCGCTTCAGGGCGGTCGATCAGGATGTTCAGGAGCTGGTAGTACCGCGTCGCCGACATGTCGAACGTCTCGCGGATGGCCTGTTCCTTGGCTCCGGCGTACTTCCACCACTGCCGCTCGAAGGCGAGGATCTGGCGGTCGCGCTCGGAGAGCCGGTCTGCGGGGAACGCGGCGTCGTGCGCCCCGCCTTCGTCGTCGGTCACGGGTCGTGCGGCAGGGCCGTCGTCCATGCTTCCGTCCTGTGGGGGGACGTCACCGCGGGGGTCACCGGGGGCGTTCGCCGCTCGCATCAGGTCCCCTCTGTGGTCACTGATCCCGGGTCGTCCGGGTTCGGGCGGGAGTCATGTTACGCGCCCGCGCCGACAAGTTCCGGCGGTTCCCGGGGAACGAGACCCGGTGGTTCAGTGCATCACATCCCGCTTCACCTGCGGATCTACAACGCCGTGTGTCCCACTGCGACCATCCGTCCCAACCGTATCCAAAATGTGCATTCTACATGCGTTAGAGTGGAGGCCCAGCGTCCGGCGTCCGGCATGAGAGGCACGAAACGGAGACCATCGCATGGCGACGGAGACCCCCGCCAAGGGACGCCCGGCGCGGCCGGACGCGCCCCCGGCGCACGACGAACCGCTCCCGGACCCGGTCCGGCGGCCGGACCCGGTCCTGGCGGACATCTCGGCGGCCCTGTTCCATCTGCGCCGCGTCTGGGCCAAACCCGACCTGATGAAGCGCATCCGGGCGATGACGTCCGCCGGGACGGGCGGCCGCCCGCTCCAGATCTCGAACCTGATGGTGGTGAACGCGGTCGCCGCCCTCGGCGAGGCCGCCGCCGACCCGGACCGCGCGGCCGGACCGGTCTGCGAGGAGGTCACGGTCGGCGCCGTCGCCGAGCGGCTGGAGATCGACCCGTCCACCGCCAGCCGGCTCGTCGGGCACGCCCTCGACGCGGGGCTGCTGTCCCGGCGGCCGTCCCCGGTCGACGCGCGCCGCGCGAACCTCGACCTGACCGACGCGGGCCGCCGCGTCAAGCAGGTGGCCGACCGGTTCCGCCGCGCCTACCTGGACGAGCTGATGTCCGGCTGGACGGCGGACGAGCGGGCCGAGTTCGCCGTCCTCCTCACCCGGTTCGCGGACGCGGCCGCCCGCGCGCCGAAGTACGCGGACGGCATCGAGCGCATCTTCGAGGAGGCGGGCGCCGACGCGGGCACCGGCTGACGGCGCCCGCGACACCGGCCCCCTTCCCCGCTTCGTCAGGTTCCGTTGCGGAGGGTGGAGGAGCGCATCAGGTACTCGTCCTCGTCGATCTCGCCGCGCGCGAACCGCTCCGCCAGGAGCGACTGCGCCTTGGCCAGCGGGTCGGACGCCTTGGCCTGCGCCCTGGCGTGGTCGTTCGTCCGGCGGCGGATGAGGTAGAACACCGTCCCCAGCAGGGCCAGCCAGAACAGGCCGAACCCGATGGGGAAGACGGGCCAGAAGGCAGGAGCGTCCCCGCCGTCGTCCCAGGGCCCGGGGTGCATCGCCGCGGCCTGTGTCGCGATCGTCGTCAACATCGTTCATCGACCCTTCCCGTGTTTCTTCCGATGGGTCGATGCTCGGCGACGGGTCCGGGGCGCGGCATCGTCCGGCCGGAGACTCCCGCGCTACGCCCGGCGGAGTACCGCGATCACCACCAGGGCGGACGGTAGTCCTCGTCGTCGGACGGCTGCGAGCGGCGCGAATGCCGTCCGCGGGGCTCGTCGCCGGGCGGCTCGGGCGGCTCGGCGGCCTGCGCGCCGTCGTCCGCGGGAGGCGGCGGCGGGTCGGCCGGCGGCTCCGGGGACACCGCCGGAAGCGGCGCGGTGCCGCCGCCCTTCGGCCGGTCGGGCTCGTCGAGCGAGCTCCGGCGGAACGACTCCCAGTCGTCGTCGTCGAGGATGGGCTCGTCCGCCGCCGGGGCCTTGCCGTGCCCATTTCCGTTGCCGTTCCCGTTCGTGGACGAGGCGCCGCCGTTCAGGTGCTCGCCGTTGTGGCCGTTCCCGTTCGTCCCGTGCCCGTTCGTCCCGTGCCCGTTCGTTTCGTGCCCGTTGACACCGTTCAAGCTGTTCAGGCCGTTCTGCCCGGCGTCCAGGAACTCGCCGGGGTCGAACGGCCGCAGCTCGCTCGTCATCATCGGAGGCTGCCTGGGCGGCTGTCGCGGCGGCTCGGGCTCGTCGCCGCCGGGGAAGGGTTCGTGGTCCCAGGACAGGCCGTCCCAGGAGCCGTCCAGGGGCGACGGGTCGAAGGGCGAGCCCCCGGCGCGCTTCGGAGGCGGGACGTCCCCGAGCGGCGCCTCCGGCGGGTCGGCGGGCGGCAGAGGCTCCGGGAACGCCTCGGCGCTCTGCCAGAGCACGTTGACCGGCCCGACGTCCGAGGCAGCGATGTCCGAGGCAGCGATGTCCGGGGCCGCGATGTCCGGGGCCGCGATGTCCGACGCCGCGATGTCCGACGCCGCGATGTCCGGAGCGGCGACGTCCGGCGACGGGACCTCGGGCGGCGCGGTGTCCGGAGCGGCGGCGGGCGCGGGGGCGTCCCAGCCCGGGACGGGCGGCGCCCCGGCGGGCTCGCGCGGCACGGGCGGCGCGGACGGCAGCCCGTAGTCGGGGACGGCGTCGGTCTCGGCGGGCGCGTCGTCCGGACGGCGCCGCTGCCGCCAGCCGAGCAGCAGCCCGACGACGATCAGCAGCCCGCCGCCGCCGAGCACCAGCGGGAGGAGCAGGTCGCGGCCGTCGTCGTCGGCGGTCGTCGCCGCCGGTCGCGCGCTCGCGGACGGCGGCGGTTCCGCCACCGCCCCCTGGGAGGTCTTGTTGATCTGGTGCGCGGCGAACAGGACGCGCAGCGCGTCGACCGTCCCGCGGCAGGTGGCCGAGCCGGTCGGATGCCCGGCGCGCGCGGGCGACCCCTCGATCAGCGCCTGCCGCACCTCGGCGGGCGTCAGCTTCGGATACCGCGACCGGACGAGCGCCGCCACCCCCGCGACCATGGCCGACGAGGCGCTGGTGCCGGTCCCGACGACGTAGCCGTTGCTGGCGTCGGCGCTGACGATGTCCACGCCGGGGGCGCAGACGGCGGCGTGGGAGCGGCGGTTGCTGTCCTTCCAGAGGCGCAGCCGCCGGTCAAGCGCGCCGACCGCGATCACTCCGGGGTAGGCGGCGGGGAAGTTCTTCCGGTTGGCCCCGGCCCCGTCGTTGCCCGCCGACGCGATCAGCACGACGCCCTTGCCCAGCGCGTACTTGATCGCGCTCTCCTGGGACGCGGTGCCGTTGTAGAACTGGCGCCCGCCGCCGAGCGACATGTTGATGATGTCGGCGCCGTGGTCGACCGCGTAGCGGATGCCCTGCGCGACGGCGTCGTGCTCGCTGCCGCCCGCCTGCTGCCCGTCGTCGCGGCGCAGCGGGTCGTCGTTCTCCAGCGTCACCCGCACGGACAGGACGCGGCTCATCGGCGCGACGCCCATCATCCCCTGCACCAAGCCGGGGCCGTGGCCGTGACCCGCGATGATGCTGGCCATCGACGTCCCGTGCAGGCCCCAGTAGCGGGAGCCTGGACGCCGTACCCCGCCGGTCAGGTCGGGCCCGTTGGCGACGCGGCCGGTGAGGTCGGGATGCCGCGCGTCGACGCCCGTGTCGAGAACGGCCACAGTCACCCCGCGTCCGCGTGAGTATTTCCACGCCTTCGTCGCGCGCAGGACGTTCAGGTGCCATTCGCGGGCGCGGATCTGGTCGGCCGGGGCTCCCGGGAACGTTCCCGACGACGCCCCGCGCACCGTCCGCTCCCGCGCCCCGGCGAGCCCGCCCGGGACGATCGCGACGGGCACGGCCACCGCGCCCGCGAGCGCGACCAGCGCGAGGGCCGCGGTCGTCCGGGCTCCGGCGGCGCGGTACCCCGTGGGCCGCACCGTGACGCGCACGGTGGAACGCGCCGTGGAACGCGCCGTGGAACGCGCGCCACGCGAGGACGGCCCGCGCGCCGCCGCCTGCCGGCCGCGCGCTGAACGGCGTCGACCGGCTTCGGACACGCCGCCGCACCTCCCCTCCCGGCAGACCGCCGCGCTCCGCGGCGGTCTGACATTCTGCCACGCGAACCGGCCGTCGCCCGGGCGCTCGGGCACATTCCGTGACAGCGCGGGTGTTCCGCCGTGACGACGCCGTGACGACGCCGTGACGGGGCCCGGCGGCAGGCGCCGGGTCAATGCGCGCCCGCGCCCGTGAGCGCGCGGACGGACAGGTCGTCGTACCGCTCCGGGTCGGCCTTCTCGCGGCCGAGGAGCGTCCCGGCGACGGCGCACAGGAACCCGACCGGGATGGAGACCAGCCCCGGATTTTCCAGCGGGAACAGATGGAAATCGACGCTCGCCGGAAACAACGACAAACTCTCGCCCGTCACCGGGTCGGTCTTGCCCGACACGACCGGGGAGAAGACCACCAGCACGAGCGAGCTGACCAGCCCGCCGTAGATCCCGGCCACCACGCCCGCCGAGTTGAACCGCCGCCAGAACAGCGTCAGCACGATCGCCGGGAGGTTGGCCGCCGCCGCCATCGCGAACGCCAGCGCCACCAGGAACGCCACGTTCAGGTTCCGGGCGGCGACGGCGAGGACGATGGCGAGCGCGCCGACGAGGAACGCCGCGAACCGCGCCACCGCCACCTCCTGCGACTCGCGCGGGCGCCCGAACATCAGCACCTGCCCGAAGTAGTCGTGCGCCAGCGACGTCGACGACGCGAGGACCAGCCCGGACACGACGGCGAGGATCGTCGCGAACGCCACCGCGCCGATGCACGCCAGCAGGACGTCCCCACCGACCCGGCCGCCGTAGTGCTCCCCGACCGCCTGCGCGAGCTGCGGCGCCGCGGTGTTGCCGGACGGGTCCTGCGCGACGATCTTCGACCGTCCGACGAGGGCGGCGGCGCCGAAGCCGAGCGCGGGCGTCATCAGGTAGAACGCCCCGACGAGCCCGATCGCCCAGGCCACCGACCGGCGCGCGGCGCGGCCGTCCGGGACGGTGAAGAACCGGTTGACGATGTGCGGCAGCCCGGCCGTGCCGAGCACCAGCGCGAGGGCGAGGCTGATGAAGTCGAGCTTGTTGACGATCGTCTGGTAGGCGTCGCCGGGGACGTCCTGCCCGTAGCGGAGCCCGGGGCGCAGGAACGCGTCGCCCTTGCCGCTCGCGTCCGCCGCCGAGCCGAGCATCGCGCCGACGTCGAACCCGAACCGGCCGAGCACCAGCGCCGTCAGGCCCGCCGCGCCCGCCATCAGCAGCGCGGACTTGACGATCTGGACCCAGGTCGTGCCCTTCATCCCGCCGAACGCCACGTAGAGGATCATGAGCGCGCCGACCGCGACGATCGTGACCGTCCGCGCGGCGGAGGCGGACATCCCCAGGAACCTCTCGCCCCGGTGGATGCCGAGCAGCAGCGAGACCAGCGCCCCCGCCCCCACCATCTGCGCCAGCAGGTAGAACACCGACACCGTGACGGTGGAGACGACGGCGGCGCGGCGCACGGGCGGCTGCCGCCGGACGCGCTGCGACAGGACGTCCCCGAGCGTGAACCGCCCGGTGTTGCGCACCAGCTCGACCAGCAGCAGCGCCACGAGCCACGCCACCAGGAAGCCGATCGAGTACAGGAACCCGTCGTATCCGGACAGCGCGATCAGCCCGGCGATGCCGAGGAAGGACGCGGCGGACATGTAGTCGCCCGCGAGCGCGATGCCGTTCTGCGGGCCGGAGA
The DNA here is from genome assembly GCF_008121305.1 of Actinomadura decatromicini. Lineage (NCBI taxonomy): Bacteria > Bacillati > Actinomycetota > Actinomycetes > Streptosporangiales > Thermomonosporaceae > Actinomadura > Actinomadura decatromicini. The sequence goes on along the minus strand of NZ_VSRQ01000010.1, from coordinate 286,283 downwards.
AGGTGCGTCCGCCCGCGTAGAAGTCGTCGGCGCCGCGGGTGGTCGCCCGCGCCCAGACGGTGATCCCGAGCGTGCCGACGACCAGGACGCTGAACAGCCCGAACGTCAGCGCGTGCCCCGTGACCTGGCCCGTCACCGCAGCTCACCGGCCAGCGGGTCGAGCCGCCGCCGCGCGTACGCCAGGTACGCCCCGGCCATAACGAACGTCGAGACGATCTGCACCAGCCCGAGCAGCAACGCCACGTTGACGTCGCCCGCGACCGTCCGCGCCATGAACCCGCGGGCGAACGCCGACAGACCGACATACGCGAAATACCACCCGAGGAAGACCGTCGCGGCGACCAGCGCGGACCGCCGGTACCGCCTCCTGAGCAGCCGGAACCCCTCGTACCCGGCCACGGGCGCGTAGCGGGCCCCTACGTCCGCCGGCTCGCGTCGTCCCCCGACCTTCGAGTCCCCCACCATCTGGCCCCCCTGACCGGACGTGACTCTCCGCACCAACGCGGTCGCACTATGAGATCAAACATTCACGTCCGGCGAGCCCGGTTTGCCAAGATGGGCATCGCGGCAGGTCACCTCTGCTCTATCCGGACGGCACGCAGCACCAGTCGATGGAAACGGTCGACCGCGACGTCCACGCTGCGCACGAAACCCGTCTCGTCCGTGCCCCGCTTCGCGCCCATGCCGGTCGGCAGCGTGAGGCGGAACGACGCGATCTCCCCGCCGTCACCGGGGGCCAGGTCGTTGGAGAGGGTGATGACGGTCCCGTAGCCGTTGCGCGCGGCGACGTCCAGGGTGGGCGGCCAGGTCGGCCCCGGCCGCCTTCGGGAGGGTGGTCCGCTTCTTCGCCGTCCGGACGCGGCGGGGCGGCCGTCCGCCGTCGGTGTCCCGGCGCGGGGCCGGGTCGGCGGCCGGGGCGGCGTCCTGGACGGTCGTTTCGGGTTGTTCGGGGGCGGCGGGCGGCTCCGGGGCCTCGTGCGGCTCGCCCTCTGCCGGGATTTCCAGGGTGTCCGGCGCCTCGGGGGTGTCGTCGACGGAGATGCCGAAGTCGCCCGCGAGTCCGCCGAGGCCCGAGGCGTAGCCCTGGCCGACCGCCCGGAATTTCCAGCCGCGGCCCCGTCGGTACAGCTCGCCGAAGACGAACGCGGTCTCGGACGCGGCGTCGGATGCCACCGGGATGCGCGGAACGTGACCGGCCGCCACGGAAATGGCGGACTCCGGCCACGGAAAGTGAGCCCGGCGTGACCCGGGGCCGGTCAGCGGGGCATTCGGCGCTGCCTGCGGCGGGCCTGGAGGCTCGCGACGATCGCGACGCCGAGGACCGCCAGGCCGATCTGGAACACCAACTCGATCCAGTCGATCCCGTTGGTCGTGGCGACGCCGACCGACTGGGCTATCGCCGTCCCGACGATCGCGGCGACGATGCCGACGATGATGGTCATGAGGACGCCGATGGGCTGGCGTCCCGGCAGGGCCAGCCGGCCGAGCGCGCCGATGATCCCGCCGATGATGATCGCGCTGATGATGCCAGAAATGTTCATGGCGTCCCTTGTGCCCATTTGGGGGACACCGTCACATCAGCGGTCGGCGGCCTCGCGCTCCGGCGGCTCATCCCCCATGGAGCGCAGGTCGCCGAAGGTCAGGGCAGGCCCGCCGAGCACTTCGGGACGCTGGGACGAGGCGCGCAGCCCGTCCACGAGCAGGTCGAGATGCCGGTGCGCGACCTGGAGGGCGACGTCGCGGGGCATCGGGCCGGGCATCGGCCGCGAGAGCCGCACCAGCATCATGCCGACGTCGCCGTGCGTGACGTCCGGACGCAGGTCGCCGTCCTTCTGCGCGGTGGCGACGAGCGCCTCCATGACGGCGACGCCGTCGTCCCGGGCGGCGGCGATCTCCGCGTCCTCGAACGGGATCTCCGCCAGGAGGACGGGGAACACGGCGCCGATCCCGATGTCCAGGACGCGATGCATGTAGCGGACGAGCGCGGCGAACGCGGTCGGCTCCTCGTCCCGCGCGCGCTTGGCCTCGGCGCTGGTGCGCTGTAGGGCGTCGAGCGCGACGGCCGTGGTCAGGCTCCGCCGGTCGGGGAACCGCCGGTACAGCGTCGCGATGCCGGTGCCGGCGCGGCGGGAGATCTCCTCCAGCGGCGCGCCCGGCCCCTGTTCGACGAACACCTCGGCGGCGGCGGCGAGGATCCGGTTGCGGTTGTCGCGCGCGTCCGCCCTCAGCGGACGGCCCGCGCCGTTCGGCTGCTGACCCATGAGACCAGCCTAGCAAGCATGTGGAGGATTCTCCTCCAAATAAACGCGTCCAAGTGGAGACAATCCCTCCGGTCGGTGCTACGGTGCGAAGTAAGTGGAGAGAAAACCTCCGGAAGGATTCGATATGAACGCCACGACCGCCACCCACACCCGGGACCTCCGGACCGTCCAGGCCACCGGCCCGGCGGACGTCCGCACCGCGATCCTCACCGCCCGCGTCCAGGGGCTGCCGCTGACCGTGCAGGCCACGGGGCACGGCACGGTCGTCCCGCCGGACGAGGGGCTGCTGCTCAGGACATCCCGCATGTCCCGCGTGCTGATCGATCCCGAGCGCCGCACCGCCCGCGTCGGGCCGGGGGCGAGATGGGGCGACGTCATCGCGGCCGCCGCGCCGCTCGGGCTCGCACCGCTGTCCGGGTCGCACGCTTCGGTCGGCGTGACCGGCTACACGCTCGGCGGCGGGGTCGGCTGGCTCGCGCGGCGCTTCGGCTTCGCCGCCGACCACCTGCTGCGCGCCGACGTGATCACCGCGGACGGCCGCGCGCTGACCGCCGACGCCGACCGCGACGCCGATCTGTTCTGGGCGTTGCGCGGAGGCGGCGGGAACTTCGGCGTCGTCACCTCGCTGGAGTTCCGGCTCCACCCGGTTTCCACGGTTTACGCGGGCACCGCGCTTTTTCCGGCCGACCGGGCGGGTGAGGTGCTCAGCCGGTTCCGGGACGAGTCCGCCGACCGTCCCGACGAGCTGAGCGTGACGGTCGCCGTGACGAACCACCCCGCGCACGGGCGTGTGGTCGCCGTCCGCGGCGTCCACTCGGGCGACCCAGCGGACGCCGTCCGGGCGCTCCGGTCACTGCGGAACGCCGCCGGGCGTCCGCTGCACGACGACTTCCGCCCGATGCCGTACGCGGAGACCGAGTCCCTGGGCGGGACGGCGCCGATCCACTTCCACCTGTGCGCCGACCTGCCCGATTCGCTGATCGCCGCGATCGCGGGCAGCTCCGCGTCCGCGATCGAGGTGCGGCACTGGGGCGGCGCGATGGCCCGTCCCGGCGGGGACTCGGGGCCGGTAGGGCACCGGCACGTCCCCTTCTCCCTCGCCGTCGAGGGCACCGCCGCCGACGCCGCGCCCCTCGCCGCGTACGCGACCGGCGGTTCTTTCCTGAATTTCCTCGGCGACCCGTCCAAGACGGCCACGGCCTACACGCCGGCGGACCACCGGCGGCTGCGCGAGGTCAAGCGGGCCTACGACCCGCAGAACGTGTTCCACCGCAACCACAACATCGAGCCCGCCTGAACCCCGGCCCGACCATTGCGAGGTAACCGAAATGACCGCAACCATCACGCCCAAGCAACCCGCGCAGGGCCTTGACCGCGGACTCGTCGCCATCGGCGCCGTCGTGGTCCTCGGCGCGATCATGTCGATCGTCGACGCGACCGCCGTGAACGTCGCGACCCGCTCCCTGGCCGAGGACTTCGGCTCGTCCATCGCCACCGTCCAGTGGGTCCTGACCGGGTACATGCTGGGGCTCGCGGGCGTCATCCCGGTCACCGGCTGGGCCACCGAGCGGTTCGGCGCCCGGCGCGTGTGGATCAGCGCGCTCGTGCTGTTCCTGGCGGGCTCCGCGCTCGCGAGCGCCGCCTGGTCGATGCCCAGCCTGATCGCGTTCCGCGTCGTGCAGGGCCTCGGCGGCGGGATGATCATTCCGGTGGCGCAGACGATCCTCGCGCAGGCCGCCGGGCCAGCGCGGATGGGGCGCGTGATGGGCTTCATCGGCATGCCGATGCTGCTCGGCTCCGTCGTCGGGCCCGTCGTCGGCGGACTGATCATCACCACCGCCGGGTGGCGCTGGATCTTCTTCGCGAACCTGCCGCTCGGGATCGCCGCCGTGGTCGCCGCCGTCCGGCTGCTGCCGCGCTCCGCCCCGCGCCCGGCGCGGCTGGACGTCCGCGGGCTGGTCCTGCTGTGCGCCGGAGTGGTCGCGTTCGTCTACGGCACCAGCGAGGCGGGACGTCCCGGCGCGCTCGACTCGGCCCGCACCTGGACGATCCTCGCCGTGTCCGCCCTGCTCATCGGCCTCTACGTGCTGCACGCCCGGGGCCGGGACGCGCTGATCGACGTGTCGCTGTTCCGGCACCGCGGGTTCGCGGCCGCCGCCGTCACCAACCTGGTCGTCGCGGTCGCGCTGTTCGGGGTGCTGGTGCTGCTGCCGCTGTACTGGCAGGTCGTGCGGGGTCACGGGCCGCTCGCGACGGGGCTGCTGCTCGTCCCGCAGGCGCTCGGCGCGGCCGTCGCGATGCCGCTGGCCGGGCGCGTCACCGACCGGGTCGGCGCGGGCCTCGTCGTCCCGGCCGGGATCGTGCTCGGGCTCCTCGGCACCGCCGCCTACACCCGGATCCACGCGGACACGTCGCCGATGCTGCTGGCCGCCGCGCTGTTCGTGATCGGCCTCGGGCTCGGCGCGACGATCATGCCGTCGATGGCGGCGGCCTACCAGGCGCTGCCGCCCGCGCTGATCCCGCGCGCGACCAGCGCGCTGAACACGCTCCAGCGGATGGGCGCGTCGGTCGGCACCACGGCGCTCGCGGTGATCCTCCAGCACGAGATCACCGCGCGGTCGCCCGGCCTCGCCGGGTCGGCGCTCGCCCCGCTGCCCGACCCGGCGCGCGTCGCGGTCGCGCCGCTGCTCGCGCAGGCGTTCGGCCACGCCTTCTGGATCGCGCTGGTCATCGGCGCCGTGGCGATCGTCCCCGCGCTGCTGCTCCCCCGGCGGCCTACCGCCGGATGACCTTCATCGGCACGGGCCCGGCCGGACGGAACGTGATCTCCGCCCGTCCGGGCACCGCCGCGCCCGGCACCAGGTCGAGGCGGTGCGTGCGGCTGATGGTCGCGAGGACGAGCGTCGCCTCCAGCATCGCGAATCCGGCGCCGACGCAGATCCGCCGCCCGCCGCCGAACGGCAGATAGGCGTAGCGGTGCCGGTTCCGCTCGCCGAGGAAACGCTCCGGTTGAAAGCCCTCGGGGTTCGGCCAGACGTCCGGGTTCCGGTGCAGCAGATAGGGCGGGACGGCGACCGTCGAGCGCGCCGGGATCTCCACGCCCGCGACCACGTCGTCGTCGAGGGAATCGCGCTCGATCGTCCAGGCCGGCGGATGAAGGCGCATCGCCTCGGACAGGACGGCCTTCGTCCACGGCAGCGCGTCGACGTCCTCGGCCTTCGGCTCACGGCCGCCGAGGACCTCGTCGACCTCCGCCTCCAGCCGTTCGCGGGCCGCCGGGTATCTGGAGAGCAGAACGAACGTCCAGGCCAGGGAGGCGGCGGTGGTCTCGTGCCCGGCGAGCAACAGGGTGAGCACCTCGTCGCGCAATTCCGCCTCGTCGAACTCGCCGCTCTCCCTGATCAGGTTCAGCAGTTCCCCGCCGCCGGACGGCTCTTCGACGACGCGCTGCACCAGACTCTCAAGCTGGGCGAGCGCGCCGCCGAGCCTCGGCACCCTCCGGTAAACGTCGCGTCGCGCTGTGGCCCCCGGCAGGAACGTTCCGATGACCGCGCCCCTTTGCAGGACGGCGAGGGAACGTCCTGTCCGGCCGGACTCCTTGGCGAGTTCGCTGCCGAAAAAGGCGCGTCCGACGATGTCGAGGGTGAGCCTGCGCAGTTCGTCGGCCGCGTCGAGTTTGGCTCCGTCCGGCCATCGCCGGACCGCGTCCGCCGCCGACTCCACCATTCGGGGCGCGAATCCGGCGACGTGCCGGTGCGCGAATACCGGCTGCACCTGGCGCCGATGCCGCCGCCATGTCTCGCCTTCGCTGGTCAGAAGCCCGTCGCCGAGCACGGCCCGTAGCGGACGGTAGGTGAACGCCTTCACGTAATTGTCCTGGTTGGCCACCAGGATCCGTTCGGCGTGCTCGGGCCGGGACAGCAGGAAGAACGACCGCCGGACGCCGAACGGCACCCTCACCGCGTCGCCGTAGTGCCGGGCGAGTTCCCCGTAGGTGCGCATCGGATCGCGCGCCATCCGCGCCCACCAGCGTGCGGCTTCCAGTCCGGGGCGCGGGCCCGCGGCACCGTGTTCGAACATCCGTCAACGGTAACCCCGGCCACCCATTGGACGCGCGACGCCCGCGCCCGGCGACCATTCCGGCCGGGGCCGACCGGGTTGGGCGAAACCCTCGACAAGCGGGGCCTCGACTGCGATAACTGAGCCAGGCGTCTACAAGAAGGTAATGATGTAATCATGGAATCGCTGTTCGAGCACGCCGGCGGTCACGAGGGGCTCCACCGGTTCATCGACGTCTTCTATTCGAGCATGCTCGCCGACCCGTTGCTGCAGCCGTTGTTCGGCGAGGGCAGCCCCACTCACGTCGATCACCTCACGGCCTTCACCGCCGAGACGTTCGGCGGCCCCGACACCTTCTCCCGCGAGATGGGCGGCTTCTCCCACCTCATCGACGTCCACCGCCATCTCAAGATCACCGAGGCGCAGCGGCTCCGTTTCGTCGAGCTCTACCTGGCCGCCGCCGACACCGCCGGGCTCCCCGACGACGCTCCTTTCCGCCAGGCGCTCCGCGAGCACGTCGAGTTCGGCACCGAGGTCGCCAAGCAGAACTCCCTCGCCGAAACCGACGACGAACTGCACCCGCTCCGCGAGGTCCCGCGATGGACCTGGCCGTCGTCTGAGAACGGCTAAAAGACGGGTGCTTTCGGAAGCCGGACGGGCCCGCCCGGACCACCGACCGGCGGACCCGCCGGCCAGAGTTCCGCGAGGTCGGACGGCGTGAGCGGAGCCTGATAGGTCGCGCGGAGCACCTTCCGGGAAAGCTCGGCGTCGCCGGCTTCGGCGAGGGCCATGAACCAGTCGAAGCCCGCCGGATAGGCCCACATGTAAGTGCGGTGCTGCTGGTCGAGGCCCCGGTCGGCGAGGTAGCGGGCGATGGTCTCCTCGGTCCACCACGGGACGGCGGCCTTCAGATAGTCGGCGCATTCCACCGCGGACGCGCCGTGGTTGATCGACACATGCACCTGCGCGAGGACGAGCTGGCAGTAATGGGCGACCCGGAGGCGCGCGATGAGCACCTTGTCCTCGGGGAGCAGGAACAGCGGCCACGCTTGCGCGAGCCCTTCCTGCATGACCTGGTGCGGCGCGTGAATGCTGAGCAGCCGCACCCACGGAACGTCCTCGGCGGCGGCCACGGCCGTGTATCCGGCGCATTGCAGACCGTGCCCGAGCACCTCATGGAGGGCGAACTGCCGCGCGCCCGCCTGCGTGAACTCGACATTGCGGAGGTTGAGCTGGAGCCGCACGTCCTGCCCGGCGCCGTCGAGCCAGAACGCCCAATAGGCGTCTACTTCCGCGGTTTCGATCGTCAACCGGTACGGCGCGCTACTGCCGGTCGCCTCCCGGACGACGGGCTCCAATTCGCTGACTGCCTCCCGAATCGCATCGGGGGCCTCGCTGACGTCGAGTAGTCCTTCCGCTTCACGCAGTTCCGCATTGGCGGCCGCACCCCACCGGATACCGAGTTCGCCCAGCGCACCACGCATCTGTTCGGCCCGCTCAGCCACATACTCCTCAGGCCAGCCACCGGCGCCGCACCCTTGGGTTTCGCGAATGTACTCGTCCAGTTGACGCCGTTCCCCGAGCAGCGCCCCGAGATAGGCGAGGTCGGCGTCGATACGCGCCGCGAGCACGCCACTCGCCTTGGGACGAAGCTCGGCAAGGCGCCGAAGAACGGTCAGCCGATCGGCGGGCGCGGCGGTCCCGCCCGGATCGCAGTCGAAATCGATGACCGGCGCCCCGCCGTGTTCGACCTCGTAGGCGTCCCAGGCCCGGATAACGGCCTCGACCTCGTCCCGCAGACTCATCAGCGCACGTCCCTTCACAAGATCTTCGCCGCACATTCTCAGCACGCCCGCCGCCGTTCGGACAGGCCCAACGGGAGTCGTTGTCACCGCTGCCCTGGATCTTGATCAAGATGTGACATGGACACCGGTCCACCCGGCTACGATCCTGCCGAGCAGCCGTCTGTTCGCTGTTCGGAAAGGCGTGGGCCATGATCAGCTCAGCCAGTGGGAAGACGACCCTGGGTGTCCTCGCCGGGGCCGTCCTCCTGGCCTCCGGTCTCACCGCTCCGGCCGCCGCCGAAACGTCCCCGGCGACCTGCGGCTCGCGGCTCGACGCCCTCGTCCTGCCTACCGAAAAGGTCCCCTCGGGCGGCAGGGCGCAAGGCTTAGTGAAGGTCAACTGCAAATCGTCGGTCGAGCTCACCATCGCGCTGACGTCGGCGGATTCGAGTTGGGTGAGCGTTCCGGCAAAGGTGGTGGTTCCTTCCGGAGCGACGGAGGCGACCTTTCCCATCCGCACGTTCCAGCCGGACTACGTCTACGGCGACTTCGGCGTCCCGCTCACGGCGCGCCTGCGCGGCCGGACTCTGACCCAACGGCTGGCGCTCCGCCCCGGACTGCGCTTCGTCGACTTCGGCGGCCATTCGACGATCGTCAGCGGCGACCGCCCGTCGATCACCGTCGGCCTGAACGGACCCGCTCCCGAAGGCGGGACGACCATCGCGCTGGAGAGCGACAACCCGGCCGTGAAGGTCCCGCCGACCGTGACCATTCCGCGCGGCGCCCTGGGAATGAGCGTCCCGCCGCCGCTCCTGAAGAGCACGCGCATTCCCGTGGACGCGAACGCCACCATTACGGCCAAGCTCCCAGGACAGCGCATCGGCAACGTCCTCAAGCTCCTGGCCTGGAACTACGACCCCGGCGACTGGACCTTCACCGGACCGGCCGAGGCCTACGGCGGCTTCTACTTCAACATGGCGCTGAACCTGCCGAACCCCGTCCCGCACGGCGGCATCAAGGTCACCTTCAGCTCCGACAACCCGAAACTCCAGCACCCGCCCGGGCCAATGGAGTTCCTCGAAGGAACCAGCGGAACGTATCAAGTCGAGGTGGCGCTACCGCCCGACATCGACGGCCCCCTGACCCTCACGGCGAACATAGAGGGCGTCGGGACCCGCAGCCACACCGTGATCGCCCACCCCGGCCTGACCGGATTCGAGATCGAGCCCTGGCTGATCACCGGCGGCCAGCCCTTCGACGCCACCATCCAACTCGGCGCGGCCACGAGCAGCCCGATGACGATCCAGCTCGAAAGCAGCGACCCGAGCGTCGCCCGCCTCCCCACCCACGTGACAATCCCAGCGGGTCAGTCCTCGGTCTCCCTCCAGGGCACCACGTCCCCGGTGACCGACTTCTCCTCAGTAACCCTGACAGCCCAACTCCCGAACAATTCCCGCTGGCAAACCGACCTCCTAATAGACCGCGCCCCTTAATCCCACCGGCCATGAATGCTCTTTCAGAGCGGTGAGCATCCGCCTCCGGGGCTCACGGCCCGCACGCTACTGGGCCCCGGAACCGCCGCGCGCGGGCGGGACGATCTCGCCTACGGCGCCCGAGGCGTCCAGCCGGACGACGGTCGGGCCGCGTTCGCATTCCCACGTGGTGACATTGGCGAACGTCGTCTGCCCGTGGCGCCAGAGCCCGCCGTCCTGGTGAATGTGACCGAACAGGTGCAGCCTCGGGCGGACCTGCCGCACTCGCGCCAGCAGGTCCGCACAACCGTGCCGTCCGGGATAGGCGTTCGCGTCACCGATGCCAAGCGGAGGCCCGTGCGTGATCAGGACGTCAACATGCTCCGGAATCAGCGCCCATTTCTCCGCGAGAGCGCGCCCTCGCGGAAGGTTGAACGCCCATCCGTTGAACTCCGGCTGCCACGGACTCCCCCAGAACGAGAGACCGTCGATCTCCGTCCCGCTGTCCTCCAGGTAGCGGATGCCACGGTCAGCCAGAACGGCCCGCGCGCGCACGGGCTCGTCCAGGAACAGCCAGTCATGGTTACCAGCCACGACCACCTTCGTCGGATGCGGAAGTCCGTGAATCCAGTCAGCGGCGTCCTCAAGCTCCCTCAGCTCTTTGCCACGCCGACACAGATCACCCGCGTGCACGAAGACGTCCCCTTCCGGGACGACGAGCTCGCGATGGTAGGTGTGAGTATCAGCGACCGCGACAATCCGCACACGCCCACCGTACTGACCTAGCGCCTCGGCTCAGGCCGCCGAATCATTTCTTCCAGCGAACCGCGACGCTCTGACCGGCCGCGGTGGACGCTTCACCGACCACATCGCCGTCATCGTCGACCGCCGTCGCCTCACTGGAGTTGCCACCGCCCAACTGCGGCAGCGGCACGATACGCCACCCGTTCTTGCCCCGCCGCCACAGAACCGCGTCCTGCTCGCCGGAAGTGCCGGTCGCCGAAGTACCGACGGCAATCCCCGCAGCGTTGACCCCGTTCGCTTTGCTGTAGTCGCCGCCGGGCAGCGTCCCGAGGTCGGTGGGCGCCAAGGTGCCGGGGGCCCACAGAGTCGCGTGGAAGGGATAGTTGGTGGGAGCGCCGGACCCAGACTGCGAATAGCCGACGATCGCACCCCGGTCATTGATGCCGTTGGCACTACTGCGCAGATTGGCACCGCCCAGCGCCTGAAGCACAACCGCCGTGGTTCCTGCCGCAGCCCAGGTAACGGCCTCCACGTAATGTCCTGGCGACACCTCGTAGGTATGACCAGCAACCACACCGTGATTGTTGATCGCGACCGCGGTGGTCGCCGGCAGCGGGGAATCTGTCCCGATATCGGAAGCGGTGCCGTCCGCCTGCCATTTCACCGCATGGTAAATCTTGGACCGGATCGGGACGTTGCCGACCACGTCCCTCTTGTCGTTGATTCCGTAAGCGTAGCTACTGGCGTGGCCCGGGAGGCTACCGAGATCGGTGATGCTCCCATCCGCCGCCCAACGCACGGCACGGTCGTCACCACCGGCAGTGTTCGCGTAGCCGACGACGTCACCACGGTCGTTGATTCCGTTGGCGTAACTGTAAGTACCGCCCGGAAGCGTACCGAGGTCAACGACGCGCCCACCCCGGTCCCACCGGATGGCATGGAACTGCCCAGTGGCCACGTCACCGTAACCAACAACGACACCGTGATCGTTCACAGCGGTAGCCCGACTGGTCGATCCCCCTGGCAACACCCCGAGGCTGACGATCCCCCACCCAGACAAGCTGGCCGCACCCGCACTCGCTGGCACCCCCACCAGCACTAACGCCGCTGAGGAAAGCCCCGCCAGTAACCCGATTCCCGATTCCCGAAGACTTTTCACCCGATCATTACACCAATGACCACCCCCCTTGACAACAAGTTGATCGAGACCGAACCCGACACCTCTCCCGCACACTCCCCGCAGGGCCGACGAGAACCGCCGCACGCGGAGTGCGATTGCAGCCAACCTCAGGTTGTGCGCGGAAACCCGACGTGTCAGCCGTGCGGGCAGTACGAGAGAACCCAGCCGTGTGGTTACTCGCCAAGTTCTCGCGCTAGGGGATCTCTCCTCAACGGCTCATTCGCTGTTCCGAGTTCGCGGCGGGCGGCCTCGAGGAACGCGAAGCGGAGGTCACGCTTGGGCGGTGTGCCCTCTGCTGGGGTATGTCCTCGAAGCAGCGCATGGAGCGCCGAAGTGTAGTCGTGGGCCGCCTGCGCGACAGGAGGGGAACACACGAGTTCGGGGACCTTCTTCGCAAGCCAGAGCGCGTGCAGATGTTGCCACATCTCGGAGTCGTCCAGTCGCTCTCCCATCGAGAGCCGGTCCAAGCACAGTTCCACCTGTTGGGCGGCGGACAGGAACTCGATCAGGGCTGCTTTGCGCTCTGACCGTTCCGCGCTGGCCTGCTCGAAGCGCGCCCGTCGTGCCTCCACCCGCGTCGACAGGTACTGACCGATCAGGGTCCCGGCGGACCCCAGAACCACCCCTGCCAGCGGCAAAACCGTCGTGGACACGCTCATGCCGCTGAGACGATCAATGCCGACCAACGGTTCCGGAGCCCCACACGAGCACTCCCATCCGCAGGGGATGCGGTGGGGATTGACGGGCGCGGGATGGGTGCCGGGGTTGGCAAGGCCGTTCGCGAAAGGGCCCCTTCCGGGAGCGGAAGGGGCCTTTGACCTGGGAGCCGGCGAGGGGACTTGAACCCCTAACCTTCTGTTTACAAGCAAGATCAGGACCGTCCAGGCATGTCCCCAGGTGTCTCCTGACCAGCGCGGCAACCTCCAGCCCGTCCACACTCGTCCAAGATCATCCAACCCCGTTGTTAGCAACGGCGTTAGCATCCACACCGCTCCGGGCGGGTGCGTCCTCGGGGCGCGTGGGCGGCCAACGTCAAGGGATATCCACAAGCTGACGTTGTCGCCATGGGTATCTCTTGCCTGGCGGTATCGTCTGGCCGGTGGTCACTCAAGCGCTGTTCGACGTTGATGAGCCTCCGCTGCCGGAGGCGTTGCAGGAGGCTGTGCGGCACGGTGAGGTCTTCACTCGTCGCTGGATAGTCGAGCTGATTCTCGACCTTGTGGGCTACACGGCTGATCGTGATCTTGCTGTCCTGCGCCTGGTCGAGCCGGCATGTGGGGAGGGCGCGTTCCTGGGCCCAATCGTTGAGCGGTTGAGCAAGTCGTGCCGGGCTCATGGGCGCTCACTGTCGGAAGCGGTCGGGTCGATGCGGGCGCTGGATCTGCTGGACGAGAACGTGAAGCGGTCGCGCACGCTTGTCCGCGACCGGCTCACGGCGGACGGCTGGGAGCACCGCGAGGTTGACGCCGTCGTGCGGGGCTGGGTGCGCCAAGGCGACTATCTTCTTGCCGCTCACAGTGCGGGTGACGCTGACTTCGTCGTTGGGAATCCGCCCTATATCCGGCTGGAGGATGTACCGGACGAGCGCATGATGGCCTACCGGTCCGCCTGCCCGACGATGGGCGGCCGGGCCGATGTGTACGTAGGGTTCTATGAGGTCGGTCTTCGTAGCTTGAAGCCTGGCGGCAAGCTCGGATTCATCTGCGCTGATCGCTGGATGCGTAATCAGTATGGTCGGCGCCTCCGGCAGAGGGTGACACAGCGCTACAGCATGGACCTGGTCATTGTGATGCATGACGTGGATGCGTTCCACGACCAGGTAGCCGCTTACCCGGCTATCACGATCATTCGCAACGGCGTACAGGGTCCCGCGATCGCTGCGGATACCACTCGGGAGTTCGGACAGTCCGAGGCTCGGGACCTTCTTAGATGGACGGCTGACCCGGCGCAGAAGGCTGTCACTGCTACCGCATTCAAAGCGTCGCGCCTACCGCATTGGTTCCCTGGTGAGGACTCTTGGCCCTCGGCGTCCCCCGCGCGGTTGGCCGTTCTAGAAGAGCTGAGCGACAGGTTCCGGCTCCTGGAGGACGAGACCACGGGCACACGCATCGGCATCGGCGTCGCGACGGGGGCGGACAAGGTTTTCATCACTGATCGACCCGACCTTGTTGAGCAAGACCGCATGCTTCCGCTCGCCATGGTCCGCGATACGACGACTGGGCGTCTGGACTGGGGCGGCATGTACCTGGTCAATCCGTGGAATGCGACGGGCGGGCTCGTCGACTTGGCGGCCTACCCTCGACTGCGCGCCTACTTCGTCCAGCACGGGGCCGCGCTGCGGAAGCGTCACGTTGCCGTGAAACAGCCGGAACGCTGGTACAAGACGATCGATAAGGTCGACCCTCGTCTGAACGCTCGCCCCAAACTCTTGCTCCCGGACATGAAACAGGTCATACACCCGGTGCTGGATGAGGGCGGGCTGTACCCTCACCACAACCTGTACTTCATCGTTTCCGACACCTGGGACTTGCGGGTACTTGGAGGCTTGCTGCTGTCCAATGTCGCTGAGGCGTTCGTGGCGGCGTACGCGGTTAAGATGCGGGGCGGGACTCTGCGGTTCCAAGCCCAGTATCTGCGTAAGATCCGTGTACCGGATCCTGCGGAGATCGATGAAGAGACGAGCACAGCATTGACGGCCGCGTTCGAACGCCGTGACGTTCGGGCCGCGACACAAGCCGCCCTGCGCGCCTACGGGCTCGAAGAACTCCCCGATTAGAGGAACACATTGGCAGTCACGCGACACGACTTCGAGAACGCGGTTGCCGCTTACTGGGGCGCCAAGCAGTCACAGCGAGAGCTATCCAGAATTAAGGATGCTGTCGGTGCGGGAACTGCGGGCTCCGTACGTGGCGGCAAGCACTTCGACGACATCGCCGCCCTCTTGGCCAAGTTCTTCCTCGAAGCTGGCTACCCAGCCGAAGACATCCGCGTCACCAAGAAGCATCGCCTTGAACTTCCCGGCTACTACCGTCCACAGAAACAGTGGGACCTTGTGGTGTCCCACCGAGACACGCTCGTTGCGGCCTTCGAACTTAAGGCGCTCGGTGGGCCCTCGTTCGGCAACAACTACAATAACCGAGTAGAAGAGGCTCTAGGCAGCGCTGTCGACCTCAGGCGTGCGGTACTGGCTGACCTTTATCCGGGCGAGAAGCCGTGGCTCGGCTATTTCTTCATCATGGAAGATGCTCCCGGTTCACGCACTCCGGTGCGCCTCATGGAAGGGGCTTCGCCCGTCGAGGAGATCTGGCGCGGTCGGTCCTATCAGACAAGATTTTCACTCTTCTGCGAACGCCTCATGGCAGAAGGGTTGTACGACGCGGTCTGCTTTGTCACTTCCTCGGAGAAGCATCCGCAACCCATCGAACTGGTCGAAAGCCTTGATTGGAAACACTTTTCCGCCGCTATAAGGGCGCGGATCACCTATCTCAGAGAGTTGGGGTTCCCGGTCGATTCGTAGCATCCGCGTTAGCAGGTGCACCGTCCCGGAGGGTGCGCCCGCGCGAACGGCGAGACGGTGTGACAGACAGCTTCGCGCGGGCGTGCCCTCCGGCCCGCGGGGGGCTGGGGGCTGCGAAGCCCCCGCTTCGGGCACGTTCAGCCCAAAGACTTCTTCAGAACGGGTTCAACTGGTGACTCGACCTGGACGGTGGAATTGCGGTGGCGTGATCCGGAAGGTGGCGTGTCGTTAGGCCGGTGCCGTGACTGCCGTGCATTCGCACTCATCCAGGGCCCACACACCGCCGATCGCTTCTTCCCGTCCCCATGACGGTCCTGGCGCTTGCTCCAATGCCCAAGTCGGTCATCGCAGGTTCATCTACGGATCA
Source organism: Actinomadura decatromicini (assembly GCF_008121305.1). Lineage (NCBI taxonomy): Bacteria > Bacillati > Actinomycetota > Actinomycetes > Streptosporangiales > Thermomonosporaceae > Actinomadura > Actinomadura decatromicini. The sequence continues at coordinate 270,899 of NZ_VSRQ01000010.1, read as the reverse complement.
CCCTACCTGAGAGTCAATTATGACTTCGATAGCAAGTAGACGTATGAGCTCAATGTCTGGACCAAGGGCAAACGCTTCCCTGCTCTTGGGCAGCAACACGCGAACATCTGCATACTTTGGATCATCTTTTGCATGAACGATTCTGTTACGGATTCGATAAATGCGGTCGCTAACTTGCGCAGCTATCGTCTTGTGAGGGTTTTTGGCGTTGATTGCCTCGACTCCAGAGATTGGTCCGTTCTTGCCAAAGTGGGAGCGCCGCTCATCGTCATCAAGGAAGTCGAGTATTCGGTCAGAGCGAACCGAATCCGAGATCAGAGTACTTATCTGCGTAACCTCGGAGGCATTGGTGGCCGACTCTGCTACTGCCAAGAGGCGGAGTATCGCCTGATCGGAGCTGCCAGAAAAGAAGGGGTCGGCAATCTCTTTGCGCATCTTCCGCATGGCGTTCCTGCGGACGGCGTATGGAAAGAAGTATTCGAGCACTTGATAGAATGATAGGAAAGCAAGCGGTGGATTATCTCTGGCACTCTCTGCAAAAGAGAAGAGCTCCGAAACCTCGCGCTGCAGAGATATCTGGGGAAATCTTGCGGAATCGGTATGCTCATACCGCCTGCGACGGAATTCGCGTTCTTCTTCGGCTCGCCGAAGGGGCTCGATAGCCAGTCGATTCCGGACGTTCAATTCGAATATTATGGAGTCGACCAGTTGCATTCCCTGCGAGAGAAGCGCGGCCTCTGCCTGCGTGGATCCGAAGTCAACCTTTAGCGAAAGACTCGAAATGAACCTAGGAGGAGCACTGTTGCTTAGTCGACCGTTCGGATATCCGAATAGGATACCGCAAGGTGAAGCCCACGAAAGTTCTATACATACGTTGGTTCCGACGTCTGAAACATGAATAGCGTTGACCGCCGGCTGCCCCTGGTACCGCCCAGGTGGCTCAACTGACAGCATCGGAGTTCCATTACGGTGCCGACACTCGACACCATCTGATCCAACTCTACCCAGTATGGGATCAAACAAGCGTGAACGTCCTGCGCGTCTTTGAGAGGTTACTGTGACTTCGAACCATCCGTTTGAAGGAGACATGAAGCCGAAATAGTCCTGGAGTGGCTTCACTGGACCCGTCAATTGTTCCTTAAGGTGTTCCATTTCCGAGAGAGGGAGAACGTAATCGGTTCGCGGTCCAACGCGCGCCTGTTCGCCCTCTCGCGAGAAAATGACGGCCTCCCCTTGAGGGGCGACCATAAAGCCGAGCTCTCGGAGCTTCTCGAAGAGCTCCTCATTTTCCCCGCCTATGGGCTCTCCTTCCTCCATTGGAAATTCGGTGCTCATCTGATCTCCTCGAATGGATATGCTCGGGATGCCTTGGCCCGTAAAGGCGCTTGAACGCCCTTAAGGGGAGCTTGCCAAGGATGTACGGATGTGCCCTCTATGATGGCCGGACGAGCCCTAACACGCCAGCGGTTATGCAGCAATCCTGGCAACTTGCTATGTGCTAAGCGCCGGGCGGCCGGGGCGGGTCGGCCCGGAGAGGCCGCATGCCCGGCCCGGACCGACCGGCGGCGGCCGCGTAGCGGGCGCCCTTGAAGACGTAAGGAAAGTTCTCATCCGGCGGGGGGCTGAGGCGATGAGCTGGGTTTAGCTGGCTTGTTGGTTGGCTTCGTGGCGGCGGCGCCAGGTTGCGCAGCGTTCTACGTAGGCGGGAAGGTGCTCTGCCTCGAAGGCTTCGGCTGACCAGTCGTCGGGGCCGACGTCGCTGGCGGTGGCGCATGCGTATGTCCAGCCGTGGCGGCCGTCAAGCAGGTCGATGCGGACCAGCTCGTACACCGGGTCTTCGAAGGCGTCCAGGACGCGCCATTCGTCTGGGGTCAACCCGGTCAGGAGGTGGCCGGGTGCGGTGTCGTCTGCGGGGACGAGGCCGGGGTAGACGCGTTCGGGGAGGGTGGCGACGCGCCAGCCTTTGGCGGCGGTGGGTTCGTGGTCGGGGACGCGGTCGATGAGGGCGAACAAGACTTCAGGGAATTGGAGGCTTCCGTAGACGAACAGGGCCTCCGGGTCCACCGATAGGCGGTCCTGCTGGCCAGAGGGCCGCGAGTTCGGTTGGGGTGAGTGGGGCTCGGTATGCGGCATGGAGAACCTCCCGGGACACCTTAACGTCGGCCTCGGCGAGGGCCGCGAACCAGTCGAGCCCTGCCGGATAGGACCACATGTAGCTGCGGTGTTGGGGGTTGGTGCCACGGTCGGCGAGGTATCCGGCAACGGTCTTGTCGGTCCACCAGGGCACGGCGGTTTTGACGTAGTCGGCGCAGTCGATGGCCGGTATGCCCTCGTTGAGCGCTCGGTGGACCTGGGCGAGGACGAGTTGGGTGTAGTGGGCGAGTCGGATGCGGGCGATGAGCACCTTGTCATCGGGGAGCAGGAAAAGCGGCCATGCCTGGGCGAGACCTTCGAGCATGACTTGCTGGGGGGCGTGGACGCTGAGTAGGCGTATCCACGGAACGTCTTGGGCGGCGGCTGCCGCGGTGAGGCTCGCGCTTTGGAGGCCGTGGCCGAGTACCTCGTGTAGGGCGAATTGGCGGGCGCCCGCTTGGGTGAACTCGACGTTGGGGAGGTTGAGGCGCAGGCGGACGTCTTGCCCGGCTCCGTCCAGCCAGTACGCCCAGTAGGCGTCTACGTCGGCGGTCTTGATGGTCAGCGTGTAGGGCGCGGTGCTGCCGGTGGCTTCGCGGACGGCGGGCTCTAGTTCTTCGGCGGCCTGGCGGATGGCGTCCGGGGCTTCGCTGACGTCTAGGACGCCTTCGGCTTGGCGGAGGTCGGTGTTGGTGTGGGCGCTCCAGGTGATGCCGAGGTCGGCGAGGGCGGTGCGGGCCTGTTCGGCGCGGTTCGCTAGGTACTGCTCGGGCCATCCGGCGGTGCCGCATCCCTGGGTTGCGGTGACGTAGTCGCTGAGCGGGCGGTGTTCGCCGAGGAGGGCTCCGAGGTAGGCCAGATCTGCGTCAAGGCGGGTCGCCAGTGGGCCGGTTGCGGCGGCCCGGAGTTCGGCAAGCTTGCGGTAGGCCGTGAGCCGGTCGGGGGCCGGCGCCGGGGCCGGGCCGCCAGGGTGACAGTCGAAGTCGATGATCGGTGCTTCACCGCGGTTGACCTCGTGGGCGTCCCACGCTCGGAGAACCGTTTCTGTCTCGTCACGCAGACTCATGTGGGACGTCCCATCGCAGAGTGATGGCCTGGTTCGGGCGAAGGTAGTTGCGGGTCAATGTCATCACGACGTCGTCGCCTTCGTAGTCCCACACGAGGTCATCCTCGGCGGAGTTCTCTGAGCCGTCTGGGTGCTCTTCGGACGCGGTACAGCGCAAGAGCTGCCCGGCGCCACGGTGGCGGACACGTAGCGTGTAGTGGCGCAGGTATCGCGGGATGGCTTGGCGCCAGTAGTGGTCTTCGACGAATTGTCCGCCGCTGACCGTGAATGCGATCGTGGTCGATTCTCCGGGTTGGATCGGCGGGGAGATCTGACATGCGAACTTCGACAGGTTCGCGGTGTCGTGAATGCGCTGGATCATGATGCGCCGTTCGGAGTCGGCGTTCGGGACGATCGTGAGGCGCTCCTCGGTGTTCTCGAACCAGACTTCCCGGGCAAGCCTGGTCATCGGCTTGTCGCTGAGGTTGAGCAACTGATGCCGGTAGATCAGTTGCGACCATCCGTCTTGGCCGATGTCTAGGTCTGCCGTCATCGACAGCTCAACGATGTTGCCGGAGAGGGCCGCCAGCTGGGTCGTCTCCTCCTCGTCCAGGCGCAGTACCTGCTGCAGCTCCAACAGGCGTCGGCCGAGCTTCCGCGCCTCATCGCTGACGCCCTCGACGGTGTTGACCAGCGCGGGCGCGACCGTGGCGGGCGGTGTCCTCGCCGTCCCCCATTCCACTTCCCCGGCCGGTGTCTGAAGCCTCTGATCAATGGCGGTGAGAAGGTCCTTGGCCTGCGCCGGAGCGTCCACGGAGATGGCCGCGGGCCCCTGGGGCGGCGGCTGCTCGTCGGTGACGCGCTCGAACAGTTGCTCCGCCGTCCAACCAGGGAACATCTTCTCCAGGACGCGGCAATGGTCGGCGTAGGGAAGCCCCTTCAGCTCGCCCGACATCCATCGGTGGAGCTGGGCGCGACTCGGGGCTTGGCCGACCAACACGGGATCGACCTTGCGGGCCGCCTCGTCATATTCGGCCACGAATGTCCGGTGCGTCTGCCAATGACGTTCCTGGATCAGAGCCTTTAGCCGCACTGATGAAGTGGTCATCTTCGCCCTTCCGACAGGCCGAAGTTAGCACGAGACGCGACACAGACGAGACGAGACGAGTACAAGGCGCACGAGAAGCGTCACGCTCGGTATCGCGACGCGACATGTCTCCCCGCGAAAGTCGTAGGTGTGATCGACAACGGGACCGACGAAACGGCGAGGGCGGGCCAGTTCCCTCGCTCCGGATCACCGGCCCCGTTCCCACCAAAGGGCGAACCTATGGAAACGACGATGTCGCTAGAGCTGGAGCTGCTCTCTGAGCTGCGAGGCGCACTCACTGAGCACGAGATCCAATCCGAGGTGAAGGAGGACGTTGCAGGGCTCGCCGTGCACACCGACGCACCCGGCGTCTACCTCTGGATCTTCGTCAGCTTCACCGGCCGGTTCTTCTCCTGGGCCCGAGGCAACCACCAGCACCCGGTGAACGACATGCCTGGTGCCGCGCGCCGCATCGCCACCCACGTCCAGGGCCTGCACGTGCTGGGGGACAGCGAGTGATGGCCGACGCGGCCTGAGAGGAGCAAGTCCGAATGAAGACTCCGGCGATGGAAAGGCGCGTCCAGGCTGAGGAGCGTGCAATGCGTGGGCTTCGGGAGGAGTTCACCGGTCACCGGATCTGGCGGGCCCTGCGGTCGGACGGCAGCTCCGGCGAATGGGTGGCGACGCTGCATGACCCGGCTGCCGGGGTTGATGCGACGGTGATCTGCCGGGGCTCGGAGGAGTTGCGGGCGGCGCTGGTGCACGAGCGGCAGCGGGCGGCGGGGCGTTCGGTCGAGAAGAGGGCTTGGTGATGGTGGTGTGGACTCCCCCACTGTCACCTCATAGGGCCGCCTCACAGGAGGAGGCGGTCCAAGGGGAGGCTGAAGCGGCGTGGTGGGTGCTTGTCCCCCCGGCTGCACCCGCTGCGCTGCCTCGGCCCCTCACCGCACGCCGCCGCCTCAACCGGCTCGGCTGGGCGCTGCGGCGTCAGGGCTGGGTCGCCGAACGCCGCTATGCCGAAGCGGTCCCGCTGCTGCGGGTCCACTCCCCGGACATGCCGTTTGTCGGTGAGAGCGTCTGCGTGGTCGGCGGGGACGGCGGGTGGTGGTTCCGGTTCAGTACCGGGACGCTGCTCGCGCCCTGCTCGCGGATGGATCTGGCGGTGTGGCAGGTCACGGCGCTGCTGGCCGCCGCAGGGCTCGGCGGCAAGGCCGTCCCACTGGACGAATGACCTGCGATGGATGCCCGGGCCGCTGCCGCTGTGGAGGAGGTCAGCCAGCGGTTCGGGGTCCCGTGCTGGGTCGGGCTCCACACCGGTAGCTATTGGGCGTTGGTGCTCGGTAGCCACGGGTGGCGGCTGGTAGAGGCGATCACGGTTCGAGAGCTGGCCACGGCCATCACGCACCCCGACGGGTGGCCGTGGCCTTGAACACCGCGCGGCAGGGCAAACGGGAGAGCCAGAGGTCAACTGCCGCGCGGCCTTCGCCACTTTGATCAGGTCCGCGACGGTGGGCGGAAGAGAACGAGCAGTTCGCCGGAGCGGCGCCCATCATCGTGGACAGGATCGACGGCGCGGCGCAGACGCCGCTGTTAGCAAACCCGTTAGCGAAAGGGCCCCTTCCGGGAGCGGAAGGGGCCTTTGACCTGGGAGCCGGCGAGGGGACTTGAACCCCTAACCTTCTGTTTACAAGACAGATGCTCTGCCGATTGAGCTACGCCGGCCTGGTCGTCCACGCATCGTAGTCGAACTGGTGGGGGGTCGGGGGGACGGTTTTTCCGGGGCGGTGTCGATCCGGGTGGGCGGCGTTCGTATAGGGGGTGAGGGCCGTCGTCTGGAGGAGGAGCCGTGGGGAAGATCGTCGTGGTGGAGCATCTGTCGCTGGACGGGGTCATGCAGGCGCCCGCCCTGCCCGATGAGGACGTCAGGGGCGGCTTCGCGCACGGTGGGTGGGCCGTTCCGGGGAACGACGAGGTCATGGGCTCGGAGATGGGGAAGGGCATGGGGCGGGACGGGGGCATCCTGCTCGGGCGGCGGACGTACCTGGGCCTCCACGCCTACTGGCCCCACCAGAAGGACAACCCGTACACGGACGCGCTGAACCGGGCCCGGAAGTACGTGGTGACGACGACGATGCGGGAACTGCCCTGGGAGAACTCGGTGCTCGTCGAGGACGTCGGCGGTGTGGAACGCATCGAGGAGGATCTGACGGTTATCGGGAGCGGTGTCCTCGTGCGGGAGCTGATGCGGCGGGGGCTCGTCGACGAGTGGCTGCTGATGATCCATCCGCGGGTGCTCGGGACGGGGCAGCGGCTGTTCGAGGAAGTCGCCGTCGACATGCGGCTCGTCGGGTCGGTGGTCACGACGACGGGGGTCGTGATCGCGACATACCGGAAGAGGGAGGAAGCATGAAACTGTACGCGCTCAACATGATCCAGCCCGTGGGCGAGCGTCCGCCGCCGGAGGTGCTGGACAAGGTGATGGCGGACCTCGCGGTGATCCGGCGCGACCTGGAGTCGCAGGAGGCGTGGGTGTTCGGGCGGGGCCTGCACGATCCCGACGCGAGCACGGTGGTGCGGTTGCGGGGCGAGGAGGTGGTCGCGACCGACGGGCCCTGGACGGAGGGCAAGGAGCACATCGGCGGGATCATCATCATCAAGGCCGCCGACCTCGACGCGGCGCTGAAGGTCGCGGCCAGGTACGCCGAGAAGACGGGGCTTCCGATGGAGGTGCGGCCGTTCCAGGGCGAGGCCTGATCGAACAGGTCTTCCGGGAGGAGCACGGGCGCGCGGTGGCCGTGCTGGTCCGGGTGTTCGGCGACGTCGACGTGGCCGAGGAGGCGGTGCAGGACGCCTTCGCGGAGGCGGTCAGGCGGTGGCCGGTGGACGGCCCGCCCCCGGCGCCCGCCGGATGGATCATCACGACGGCGCGGAACAAGGCGATCGACCGGCTGCGCCGGGAGGCCGCGCGGGACGGCAAACACGCCCAGGCGGCGCTGGTCGGCGTGGCGGAACCGGTGGAGGAGGGCGCCGTGCGGGACGACCGGCTGCGACTGATCTTCACCTGCTGCCATCCGGCGCTGGCGCTCCAGGCGCGGGTGGCGCTGACGCTGCGGCTGCTCGGCGGGCTGACGACGGCGGAGATCGCGCGGGCGTTCCTGGTGCCGGAGCCGACGATGGCGCAGCGGCTGGTGCGCGCGAAGGGCAAGATCCGGGACGCGCGCATCCCGTACCGCGTGCCGGACGATGCCGATCTGCCGGAGCGCCTGTCCGGAGTGCTGGCGGTCATCTACCTGGTGTTCAACCAGGGATACGGCGGGCGCGACGACCTCGCCGCGGAGGCGATCAGGCTCGGCCGGGTCCTGGTGGAGCTGATGCCGGACGAGCCGGAGGCCCTCGGCCTGCTGGCCCTGATGCTGCTGATCGAGTCGCGCAAGCCCGCGAGGATGCGGGACGGGCGGCTCGTCCTCCTCCCCGACCAGGACCGCCGCCTCTGGGACGAAGACCTGGTGCGCGAGGGGCAGGCGCTTGTCCGGCAGTGTCTGAGGCGGAACCGGCCGGGGCCGTACCAGATCCAGGCGGCGGTCAACGCCGTGCACAGCGACGCCGCGCGGCCGGAGGACACGCAGTGGGAGCAGATCGTCCAGCTCTATGACCAGCTCATGGCCATCGCGCCGACTCCGGTCGCGGCGCTGAACAGGGCCGTCGCGGTGGCCGAGGTCGAAGGGCCCGAGCCCGCGCTCGCCCTCGTGGACGGGCTCGACCTCGGCGCCTACTACCTGTTCCACGCCGTCCGCGCGGATCTGCTGCGCAGGCTGGGCCGGGACGCGGAGGCCGCCGCGTCCTACGACGCGGCCATCGAGCGCACGGACAACGAGGCCGAGCTGGCGTTCCTGAGGGAGCGGCGGCGGGGCGTCACGTCCGGCGGTTGAGGGTCTGGCCGGCGACGAGCGCGCCGAGCGCGATGGTGAAGCCGACGATCTGGAGCGGCGTGAGCGTCTGCCCGAGGACGACGAGCCCGGCGACGGTGGCGACCATCGGGTTGGTGAGGCCGAGCAGGGAGACGGACGTGGGCGGCAGCCGGTCGATCCCGCGGAACCACAGCGCGTACGCGACGGCGGTGCCGACGATCCCGAGGTAGCCGAAGCCGAGGACGTTCTCCCCGGTCACCGACGACGGCACGCCCTCGAAGGCGAGCGTCAGCGGGGCGAGGGCGAGGCCGCCGACGGTGAGCTGCCAGCCGGTCATGACGAGCGGCGACTCGGGACGCCCATCCGCCGACTCGGGACGGCCCCACTTCTTGGCCAGCACGATCGCGGTGGCCATCAGGGACGTCGCGGTGAGCATGGCGCCGATGCCGAGCGGGTCGAGCCGGGCGTCGGCGCTGAGCGTCAGCAGGGCGACGCCGCCGGTCCCGGCGACCGCCGAGTACAGCACGGCGCGGGCGGGCCGCACCCGCAGCACGCCGATCGACAGCAGCGCGACGACCAGCGGCTGGACGGAGCCGATCGTCGAGGCGACCCCGCCGGGCAGCCGGTACGCGGCGAAGAAGATCAGCGGGAAGAAGGCCCCGAAGTTCAGCATGCCGAGGACGACCGACTTCCACCACCAGTCGCCGCGCGGCAGGCGGCGGGTGGCGGCGAGCAGGACGAGCCCGGCGGGCAGCGCGCGGAGCGTGGCGGCGAGCAGCGGACGGCCGTCCGGGAGCAGCGTCGTCGTGACGACGTAGGTGGTGCCCCAGCTCGCGGGCGCGAAGGCGGCCAGGGCGATGTCGGCCGCGTAGCGGGGGCGGACCCCCTGCGGCGCCGCGATGGCGGTCATCTGGCTCACCCCTCAGGTCATTACCTCAACATTGAGATAACAACATGAGGAGTAAACCCACGTCAACTATCTGAACGTTAAGATTGTCGGTAGTGAGCAACGTCACCGCGCGCACCCGCGGCGCTCACCGCGAGCGCAGGCGGCTGACCTCGTACAGCGCGATCCCGGCGGCGACGCCCGCGTTCAGCGACTCGGCCGCGCCCGGCATCGGGATCGTGACGAGCAGGTCGCAGGTCTCGCCGACGAGCCGTCCGAGGCCCTTGCCCTCCGAGCCGACGACCAGCACGAACGGCCCGGACGCGACCTCCAGGTCGGCGACCGCGACGCCGCCGCCCGCGTCCAGCCCGGCGACGAAGCAGCCCGCCTTCTGGTACGCCTTGAGCTGCCGCGTGAGGTTCGTGGCCTGCGCGACGGGCACGGTCGCGAGCGTCCCCGCCGACGACTTCCACGTCCCGGCGGTGACCCCGGCGGCGCGCCGCTCGGGGACGACGACGCCCGCCGCGCCGAACGCGGCCGCGGACCGGACGATCGCGCCGAGGTTGCGCGGGTCGGTGATCCCGTCGACGGCGACGATCAGCGGCGCGGGCCCGGTGAGCAGGTCGTCGGGGTGCGCGTACCGGTACGGCTTGACCTGCAGCGCGATGCCCTGGTGGACGGCGCCGTCCGTCATCCGGTCGAGCTCGTTCTTGCCGGTCTCCAGCAGCGCGACGCCCCGGTCGGCGGCGAGCTGGATCGACTCGCGGACCCGCTCGTCCGAGCTGGACGACGCGTAGAACAGCGTGCTCCCCGGCACCCCGGCGCGCAGCGCCTCGACGACCGGGTTGCGCCCGGTGACCAGCTCGGGGACCTCGCCGTTCGCGCGCCGCGCCCCGGCCGGGCGGCGGGCGCGCTCGGGGGCCTCGGCGGGCTTGTCGCGCCCGCCCGGGCCGAGCGTCGGGGTGCCGGTGCGGCGGGAGCTCTTCACGGCGCGGGCCTTCTGGCGCTTGGCGTGCCAGTGCCGGTCCTGGGCCTTCGGAGTCGGTCCCTTGCCCTTGTTCTTGGCCATGGTCGATTCGCCCCTAGCGACGGTGGTGGTTCGCCCGTCGACGTGGCTGCCCGGGCGGCTGGGATCTCGGCGGGACGGCTGCGCACCCCCGCGAACACCCGATTTTATCCGCCGCGCGGGCCCCGCCGTCCCGCGCGCCGGGCCCGCGCGGGCGTCAGTCGCGCTTGAGCTCCCAGCGGGGGCCCTGCGGGGTGTCCTCGACGACGATCCCCGCCTCGGACAGGCCGTCGCGGATCGCGTCGGCGGCGGCGTAGTCCTTCCGGGCGCGGGCCGCCTGCCGCTGCTCCAGCGCGACGGCGACGAGCGCGTCCACGACGGGGCGCAGGTCGTCCTCGCCGGACCGGGCCCACTGCGGCGACAGCGGGTCGAGCCCGAGGACGCCGGCCATCGCCCGGACGGCGCCGAGCCGCTCCCGCACCGCGTCGCGGTCGCCGGACGCGAGGGCGCTGTTCCCGTCCCGGACGGCCTCGTGCAGCACCGCCAGCGCGTGCGGCACGCCGAGGTCGTCGTCGAGCGCGGCGGCGAACCCGGCCGGCACCGGCGACGCCGGCGCGACCGCGCCGACGACCTCCGTCGCGCGCGTGACGAACCCCTCGATCCGCTGGTAGGCGGAGACGGCCTCGGCGAGCGCCGAGTCGCTGTAGTCCATCAGCGAGCGGTAGTGCGCCGACACCAGGTAGTACCGGACCTCGACCGGACGCGCCTTGTCGAGCAGGTCGGGCAGCAGCACGACGTTGCCGACGGACTTGCTCATCTTCTCGCCGTCGACGGTGAGGAGCCCGTTGTGCAGCCAGTAGCGGGCGAACCCGTCGCCCGCCGCCCGGGACTGCGCGATCTCGTTCTCGTGGTGCGGGAAGATCAGGTCGACGCCGCCGCCGTGGATGTCGAACACGGGACCGAGGTACTTGGTCGCCATCGCCGAGCACTCCAGGTGCCAGCCGGGGCGGCCGTCCCCCCACGGCGTCTCCCAGGACGGCTCGCCGGGCTTCGCGCCCTTCCACAGCGCGAAGTCGCGGGCGTCGCGCTTGCAGTCCTCGTTGACGGTGTCGCCCGTCGACCGCATGTTCTCCAGCCGCTGGTTCGACAGCTCGCCGTAGTGGTCGGCCCACGACTTCACGTCGAAGTACACGTCGCCGCCCGCCGGGTAGGCGTGCCCCTTGTCGATCAGCCGCCGGATCAGCGCGATCATCTCCGGGACGTGCCCGGTGGCGCGCGGCTCGATCGTCGGGGGCAGGCAGCCGAGCAGGTCGTAGCCCTGGGAGAAGACCCGCTGGTTGCCCTCGGCGACCGCGAACCACGGCACGCCCCGCTCCGCCGCCACCGCGAGGATCTTGTCGTCGATGTCGGTGACGTTGCGCGCGAACGTCACCTCGTAGCCGGACGCGCGCAGCCAGCGCAGCAGCACGTCGTAGATCACGCCGGAGCGCAGATGGCCGATGTGCGGGGACGCCTGCGGAGTAGCGCCGCACACGTACATCCCCACGCGGCCCTCTTCCAGGGGCTCGAACGCGCGGACGCTACGGGTGCCGGTGTCGTAAAGGCGCAGACTCACGAAACCAGGTTATTGGATGGGCGGACGGCCGCGCGTCGTATCGCGTGCCATCCCATATGCCAAATGGTCATAAGGTTCTACGCGCCCTCCAGGTCAGGAGGCCCTTCCCGCGCGGGCCTTTGTGTCAGGACCCGGAGAACGCGGCGTCCAGCCTGGTGGCGAACTCGTCCGCGGACATGCCGAAGCCGCCGTGGCCGCCGGGATAGGTCTCGACCGGCGTCCCGAGCCGTTCGGCCAGCGCGTACGCGGACCGGTGCGGCGGCTCGCCCGCCGACTCCTCCCCCGCGACCAGCACGATCGGGACGGACGACCCGCGCAGCCCGTCGACGTCCGGCGTCCAGCGCCCGAACGGCGGGACCTCGTAGCCGATGAAGAAGTCGGTGTTCTTCTCCAGCCGCGCGAACATCTCCTGCATCTCGGGCGACGGCGGCTCGGCGCCGCCCCCGGAACCGCCGGAATCCTGGTCGCCGGAATCCTCGCCGCCGGAGTCTTCGTCGCCGGAGTCCTCGCCGCCGCCCATGCCCATCGCCGCGCCGAACAGGCCCATCGCGGCGCCGGCGCCGCCGTCCGCGTACGCGCGTTCCACGTCCGCCATGACGGACTCCCAGTGCGCGGCGTCCGGCAGCAGGGAGAGCAGCGGCGGCTCGTGCGCGACAAGCACGCGGACTTGCTCCGGGTGCCGCTCGGCCAGCGCGAGCCCGATCTGCGCGCCGGAGCTGTTGCCGAACACGTACGCGGGCGCGTGCGGCGAGACCTCGGCGAGGAGCCGGGACGCGTCGTCCGCGTGCTCCTCGATGCGCTGCGGCACCGGCGGCCCGGTGAGCGGGCTGCGCGAGTTGCCGCGCCGGTCGTAGGTCACCACCGTGTACCGGTCGGCGAGCTGCCCGGCGAGCCCGGCGTAGGCCGCCGCGTCGTAGATCCCGCCGCAGATCAGCAGCGCGACGGGCCCGGACCCGCGGACCTCGTAGTGCAGGCTCGCGCCCGGAACGTCAAGAGTGCGCACTTCCATTGGATTTCCTCTCAGGTTCCCGCCGGTTCGTTTCCGTCGGGTCGGTTCCGCCGGTTCGGGTTTCCACCGGTTCGGTTTCCGTCGGTCATGAAGGGATCGGAGCCGCGGACGGGTTCTCGACATACCCCCCGGAAAATTCTTCAAGAAGGTTTGGCGAGGTCTCTGACCTGGTGACACAGGGCGGTGAACGCCAGCGCGTCCGGCATCTGGGCGGCCATCGTCATCAGGTCTGGGCCCTTGCGGGCGTGCACGGTGACCAGGCCGTTGTCGACGGCGACGTCGTCGACGGCGTCCCAGGGGAGGCGGTCGCCCTCCTTCTCGACGCCGTCCAGGTCGACGTCGAACGGGCCCAGCCGGACGGTCTCGCCCGCCTTCACCGCCGCCAGCAGCCGCGGGACGATCCGCGCCGTCACCTCGGCGGCGACCGCCGCGCCGAGCGTCCGCACCTCGGGGAGGTCGTCGCCGAGGCGCAGGACGCGGCCGTCGTCCGCGACGAGGGTGAAGCTCCAGCGGGTCGGTGAGCCCGGCTCGGGCTTCACCCCGGCCACGGTGACGGACACCAGTTCGTCCCACGTGTACCGGGCCTCGTCGCGGCGGCGGACGACGGAGAGGCCGCCGGTGTGGAGGACCACAGCCCGTCCGCCGAGGCGCGGACGGTCGCGTCCCGCGACCCAGCCGACGGCCGCCGCGTAGCCCATGGCCAGCAGCAGCGCCGGGACGCCGACCCACCACACCCTGTCGCGCAGGTAGACGATCGCTGCCGGGACCAGCGCCAGGGACGCCGCGCAGAGCAGCCCGAGCCAGGCCCACCTGCGGCGCGCCGCGGCCCGGCCGTCGAACGTCCGGACCGGCTCGCCCAGCCGATCCCCCGGAATCGCTGCCTCCTCGCATGGTCGCCGTCGTGCGTACGGGCGGTCGTCCATACGTTACGTCTCAGTGCATATCGCGCGCACGGCAAAGTGATCGTCCGGAATGGGCGGGTCTCGCGGTGCGGGCTGGCTAATCTCGCCTCAGGACCCTCATCAGGCGACCCATCCCGGAACGAGAGACATGCCAACAGATCCCACCCGGCCGTCCTTCACCCCCGCGCAGCGCCGGGTGCTCACCGCCGTCGCGGGCCTGGTCGTCGCCGCGCTGGCGGGCGCCGCGTTCGCGCTGACCTACGACGTGCTCCGCGACCTCGCCCGGCTCGGCGGCGTCGGCCGCCGCTGGGCGCCGCTCTACCCGGCGATCGCGGACACCCTCACCGCGCTGACGATCCTGTCCCTCGTGATCACCCGGAACGCCCGCTGGTGGACGCGGCTGCCCCGGTGGGTGCTGCTTCTCCTCCTGCTGGGTGGGGGCGCGGCGATCTCCGTCCAGGACTCGCTGCGCGGCCTCGACGACCTGTCCCGCGACCCCGTCCGCGCGGGCGTCGCGGTCGCGCCGCACGTCATGCTGGTGATCGCGGTGTGGCTGTGGCTGACGATGTTCAAGCAGATCCGGGTGGGACGTCCGGCCGCCGACGAGACGCCGCCGGTCGAGCCGCAGCGCGGCCACGTCAAGGTCCTGGAACCGGCTTCGCCTGAGCCCCTGGCCCTGGAAGCCGGAACCGGAACCGGCTCTGCCGACTCTGTGGAGCGGGAGGAGCAGGTGGAGCGTGCGCCGGAGCTCTTCCGGGACGAGCGCGACTCGCTCATCCCGTTCGCCCCTGAGGCACCGGCTCCGCGGGCGGAGACCGAGAGGGACAACGCCTTCGAGCGCGAGATCTTCGAGGACGTGGAGGACGACGCCGAGGAGGAGGGGTCGGAGCCGGTCTTCAAGCCGCGCTTCACCTCCGGTCGAGAGGCGTCGTCCGGGCAGAGTTTGTCGTCCGAGCCTGGCCTCACGTTCGAGCGGGGGCTGCCGTTCGAGCGGGGTCTTTCGCTTGAGCCCGGGCCGTCGCTTGAGCCCGGGCCGTCGCTTGAGTCGGGCGTCCCGTCCGAGGAGGGGCCGCCGCCGCTGGACTCGCTGCCGGAGCCGCGGTCGCCGATCGACGCGCCCGGCGCGGCCGAGGCGCCCGCCGCGCCCGCCCTGCTGCCGACGGACGTCGAGCTGGTCCGCGGCCGAGACCGCGTCGAGCGGGAGGAGCGTCCGGCCGCGGCGACGACGCGTCCCGACATCCCGATGCCCGGGCGGCGTCCGGCCGAGGAGGACGAGCACGACGATCCCCCGGCCGACCGCGCCGAGGACCCGGACGCCGACGCCCCGCAACCCGCCGACGCCCCGGAACCCGCCGACGATGACTGGAACCCGCCGCCGTCGAGCAACTTCCGCAGCGGCCCCGTCCCGCCGGCGGGCTGAGGCGCGCGAACCCGGCCGCGCGCGGTGAGGTCCCCGGCGGCCGGGTAGTCATGGGTCATGAGCGCCCTACTCGCTCGGCTGATCGACGACGCCGCGCTCTTCCCACCGGAGCCCGTCCCGCCGGGGCGTGTTCGGGAGGAGGGCGTCCCGCTGGACGAGGCGCTCCCGACCTACCGCCGCGTGGCCCGGCATCCTGCGGCCGGACGGTTCCTGTGCCCGGCGTCGCGGTTCGCCGGGTTGCGGGCGCGGCTCGTCCCGGAAGACCTGCTCGACCTCGGCCTGGTCGCCGACAGCGGGATCGAGGATCTGTCCGCGACGCTGGACGCCGCGTGGAGCGAGCCGCGCGTCCGCGTCTCGTCGCTGCGGATCCCGCTCCCCGGCGACGCGGACCAGGCGCGGGCCGCCGCCGTGACGATCGCCCGGCTCCCGTCCGACGCGCCCGCGCACATCGAGGTGCGGCCGTCGCCCGGCTGGCGGGACGCGCTCGACCGCGTCGCCGCGGCCCGTGACCGGGGAGCCCCGCTGGGCGCCGCCTTCCGGACGTCCGGCGCGGTGGAGGGGCTGGCCGCGTTCATCTCGGCCTGCGCGGATCGCGACCTGCCGTTCGTCCTGGCGGGCGGCCGGGACGGCCCAGGCCCCTTGAACGCCCTACTGGCCGCCGCCGTGGCGGGAGTTGGAGCAGGGGATGTCCGGGACGCCCTCTCCCGCACCGACCCCGGAGATGTGATCACCGATCTTCTGACGCTGGGCGAGGACGAGGCGGAGGGGGCGCGGCGTCTGCTTTCCGCCTACGGGACGCCCGAGATCGAGGCCGCGCTGTCGGCTCTTCGCCCGATGTCCATCACCGGATGAAAGGGGAACGGTGGGGGAAGAAATAGCGGCATGACGACCGATTCGTGGGTTCCGGGTAGTGCGGACGGCGGGTTCGGCATCGAGAATCTGCCGTACGGGGTGTTCTCCCGTCCGGGTGAGCTGCCTCGCGTGGGGGTGGCCATCGGCGGGTTCGTCCTGGACCTGGCCTCGTTGTCCGCCGCCGGGCTTGTGGACGACCGCCGGTGCTTCGCGTCCGGCTCGCTGAACGCCTTCATGGTGGCGGGACGTCCCGTCTGGGAGGCCAACCGGGCGCGGCTCGTCGAACTGCTCACCGACGAGGGATTCCGCGAGCGGGTGGAGCCGCACCTTATTCCCGTCGCGGACGTGTCGCTGCTCCGGCCCTTCGAGGTCGCGGACTATGTCGACTTCTTCTCGTCCGAGCACCACGCGAGGAACACGGGACGGATCCTGCGCCCGCGGAGCGAGCCGCTGCCGTCCAACTGGAAGCGGCTGCCGGTCGCCTACCACGGGCGTGCGGGGACCGTGTATCCGTCCGGGACGCCGATCATCCGGCCGTCCGGGCAGCGCCGGACGCCGGGCGAGCCGGAGCCGACGTACGGCCCGTCGACGCGGCTCGACTTCGAGGCGGAGGTCGGGTTCGTGGCGGGTGTGCCGTCCGTTCCGGGGCGGGGTGTCCCGGTCGGCGCGTTCCGCGAGCATGTGTTCGGGTTCGTCCTGGTGAACGACTGGAGCGCGCGCGACGTGCAGATGTGGGAGTCGCAGCCGCTGGGCCCGTTCCTCGGCAAGTCGTTCGCGACGTCGATCTCCTCGTGGGTGGTGCCGGTCGCGGCGCTGGAGCCCGCGCGGGTGACGCCGCCCGTCCAGGACCCGGAGCCCCTGCCATATCTGCGCTGCGCCGAGCCGTGGGGCCTTGACCTGCATCTGGAGGTCCTGATCAACGGCCAGGTGGTGGCGCGCCCGCGGTTCGCGGACATGTACTGGACGTCGCCGCAGCAACTGGCCCACGCGACGGTCAACGGCGCTCCGCTGCGCACCGGGGACCTGTTCGCGTCCGGGACGGTCTCCGGCCCGGACCGCGACCAGCGCGGCTGCCTGCTGGAACTGACCTCGAACGGCGACGAGCCCCTGGAACTCCCGGACGGCACGAAACGCACGTACCTGGAGGACGGCGACACGGTGACCCTCCGCGCCCAGGCCCCGGGCGCGTCAGGCTCCCGAATCACCCTGGGCGAAGTGACAGGCACGGTCTACCCAGCGCAACCCCCAGAGCCCCCCTGAGCACGCCCTCCCGGCGCTGGAAAAGCATGCCCCTCCCGGCGCTGGAAAAGCATGCCCCTCCCGGCGCTGGAAAAGCATGCCCCTCCCGCCCGGGGGCGGACCGGCTACCACCATCGTCAAACGCCCAGGCACCGGACGACAATGAGCTGCGAGATTGTGGATAACCGGCCGCGCTATGCACCCCAGGCACATGGCCCCAGACGCGTAGGCCCTAGGCACGCTGCGCCCAGGCAGGCGGGCGCAGGCAGGCGCAAGCAGGTGGGCTTAGGTAGGTGGGGGGAGGACGAGGGCGGTGGCTATTGCGGCCAGGCCCTCGCCGCGGCCCGTCAGGCCCAGGCCGTCTGTCGTGGTGGCGGTGACGGTGACCAGGGCCCCGCCCAGCGCCTCGGAGAGGGTCTTCTCCGCCTCGCCGCGCCGCTTGGAGATCTTGGGACGGTTCCCCACCACCTGAATGGCGACGTTCCCGATGGTGAACCCGGCCTCATGGACGAGCCGCGCCACCTCACGCAGCAACGCGACACCGGACGCGCCCGACCAGCGCGGGTCGGTCGTCCCGAAGACGGCGCCGAGGTCGCCGAGCCCGCAGGCCGACAGCAGCGCGTCGCAGGCGGCGTGCGCCGCGACGTCGCCGTCGGAGTGCCCGGCGAGGCCGTGGCCCTCACCGGGCCATTCGAGCCCGCCCACCCACAGCGGACGCGGCTCGGACGAGAACGGGTGGACGTCGGTACCGACGCCCACCCGTGGAAGCCGTGCGCTCAACCCATCCGGCCGTTCAGCTGGCCAGGACCTCGTCGAGCAGGGCCTCTGCCTTGTCCTCGTTGGTCTTCTCGGCGAGCGCGAGCTCGCTGACCAGGATCTGCCGCGCCTTGGCGAGCATGCGCTTCTCGCCGGCGGACAGTCCGCGTTCCTTGTCTCGCCGCCACAGGTCGCGGACGACCTCGGCGACCTTGTTCACATCACCGGAGGCGAGCTTCTCCAGATTCGCCTTGTACCGGCGGGACCAGTTGGTGGGTTCCTCGGTGTAGGGTGCGCGAAGCACCTCGAACACCTTCTCCAGACCCTCCTGGCCGACGACGTCACGGACACCCACGTCCTCGACGTTCTCGACCGGGACCTGCACTGTCAGGTCGCCCTTGTCGACCTTCAAGACCAGATAGGTCTTTTCCTCACCTTTGATGGTGCGAGTCTCGATGGCCTCGATCCGAGCAGCCCCATGGTGGGGGTAGACGACGGTGTCGCCGACCTGGAAAGTCATGTGACAAGTACCCCTTCCGCTAGAACCAGGGTACCACGTAAACCAGCGTGGCTGAACCGGCCTTCCAGACAAATGCCCAGGTCAAGCCGCATATTGGGGTATTGACAAAGCCCTTTAATGGTGCATCCTCGTCCAGTTCCCCGTACTCAGGGTAGCCGAAGAACCACGTGGATCGCGCCGGATCGTCATTACCGGTAACCGGCCCTGGTTACAAGCATCCCCCACCGGGCGATGCGGAAGCATCCCATACTGGAGGTGAACAGGCCGGGTAGTGCGGGTACGAAGCGCCCGGAAGGGGCCGAATGGGACGGCTCAGCCGACGAGTGGCCAGGACGGAGGTGCGGAGTGAGGCCGGACGGCGACGACCCGGACCCCGATGACTACGGGCTGCCCCGCGTTGACGTCGTGGTGCCCGATGACGCCCGCGAGCTCGACCGCGACGTGGTCGCCTACCATCGCGAGGAGCGCCGGCGCCGCCGCCGGGCCCGGATCCGCCGGTTCGGCGGCCCGCTGACGAGGTTCGGCGTCGCCGTCCCGATCATCGCGGGCGCGCTGCTGGTGGCGCTGCTCAGCGGCGTCCTGATGACCGCGTTCGGGCCCCGTCCCGCGCCCCGTCCGACCGGCGCGCAGCTCGCGCCGCGCCCGTCCGCGAGCCCCGGCCGGATCGGCGGCCTGCTGCCCGCGGGCTCCGTCGACCTCGTGGCCGGCGAGCACTCCCCCATGTCCCTGCGCGACCTGCGTCCCGGTGTGATCGGCATCGTCCCGCCCGGGTACGAGTGCGAGAGCGTCGTGGCCGAACTCGCCGCCCGGACGCAGGAGAGCGTCCTGAACTTCTGGCTCGTCGCCGATCCGCGTCCCGTCGCGGAAAAGAAGGGGACGCCGCTGAAGGAGCTGAAGGCGTGCGCGGGCACCGCCCACAACGGGACGCCGCAGATCCTCGAAGACCGCTCGGGCGTGCTCGCGGGCGCCTACGCCCCGCCGCGCGGCATGCCGGGGCTGCCCGGGACGGGGATGACCGCCGTCTTCGTCCAGCCGGACGGAGTGGTCAACGAGGTCGTCCAAGCCCCGCGGCCCGGCCCCGAGCTCAACGAGAAGGTCCAGTCGCTGAAATCGGGCTGACGCCCCCCGCGCGGGTCCCCCCGCGTGGTCGGCTGCGGGGGAGGGAAAAATGGCGTGTCGGGTACCCCAAAGCGGTGCTTCCCGTCGGGCCTCGCTACGCTTCCTCTGGCGTCCCTGACGCCGCTCTCACAACTTTCGTGCCATTCTCGAGGCCACGCCTTGGCAGAACATTCGCGAGGAGACCGACGCCGTGATCCGTAACAGCCGTCGAATGGTCACGCTGGCCGTCGCTGGCGCCGTCGCCATCGCGCCGGTGATCACCGGTTGCGGCGCCGGCGAGGAGCCCCAGTCCGCGTCCCCGACGCAGCTCACGGACGGCGTGAACGTCTCCGTCCCGCTGGACAAGCCGGCGGCGCCGCAGATCGCCCTGCGCAACATGTTCGTGCTGGGCCCGCGTCCCGGCCAGCCGATCGCCCCCGGCCTGTCGCTGCCGCTCTACGGCGTGATGATCAACCAGGTGAAGGGCCGGCCGGACCGCCTCGTCTCGGTCAGCTCCCCGCAGTTCGGCGGGCCCGCGCAGATCGACGGCGGCGGCATCGCGCTGCCGGGCGCGGCCGCGGACGGGACGGGCGCGCTCGTCAAGCTGCTCGGCAAGCCCACGGCGACCCCGAGCCCGACGCCGCCGTCCCGGAAGAAGCAGAAGGGGCAGCCGGGCGGCGCCGCGACGGGCCGGCCGAGCGGCCAGCCCACCGGCACGCCCACCGCGTCCGGGACGCCCGGCACGCCCGGCGCGACGCCTGAGCCCACGGGGCCCGGCTCCACGTCCGAGCCAACGGCCAGCCCGACGGGCAACACGGCCCCGCCGCAGCAGACCGTGCCGCCCGCGCCCGGCGGCGGCGACCAGCCGCTCGTGGTGCTGCCGAGCCTGCGGCAGGAGCTGCTCGCCGGGTCGACCGTCCTTGTGCGGATGCAGTTCGAGAAGGCGGGCGGCGTCGACTTCCAGGTGCCGATCATCCCGCAGCAGGACGACTTCGCGACCTTCCCGCTGCCCACCCCGGCCGGCCAGGCCCCGGGATCGGCCACGCCCGGCGCCCCGCAGACGCCTGGAAGCGGCAGCCCGTCGCCGACCGCGAGCACCGAGCCGGGCCAGCCGGGCACGTCCGCGTCCCCGACGGCCTCGGAGTCGCCCGGCGCCGGTCACTGACCCGTCCCGCCAGGCTCTCAAGCGCCTACGACAGAACGGCCCGTCCAGCCGCTGGACGGGCCGTTCCGCCTATCCGTCAGGGCTCGAACTTGTAACCCAGGCCGCGGACGGTGACGATGTACCGCGGCGTCGACGGCACTTCCTCGATCTTGGCGCGGAGCCGCTTGATGTGCACGTCCAGCGTCTTCGTGTCGCCCACGTAGTCGGCGCCCCAGACGCGGTCGATCAACTGCATGCGGGTCAGGACGCGGCCCGCGTTGCGGAGCAGCACCTCCAGCAGCTCGAACTCCTTGAGCGGAAGCTGGACGGGGTCGCCGCCGACGCTGACGACGTGCCGCTCGACGTCCATCCGGACCGGTCCAGCCTCGAGCGTCGCCGGGGCCAGTTCCTCGACCTCGCCCTGGCGCCGCAGGACGGCCCGCATCCGCGCGATCAGCTCGCGGGTGGAGAACGGCTTGGTGACGTAGTCGTCCGCGCCGAGCTCAAGGCCGACGACCTTGTCGACCTCGCTGTCCTTGGCGGTCAGCATGATGACGGGGACGCTGGACTTGGCGCGCAGCTCCCGGCACACCTCGGTGCCCGGCAGGCCGGGGAGCATCAGATCGAGCAGCACGAGGTCGGCACCGTTGCGCTCGAAGATGTCCAGCGCGTCGGGACCGGTGGCCGCGACGGCCACCTCGAAGCCCTCTTTGCGCAGGTTGTACGAAAGTGCGTCGCTGAACGACTCTTCGTCTTCCACGACGAGCACGCGGGTCACGGTGTTCCCTCCCGGGCGGTGTTCTCGATGTTCTTACCCGCGTCCGCGTCAACTTGTGCGTCCGCGTTGTTCTTGGCCGTGTCCTTGTTCGCCGCGGTGATGCCGGCGGGGGGACGATGCGGGGCGTCGAGCAGCGGCAGCCGGATCGTGAACGTCGACCCGTGCCCCTCCTTGCTCCACACGGTCACGTCGCCGCCGTGCTTGCTGGTGACGTGCTTGACTATGGCGAGGCCGAGGCCGGTGCCGCCGGTCTGGCGGGAGCGGGCCGGGTCGACGCGGTAGAAGCGCTCGAAGATCCGCTCCACCTCGCCGTCCGGGATGCCGATCCCCTGGTCGGTCACGTTGACCTCCACGTGGCCGTCGTCGCGCCGCTTGGTCGCGACGACGACGCGGGTGTGCTCGGGGCTGTAGGCGACGGCGTTGTCGACCAGGTTGCGCAGCGCGGTGACCAGCAGTTCCTGGTCGCCGCGGACGCGCAGGCCGTCCTCGCCGCCGACGGTGAGCTCGATGTCCTTCGAGGACGCTCTGGTCTGGCAGCGTTCCATCGCCTCGGCCATCACGTCGTCCAGCGTGACGGGCCGCAGCGCGGGCAGGGGCTCGTCGCCCTGCACGCGCGACAGCGTCATCAGGTCCTGGACGAGGTTGGTCAGCCGGACCGACTCGTACTGCATCCGTCCCGCGAACCGGCGGACGGCCTCGGGGTCGTCGGCCGCGCCCTCGACCGTCTCGGCCAGCAGCGACAGCGCGCCGACCGGTGTCTTCAGCTCGTGGCTGACGTTAGCGACGAAGTCGCGGCGGATCGCCTCGGTGCGGTGCATGTCCGTCAGGTCCTCGGCGAGGACGAGGACGAGCCCGTGCGAGCCGAGCGGCGCGACCCGGACGGCGAACCAGCGGCCGTCCGCGCGGCTGCGCGACCCGCTCGGCGCGACCTGGATCTCCGTCTCCCGGATCTCGCCGTCCCGGCGGACGAGCCGGGCCATCGCGAGCACCTCGTCCACGACCAGGCGATCGCCACTGACCAGTCCGAACGCGCGGGCGGCCGAGCTGGCGCGGAGCACGCGGTCCTCGCCGTCCACGACCACGGCCGACGACCGGAGCACGCTGAGGACGGACGCCACGCCCGGCGGCAGACCGCCGGACGGCGTCGAGGGCACCGGCGCCTGCTGGGCTCGTTCGCTCACTCTCACCGCCAATCCGCTGGCGAGCCCGATCGCGAGCCCGGCAAGCCCGGTGAGGCTTGCGACAATCTCGACCTCCACACCACGGATCGTAAGCGGCGTCCGGACCCATCCCACCCGGAGGCCCTGGTCACAGCGATCCCGTTCGCCGAAAGTTCACCTCCATATCCGGTCCGGTTCACGGCGGCACGGCAGGCTGTGGCGTGGGCGAGTACGCCCGGACCACCGGAAACACGTCCGGTTCGCCCCGATTTGCCACTTACTACGCCCCGCCCGCCCCCGCGGCCCCCGGCCGCACACCGAAGGACTGCTGACTTGCGCGACGCCTACCACGAGGAACTCGACTCCCTCAGCGACCGCCTGGTCGAGATGACCCGGCTCGTCCGCTCCGCGATGTCCCGCGCCGTGACCGCCCTCCTGGACGCCGACCTCCGGCTGTCCGAGGAGGTCATCAGCGGCGACGAGCACGTCAACAAGATCGACGCGGACATCGAGGCGACGGTCTTCGACCTCATGGCCCGCCAGCAGCCCGTCGCGGGCGACCTGCGCACGCTGATCACCGCGCTGCGGATGAGCGGCGACCTGGAGCGCATGGGCGACCTCGCCGTGCACATCGCGAAGACCGCCCGCCGCCGGCACCCGGAGTCGGCCGTGCCGCCCGAGCTGCAGGCGACCGTCCTGGAGATGGGCCAGATCGCCGAACGCATGATCGCCAAGACGGGCAGTGTGATCGCGTCCCAGGACGTCGAGATGGGCCTCGAACTCGACGCCGACGACGACCAGATGGACCGCCTGCACCGCCGTCTCTTCGACATCCTCCTCTCCCCCAAGTGGAAGCACGGCGTCGAGCCCGCCGTCGACATCACCCTGGCCGGCCGGTACTTCGAACGCTTCGCCGACCACGCCGTCCACGTGGCGGAAAACGTCGTCTACCTGGTAACCGGCCAACGCCCCGAAGAAATCACGGACGCCTAACCCTCCAACCCACCCCCAGTCGGCGGGGTCTCCGTGAACGCGCAAAACGCCCTCACGTCCTTGCCTCGCCGAAACAGGCCAAGGCACCGATCACCGCGATCAGAACGGACACTGCAGCCCACAAGCCCCGACCCGAGGCGCTCTCAGCTCACGGGCTTGTCCGGTTGCCTTGACAGCTCTGGTGGCCTTGTCAGCTCTGGCCGGTGCGGCTACGGGCTCTCCCCGGACGGCACGGGCTCTGGCCGGTGCGGCTGCGGCGCTTTGCCCAGTGCGTTAGGGGATTCGCTCGGGTGCGTTAGGGACTTGTCGGGTGCGTTAGGGGATTTGCTCGACGCGGACGCCGGGGACGGCCGCGTACTGGCCGGGCTCCGCGGTGACCAGCGGCCAGCGCCGCCACCGCGCGGACCAGGCGGCCTGCGCCGCGTCCATGCCGAGGTTCGGGATCGTGGTGACGAGGAGCCCGGTTTGCTGGGCGATGACGTCGTCCAGGTCGTCCACGTGCACGACCTGCATGCCGGGGAGCCGCTCCAGCACCGCACGCCCGTGATCGGGGACGAGTTGCCAGGCACGCGCCAGTGCGGTGGCGGGGATGACGATCGTGGCATGCTGCGCGATCGAGGCACGCAGCCTGGCTCGGACGTAGACGGTCTTCCCGGTGGCGAGATCGAGGAGTGCGGTCGCGTCGAAGACGTGACCGGTGATCACGCGACGTCCCGGCGGTTCGGCGTGCCGCCTTCAACCAGCCGGTCGACCATCGCCTGCTCGTCGGGACTCGGCGGGCCGAACAGGTCGTCGATCGTCGACTCGTCCCGCAGGTACGCCAGCTTGAGGCGTGCGCCGTCCGCGAGGAAGCCGGACACAGAGGCGATCTTCTTGTCCTCCGCGAGCCCCTGCAACGTGGCGGCAAGCTCGTCCGGCAGCGTGATGTTGAGTCTCGCCATGGGCGCCACAATACACACTGAAGGCCGTCCCAGTGTGTATAGCCTTCCCTTCCGCATCTCCGTCTCGGACACCCTCGTCATCCGCGCGTGGACGCTCCCATCCCTGCCATCGTCATCCACCGACACGGCTCCCGCCCGGAGGACTCCGCGCCCGGCACGCGTGCCCGATCCCCAGATCAGAGGCGGGCACGGCCCTCGCAAAGCTCATGAGAAACCCCTGGCAGTCGTCGTCTAGCCCACCGTTGCGTCCGAGCCCCATCGCCCAGACCGACCTCCAAATCAAGCCCACGACCACGCACCGGGCCAAGCTCCAGGCCAGGCTTCGAGCCAGGCACAGGAAGCCCCCTCCAGAGCGAGCCCGCGGCGTAGCTCTGGCACCAGCCCACGGCCGGGCTCCGGGCGAGGGCGAGGCTGCTGGCGGACTCACGGCCGGGCTCCAAGGCTGGCCTGCGGCTGGACTCCCTGTCGAGGGGCTAGGGCGAGTGCATGGTCAGGCTGCGGGTCGAACTCGCGGTCGGGCTTCGGGATGAGGTCGCGGGTGGGCTCGCGGGCTGGAGGGTGGGTGGTGGGCTCGTTGGGGGGTGGTCGGTGGAGGCGGACGGCCGTGTAGGAGAGGAAGAACAGGCCGGCGATCAGGTAGCAGTTGGCGACCGGTGTCAGCAGGTTGATCCCGTACTCGCGCGGGTCGCCGTTGTGGGGCGTCCACCACATGGGGGCGAGCGCGAACAGGACGTAGCCGCACGCCGCTATGACACGATCGCCGTTCCGGATCAGCACCGCCAGGGCGGGGAGAATCCACACCCAGTGATGCGCCCAGGAAATGGGGGAGACCAGCAAGCCGGTCACACCCGTGATGGCCGTGGCGGTCAGCCAGTCGCCTCGCTTCACCCAGACGACAGCGAGCGCGAGCCCGACAATGCCGATCGTCAATGGAATCGCGGCATACCAATCCCCTACTTCGGCGGTGCCTCGCAGAATTCGGTTGAGCGTTCCGTTCGGCGACTGGTTACTGATGTATGTGACGCCTACTCGGGACGTGTCATAAAAGGTGTGCAACCAGTAGAGGCGGGACGCATCCGGGGCTATGGCGTAGGCGAGAAGGGTGCA
Source organism: Actinomadura decatromicini (assembly GCF_008121305.1). Lineage (NCBI taxonomy): Bacteria > Bacillati > Actinomycetota > Actinomycetes > Streptosporangiales > Thermomonosporaceae > Actinomadura > Actinomadura decatromicini. Next base: position 245,300 of record NZ_VSRQ01000010.1, on the reverse strand, counting down.
GACGGCGAATGTTCCGGTGGCGGTGAACGCGTCCCTGGTGCGTCGCGTGACCAGGAGCAGGACGACGAAGATGGCCGGCGTCAGCTTGATCGCGGTTGCGATGCCGATGCCGATTCCGGCGGAACGTCCCTGCGCTACACGGTGCATGTCGGCGAGAACGAGCGCGAGTAGGAGCAGGTTGACCTGGCCCTGGAAGAACGAATGCCAGACCGGCGCGAGGAGCAGGCCTGCGGCCACGACGGCCTTCAGGGGCGCGCTCCTGCCGGACAGCCTCACCGTCAACGCGCACGCCCATACGAACGCCGCCAGCGAGCCGAGCTGCCACAGCAGTCTGGCGACCGTGAGCGGGATGGCGGCCATCGGCGTGAACAGCGCGGCCATGAAAGGCGTGTTGGTGTACCAATGTGCGGCGATCTGCTCCTCGTACAGGCGCGCGTCGTCCATTACCACGTGCCCGCCGAGCCAATAGATGCGGAAGTCCAGGGAATCGTAGGCGAGGGAGAACACGACGACTCCCAAAACCTCGATCGCCAGGACCAACGTCAGCCAACGCTTCATGCCGGACAACGCTGGCCGCGGTCGATGCCCCGCCGCATTGGGCTACGGGCTACATCTGCGAACGGCGGGCGGATGTAGCCTCAAGGATTAAGCCCGCAGGCTAATGTGCGGGCCGCGGCCCGGCGGTTACGATCGGCCGCATGTCCGCCCTGCCGCTGAGCCGCACAGCCCGAGCGCGCCACACCGCGTGGACGGCGCTGGCGTGGTCCGGGGCCGTCCTCTACCCGTTCTTCGTCTTCCTGGCGCTATTCAGCCGCCGTAATGGTTACGTCACGCCGGAGATGGTCGTCGCGGCCACGCTCACGGTCCTGCTCGCGGTACTGATGATCCGCCACCCGCTCAAGGTGCAGGGAATTCTGCTCTTCGCCTGGACCTGGGGCCTCCTCCAGATGCATAACGGGACCGTCGCCGCCCTGCTGATCCTGCTCACCGATCTCGGCGTCGGCTACGTCGCGGCCGCCCGCCCGCGCGGAGTCTCGGTCACTGTCTTCGGGGTCACGCTCGGGGTCCAGTTCCTGGCGGTCATGTCGTTCCTGCACATCAACGAGTTCTTGATCACAACGATGGTCCTGGCGGCCAGCGTGACCTGGCTGCTGGGGAACTCGATCCAGGTCCGGCGCACACACGCGGTGGCGATGCGCGAGCAGGCGCTGGCGCAGGCCGTCGCCGCCGAACGGCTTCGGATCGCCCGCGAGCTGCACGACATGGTCGCGCACAGCATCGGCATCATCGCCATCCAGGCGGGGGTCGGCGGACGGGTCATCGACACGCAGCCGGCGGCGGCGCGCAACGCGCTGGACGCCATCGAGGTCACCAGCCGCGACACCCTCGCCGGGCTGCGCCGCATGGTCACCGCTCTCCGCAAGGACGCACCCGAGGCGGCGCCGCTCGGCCCCACACCCGGCCTTGGCGACCTTGACGCCCTCGTCCGCGCGACGGGGGACGCGGGCGTACGCGTCGAACTCCGCTGGTTCGGCGAACGAAGACCGTTGCCACCGGACGTCGACCTGTCCGCGTACCGGATCGTCCAGGAGGCGGTGACGAATGTCGTCCGGCACGCGGACACCGACCAGTGCCGCGTGACCATCACCTACCGGGACAAGGATCTGGCCATCGAGATAGACGACGAGGGGCGGGGCGGCGTGGTCGGCGCCGGTTACGGCATCGCGGGCATGCGAGAACGCGTCAGCCTGCTCCACGGCGGGTTCACGGCCGGACCACGTCGTGGCGGCGGCTTCCGGGTGGCGGCGACCATCCCCGTCCCCACCACGGTCCAGTGACGGCGTCGATGGGGCCTACGACGGGGCCGTCGGCGGGCGTCCCGATCCGGGTCGTGCTGGCGGACGACCAGCCGCTGATCCGCGCCGGGCTGCGGGTGCTGGTGGCGGACACGCCCGACCTGGAGATCGCCGGGGAGGCGGGGACGGGTGCGGAAGCAGTCCGGCTGGTGGAGGAGGCCCGTCCCGACGTGGTCGTGATGGACATCCGCATGCCCGACATGGACGGCATCGAGGCCACCCGGCAGATCACCGCGCGGGCCAGGGAGGTGCACGTCCTGATGCTGACCACGTTCGACGACGACGAGTACGTGTACGGCTCGCTGCGGGCGGGGGCCAGCGGGTTCCTGGTCAAGGACATGGCGCTGGAGGAGATCCTCTCCGCGATTCGCGTGGTCGCGAAGGGGGACGCCTTGATCGCGCCAAGCGTCACCCGCCGGCTGATCGCAGAGTTCGCCGCACGTCCTACGCAACCCGCTCCGCCACCGCCTACATATTCAGAGCCGCCAACGAGAAACCCCGTACAATCCCCGGCGACCGACCGCCAACCGGCCCCCTCAACACCAACACCCGCGCAACCCTCAGGCCAGGCACCGCCCGCGCGCACTTCTGGGCAGACCCCATCCGCGCGAAGGTCGGGGCAGACACCGCCCACACAGCCGCCCGGACAAGCACCGCCCGCACGGCGAGCCGAGCCGACGCCGCCCCCACGGACGTCCGGGCAAACAGCGCCCCCGGGGTCGTTCGGGCAGACGCCGTCCGCACCAACCTCTGGGCAGGCCCCATCCGAGCAGACATCGAGGCAGACGCCACCCGCACGGTCGTCTGGGCAAGAACCGCCCGCACGGGGACCCGGGCAGGCTCCACCCCCGCAAACAGCCGCGCAGACGCCACCCGCGCAAGCATCTAGGCAGACGGCGCCCGCGCGGGCGGCTGGGCAAGGGCCGCCTGGGCGGGCGTCTGGGCTGGTGTCGGGGGTTGGGCGGGTGCCTGGGGACGGGGGTGGACGGGCGTCCGCGGAGCTGTCGCCTTCTCCTCAGGAGGGTGTGGCTGCGGATAGGTCGGCGCAGGGTTCCGCCCCTGGGGAGAGGTCTGGTGAGGGGGGTGACGTCGTGCGGGGAGGTCCTTCTGTGCAGAGGGGCGTGCGGGTGTCCGTGTCGGGGGCTTCGGTGGGGCGGGTCGAAGGGATCACGGAGCGGGAGAGGGAGGTGTTGATCCTGGTCGGGCGCGGGAGGTCCAACCAGGAGATAGCCAAGGAGCTGTTCATCAGTCCGGCCACCGCTAAGGCGCATGTGGCGCGGTTGCTCACCAAGCTGGACGCACGCGACCGCGTCCAGCTCGTGATCATCGCCTACGAGCTGGGCCTCGTGGGGCCCTCTACCGGCGGTAGTACTACCTGACGTGGTCACTGTCCGGACCCTCGGATAATCTGGGTGCCGTGAAAGGTCTGGGAGAGCTCGAACGCACGGTCATGGAGGTCCTCTGGGCGCGGGAGGACGCCGGTCACCCCGCGGCGACCGCGCGTGATGTCAGCCGTGCGCTCGCGGGCGACCGCGACCTGGCGCACACTACTGTCATGACGGTGCTGGACAGGCTTGCCAAGAAGGGCTTCCTGGAGCGTGAACGGGACGGTCGCGCCTGGCGCTACCGTCCGGTCGCGAGCCGGGAGGGCTATGTCACGGAGCTGATGCTGGGCGCTCTGGCCGAGACCGGCGACCGGGACGCCGCGCTCGCCCATTTCGTGCGCTCCGTCTCGGAGGACGAGATCGACGTGATCCGTCAGGCACTGGCCGGCATCACGAGTAAGGAACCTCCGGCATGACCGGCACCGCCCTGCTCGCATTGATCTCCCTGGGGACCGTCGGCGGGGCGCACCTGCTGTCCCAAGCCAGGTGGACGTGGCGGACCCCGCGGCTCGGGATCGCGCTCTGGCAGGCCCTCGGGCTGTGCTGGGGCGTCGCCACGATCGGCGCGCTGCTCGGCCTCGCGCTGCTCCCGTACGGGAAGGGCGTCCTCGGCGGGCTGCCCGGCCTGTACGACGACCAGGCCGCCCGGCTCAACGCGGTGCAGGTCGCCGCGCTGCTCGCCGCGATCAGCCTGACCGCCGTGCTGCTGGTGATGCTGATGTACGCGGTCGTCCGCGTCGTGCGGGCGAGGCGGCGGCACCGGGCGCTGCTCGCGCTGGTGTCGCGCCGCGACTCGGCCGTACCGGGGACGCTCGTCCTCGACCACCCGGGCGCGGCGGCGTACTGCGTGCCGGGCGTCCGCTCGTCCAAGGTGGTCGTCAGCGCCGGGACGCTGGAACTGCTCGATCGCGGCGAGCTGGCCGCCGTGCTCGCGCACGAGCGCGCCCACGCCCGCGAGCGGCACGACCTGGTGCTGCTGCCGTTCGCGTCCCTGCGCCAGGTGTTCCCCCAGTTCCGTCTGGTCGGACGCTGCCTGGACGCGGTGGAGCTGCTGATCGAGATGGCGGCCGACGACCGGGCCCGGCACGGACGTCCGGCGCGCGAGCTGGCGACGGCGCTGCTCAGGTTCGCCGCCGCCCGCCCGGCCGCCGCACCGTCCGGCACGCTCGGCGTCGCGTCCCACGGCAACATCCCGGTGATGGCCCGGGTGAACCGGCTGCTGGAGCCCGAACCGCTCCCCCGCACCACCCGCCTCGCCGCCACGGTCGCCGTCCCCGTCATAGCCACCATGCCCTTGATCCTCCTCGTCCTCCCCCACTGACCGCCCCCCGGGTCAGGAGCACCACCACTCCCGCAGTCAGCGCTGCGCTACCCAGCGGACCTCCGGCCCCATACGCACCCTGTCGCCGACAACGCGGGCGCCCGCACGCGCCGCGCTCTGGACCCGCTCCACGCTGGGCCTCGTGCGCCACGTCCCGCGCTCAAGCCGCGCCTCGGGCTGAGGGCTAAGGGCTGATCTGGACCCGCTCCACGCTTAGGCCTCGTGCGCCACGTCCCGCGCTCAAGCCGCGCCTCCTGCTGAGGGCTGAGGGTTGCCTGAGGGTCGGTCACGTGTACAGGGCTATTCCGTAGAGGCGGGTTGTGTGTAGGCGGATTACCAGGCGTTCGTCTTTCACCATTTGTTCTAGGAATGCTTCTTCGTCGGCTGTGGAGGTAAAGCCCGGCGTTAGCGAGAGCAGTTCGAGGCCGGTCGCGTCGCCCGGGGTCCGGCTGACCGGGGACAGTTCGGCCGTGCCCTCGGCTACCGCGAAGGACAGGTGGTCGGGGGCGGACGCGTGAAGGGCGACGCGCGGGTCGTTGCGGATGTGTTTCACCTTGGCGCGTCCCGCCGTCGTGGAGATGCGTGCGACGCGCTCGACCGGATCCCAGGAATGGACGACGGTCGAAAGGTGCGGGTGGCCGTTCGGCTTGTTCAGCGCCAGGACGGCGAACTGCTGTTCGCCGAGCAGACGGCTGAGGTCGTCGTCGGTGATCGGTTTGGGGCCGGGGCCCTGTCCGGGGCCGTACTCGGTCGACATCATGGTTCCCTTCAAGCGTTGGTGGGGACGGTCTCCGTCGGCGCGGTGGCGGGCGACGGGGGCGTCGGGCGGCGCAGCACGAGCAGTGACACCAGCAGCGCTGCTGCCAGTAGGGACGCCGATACCGCGAACGCCAGGTGGTAGCCGCCGGTCAGCGCGGTGGGCTCGTCTCGGCCAGCCGCGCGGAGGTCGGTGGTGCGGGACGCGGCGAGGGTCGTCAGGACGGCCACGCCTAGCGCCATCCCGACCTGCTGGACGGTGTTGAACAGCCCGGACGCGAGTCCGGCGTCGTCCGGGCGGGCGCTGGACATGCCGAGTCCGGTCAGCGACGGCAGGACCAGCCCCGCCCCGGCGATCAGGACGAACACGGGAAGGAGGTCGGTGGCGTAGTCCGCGTCCACGGGGACGGTCGTGAGCCACGTCATCGCGCCGGCCAGGAAGACGAGCCCGGCCATCAGCACGAGGCGTTCGCCGAACCGGTTCGACAGCCGCGCCGAGACGAACAGCGACACGACGCCGATCGCGACGGCGGCCGGGAGCATCGCGAGACCTGTCTTCAGCGCGTCGTAGCCGAGGACTTTCTGCATGTAGAGCGCGACAATGACCTGGAATGAGAACATCGCCGAGAACGCGAGCAGTTGGACCACGTACGCCCCCGACACGTTGCGGGAACGCAGAATTCGCAAGGGCATCAGGGGGGTCGCCGCGCGTGCCTGGCGGACGACGAACCCCGCCAGCAAAATCACCGACACCGCCCCTAGGCCGAGCGTGTGCGTGGAGAGCCAGCCGTACCGTTCGACCTTGACGATCGTGTAGATGCCGAGCATCAGCCCGGACGTGACGAGCAGCGCCCCGGCGATGTCCGCGCCCCCGCTGCGGCCGATGCCGCGGTCGCGCGGCAGGGCGGGCAGGGCCAGCAGGATCGTGGCGATCCCGATCGGCAGGTTGATCAGGAAGATCCAGTGCCAGCTCAGCGCGTCGGTGAGGACGCCGCCGAGCACCTGTCCGATGGACGCGCCGGTGGCCCCGGTGAAGCTGAATATGCCGATCGCCTTGATCCGTTCGCGCGGTTCGGTGAACAGCGTGACGAGGATGCCGAGGACCACAGCGGAGGCGAGGGCGCTGCCGACGCCCTGCAACAGGCGGGCGGCGATCAGCAGGCCGGACGTCGTGGCGGCACCGGCGAGCACGGACGCGGCCGTGAAGACGGCGTTCCCGGCGAGGAAGAGCGTCCGGCGGCCGACGAGGTCGCCGAGCCGTCCGGCGAGGAGGAGCAGGCCGCCGAGCGGGATCAGGTAGGCGTTCATGATCCAGCTCAGCCCGGCGGGCGAGAAGCCGAGGTCGTCCTGGATGGCGGGGGTCGCGACGGTGACGATGCTGCCGTCCAGGATCGTCATCAGCATCGTGGCGGACAGCACGCCGAGCGCCGCCCAGCGGGATCGAAACACGGAGGACATGGTCATCTCCTGAGGTCAGAGCCAACAAGAGAGACCGTAGCAGATGGTTTTGTTACAGACGATCCTTGACGGACCTATTTTGCGCGCTCGCGTGCCCGGCGGGCCGGGGTCGCGGTCTCGGACGGCGTGGCCAGATGCCCGCTGACCAGCGCGTTCAACGCCTTGACCAGGGCGGTGCGGTCGGCGGGAGGGAGAGAGCCGAGGGCCGCCTCGTGGACGCCGTCCACGATCCGCTGGCTGCGCGCGGCGACGCGGGCGCCTTCCTCGGTGACCGCGATGATCCTGGCCCGCCGGTCCCTGGACGAAGGCCGCCGCTCCGCGAGACCGGCCTTCTCCAGGGCGTCCACCGTCACGACCATCGTCGTCTTGTCCATGTCGCCGATCTCGGCGAGCTGGATCTGGGTGCGCTCCTCCTCCAGCGCGTGCACCAGGACGCAGTGCATCCGCGGCGTGAGCCCGATCTCGGCGAGCGCGGCGGTCATGCGGCTGCGCAGGACGTGTCCGGTGTGGTCGAGCAGGAAGGACAGGTCGGTCTCGGTGCGGGCGGGGGCCATCGAGGTCATACCCCCAGGGTACCAATTTGGTTCCGTTCCAGATTATCTAGGAGCAGCCGCTTCTGGTGGTCTATCCTGGACGGCATGCAGCGAACCGTGTGCCTTGGTTGGTGGCCGTCCTAGGACGGCCGAAACCGCGCACGCGCAGGGCCGTCCACCGGACGGCCCTTTCCCTTTCCTCGACGACCCGGGGCCGGTCCGGCCGGACGGACGGACGCGGCTCGCATCGGACACCACCGAAGATCGAGGAGAGACACCCATGGGCACGACCAGCCCCGAAACCCCCGAAACCATCGAGGCGGCCGCGCGGCGCAGCGCGGTCCTCGAAGACCGCATCGCCGCCGATCCCGGAGCATTCCGAATCCTGACCGGGGACCGTCCGACCGGGCCGCTGCACCTCGGCCACTACTTCGGCACCCTCGCCAACCGCGTCCGCCTCCAGCGGGCGGGCGTCGACCTGTTCGTGCTGGTCGCGGACTACCAGGTGCTGACCGACCGGGACGTCGCGGACAACCTGTCCGAGTACGTCGAAGGGCTGGTCGCCGACTATCTCGCGGTGGGGATCGACCCGTCCACGGCGACGATCTTCCGGCACAGCGCCGTCCCGCCGTTGAACCAGCTCATGCTGCCCTTCCTGTCCCTCGTGTCGGTCGCGGAGCTGCGGCGCAACCCGACCGTGAAGGACGAGATCGCCGCGTCCAGGCAGGCGTCGGTCAGCGGGCTGATGTTCACCTATCCCGTCCACCAGGCCGCGGACATCCTGTTCTGCAAGGCCAACCTCGTCCCCGTCGGCAAGGACCAGCTCCCGCACCAGGAGATCACCCGGACGATCGCGCGCCGCTTCAACGAGCGGTACGGGCCGGTGTTCCCCGTCCCGGACGCGCTGCTGTCCCCCGCGCCGAGCCTGCTCGGGACGGACGGCCAGAAGATGAGCAAGAGCCGCGGCAACGCCATCGCCCTCTCCGCGGACCCGGACGTGACCGCCCGGCTGATCAAGCGCGCCGTGACCGACACCGAGCGGCGGATCGCGTACGCGCCGGAGACCCGTCCGCAGGTGTCCAACCTGGTGCTGCTGGCCGCGCTCTGCCAGGACCGCGACCCGCACGCCGTCGCCGCCGAGATCGGGGACGGCGGGGCGTCCGCGCTGAAGAAGACCGTCACCGACTCGGTGAACGAGTTCCTGCGCCCGATCCGCGCCCGCCGGGCCGAACTCGTCGCGGACCGGGCCTACCTGCGCGAAGTCCTGGCCGAGGGCAACGAACGCGCCAACACGATCGCCGACCGGACGCTCAAGGAGGTCCGCACCGCGATGGCCTCCTAGCGCGAGGCGGTGGCTTCCTGAGTGCGGCGGCGGCTTCATAGCGGGGCGGCGGCTTCGCAGCGGGCGGCGGCCTCCTAGCGAGCGGTGAGGCCGTCGAGGACGGCGGTTACCAGGTCGTCCACGGCGTCCGGCGGGAGCGGCTGCGCGACGCCGCCGCCCTGGAACAGCGCCGACAGCACCGGCTCGTGGCACGCCCCGACGATCATCGAGGTGGCGGCCTCGACCCGGGCTCCCGGGGCGAGGCGGCCCAGGTTGCGCTCGGCGCGCAGGTAGGCGGCGAGCCGCTGCCGCCAGTCGCCGCTCCCGCCGCTCAGCGCCGCGAACCGGACGAGGACGTCCGGCTGCGCGATCAGCCCGGCCAGCGCGGGCAGCAGCCCGTTGTGCAGGGTCAGCCCGTGCCGGACGTAGACGCGCAGGTTGTCCGCGACCGTGCCCGTGCCGGCGGCCGGGAGCGGGCCGAGGCCGCGCATGATCGTGTCCGCGCGGGCGCGCAGCGCGTGGCCGAGGAGTTCCTCCTTGTTCGCGAAGTGGTTGTAGAGGACGCCGTCTGCGACGCCCGCCTCCCGCGCGATCGCCCGGACGGTGAGGCCCGCCGTCCCGCGCTCGGCGATCATCCGCTCGGCGGTGGCGAGGAGGTGCTCGCGCAGGGTCCGGTCCCCCGCGCCGGCGGCTCTTCTAGGTGACATCATCCGGCATCGTAAATGACCTGGACCGCCGTCCGGCCGGGCCGGGCGGCGCGCCCTCACGCCCGCGCCGTGACCAGCCAGGACGTGCCGCGCAGCCGGACGGCGCCGGCACGCTCGAACGGCTTCGTCGCGGCGCGGAGCGCCTGGAAGACCTCGTCGCCGTCGCCGTGGTTGTGGCGGATCGGGCCCCAGTCGGCGAGGAAGCGGGCGGCGTCGTCCGCGTCCCGTCCGAAGATCTGGTCGGCCTCCACCCGGCGGGCGGCGACGTCGCGGAACCCGGCGCCCTCCAGGATCTCGCGGACGCGGTCGGGATCGGACAGCGACAGCGGTCCCTGGTCACCGGCGGGCGGTTCGGGGAGCGGCGGGAGGGCGGCGAGGACCGTCCCGAGGTCGGTGCCGCCGAGCGGCGCCATGGACAGGAACGCGAGCCGTCCCTCCGCGCGCAGCGCCCGCCGGACGTTCCCGAACGCCGCCACCGGGTCGGCGAAGAACATGACCCCGACCCGGCTGATCGCCACGTCGAAGGCGCCCTCGTCGAACGGATGGACCTGGACGTCGCCCTGCTCGAACGTCACGTTCGCGACGCCCTCCTCCGCGGCGAGCGAGCGGGCGCGGGCGAGCATCGGGCCGGACAGGTCCACGCCCGTCGCCGCGCCGAGCCCGGCCCGGCGCGCCGCGAGCCGGGTGACCTGCCCGTTCCCGCAGCCGATGTCGAGGACGCGGTCGCGCGGGCCGATGGCGGCGCCGTCCAGCAGGAACTCGTTAAACCCGCCGTTCATGGCGTCGTAGCGCGCGTGGTGGTCGGCCCAGTGCCGTCCCTCGTACCCGTTCCACGCCTCGGCCTGGTGCGTGTTGACGATCTCCATGATGCGATGACCCCCGCTCGCGTCGTTATGAACGCTCGTTCATGAACACATGTTCACCTTGCCCCGCCGCCCTCCACCAAGTCAACCCCCGGCCTTAGTAGAACGGAATTGTTCGTTCCCTTTAGTATGGACGCATGGACACGACGGCAGCGGCGCCCATGAGCGGGCGCAAGGCCCAGGCGGCGCGCAACGACGAGCTGATCAAGGAGGCGGCGCGGGCGGTGTTCACCGCCGACCCCGGCGCGCCGATCTCGGCGGTCGCCGAGCACGCCGGGGTCGGGATCAGCGCGCTGTACCGCCGCTACAAGAGCAAGGAGGACCTCCTCCAGAAGCTCGCCGACGACGGCATGGACCGCTATCTCGCCGAGGTCCGCACCGCCCTGGACGACGACGGCGACCCCTGGCAGGCGTTCGCCGGTTTCATGCGCCGCTGCCTCGACATCGGCGCCGGTTCCCTCACCATGCGGCTCGCGGGCAGCTTCGAGGTCAGCGAGGAGATGAGCCGCAAGGGCCAGGAGATCCACCTCGCGACGAAGCGGCTGCTGGAGCGCACCCGGGCGGCGGGCGCGCTGCGTCCTGAGATCGAGGTCGGCGACATTTCTGTGATCCTGGAGTACCTGCACGGCATCCGGATCGGCGACGACGCCCGCATGAACCGCCTGCAACACCGCTACCTGGCCCTCATGCTGGACGCGCTGCACCTCACCGGCGAAGCGGAACTGCCGGGCCCTCCGCCCACCTGGCCCGAACTCAGGGACCGCTATGACGCCTGACCCCACAAAGCCCGACAAAGCCGACACCGCGCGACCCGGCCCCTCAGAAGTCGGCCCCTCGAAAGCCGACACCGCCAGACCTGGCCCTGCAAAGGCCGACAGCGTGAGACCCGACGACCGAAAGCCGAGATCTTGAAGGCAACCCCCGTGAACGCCGAACCCGAGACGCTCGACCGGCGGGCGCTGAACCGGGCGCTGCTGGCGCGCCAGATGCTGCTGGAACGCCGCGCGATCCCGGTGATGGACGCGATCGAGCACCTCGTCGGCATGCAGTCGCAGGCGCCGAACCCGCCCTACATCGGCCTGTGGAGCCGTCTCGACGACTTCGACTTCGGCGAGGTCGGTGAGCTGATGACCAGCCGCCGCGCGCTCCGGATCGTGCTCATGCGCGGGACGCTCCACCTGGTCAGCGCCCGGGACGCGGTGTCCCTGCGTCCGCTGACCCAGGCCGTCCTGGACAACCACCTGAAGTCCCGCGCGGCCGACCTGGACGGCGTCGACCTCGACACGATCACCGCCGAGGCGCGCAAGCTCCTGGAGGACGACCCGCGCACCGACAAGGAACTGCGCGCCCTGCTGGCCGAGCGGTTCCCCGACCACGACGCCGCACTGCTCGGGTGGGCCGTCCGGCTGCAACTCCCGCTCGTCCAAGTGCCCCCGCGCGGGGTCTGGGGCGCGTCGGGCGTCGCCCGGCACACCACGCTCGACGCCTGGCTGGACGACGATCCGGCGGCGCGCCGCGAGATGTCCATGGACGAACTGGTGCTGCGCTACCTCGCCGCGTTCGGGCCGGCGAGCGTCCGGGACGTCCAGCACTGGTCGGGCCTCGGGCGGCTCGGCGAGGTGGTCGAGCGCCTCGCGCCCCGCCTGCTGGCCTTCCGGGACGAGAACGGCCGCACGCTCTACGACCTGCCGGACGCGCCGCGCCCCGATCCGGAGACGCCCGCGCCGGTCAGGTTCGTCCCCGACTTCGACAACCTGGTGCTCTCCCACGCCGACCGGGCGCGGATCATCACCGAGGAGCACCGCGCCCGGATCTTCACGGTGAACGGCATCATCCGCGCGACGTATCTGGTGGACGGGTTCGTCCACGGCATGTGGAAGATCGAGAAGAAGCGCGGTGGGGCGGTGCTGCGCATCACCCCGTTCGCCCCGGTCCCAAAGCCCGCGCGGACCGCCCTGGAGGAGGAGGGCCTGCGCCTCCTGGCCGCCGCCCACCCCGAGGCGAAGACCCACGCGATCGAGTTCGCGGACGCCTGACCGGCGACGCCCCAGCCAGGACGCCTAACCGACGCCCCTAGCCGAGGCGTCCAACCAAGGCCCCAACCAAGGCCCCAACCAAGGCCCCAACCAAGGCGCCGACCGAGGCAGCCGACCGAGGCTCCGGCCAAACGCGTCCTAGCCGAGGTCGCGGGCGCAGGGGGCCTCGCGGTTCGGGTCGAGGACCGCGAGGAGTGCATGCAGCGTCTCGCGGAACTCCAGCATGCGCTCGCGCGTCAACGGGTCGAACAGATGCCGCCTTACCTCGGCGACATGTCCTGGTGCGGCCTCGGCCAGAGCGGCATACCCCGCGTCCGTCAGTTCGGCGATCGTGGTGCGGCGGTCGGCGCCGTGCTTGGTGCGCCGGACCCAGCCCGCCTCCTCCAGCCGGTTGACGGCGTGCGACAGGCGGCTCGGCGACGAGTACACGATCTCCGCCAGCTCTGTCATGGTGCGGGCGCGACCAGGCGATTCCGACAGCATCGCGAGGATCATGTAGTAGGCGTGCGGCATGCCGGAGTCGCGCTGGAGTTGCCGGTCGAGGGCCTCGTTCAGCAGGCGCGACGTCCACAGGAAGGCGCGCCAGGTCTCCTGCTCATCGGCGTCGAGCCATCGCGTGTCCGTCGTTTCGGTCATACCACTTACTCTACCCAAGAGTTTGAACTTTCAAGACTTGAACGTTCAACCACCCCTTCAGGATATAGTTGAAATCTGAAGTAAAAGAGGGGGAAACCACATGACGACCCGGATGCCCGTGCTCTACCTCAGCCACGGCGCCCCGCCCCTGGCGGACGACCCCGTCTGGACGGACGAACTGGCCCGCTGGGCGGCGGAACTGCCGAAGCCGAAGGCGATCCTGATGGTGTCCGCGCACTGGGAGGAGGCGCCGCTGACCGTCGGCGCCACCCGCCGGACACCGCTCGTGTACGACTTCTGGGGGTTCCCGGAGCACTACTACCGCGTCCGGTACGACGCGCCCGGCGCGCCGGAGCTGGCCGACGACGTGAGCAAACTCATCCCCGGCGTGCACCGGGACGAGGCGCGCGGCCTCGACCACGGCGCCTACGTGCCGCTCGTGGAGATGTATCCGGACGCCGACGTCCCCGTGCTCCAGATGTCCATGCCGTCACTCGAACCGGCGCGGCTCTACGACGTCGGCCGCACGCTCGCGCCACTGCGCGACCAGGGCATCCTCATCGTCGGGAGCGGTTTCACCACGCACAACCTGCGCGAGATGCCGCCCGGCGCGGACGAGCCCCCGCCCGCCTGGTCGGCAGAGTTCGACGCCTGGACGGACGAGGCCGTGCGGAACGGCGACGTCGACGCCCTCCTCGACTTCCGCGCCAAGGCTCCGGCGGCCCGGATCGCCCATCCACGCACGGAACACTTCGCGCCGCTCTTCGTGGCGCTCGGAGCCGCGACGACCGCCGCGACCGGCGCCGGAGACCAGGAGCGGCGGCGGGCCGTCATCGACGGGTACTGGTTCGGGCTGGCGAAGCGCTCGTTCCAGTTCGACTGAGCCCCCCGACTCAGTTTGTTTTGTCACGTTCCGCCGGAAGTATCCGTTTTGTTCGATCAGTAGGTGCGGGCGGTGCCGTCCGCGCGGCCGTTCACCCGGGCGTCCGCGCGGGCCGCGCCCTCCGCGCCGGAGGCGCCGTCCATCTGGGCGAAGCCGGTGCGCCAGGACGCGACCGACGGCTTCCAGCCGAGGCTGAGCGCCTTCTCGTTCGACACCGGGCGGCCCGTCGTGGCGGCGTGCTTCCCGGCGTTGCCCGGCGTCGGCGCGCCGAGCGCCGCGCTGTAGACGGGCAGCCAGTCGGCCGTGGTGGCGGGCTCGTCGTCGACGATGTTGACCGGGCCCGCCGGCCAGTCGAGCGCGGCCAGCGCGGCGGACGCCGCGTCGTCGGCGTGCACGAACGACGTCCAGGACGGGGCCAGGCGCAGGGTGTTCGCGCGGACCCGCTCGGCGATCGCGCCGTCCGGCGCGTACCAGGTCCCGGGCCCGTAGAGGGCGCCGTAGCGGAGCACGACGCCGCGCGGCATCTCCGCGACCGCCTCCTCCAGCGCCGCGACGCCCGCGTATGGCGGGAGCGAGGCGTCCAGCGGGTCGGTCTCGACGGCCGGGGCGCCGCCGCCCACGTACAGCCAGGCGATGCTCTGCGCGATCATGGTCTCGACGCCCGCCTCCAATGCGGCGTCGACCAGGTTGCGCGTGCCCTCGATGCGCAGCTGGGAGTTGGCGTCGAAGTCTTCGGCGCTGAGATCGGTGAGCTGGTGGATCACTGCGTCCGGGCGCACGTCCGCCATCACCGCGCGGACGGCGGCGGCGTCGAGGACGTCCACGACGACCGGCGTGGCGCCGAGGCCGCGGAGCAGGTCGGCGCGCTCGGTCCGGCGTGTCGTCCCTGCGACCTCGTGGCCCGCCTGGACGAGCAGCGGGATCAGCCGGCGACCGACGACTCCGGTCGCTCCGGCGAGGAGAATCTTCAAGGGGGTAACCTCCACGACTTGCACGCCTTTGTGGTCGTCTCGACGGCAGGATAGGCAGTCAATGTTCCACTGTTCACGTCCGGCCCTCCGCATGGAGCCCCCCACGGCGTCGGCCGGACGAAGTCGGACGAGCCGAACCGCCCCCGGTGCCTCGTCCGCCATGAGCGTACCGCCGGGAGCCGCCGAACGCGTTTCACGGACGGCCCGAGGGAGAATTCTTCTCTTCTGACGGGTTCCGCGGCAACGTGAGAAGGGGCGCACGTGAAGATCTCTCTGGTCCGGGGCGACATCACGGAGCAGGACGTGGACGCCGTGGTCAACGCGGCGAACTCCTCCCTCCTCGGTGGCGGCGGCGTGGACGGGGCGATCCACCGCAAGGGCGGCCCGGAGATCCTCGACGACTGCCGCAAGCTGCGCGCGTCCCACTACGGCGGGGGCCTGCCGACCGGCCAGGCGGTCGCCACGACGGCGGGCCGGCTCCCCGCGACCTGGGTGATCCACACGGTGGGGCCGGTGTACTCGTCGTCCGAGGACCGGTCCGGCCAGCTCGTCTCCTGCTACCGGGAGTCGCTGCGCGTCGCGGACGAGCTCGGCGTCGAGTCGATCGCGTTCCCGGCCGTGTCGGCGGGCATCTACGGCTGGCCGATCGACGACGCGGCCCGGATCGCGGTCGGCACGGTCCGGTCCACGCCGTCCAAGGTGCGTGACGCGCGTTTCGTCCTGTTCACGGCGGACGCCTACGAGGCGTTCGAGCGCGCCGTCGGCGCCCCCTGACCGTCAGCCCTCTTTCTCTTTCTCCTGTTTCGGCGGGACGACCAGCACCGGCCGCCGCGCATGGTGCAGGACGCGCGTCGACACGCTCCCGAGGATCAGCGACCGGGCGCCCGCGAGGCCGCGCGAGCCGGTGACGACGAGGGACGCGTCCAGTTCGTCCGCGACGTCGACGATGGCGCTCCAGACCGGGCCGCCGCCGCGCTCGGCGAGCGTCCGCACGTCGCTGAGCCCGGCCTCCCGGAGGATGTCGGCGCCCTCCCGCGCGAGGTGTTCCGCCTGTTTCTCCTCCTCGAACTGGTCGTTCGGCTCGGGATCGGGGCCGGCCGGCGTCTCCGCGACGAGCGGCGCCCAGGCGAACTGCAGCAGCAGCGGCTCCCACACACTGATCACTACGGTGGGCTCGGGACGGAGGCGCCGCGCCGCGAAGTCGAGCGCGGCCCGCGCGTCGTCCGACCCGTCGTAGGCGATGAGGATCGTCATAGGCGAGGGATGTCCACGAGAGCGCGGCTTGAACGTCTTCTCAGCTCGGCGGACGTCCTGGGCCGGGCGGACCGGCGAACGCCTGGGCGACGTCCAGCCAGCGGTCGGCGTCCGGGCCGGTGGCGACGAGGGCCAGGTCGGCGCGGTTCCGGCGCTGCGTGACGGCGAGGCAGAAGTCGAGCGCCGGGCCGGTGACCGACTGGCGCGCGTCGGCGGGACCCCACGTCCAGGCGTCGCCGTCCGGGCCTTCGAGAACGACGCGGAACTCGCCGTCCGGCGGTTCCAGGCCGCGGTTGCGGAACGCGAAGTCGCGGGTCCGGACGCCGATGTGCGCGACGTGCCGGAGCCGTCCGGTCGGCGCGCGGCGGACGCCGAGCGCGCCCGCGACGTCCTCGCCGTGCGCCCACGTCTCCATCAGCCGCGCGGTCGCCATGGACGCGGCGCTCATCGGCGGCCCGAACCACGGGAGCCGCTCCCCCGCCGGGACGGCGGCGAGCGCGCCGACGACGCGGCGGCGGCCGTCGCGCCAGCGGGTGAGGAGCCGCGCCGGGTCGTCCGCGGCGCCCTCCCGCGCGCCCGCCTCGACGTAGTCGCCGGGGTCGGCGATGGCCGCTTCCAGGAGTTTCGCGAACCCGGGGGCGTCGGTGGCGGCGACCGTCGCCTGGCCGTCCGTCCAGGCGAGGTGGGCGATCTGGTGCGCGATCGTCCAGCCCTCGGCGGGGGTCGGGTCCGCCCAGCGCGCGGCGGGCAGCGGCGCGACCAGCGCGTCGAGGGAGTCGCCTTCGGCGGCCAGATCGGCGAGCAGCCGGGACAGGTCGGGCATCCGCCTATGATCGCCCGCCCGCCGCCCCGCCGTACAGCCGCCCGTCCCGGCCACCGATATCGCGGCGTGCAGATATCGCGGCGTACGGAGCATTCGGGACGACACGGAACAATGACCCGGTGCCCCCCATCCCGAAGCCGCGGGGGGAGGTGACCCGCGGCACCACCGCCCCGAACCGGCTGCGCCGCGTGGACCGCTGGATCGCCGCCACCCAGAGTGGGCCGCTGCGCGCGGGCGCGCGCCCGCTGGCCGTCGACCTCGGGTACGGGGCGTCCCCGGTCACGACCGTCGAGCTGTTCACCCGGCTGCGCGCCGTGTCGCCGCGGCTGGAGGTCGTCGGCGTCGAGATCGACGCGGAGCGCGTGGCGGCCGGGGCCGCCGTGCTCGCCGCCCGCCGCCTGGACGGCCTGTCGTTCCGGCGCGGCGGGTTCGAACTGCCCGTCCCGCGCCCGCCCGTGCTGGTCAGGGCGTTCAACGTGCTGCGCCAGTACGGTGAGGACGCCGCCTGGCGGGCCTGGGACGACCTGGTCGCGCGGCTCGACCCGTCCGGCGTCCTCGTCGAGGGGACGTGCGACGAGATCGGCCGCCGCGCGGTCTGGGCGACGCTCACCCCGGACGGCCCGCGGACGATCACCTTCGCCGCGCATCTGCCCACGCTGGAGCGTCCGTCGGCGCTGGCGGAGCGGCTGCCGAAGACGCTGATCCACCGGAACGTGCCGGGCGAGCCCGTCCACGACCTGCTGGCGGCCTTCGACCGCTGCTGGGCGACGGCCGCGCCGCACTCGGCGTTCGGGCCGCGCGCCCGCTGGGTGGAGGCGGTCGCGCTGCTCGCCCGGACGCATCCCGTCGTCACCCGTCCGCCCTACGGGGGAAGAAACCGGTGGCGACTCGGTGAGGTGACCCTCCCCTGGACGGCGGTAGCGCCCTACACCTCCCGGTGAAGCCGGTGCGGCGCCGCCTGCACGCGCGGCTGGACGTCGATCCGGTCGATGTTCACGTGCGGCGGACGGGTCACCGCCCAGGCCACGCAGTCCGCGACGTCGTCCGCGACCAGCGGCTCGGGCACGCCCTCGTACGGCTTGGCGGCCCGCTCCGCGTCCCCGTGGAACCTGACCAGCGAGAACTCCTCGGTCTTCACGAGGCCCGGCGCGATCTCGGTGACCCGCACCGGCTCGGCGACCAGTTCGAGGCGCAGCACCTCGTTCGCCGCGTAGGCCGCGTACTTGGCCGCGTTGTACCCGCCGCCGCCCTCGTAGGCGACGTGCGCGGCCAGCGAGGTGATGTTGACGATGTGGCCCGCGCCGCTCGCGATCAGCTCCGGCAGCAGCGCCTTCGTGACGCGCACCAGCCCGAGGACGTTCGTGTCGTACATGGCGCGCCATTCGTCCAGGTCGGCGGTGGCGACCGGGTCCAGGCCGAGCGCGCCGCCCGCGTTGTTGACGAGGACGTGGCAGCCGCCGACCGCCGCCGCGAGGGCGTCCACGGACTCCTGGGACGTCACGTCCAGGGTCACGGCCGCGACCCGTCCCGCCCCCGGCGTGTCCTCGGCGATCTCCTTGGCGAGGGCGTCCAGCCGGTCGCGGCGCCGCGCCGCCAGGACGACATGGAACCCCTCCGCCGCGAGGCGACGCGCCGTGGCCGCCCCGATCCCGCTGCTTGCTCCGGTCACTACCGCCGTCTTCCGCATGCGCCCAGCCTCCCAGGCCCGCGCCCGCGCCTCGCACGCGCGTCCCGCGATCGCCGGACGGGCCCCTCGGCGGGGGAACAGGCGACACGGTCGATAGGTTGCATGAACGGAGGTGATGTCCGGTGTCGCGTCGTATCAACCGGGTTGCGACCGTCAGTGTTCATACTTCCCCTCTCGACCAGCCGGGCACCGGTGACGCGGGCGGCCTGAACGTCTACGTCGTCGAGGTGGCGAAGCGGCTGGCCGAGCGCGGTGTCGAGGTCGACGTCTTCACCCGCGCCACCTGCCGCGCGATGCCGCCCGTCGTCGAGCTGGCGCCGGGCGTGCTCGTCCGCAACGTCGTCGCCGGGCCGTTCGAGGAGCTGGACAAGACCGAGCTGCCCCGGCAGCTCTGCGGCTTCACGTCCGGAATCCTGCGCGTCGAGGCGATGCACGAGCCGGGGCACTACGACCTCCTCCACACGCACTACTGGCTGTCCGGGCAGGCCGGATGGGCGGCGAAGCGGCGCTGGGGCGTCCCGCTCGTCCATTCCATGCACACGATGGCGAAGGTCAAGAACGCGGCGCTCGCGGACGGCGACCGGCCGGAACCGGACGAGCGCGTCCTCGGCGAGGAGCAGGTCGTCGCGTCGTCGGACCAGCTCGTCGCCAACACCGCCAAGGAGGCCCGCGAGCTCGTCGACCTCTACGGCGCCGACCCGGCGCGGGTCGCGACCGTCAGCCCCGGCGTCGACCTGTCGGTGTTCCGGCCCGAGCCGTCGCTCGTCCCGCGCGGGCCGGGCCCCGCCCGCCGCCGCCTCGGCCTGCCCTCGGACGCCTACGTGCTGCTGTTCGTCGGCCGCATCCAGCCGCTGAAGGCGCCGGACGTCCTGCTCCGCGCCGTCGCCCGGATGCTCGCGGACGACCCGTCGCTGCGCCGCCGCCTCGTCGTCGCGATCGTCGGCGGGCCGAGCGGCTCCGGGCGGCAGCGCCCGGAGGGGCTCCAGAACCTCGCCGCCGGGCTCGGCATCTCCGACGTGATGCGGTTCGAGCCGCCGTCGCCGCAGGCCGAGCTGGCCGACTGGTACCGGGCCGCGGACGTCACCGTCGTCCCGTCCTACAGCGAGTCGTTCGGGCTGGTCGCGGTCGAGTCGCAGGCGTGCGGGACGCCGGTCGTCGCGTCCCGCGTCGGCGGGCTCTGCACGGCGGTCGCGGACGGCGAGTCCGGTGTCCTGATCTCCGGCCACGACCCGGCGGACTACGCGGCCGTGCTGCGCCGCCTCGACGCCGAGCCCGGCCTGCACGCCCGCCTCGCCCGCGGCGCCGTCCGCCACGCGCACGGCTTCGGGTGGGACGCGACCGTCGACGACCTGCTCGACGTGTATACCGGTGCTGTGGAAATGGGACCGATGCCGATCGGGCAGGTGGAGGTGACCGCTTGAGCGTCGTCGAGACGATCAGGGAGAGCCTGCGGGCGGCCGGGCTGGAGTTCGACGAACCGCGCGAGAACGCCTTCTTCGTCAAGCTTCCCGGGCAGCACAAGCTCGCCACCATGACGTGGCTGATCGTCGGCGAGCACAGCCTGCACGTGGAGGCGTTCTTCTGCCGCCGTCCCGACGAGAACCACACCGAGTTCTACCGTTTCCTGCTGGAGAAGAACGGCCGGATGTACGGGGTGGCGTTCGCGCTGGACGACGTCGGCGACGTCCATCTCGTCGGCCGGGTGGCGCTCGAGTCCGTGTCGCCGGACGAGATCGACCGGCTGCTCGGCTGCGTCCTCACCTACTCCGACGAGAACTTCGACAAGGCGCTGGAACGCGGGTTCAAGACGTCCATCCAGCGCGAATGGGACTGGCGCGTCAAACGCGGCGAGAGCCTCGCCAACCTGCGCGCCTTCGCGTCGTTCGCGGACCCGGCCAACCGCGAGTGACTTCCGCCGTGCCGCTAGGCTTTCGCCCATGGCGACCCTGGTACTGCTGCGGCACGGCGAAAGCGTCTGGAACGCGGAAGGACTGTTCACCGGCTGGGTGGACGTCGACCTCTCCGCGAAGGGCGAGAGCGAGGCGACCAGGGGCGGCGACCTGCTGCTCGACGCCGACATCACCCCGGACGTCGTCCACACCTCGCTGCTGAAGCGGGCCATCCGCACCGCCAACATCGCCCTGGACGTCGCCGACCTGCTCTGGATCCCGGTCAAGCGGTCCTGGCGGCTCAACGAACGCCATTACGGCGCCCTCCAGGGAAAGAACAAGGCGCAGACGCGCGAGGAGTTCGGCGAAGAGCAGTTCATGATCTGGCGCCGTTCCTACGACACCCCGCCGCCGCCCATCAAGGACGACGACCCCCTTTCCCAGGTGAACGACCTCCGCTACGCGGAGCTGCCGTCCGAGCTGATCCCCCGCTCGGAATGCCTCGCCGACGTCGTCGACCGGATGCTGCCCTACTGGTACGACGCGATCGTCCCCGACCTCGCCGCCGGGAAGACCGTCCTCGTCGCCGCGCACGGCAACTCCCTGCGCGGCCTCGTCAAGCACCTGGACGACGTCTCCGACGAGCAGATCGTCGGCCTCAACATCCCCACCGGGATCCCGCTCGTCTACGAACTCGACGACGACTTCGCGCCTTTGAAGCGCGGCGGCGAATACCTCGACCCGGCCGCCGCCAAGGCCGCCATAGAAGCCGTCAAAAACCAGGGCGCCTCCACCACCCCACCCCTCCCCAAGCCCCCCGAGCCCAAGAAGTCCCGCAAGAAGAAGTAGCCGTCGGCCCGGCGAGCACGAGCAGCCGGGCCCGGCTTCTCAACGCAGGTGCGCTCGGCTGGCGGCGCGAACCTCGAATGGTCCGCGCCGCGGCCGCCGGTACGCGCAGGGTCAACTCGACGCGGTGTCAAAGCGGTCGATCGGCACCGACAGATCGAACACCAGAACCATCGAGTACTCGCCGCCCTCCGCGAGCCTGTGGAAGATGCTTCTGACACAAGCTTCTTCCCGTGCCTTATCACGCTCTAGATCGATCACCGTGACGACCATGGGATACGACGAAAAAGCGATCCCATAATCGTCGTCGAAGTCGTGCGAAAGCTCCACCTGAACCTTGGTGGACCCGACTCTTCCCGCAAAGGCGACCCCATCGTCGCCTTCCCCAGTCGGCTCAAGCGGGCACCCGGCCGCCGCCGCGACCGCGGCGACCTCTCTTTCTCCCGCTCCGGGAGCACGAATAAAGATCTGATAATAACTACTCATATCATTCCCTCAGCCACTCTATATCATACGCGTCCCCGACTATTCTGATGGCACGCATGCGTTCCGGGTTGATTTTCAGAAACCTGTCCAAACCCGACTGGGCCGCCGCTTGCTCCAAACCACTTCCCCGTGCGTCCACGATCCCGTCCTCGGGAGGGCTGAATGTCTTCTCCGTCTCGTCGAGGGAACCCGGCTGAACCTCGGCTGCGCGGGCGGCGCGGCGGCTCTCCGCACGGGACGGGCTGCCAGGAGCTCCGGGGCGGTCAGAGGGCAGCGGCGGCAGAGGCTCGCTACTCCAGGGGTCGTCGGTGTTCTCAGGGGCGTCGCCGTTCCGTGTGGGGCGGTCGATGGCCATTTTCGACGCCCCTTTCCGCGGAGAGAAACCGAGGCTGTCGTTCGCGTAGAACCTATCAAGGGACGCTTCGTCAATCCCCTCGATAGAGCTCGTGCCAGGCTCGGTGGATCAGGGCGTTAGGCCGAATTCGAGCTGTTTGGGGGCTGGGGTTGGAGGGGGTGGTTTGGGGCGGGGGTGGCCTGGCCACCACCAGTTGGCGTGGCCTAGGAGGCTCATCAGGGCTGGGACGAGTACCAGGCGGACGATTGTGGCGTCCATGGCGACCGCTACCGCCAGGCCCAGGGCCATCATTTTCACGGTTGCGTCCGGTTGCGGGACGAAACCCGCGAACACGAAGATCATAATTAGGGCGGCCGCGGTGATGAGGCGGGCCGTGGCGCCGATTCCGGTCACGACCGACTCGTGCGGGTCGCCCGTTCGCTCGTATTCCTCCTTGATGCGCGACAGGAGGAACACCTCGTAGTCCATGGACAGGCCGAATATCAGCGCGAACATGAACAGCGGCACGAACGACATGATGGGAATGGCCTGGTCGAGTCCGAGCAGGCCGACGCCCCAGCCCCATTGGAAGACCGCCGTGACGACGCCGAACGACGCGCCGATCGACAGCAGGTTCATCAGCGCCGCCTTCACCGGGACGACGATCGAGCGGAACGCGATGACGAGGAGCAGCAGCGCGACGCCCACGACGGCGATGACGACGTTCCGCATGCGGTTTCCCACGGTCGTCGCGATATCGATGATGGCCGGGTTCTCGCCGCCCAGGGAGATCTGCGTTCCGGAGTGCGCGTCCCGGACGGTCGGGATCTCCACCTCGCGCAAATGGCGGACGAGTGCGGTGGTCGAGTCGGCGTGCGGTGCGTCCCGTGGGATGACCTGAACCATCGCGGTCGTGCCGATAACGACGGGGTCGCCGACGAAGACGACGCCCGATGCCTCGGACAGGCGTTGTTGCAGTTCTTGGCCTATGAGGATCGCGAGTTTGTCGGGCTTCTTGGTCAGGTCTGGGGTGCCTTTTGGTTGTGCCGGGGCCGGTGGGGTGGTGGTGGGCGGGCCCGTCAAGCCGCTGAGGCCCTGCGGGCCTTTGATGGTCGGCACCGGTCTTTCGGGCCTTGTTTCCTTGCCGGGGACCGTCGCGACCACGACGAACGGGCTGTAGTGTCCGGGGCCGAATTCCTCCGCGACGATGTCGTACGCCTGCCGCGCCTCCATTCGCGGGGACGACATGCTGTCCGCCATCACACCGAACTTCAGGCTCAGCGTCGGGATGGACAGGGTCAGGAGTATCAGCGTCGCACCGATCGCATACGGCCAGGCATGCCGGTCTACGTGCCGTCCCCACGCCTCCCACCTGCGTGAACTCCGGTCCGGGTGGACGCGCGGCAGCCGGTAGCGGTCGATGCGGTCGCCGAGCGCGCCGAGGATGGCGGGGAGCAGGGTCAGCGCGGCGACGACCATGACGGCGACGGCGAGCGCGGCGGCGAAACCGATCCGTCCGATGAACGCGATGCCCGACAGGAAAAGGCCGCAGATCGCGAAGACCACTGTTCCCCCGGCGAACAGGACGGCGTGCCCGGAATGGGCCAGGGCGCGTCCGACCGCGGTCTCGACGTCGTCGCCCTCGGCGAGTTGTTGCCGATAGCGGGTGACGATGAACAGCGCGTAGTCGATCCCCGCGCCGATGCCGAGCATCGCCGCGACCATCGGCGCGGTCGGCGCTATCTGGAACAGCGACGCCGAGAAGTGCACCAGCGAATACGCGATGACCAAGCCGCACAGCGACACCAGGATCGGGATGCCCGCGGCGAGGAACGAGCCGAACGCCAGGAGCAGCACCACGAGGGCCAGCAGAATGCCCGCCCCCTCCTGCGGCCCGCCCTTCGGCTGGTTGAGGATCATCGCGACGATCCCGCCGAACTTCACGTCGAGCCCGGCCATTCGCGCGGGCTCGACGGCGCGGTTCAGCGCGTCGAGGTCGGCGGCGCCGACATCGCTCATCGTCCCGGCGAAATTGAGCCGGACGACGACCGCGTCGTCGTTCCTCAACCCGCCCATCCCCTGGGCGTAGGGGTTCTCGCAGAAGGCGACCCGGTCGAGTTTCGTGAGGTTCTCGATCGACCGGCCGACGGTGAGCGCGACCCGCCAGTCCGCGGGGCTCGCCGCGCGCGTCTCGTGGAAGACGACGGTCGCGGTCGGGCCGGTCATCGCCGGGAAGTCGCGGGAGAGGGCGTCGATGGCGCGCTGCGTCTCGGTTCCGGGCAGCGTGCTCTGCTGCACGAACATGCCACCGTGCAGCAGCCCGAGGACGGCCGCGCCCAGCATCGCGGCGAACCACAGCTCGAAGACCGCGCGCCGGCGCCGCACGCAGAGACGTCCGAGGGCGTCCAGAAAACGCGCCATGTCCGCAGAAAACCGGACAGCGTGCAGATTTGCAACAGCTGCAACTTTGCCATCGTGGTAATGTCCGTCACATGGACGGCGGACAGGGACGGGCCGGTCTGCGGGAACGCAAGAAACAGCGCACCCGGCGGGCCATCGCGACCGCCGCGCTGCGCCTGTTCGCCGAGCGCGGCTACGAGGAGACGACGATCGCCGACATCGCCGCGGCGGCCGACGTGTCCCCGCGGACGTTCTTCAGCTACTTCCCGTCCAAGGAGGACGTGGTCTTCGCCGAGGTCGACGACCGGCTCGCCGAGGTGTCCGAGCGGCTGCGCCGCACCCCCGGCGAGTCGCCGATGGACACGATCCGGCGCAGCGTCGTGGACGTCCTGGAGGCGATCGTGACCGAGCACGGCGAGTACGGCGCCGTGCAGATCGCGCTGATCCTGGAACGGCCCGGCCTGCAGGCCCGCGCGCTGCAACGGATGACGCACACGCAGGAGGCGATCGAGGCGCTGTTGCGCGAGTTGTGTCCGGGCATCGCGGAGATCGACGCGGTCGCCGCGTCCGGCATCGCGGTCGGCGGCATGCAGGCGGTCATCGCGCACTGCCGCCGCGCGGGCTACGACCCGGCCGCGATGCGCGCCGCCCTCGACCGCGCCGTGGACATCGTCGAACACGGCCTGACCTCGGTGGACGCCCTGTCCCGCCCGTCCCCCTGAACCCCGGGCACCGGGCGGCGGAGGCGCCCGCCCCCCGGTGCCCGGCCCCATTCGGCCCCGCACCGCGATGGGCGCGTGTCGTCAGTCTTCGATCTTGATGCGGAGGCGGCGGAAGCCTCGGCCCTTGTTCTCGACCTTGGCGACTCTGATCCGGCCTATCTGCTTCGTGGACGCGACGTGGGTGCCGCCGTCGGCCTGGGTGTCCAGGCCCACGATGTCGACGATGCGGACGTCCTGTACCTCAGGTGGGACGAGGTTGGTCGCCGTCCGGATGATGTCCGGGATCTCGAACGCCTCGGCCCTCGGCAGCGTCCGGACGTCGATGCGGCGGTCGGCCTCGACCTCGGCGTTGCAGGCCTCCTCCACGGTCTCCTTGAACCCGGGCGGGACCTCGCGGAGGTCGAAGTCCATGCGCGCGCTCAGCGGTTCCATGTTCCCGCCGGTCACGAGGCAGCCGTAGTCGCGGAAGACCACCCCGCACAGCAGGTGCAGGCCCGAGTGGGTGCGCATCAGCGCGCTGCGGCGGTCGTCCTCCACCGCGCAGCGCACGGCGGCGCCGGCCGGCGGGACGGGGTCGCCCTCCACCGGGATCAGGACCAGGTCGTCGCCCTTGCGGACCCCCGCGATCCGCGTCTGGACGCCCTGCCACAGCAGCACCCCGTGGTCCGGCGGCTGCCCGCCGCCGCCCGGGTAGAACGCCGACCGGTCGAGGACGATCCCGTCCGGCCCGGCGTCGAGGACGACCGCCTCCCATTCCCGCAGCCCCTGGTCGTCCAGTTCCAGGCGGGCCGTGCGTCCCAAGCTCTCCATGCCCTCACACTAGTGACGGGTGCCGGCCCCGATCACCAGGGACCGTAGGGGCCGGAGCGGGACGAGCCGCCGCGCCCCTTCTTCTTGTAGGGCGCCACCGCCGGACGGACGTCCGCCAGGTAGACGGCCCCGGCGATGAACGCGGCGACCGGGAGGATGCCGAGCAGCAGCGCGATCGGGCTGGCGCCGAGCGCGACCGGCGCGACCGCGTAGGCGGCGCCGACCACCGTCGCGACGATCAGGATGATCGTCCAGAGCTTCTTGCTCTGCTTGCTCGCGGCGGAGAACGCCCCCTCCGGCACCGTCAGCGAGTCGATCAGCGCCCACGCCTCCATCGCGAACGCGATGATCAGCAATAGCCAGAAGAAGTAGTCCAGCACGTTGAAGTCCGACATCGGCGATCAGCGCTCCTGCTCGTCTCGGACGGCGACTCATGCGTCGCGCACACGGGGCCTCGGTTACCCCAACCCTATGCGCGCCGTCCAGCGGAAAACCGCGACCGTCCCGCCTGTGGATGACGAAGGAGCCCGGCCGGATGTTCCGGCCGGGCCCCGACTGGCGTGCTCAGGCGCCGTTCTTCTTCGCGGTGGACCGCGGCTGCGTGCTCTTCCTCGGCTGCGCGGCGCGGGCCTTCGGCGCCGGCTTCGCGGCGGCGCCCGACCTGGCGGCGGCGGGCTTCGCGGCCGGCCGCGCCGGCGCGTCGGTGATCTCGGCGACGTCGGCCGCCTCGCGGTGCACGACGCGCTTGCCGCGCTCGGCCAGCTCGTCGAAGAACCCGACGGCCCGGGTGCCGAACTCCGTCGCGTACGCGACGGCGGCGCCGGGCAGGTCCTTCGCGTCAACGCGCCCCTGGTACCGGGAGACCTCGCCGCGGTAGCGGCGGGCGGCCTGGCGGACCTGGCCGCGGTAGCGGTCCACGGTCTCCCGGACCTCGCCCTGGTACCGCTCCGAGATCTCGCGGGCGCGGTCCTGGTACCGGGTCATCTGCTCCGGCATCTCGCGGAGCTTCTCCACCGCGAAGTCGCCGGCGCCGGCCACGGCGTAGACGGCCTTGTTCTCTCGCAGGTTGTTGGCCAGCGTCATCCGACCTCTTCCTTTCCGTCCTGTGCTGGTTCGGTTCGCTCTCCAATGGCGGGTTCGTCCGCGGCCGGTTCCCCTTCGGCGGCCTCCGCCGCCGGGTCCTCCGCCGCCGCGTGCTCTGCCGGGAACACTCCGGCGGCCTCGTTCTCCTTGAGGAACGAGCCGTAGATGTCGATCAGGACCTGCTTCTGCCGTTCGGTGAGCAGAAGGTCGGCGCGGACGGCGGCCTGCACGTCCGTGTCGGCCTCGCGCGCCTCCAGGATCCCGGCCTGCACGTAGAGCGCCTCGGCGGAGATCCGCAGCCCCTTCGCGATCTGCTGGAGTATCTCGGCGCTCGGCTTGCGCAGGCCGCGCTCGATCTGGCTCAGATACGGGTTGGAGATCCCGGAGACGTCCGCGAGCTGACGCAACGAGATCTTCGCGCGCGTCCGCTGCTCCCGGATGTACTCGCCGATCGAGCCGACCTTCGAACCTGCCATGTCTCCACCCTGCGTCATGGTGCTTGCTATTGCAAGCGGCCTTGCTAGCACTTTGCCCGTGAAACCGCTCACGTTTGCCTACGGCCGGGCGGGCGTCAGCTGACCTTGGACGCGGGAGCCGTCCAGGTGTTGCAGATGGTGAGTCTGCCCTCGTTGAAGCCGGCGACGACCCAGCCCTCGTAGTGGCGGCCGGTGCCGTGGTCGCGTTCGTCCGGGGGAAGCCGGTCCTCGCCGCGTCCGCGCAGGTCGAGGAGGAGCGCGGTGTACTGCTCGCGCGTCATCGGCAGCGTCGTCCGCTCCGAGCCGAGGAACGCGCCCGCGAAACACTGCGCCTGCAACTCGATGCGGCGGCTCGCCTCGTTCCCGGACGCCTTGTTCCCGCTCTCCATCTGCTGGTCGCCGTAGAGGAGGATGCCCGCCCGGTCCTGGACGTGGTGCCCGTACTCGTGCGCGATGACCCGCGCGAACACCGCGTAGTGCGTGAGCGGCTCGCCGCCGGACGTCTCCACCACGTGCCGCAGCCCGACATACATCGTGTTGTTGGCCGGGCAGTAGAACGCGGACGCGCCGGGCGCCGGATACGTCCCGCACGGGCTGCGTCCCGGCTCCAGCCAGAACACGCGGTCGGGCTTGTCGAACGCCATGCCCGCCTTCGCGAACTGCCGCGCCCAGGCGGCGTCCAGGCAGTCGCTCAGCACGTCCATGAACTGGCGCATGGACTCGGCGCTCGGCAGGATCCGCGGGAGCCGGCAGTTCACGGGCGTCAGCGCGCCCGTCTTGTAAAGCTTGCTGTTGGTCGCCTTCTCGCGGACGGACGTCCCGTTGCCGGACGACGTCGGCGTCCGGGTCCCGGCGACGCCGTCCTGCCCGCCGGCGATCGCGAACGCGACGATAGCGATGACGACCAGCGAGGTCAGCCCGCCGAAGATGCCCGCGATCGTCCCGCCCGCGCTGCGGCGGGGCGGCGGACGCAACGGCACGTACCGGTAGGGCTGACCGGGCGGCGGCCCGTACCCGCCGGGCGGACGCGGCGGCCCGGGCGGCGGCCCGTAAGCAGGAGGACCATAGCCCGGATGCCCGTACGGCGAAGCCGGAGGCCGCGGCGGAGGCGGCGGCGGGGGGTACTGACCTGCCATAGCACGGCATCATCGCATGCTTTGGCGATACCATTTGCGGCCATGTCTGCTCTTGCGGCGATGTTCCGGTCGCGGCCGGTCCTTGCGACATCCGCGGCCACCGTGTCGGCCACCGTTTCGGGCGTTTTCCTGCTGTCCGGGCTGGTCGGCGCGCCCGCGTCGGCGGCCGGGCCGGAGCGGGACGCGGCGTCCGCGACCGCGGGGGCGGCGGAGCGGGTGGTGAAGGACGAGGCCGTACTCACCGCGGGTCAGGGTGGCGTGACCCGGGTGAAGGAGACGATCGTCTACCGGTTCGCCGGGCATTCGGGGTTCACCCGGACGTATCCGACACGCACCCACGAGAGCCTCTCCGAGGACCGCGTCTACAAGATCGGGAATCTGCGGGCGACCAGCCCGGACGGTGGGCCGACGAAGATCACGAAGTCCGACAAGGGCACCCGGACGACGATCAAGGTGTCGGGCGGCGGGAACCTGACCGGCGACAAGACGGTCGTCCTGGAGTACGAACTGCGCGGCGCGATCACGCCGATGGGCGCGGCGGAGGAGCTGCGCTGGCCGGTGATCGGCGGCTGGAAGGTTCCGCTGGACGAGGCGCGCGCGACCGTCGACGCGGGCGCCGCGATCCGCAGCGTCAACTGCTTCACCGGTCCGATCGGCAGCACGATCGGCTGCACGCAGTACTACACGAACCACACGCACACCCAGGGCGTGTACGCGCAGCAGGGGATGCTGCCCGGCGAGTACCTGACGGTCGTCGCGGGCCTCCCGGCCGGGACGACCGGCGGCCGCGCCCTCTACGAGCGCCGCCACACGCTGGCGACGGCGTTCTCGGTCAACGCGGTCACGAGCGCCGCGCTCGCCGGGCTGCTCGTCCTGCTCGGCGGCGGCGTCGCGGCCCTTTACCTGCTGCGCGGGCGCGACGCCCGGGTCGTCGTGAAGAAGGCCGCCGAGGGCGACCAGCCGCCGGTCGCGGGGAACGAGTTCGAACCGCCGGACGGCGTGCGCCCCGGCCAGATCGGCACGCTGATCGACGAGCAGGCCGACGTGATCGACGTGACGGCGACGATCGTGGACCTCGCCGTCCGCGGCTACCTGCTGATCGAGGAGGAGGACCGGGCCCGGACGGGCCGCACCGACTGGACGCTGCGGCGCCTCGACCGTCCGCAGGCCGACCTGCTCCCCTACGAGCGGATCCTGCTGGACGCGCTGCTCACCGCCCCGGACGGGGCCGCGCGGGACGCGGTGAAGCTGTCCGAGCTCGGCGGGACGTTCGCCACGAAGCTCGCCCAGGTCAGGTCCGCGATGTACGAGGACGTGGTGAAGCAGGGCTGGTTCGCGCGGCGGCCCGACACCGTCCGGTCCCGCTGGACGATCACCGGCATCCTGATCACCGTGCTCGGCGTCGGCGCGACCGTCGCGCTGGCGCTCACCACCGAGTGGGCGCTCGCCGGGCTCGCGCTGATCATCGCGGGCGCGGCGCTCGCGTACGGCGGCCAGTACATGCCCGCGAAGACGGCGCGCGGCGCGACGGTCCTCGCGCACACGATCGGTTTCCGCGCGTTCCTGGAGCGCGGCGCGATCCCGGAGGGGGACGCCGTCGCGTCCCGGCAGCGGATCGCGTTGTTCTCGCGTTTCCTGCCGTACGCGGTGGTGTTCGACGCCGTTCCCAAGTGGGCGGAGACGGTCAAGGACGCGGGCGAGCGGGCCGAGGGCGCCGACAACCTCTACTGGTACGAGGGCCCCGCCGAATGGGACCTGTCGAAGTTCGCCGAGTCGATGCGCGTGTTCACCCTCGCCACCTCGGGTTCCATCTCCCAGTCGCGCGGCATGTGACCGCGCTGCGGGGCTTTTGTCTGTCGTCGGACGATTAAGGAACTGACGGCGGGTAGGGATCTCGGGTGAGGAGGTGTCGCCTCATGCCCATCAGCGCCGTCCTCGCCGACTCGACCCGTGTCGGGGACGCCTACTTCATGGCCATCGGACCGGCCGTCATCTTCCTCGCGGTGCTGACCTGGGTTCTGGTGACGCTGCTCGCGTCGCGGAAACCGCCGCGTCCCCGCAGGGGAACGGGAGGACTGCCGAACCGCGGGCCGGTGCAGGGCGGGATCATCATGGGCAGCCCGTCGCAGCGCTCGCGCCGCGACCCGGCGCCGTCCGTCACGCACCGCGAGGTCGTCGCGCACGTCGAACGGGCTCGTGCGGAGGAGGCTCACGCCGAGGAGGCGTCGGCCAGGCGCGGGCCGAGAGGCCGCAGGAAACCCGGGAAACGCCGATTCGGCCTCCCGAAGCGGCATTGACCCCATTCGCGGCACAAAGCACAAGCACAAGCACAAGCGGAGCACAGAGCGCGGTGCCCGTCGGGGCCGAATCGCACGCCCCACACCCTGTTCCGGCGGGTGCCGCTGAGCCCGCGGTGATCGCTGAGGCCCCTCCTGGCGGTCACCGCGGGTCCGTCTCGTCCGGACCGCCTCAGTAAGATGTCTGACGTCTTACTTGTGGGGGTTTCCGGTGACTTTGAGTCGAGTGCCCGGCGGGTCGACCGTCGACGCCGTCCTGGACCAGCTCCAAGCGCAGGTCAGCGGCGGTTCCTGGACGGTCGGCACGCGCATCCCGGCGGAGACGGAGCTCGCCGCGCGGCCCGGCTCGCGGCCCGCCGCCGCACGGACGCCGACCTCGCGCGGCTGGCGGAGCTGCCGCGCGCCCGCGACGCGGCCGTCGATCCGGACGAGTTCGGCGCCGCCGACGCGGCCTTCCACCTCGGCGTCGCGGAGGCGTCCGGCAACCCGGTGCTGATCGAGGCGATGCGCTTCTCCATCGGGCGCCTCCGCGAGTCGATGCGCGACATCAGGCTCGACCGGGACGTCCCGGAGGCGGGCCCGGCCGCGCACCGCGCCGTCCTGGACGCGATCGCCGCCCGCGACCCGGAGGCCGCCGCGGCCGCGGCCGCCGCCGTGGTCGAACCCACCTTGGCCGTCCTGGAGTCGTTGACCGGCGGAGCGCCGAGGTGACCGGGCGGGGGGTCGGCGCGGCCGGATCGCTGCTGATGATCGTCCTGGTGGCGGTCAACCTGCGTCCGGCGGTCGCGGCGGTCGGGCCGGTGCTGACCGAGATCAGGGACGCCTTCGGCCTGTCCGGGGCGGCCGCGGGCGCGCTCACCACGCTGCCCGTGGTGTTCTTCGGGTCGTACGGGCTCGTCGCGCCGTTCCTGCGGCGCGCGCCGCG
The DNA here is from genome assembly GCF_008121305.1 of Actinomadura decatromicini. Lineage (NCBI taxonomy): Bacteria > Bacillati > Actinomycetota > Actinomycetes > Streptosporangiales > Thermomonosporaceae > Actinomadura > Actinomadura decatromicini. The sequence goes on along the minus strand of NZ_VSRQ01000010.1, from coordinate 213,406 downwards.
CGGCGAGACGCTCCTGGTCAGCGCGATGGCCCTGCTCGTCGCCGGGCTGCTGCTCCGGCTGCTGGACGCCCCGTTCCCGCTGTTCGCCGGGTCGCTCGCCGCCGGGATCGCGATCAGCATCGGCAACATCGCGATCCCCGCGATCATCAAGCGCGACCATCCGGACGACATCACCACCGTGACCGCGCTCTACACGGTCGCGATCACGGTCGGCGCGTCCGCCGCGTCCGGGGCCGCCGTCCCGGTCGAGGACGCGTTCGACGCGACGTGGCGGCTGCCGCTCGGGCTGCTCGCGGTCCCGGCCGCGCTCGCCGGGCTGCTCTGGCTGCCGAGGGCGCGCCGGGCCGCGCACGCCGCGCGGTCGGCGGCGCCCGCGCCGGTCGCGCGCGGGACGGCGGCGCGGGTGTGGCGATCGCCGCTGGCCTGGCACGTCACGGTGTTCATGGGGTTGCAGTCGCTGCTCGCGTACGTGTCGCTCGGCTGGATCCCGACGATCTGCCAGGACCGCGGGATGGACGAGACCTCCGCCGGATACGTCCTCGCCCTGGTCTCGGCGGTGCAGGCGGCGGGGTCGCTGGCCGTCCCGGTGCTCGTCCGGCGGACCCGCGACCAGCGCCCGCTCGTCCCGGCCATCGCGGCGGTGTCCCTGATCGGGTTCGCCGGGATCACCTGGGCGCCGATCGGGTCGGTGTGGGTGTGGACGGTCGTCCTCGGCTTCGGCCAGGGCCTCGGGTTCGCGACCGCGCTGTCGTTCATCGGGCTCCGCGCGCACGACGCGCAGGCCGCCGCGCAGCTCTCCGGGATGGCGCAGGGCGTCGGCTACGTGATCGCGGCGCTCGGCCCGCTCGGCATCGGCGCGCTGCACGACGCCACCGGCGGCTGGACCGTTCCGATGACCGCCGTGCTGCTGGTCTGCGTCGCCATGACGCTGCCCGGCCTAGCCGCCGGACGCCTCCGCACGGTCGGCGGGACCACGGCCCCGGCGGACGGGGCCTCCGATGGGGTTAACACGTCCATGAGCGGACACATCCCTACATAACCCCGAGCGAGGCCGAAACCCCACCGGGAGGTGGACCCAAATGATCGCCACGGTCCTGGCAGGTCCGGCGCTGGCCAACACCGCTCCCACCGGCGCGCCCGACTGGGTGTGGGTCATCCCGGTGGTGGCCGTCCTGGCACTGGTGGCACGGCTGGCGATGACGGTCCTCGCGTCGTCGCGGCGGATCCACCCCGAGCGCCGGAACGACCAGTACAACCAGCGCGGGATGGAGCAGGGCGGGCTCTACACCTACCGTCCCGGCATGTTCTCGCACAGCTACCCGCCGACCCGCGAGTCGCAGTACGAGGAATTCCGGCGGGACAACCCGCAGCCCGGCCGGGAGCCGAAGAACCCGTGGCCGGACGGCGTCTGCTACGAGCAGACGATCTTCAAGGAGGAGTTCGAGGAGCTCAAGGCCAAGAAGACGGGCTCCGGCGGCGACCCGAAGACCTAGACGGGCTCCAGCCGGGGGGTTTGCCGTATTCGCGGCGCGGCTCGCAGTCAGGGACCCGAAGACCTAGGCGGATTCCGGCGGGGCGAAGGCCCCGGCGGCGGGGCGGATCGTGCCGACCGTGCCGTTTCCGCCGCGTACCTCGACCGTTGCCAGCTCTTCCAGCGCTGCTGCGTCGAGGCCCTCGACCTCCGCGACGCCGAGCGCGCGGAGGAGGGCGACGGTGACGGGCGTTCGGGCGCGCATCGCGCCGTCGTCGATCTTGACGGCGCCGGCGCGGCCGTCCGCGAGGGCGAAGGCGTCGACGCCCTCCGCACCGCACTTGACCAGCAGGCCCGGGACGGCGTCCATCAGCCCGCGCTCCTCGCGCCGCGTGCCGGACGTCCACCGCGGGTGCGCGCGCATGGCGTCCGCGACCCGCCGCTCGAACGTGCCGGGCGCGGCGACGGCGAGCGCCCGGAACGCCTGTGCGACGCCCGCCGCGGACACGGCGAACAGCGGCGCCCCGCACCCGTCGACCCCGACCGCCGCGACCCGCTCGCCGGCCAGGTCCTCGACGGTCTCGCGGACGGCGCGCTGCAGCGGATGGTCGGCGTCCAGGTAGGACGCGGTCGGCCAGCCGGACGCGACGCAGGTGGCGAGCATCGCAGCGTGCTTCCCGGAGCAGTTCATCCGGAGCCGGGACGCCCCGCCGCCACGGCGCGCGAGGTCCCGCTCGGTCGCGGGATCGAGCGGCCAGCTCTCCGGACAGCGCAGGTCGCGGGCGTCGAGCCCGGCCCCGGCGAGGATCCTCTCCACGCCCTCGACGTGGAAGTCCTCACCGGAATGACTTCCGGCGGCTAGGGCGAGGAGTTCGTCGTCCGGCAGGTCGAGCCCGCGGCGGAGCATCGCGACGGCCTGTATCGGCTTGTTGGCGGAGCGCGGAAAGATCGGCAAGTCAGGATCTCCGGCGCGGACGGCGACCGTCCCGTCCGCGGCGAGCCCGACCGCCGTCCCCCGGTGCCGGGACTCGACGAACCCGGATCGTTCCACCTCGACGAGCACAGGATTGACGTCCACCAGACCCCTTCGCCGAGCGCGACCGCTGTGGCTTCCCAGCTTGGCCCATTCTCAGACTTGGGTCGGACACGGGTGCGGCGGGCGCCCACCGTCCGGTCGGACTGGTGGCGCGCCCGCCGCCGATCGTGTTCAGGCGACTGAACCCGACCGATGGGCGTGGTTCTCGATCAGCACTCCGCGAGGGTGGTCAGCTCGGCCCAGTCGCCCGAGTTGACCTGGACGCGCTCCGGTGCGTCCGTGCCGCACGGCCAGATGCGCGACGGGCTGAAGTACTGGGTCGAGGAACCGGCCCCGATCAGCTTCCCGCCGCTGGAGTCGGTCTCCCAGGCATTCGTCGAGTAGTTCCAGAGCTGGTGGGTGACGGTCACATTGGCCGACACGATGCCGTGGTTGGTGATGGCCGCGAACGGCTCGGTGCCGTACTCGGTGGACCCGATGTAGATGGTGTTGCTACAGAGCTTGTAGGAGATGGCGCCGTTGTAGATCTCGGCGCTGCAGACGCTCTCCGGAGTGCGGGCGGAGGCGGTGACCGCTCCGCCCATGGCGGTGGCGAGCACCGCCGCACCCGTGATGACCGCCGCCCGACGCGCTGCTCCTAATTTCATGCTTTTCTCCCACTTCTGGCTGGACGCCTTGTGTTCGAATTGATCTTGCGAAGACTTTCGATGCCGGATCAAGAGGCCGTCCGTGGCCGCGACCGGCCACTTGTCGACCCGACTACATAACCGCAGGTGAACGGCGGTGCTGACCGCATGCGGCCAACAGTGCATATCGGGTATGCACAACCCCCTAATAAATGACCTTATGAGGACGGAGTTCACATGCAACATCCGACCAGACACGCGCTGCGGCCAGCACAAATGCCCGGCCGAAGCCATCACCGCAAAAATAGGGGGTGAGATTTATCTATCCCGTTGGACCGGTATAGCGGAGGACCGCGGATGGTACTAGCGAGCACCGATGCGCCATCGGATTAAGCGACTCGCCATCGGCGGTACCGGCTCGTACCAGATCATGCAGCGGATATTCAACTCGCATGCGGCTGATCTTCAGCAACCACTCATACCCCGCCGACATACGCGTCCAAGGCGGCGCCGAGAGGGCGCCGCCTTGGACGGTGGACCGTGATCCGGGTGGGTCAGCGGGGCTTCGTACCGAGGAGTGTGCGGGCGTCGGCGGAGGACATGGCGGGACGTTGCGCCAGGGCGGCCGCTTGGGCCGCGCGTTCCACCAGTTGGACGTTCGCCGTTACCGGCTTGCCCTTGGCCAAGGTGACCGTGTCCTCCATGCCCACCCGGAGGTGTCCGCCCGCTGAGAGGGCCGCGAACATGACGGGCAAGGACGTCCGCCCGATGCCCGTCGCCGACCACGTTGAGCCGGACGGGAGCGCCTCCACCGCCGCTACCAATGTTCTGGCGTCGCCTGGCATGCCCCCAGGGACGCCCATCACCAGGTCGCAGTGGACGTGGCCGCCGTAGGGAAGCCCGTGCTTGTCCAGGAGACGGTGCAGCGCGGCGACGTGTCCCAGGTCGAACAGCTCGAACTCTGGGACGACCTCCAGTTCATGTGTCCGCTCGTACAGCTCCACCATGAACGGCCAGGGGTTCATGAAGACGTCGCTGCCGAAGTTGACCGTCCCGCAGGTGAGGGAGCACATGTCGGGGGCCGCGTCCAGGACGCGGAGGCGGTCCTCGTACGGGTCGGTGACCGCGCCGCCGGTGGAGAGCTGGACGATCAGGCCCGTGCTCTCCCGCAGCGCCGTCACCGTGTCCCGCAGCCGGGACGGGTCGAGCGTCGGCCTCGCGTCGTCGTCGCGGATGTGCACGTGGATCACGGCCGCGCCGGCCGCCTCGCACTCCTTGGCCGTCTGGACGAGTTCCGCAAGGGTGACGGGCAGGGCCGGGACGTCCGCCTTCGCGGACTCCGCGCCCGTGGGCGCCACCGTGATGAGCGTCGTTGCTCCCATGGCGGCAGAATGCATGGTCATGCGTGCTGTAGTCCAGAGGGTGAGCCAGGCCAGCGTGTCCGTGGACGGGCGCGTCGTCGGCGCGATCGAGGGTCCGGGGCTGATGGTCCTCGTCGGCGTGACGCACGACGACGACCCCGCCAAGGCCCGGAAACTGGCCGCGAAGCTGTGGGGCCTGCGCATCCTGGAGGACGAGAAGTCGTGCTCCGACCTGAACGCGCCCCTCCTCGTCGTGAGCCAGTTCACCCTCTACGGGGACACGCGGAAGGGCCGCCGCCCGACCTGGACGGCCGCCGCGCCCGGCCCGGTCGCCGAGCCGCTGGTGGACGCGGTCGTCCACGAACTGCGGACCCTCGGAGCCAAGGTGGAGACGGGCCGCTTCGGCGCGGACATGAAGGTCGCCCTCGTCAACGACGGCCCGATCACCCTCGTCCTGGAATTCTGAGGAACCCGTCAGCGGAAGCCGTAGACCATTCCGACCAGTGTCCCGATCGTGCCGAGGAGGGCCAGGAGGATGAGGGCCTTGTCGACCGGGGTGAGGCGTCCGCGCACGTCCGACGAGTAGACGACCCCGCCCGGCTCGTGTTCCGCGTCGCCCTTCTGGAACGGGTTGCGCAGTAAGACCAGGCGCCACAGCGCGTCGGACTTCAACCGCTGGTGCGCGGGGCCGCAGGCGAACAGCCGTCCGCGAACCCGCTTCGTGCACGGGTGGCCCTGCACCTTGAGCACCCGGCACAGCGTGGGGACGAGCAGGAACTGGTACAGGCACCAGGTGAGCAGCCCCAGCAGCGCTATGCGCCACGAATGCAGCCACAGGGCGGCGCCCGCGAACGCCGCGAACAGGGCCCACCACACGAGCGCGGACTCCCGACGCGGAAGCCGCCGGGCCCCCTTGCGGGACGCCGACGGCTCATCCTCCCCCAGGTTCGCGACCATCGGTAGGAACCCCACCTCCCCGAGCGGTGGCCGGTTGAAAATCGTCTATACCCGACGATATTGCCCAGGGGATCCGGGGGCTACCCGTGCTCCTCGCGCTACCCGTGCCGCGCGGGCCGCCGGCGCAGTTCGATCTTGGCGTTCCCGCCGGTGTCCGGCGAGACGACGATCTCCTGCGCCGCCGCGACGCCGCCCGCCAGCAGCTCGGCGTCGACCGGGACGTTCCGCTTGACCAGCGCCAACGCGACCGGGCCCAGCTCGTGGTGGCGGGCCGCCGTCCCGACGAACCCGACCGTCCGCCCGCCGGGGATCTCGACCGGGTCGCCGTGCGCGGGCAGCCGGTCGACGCTGCCGTCCAGGTGCAGGAACACGAGGCGGCGCGGCGGGCGCCCCAGGTTGTGGACGCGCGCGACCGTCTCCTGCCCCCGGTAGCAGCCCTTGTTCAGGTGGACGGCCGTCTCCACGAACCCCGCCTCGTGCGGGATGGTCCTGTGGTCGGTGTCGAGCCCGAAGCGCGGCCGGTGCCCGGCGATCCGCAGCGCCTCGTACGCCCACAGGCCCGCCGGGCGCAGCCCCTCGGGGAACTCGCCGCGCGGGACGATCCGGGTGACAGTCCCGGCGACGTCCGGCCAGGCCAGGCCCCCTTCCGGGGTCTCGGGACCGGTGATCACCATGAACTCGTCGGACACGTCGGCGACCTCGACGCGGAGCATGAACCGCATCCGGTCGAGGAACTCGACGAGCGGCGCCGCGAACCCCGGCTCGACGTGCGCCCACACGGCCTCGCCGTCGTCGATCAGGAAGAGGTGGTTCTCGATGTGCCCGTTGGGGCCGAGCAGCAGCGCCTCGGTCGGCTCGAACGGCCGCAGGCCGTCCAGGTGCTGGCTCAGCAGGCTGTGCAGCCAGCTCAGCCGGTCGGGCCCGGAGACCCGCACCACGCCCCGGTTGCTCCGGTCGACGAAGGCGGCGCCGTCGGCCAGCGCGCGTTGCTCTTGGGACGGCTCCCCGTAGTGGGCGGCGACCTCCTGGTCGGGCTCGTCCGCGGGGACGGCTCCTGGCGACTTCAGCAACGGGCTCTCCATGCGTCCAGGTTATGTCGCGGCGCCCGGGTTGCGTCGCGCCCGGGTCATGTCGCGCGGCAGTCCTTGCACCGTCCGTAGACGGTGAGGTGGTGCACGTCCGTCTCGAAGCCGTAGTCGCGGGCGAGGACGTCCGCGAGCCCGGCCGCGGCGCGGGGATCGACGTCCTCGACGGTGTCGCAGCCCCGGCACACCAGGTGGATGTGCTCGGCCTCGGCGGCGAGGTGGTAGTTCGGCGGTCCGTGCCCGAGATGCGCGTGCTTGACCAGGCCGAGCTCTTCGAGGAGCTCGAGCGTCCGGTACACGGTGGAGATGTTGACGCCGCGGGCGGTGCGCTGCACCTCCGTGCAGATCTCCTCGGGGGTCGCGTGCTCCAGGTTGGTGACCGCTTCGAGGACCAGCTGGCGCTGGGGGGTGACCCGGTACCCCTTCGCCCGCAGCTCCTCCTGCCACGACTCGACCATGCTCCGAGTCTAGATCCCGGCCCGGGGTGTCCATCCGGTTCTTGTTCGCTCGCCGGAAACCCACTTGCCTCCCCGCGCGGGGCTCGCATACGTTCGAGACACGCGCGAAAGGAGGTGGTCCTAAACAATGGTTGATTGTAGGACTCGCGAGGTGACTGTCAGCTAGTCGCCGTTCCGCCTCGGCGCCGCCGCTCGTGGCGGCGGCAACCGGTCGCGACGGTGACCGGCGAATACCAGGCAGTTACCCGGTCCCCGGACCGATGGACCCGTCCTGTCCATCGCCCCGCCCCATGGCGGGAAGGTCCGGGGATCGCTCATTTCCCAGGCGTTCCGACCGGTCTCACGCGACGCGCTTGAGCTGCGCGGACAGGTGCGACTGGAGCTTCTGCCCCACCGCCGCCATGTCGTACGCCCAGCCGAGGTCCTCGCCGATCATGCCGTAGAGGCGGTGACCGGCCGTCACCTCCTTGGCCGACCGGGTGCGCGCGACGACGTCCGTCTGCAACTCGACGCGGCTGAACGCGACCGTCCCGACGTAGATCTCCACGATCCCGGTCGGGTGGGCGAGGGTGACCTCGACCTCGTTGTCCGGACGGGCCCGCCAGTACCCCGTCTCCGTGGCGAGCGGACGTCCGAGGGTGCCGTCCGGCTCGATCAGCCACGTCCGGCTGGAGTAGATCAGAAACGGCTTCCCGTTGTGGGTGAAGGACAGTTCCTGGCCGAAGTTGAACGACTCGATCGTGGGATAGCCGCCGACGCCGGCGCCCTCCCACGTGCCGAGCAGGAACTCCAGGGGCTCAAGGTCCGGGTGCAGCTCAGGATCCATGGGCACTGAGGGTAGCGGCGGCGGACGCGCAGGCCCTAGTCCGCGGCGTCCCGCCTAGCGGAGGCGGCCGAGGCGGACCACGAGCAGGACGGCGGCGACCGCCGTGACGCCCAGGAAGACGACGAGGATCCCCGCGTTCACCATCCCGCTCATGCCCGTCCCCTCCGCTGATCCATAGCGGGATGCTACGCGGGACGGCCCGACTAGAGTGCGAGGCATGGCGAGACCACTGGTGATCAAGGTGACGGCGGGCGCGGACGCGCCCGAGCGCTGCAACCAGGCGTTCACGGTCGCGGCGGCGGCCGCGGCGAGCGGTGTGCCGGTGTCGCTGTGGCTGACCGGCGAGTCCGCGTGGTTCGCGCTGCCGGGGCGCGCCGCCGGGTTCTCACTGCCGCACGCCACCCCCCTCGACGACCTGCTGTCCGTCATCCTCGCGAGCGGGCGCGTCACCCTCTGCACGCAGTGCGCCGCCCGGCGCGAGATCGGGCCGGACGACGTCCTGCCCGGCGTCCGCATCGCCGGGGCGCCGACCTTCGTCGAGGAGATCACGATGGACGGCGTCCAGGCGCTCGTCTACTGACCGTTCCGGTCGGGCCGGACGGGTGCGGACGGCGAGGGCGAGGCCCGCGACGACCGCGCCGGTGAGCCCGAGCATCAGGTCCCCGATCGTGTCGCGGTAGGCGGTGACCGATTCGGGGGTGTCGAGGATGAACAGCTCGTACTCGACGAATTCCCAGACGATGGCGGTGATGGCGCCGATTCCGGCGCAGCAGAGGCCGAGCGTCCAGGACGCGAGGCCGCCCCATCGCCGCAGCGCCATTCCGGCGGCCGCGCACAGCAGGGCCCAGTTGAGGAAATGGCAGGCGTCGTCGAACCAGCCGATCGTGTCGTAGAGGTCGGCGGCGTTTCCGCCGACGTCGATGACGAACGGCGCGGTGACGAGGAGGTCGATGTCCCAGGGGAACGGCCGGGCGCGCCCCCGCAGCGCCCAGCCGAGAGCGACGACCATGACGGCGGCCGGATAGGCGACCGCGCGGGCGCCCATGGCCTTGTCCGCGAACCGGTCCCATTCGGGGAACGCGACGGCGAGCGCGAGGAGCGCGGCCAGGGCCGCCTTGGCCGCGAGCGCCGGCGTCCGCCAGCGAGAACTGTGCATGAGTCGAGCATGACCGCCCGCACGGTGTCGCGACATCTGCGCGGATACTCAGGTTCGTCTGAGTGCGTGCGCCGTCCCGCGCGCGGTAGAAGCGCCGTAGATCGGAAATAGGACTGCCGACGCCCCGAACCGAGTGGAGCAGCCGGATGGTCGACGTACCCGCCTGGGCCTGGGCCGCGACGATCGGCCTGATCGTCGCGCTCTTCGTGTTCGACCTGCTGGTGGCCGTCCGCCGCCCGCACCGGGTCGAGATCCGCGAGGCCGCGTTCTGGTCGGTGTTCTACATCGCGGTCGCCCTCCTCTTCGGCCTCGCCGTGTGGGCGGTCGGCGGCGGGACGGCGGGCACCGAGTACTTCTCCGGATGGATCGTGGAGAAGAGCCTGTCCGTCGACAACCTGTTCGTCTTCGTGATCATCATGGCGCGGTTCGCGGTGCCCGCCGAGTTCCAGCAGCGGACGCTGCTGTTCGGCATCGCGGCGGCGCTGGCCCTGCGGGCCGTGCTGATCGCGATCGGCGCCGCGGCGATCAGCCTTTTCTCGTTCACGTTCCTGCTGTTCGGGCTGATCCTGATCTGGACGGCGGTGCAGCTCGTCCGGCACCGCAACGAGCAGCCCGACGTCGAGGACACCTTCCTCGTCCGCCGCGCCCGCAAGATCCTGCCGGTGAGCGACGATTTCCACGGCGGGCGGATGCTCGCCCACGAGGACGGGCGGCGCGTCATGACGCCGCTCCTGCTCGTCTTCGTCGCGATCGGCAGCACGGACGTCCTGTTCGCGCTCGACTCGATCCCGGCCGTTTTCGGCGTGACGAAGGACCCGTTCCTCGTGTTCACCGCGAACGCGTTCGCGCTCCTCGGCCTGCGCGCCCTCTACTTCCTCATCGAGGGGTTGCTGGAACGGCTCGTCTATCTGTCGATCGGGCTGTCGACGATTCTCGGGTTCATCGGGGTGAAGCTGATCCTGCAGTTCCTGCACGAGGACGTCTCCCATTCGGTGCCCGAGATCCCGACGCCCTTCTCGCTGGGCGTGATCCTGCTGATCCTGCTGATCACGACGGGGGCGAGCCTGGTGCGCGTCCACCACCACCCGGAGGAGAGGGCGCAGGCGGGCTCCCTGCGGAAGCGGCGCGAGAAGGAGCCGCGGGAAAAGGAACCGGCCCACAACTAGAGGAGGAGGCCGCCGGTCGCGCGGATGTTCTGGCCGGTGATCCAGCGCGCGTCGGGACCGGCGAGGAAGGCGACCACGTCCGCGATGTCTGCGGGCTTGCCGATCCGTCCGAGCGCGGTGAACGCGGAGGTCTGCTCCAGGCTTTCCGGCGAGTTCCCCACGCGCAGCGCTGCGGTGTCCGTGGCGCCCGGCGAAACGGTGTTGACCGTGATGTCCCGCGCGCCGAATTCGCGTGCCGCGACCGCCGTGAACTGCTCCAGCGCCGCCTTGCTCCCCGAATAGAGCGCCAGTTCCGCCATCGGCAGGACGGTGTTGAGCGTGGAGATGTTGACGATCCGGCCGCCGTCCGGCATGAGCGGCTCAGCGCGGCGCATCGCCATCAGCGGGTATTTCGCGTTGACCAGCATCACCCGGTCGAAGAACTCCGGGGTGATGTCGCGGATCGGCGTCTTCGGGACGAGCGCGGCGTTGTTGACGAGGATGTCCAGGCCGTCCGCGACGGGCTCGAAAAGGGCGTCGAGGCTCACCGGATCCTCCTGGTCGGCGCGGACGGCGACCGTTCCCGGGAACTCCTCGACGAGCGCGTCGGCGGCGGACTTCGCGGCCCGGTAACTGAAGACGACGCGGGCGCCGTCCCGGGTGAGCCGCCGGACGATCGCCGCGCCGATCCCCCGCGAGCCGCCCGTCACGAGCGCCCGCCTGCCCTTGAGCGTCATGCTGAGCGTCATGCCCCCGGACGCTAACCGTCGAGCGGCCCGGTGTATTGAAGAATCGCGCGGAGTTCGGTGGGGGTGACGCCCGCCATCGTCCGGACTTCGCGGGTGAAATGCGGCTGGTCGGCGAAACCGCAGGCGGCGGCCGTGCCGAGGTCGCCGGACGGCGCGCCGAGCACCGACGCGGCCCGCTGGAACCGCGCGACCCGCGCCACCGTCTTCGGGCTCAGGCCGAATTCCCTTTGGAAACCGGTCTCCAGACGGCGCCTGCCGATGCCGAGTTCCGCCGCCAACGGGCCGACCTTTATCTGTCCCGCCACCTCGTGAATTCGCCACCAGGCTCGGGCCGCCGGAGCGTCGGGGCTTTCGCCGTCCGGGCTCAGCCATTCGGCGAGCAGGCCGTCGAGGAGGGAGAGCCGGGCCGTCCAGCCCGGCTCGGTGGACAGCCGGTCCTCCAGTTCGGCGGTGCGGCTGCGGCCGAGGAGGTCGTCGAGCGGGACGACCGCGCCGGTCAGCGCGCTCATCGGCGTCCCGAACAGGGCGCGGACCCCGGCGGGCGTCAGCCCGACCGTGACGCCCCGCTCCCACGACGCCCCCGCGTGCACCAGCGGCGCGCCGCGCGCCCCGAAGACCAGCGCGCCCCGCCCGGCGAGGTCGACGATCACGGTGACCAGGTTCAGCGGGAGCACGCGGCGCGGCGCGGGGCCCGCCGTCCCGATGCGGAAGGCCCCGTACCCGGCGGCGAACGGACGCAGCCGGGGCGCGGCCGGGCGGGCGCGCGTCGCGCACGGCTCCGCCCCGGCCCGCACCAGCACCGAGTGCACCTGTCCCACGCGCCCATTCTCGCGGGGCGCCGCCGGTCCGGTCAGCCCATGCTCTTCGCGCCGTCCAGGGACTCCCGGATGATGTCGGCGTGCCCGGCGTGCTGGGCCGTCTCCGCGACGATGTGGATCAGGACGCGGCGGACCGACCAGTGCGTCTCGGTGTTCCACGGGGCCTTGGGCAGTTCCTTGGGCTCGTCCAGGTCGGGGAGGGCGGCGACCAGTTCGTCCGTCCGGCGGGCGACCTCGGCGTAGGCGTCGAGGACCCCGGCCAGGGTCTCGCCGGGCAGCATGCGGAACTCGTCCGCGCGGCGCTGGAAGTCCTCCTCGGTCATCTGGCTGAAGTCGGGCATCGCGGACGCGCCCCGCTGGATGAACTCCACCCATCCGCGCTCGCACGACGTGACGTGCTTGATGAGCCCGCCGAGGCACAGCTCGCTCGCCGTCGTCCGCAGGCCCGCCTGCTCGTCGGTGAGGTCGCGGGTCGTGAACCGCAGGAAGTGCCGGTGCTTGGCCAGCATCGCCAGCAGGTCGGCGTGCTCTCCGGCCGGGGCCGTCCGCCGCTCGTCGGTCGTCATCGTCACGTCTCCGCCTTCGGTCGTTGGTCGCTTCTCGCTGACGACACCAAGTTAGGAGCGATAGCGGCCACTTCCTGACCTGAATTGCGGGAAGAATCGGGCACATGGCGAACACCAGCTCACGGACCCTGCGCCTGCTCTCCCTGCTCCAGACCCACCGGTACTGGCCGGGCGGCGAGCTGGCGGACCGGCTCGGCGTGTCCGTCCGCACCCTGCGGCGGGACGTCGACCGGCTCCGCGACCTCGGCTATCCGGTCGAGGCGCAGCGCGGCGTCGACGGCGGCTACCAGCTCGCCGCGGGCGCCGCGCTGCCGCCGCTGGTGATCGACGACGAGGAGGCGGTCGCGCTGGCCGTGGGCCTCCAGGCGGCGGCGCAGGGCTCGGTCGAGGGCATCGCCGAGTCGTCGGTGCGGGTGCTCGCGAAGGTCGTGCAGGTGATGCCCGCCCGGCTGCGGCGGCAGGTGGAGGCGCTGCGCGCGATGACCGTGCCCGCCGGGTTCGGCGGCGCGTCCGGGACGGAGGTCGACGCCTCCGTCCTCACCGCCATCGCGCTGGCCTGCCGGGACGCCGAGCGGCTCCGCTTCGGCTACACCGCCGCGGGCGGCGAGCGGACGGAGCGGGAGGCCGAGCCGCACCGGCTCGTCCGGCTCGGCCGCCGCTGGTACCTGGTGGCCTACGACCTCGCCCGGCACGACTGGCGCAATTTCCGGGTCGACCGGCTTTCCGGGCTGGACGTGACCGGGACGCGGTTCCGTCCGCGCGAGCTGCCCGCGGCGGACGCGGCGGAGTTCGTCCGCGCCGCCGTCGACGAACGGGCCCGCTCCTACCAGGTGGAGGCCCTGGTGGACGCACCCGCCGAAACCGTGCGCAGGCGTATCGGACGGTGGTGCACGGTCGAGGAGATCGACGCCGGGCACTGCCGGGTGCGGATGACGTCCGACTCCCTGGACTGGCCGAGCATGGCGCTTGGCGCCGCCCGGGAGGAATTCCAGGTGGTGGAGCCCCCCGAACTGCGGACCTTCATGCAGGAATGGGCGTCCCGCTTCTCCCGCGCCTAACGCGGCCCGCGAGGTCGGCTGCGGCCTCGGGCCATTCGGGGTGCTCAAAGGAGAAACCGGCCTGCGTGAGCCGTCCCGGAACGACGCGGCGGCTCTTGAGCAGGAGTTCGGTGTCCGACCTGATGGCGAGCGCACCGAGCTCCGCCATCCATTTCGTCGCGGGCAGCCCCACCGGAACACGCCAGGCGGCACGCAACGCACGCATGAGCTCCCGCTGCGGCAACGGCCCAGGCGCGGCCAGGTTCACCGGCCCTTCGAGATCGTCCCGCTCAACAAGAAATTCGGTCGCCCGGACGAAGTCGCGGTCATGAATCCAGGACACGTACTGCCCGCCGCCCGCGACCGGCCCGCCGAGCCCGAGCCGCGCCAGCCACAGCAGGACATCGAAGACGCCCCCGCGATCGGGACTCATCACCATCGCGGAGCGCAGGGCGACCTTCCGCGTGGACGGCGTCTCGGCGTTCTCCTGCGCCCGTTCCCACGCCTTGGCGATTTCGACGCTGTAGCCCCAGTAGCGCGGCACGCCCTCCTCGTCCCCGCCGATCACGCCTGTCGCCTCATCGTTCGGAGCGTCGAAACGGTGCGCGTAAATGGTCGCGGTACTCATCTGCAACCACACGCGGGGCGGCCGCGTCGCCCCCGCGATCGCCTCACCCACGACCCGGGTCGAACGCACCCGCGAATCCATCATCTCTTGCAGATTGGCCGGGGTGTAACGGCAACTGACACTGCGCCCGGCCAGGTTGATGACGACGTCACTGCCGTCGATCACCTCGTCCGCCCACGGTCCTAAGGTCTCACCGTCCCAGCGGACCTCACGACCACTCCGCGGGTTCCTGGTCAACACCACGACCTCATGCCCCGCACCGGTCAGCGCCCGCCTGAGAACCGTCCCGACCTGCCCGGTCCCTCCAGGAATCACGACCTTCACCAAGCCACCTCCCACCCTCCACGAACGACCCTAACCCCGAGACTTGAACACGTTCAAACACTGAGACAAGTCTCACCCCCGAGAGTGGCGTGCGTAGATTGTTGGTTTTGCCGGGCAGGTGGCGGGTTTGTCCAGGTCAGTGGGCGAGTATCAACCGGGGAGCACCGGGATTTAGCGAGTGCGGGCCCGGCCGCACCGGTCCCGGTGCGGCGGGGGGACGACGCGATGAGAGTCATGCTCAGAGCGCAGATGGACACGCGAGTCGCGAATGACGCGATCAAGACCGGCAGGCTTTCCGAGGTCATGGCGTCGCTGATGGAAAGGCTCGCCCCGGAGGCCGCCTATTTCGGGCCGAGCGACGGCGGACGCTCCTGCACGCTCGTGTTCGACATGCAGGACTCCTCGGCGCTGCCGGCCATCGCCGAGCCGCTCTTCCAGGAGTTCGGCGCGAAGATCGAGATCCAGCCGGTGATGAACAGGGAGGACCTGGAGAAGGGCCTCGCCGCCCTGGGGTGACCGGTTAGATGAGGTCCCAGGGAACGGACGAGTACGCCTCGTGGACGGGGACCATCCAGTCGTCGCGCGCCGGGTATTTCACGTCGCCTATCCGGCTCACCGGCGCGATGCCGAGCGAGTTGGTGACGAACGCGCCGTCGAATGAGGGCAGGTCGTCGACGCGGACCACGGCGCGGTAGGGGCGCAGTATCTCGTCGAGAAGTCGCATGGTGATGCCGCGCAGCATGGGTGCGTCCGGCCAGATGATCCGGCCGTCGCGGAAGAAGCCCACGTTGGTGATGCCGCCTTCGGCGACCCGGCCGTCCGAGAGGACGAGCAGCGCCTCGTCGAAACCGGCCTGTTCCGCCTGGAGCCCGAAATGGATCTGGCCGAACGTGCCAACGTGCTTGATGTGCGGGACGGGCCGCTCATAGACGACCGGCAGAAGGCTCTGCGGTTTCGTCGGCGCCTCGCCCGGCGGCCGCACGACCACCTGGACCACCGGTTCCGAGTCCGGCCGGTGAACGCTCACCCTTACGGAGGCGTCCGCGTCGCCCACGGCGTGCCGGATCAGTTCGCGGACGCGAGCGGGGTCGAGGGACGTCCCGAACAGTTCGCGGGTCGCGGCGTCGAGCCGTTCCAGATGCGCGAGAAGGCCGCGGACGCGGCCGGACCGCACCTGCATGGCGGTGAAATGGCCGTAGTTGACGAGCGCCGGGTGCGCGAGCGTCTCCGCCGTCGCCGGACGTCCGTCCACCTCGATGCGCATATCGGTCCTTGGGCTGGGGGGAAATGGTGCTGGACTTTATGAGAGACCGCGATTCCAGGACGATCCACGGTCGGGCAGGGGAAGCGGTGTCGCGCGAAGGTCGGCCCAGGCGCGCAGCTCGCTCGCGAGATCGGGGGCGATGGTGCGGGGCAGATGCGGGAGGGCCGCGTCGACCATGTTCTTCATTTCCCGCCAGCGCCGGACATAGGACGGGTCGGGCGACGCGAACCGAGGCGGGACGGCGTCGGCGCGGCTCATCGGCATCGCGGCCAGGCAGTCGCGGACGACGTCCTCCGCGGGGGGCAGCTCACCGGACAGCGCGTCCCGGAGGCCGAGTTCGTGCAGCGTGTCAACGAGCCCGGCCTGGATTAAGGCCGCCCGCGCGGGCGGGAACGGCTGCGTGGACTCGGCCTGCCGCAGCAGCCACAGGCCGAACCGCCCCCATTCGGCGCGCTGCGCGGGCGGGCCGTGCAGGCGCGCGAGCACGGCGCCGAACAGCTCCGCCCACCAGTCGGCGCGGTCGGGTCCGGCGGCGGGCTGCCGCTTCGCGAGCCAGCGCACGCGGTCCTCCGGGGACATGCGGCGGACCGCGGCGGTGGCGTCCCGCAGCGCGCCGCTGCGCGGCTTCACCGGCAGGGCGGCGGGCATGCGGATGCCGTGCACGTCTCCGGGCTGCGTGGGCATCCGGGGATCGGGTTCGCCGTCGTCCACCCAGATCGCGGTCTGCGAGTCGGGCTGGACGAACCAGCGCCAGCCCGGCTGGGTGGGAAGCTCCTCCAGGACGAGGCCGCGGCTTTCCAGCTCGTCGCGGAACTCCGGGAATCGGACCGCGCTTCGGAACGGTCCGTACGCCTCGCGCACGGCGGGCGGGACGACATCGCCGTAATGCAGGGTGAACACGCGGACGGCGAGGCTGACGCCGTGCCACCGGCCGCTGCCGAGGCCCGTCCAGCACGACTCCACGAGCCCCAGATGGCGAACGGGATACGCCTTCTGGGCCTCGCCCTCGTCGCGGTCATAACCAAGACGAACTGCCAGGTCGCCCGTGTCGCAGGTCTCGTCCAGACCGAGGACGGTGCCGGTCGCGACGACCGAGGCGTAGAAGTCGAAATCGTTCACCCTTGCATTTTCGCAGGACGAGCGAGATCCGTGCCCAATGAGTTCTGATTTCCGGCGGCGAATTTGGAGGCCGGGGGCGCGCGGCCGCGACGGTTTCAGCGCCGGGCGCGCGATCCGGGTTTCCGGATGATCGCCGATGGCCCGTACCAGGCCCTGTGGCGGGCCGGACCGGAACGGCCGAGCGCGGCACGCGCTGCACAACGCCGGCCCGCGCTCGGCCGCCCGCCGGGACACGCGGGTCCCGGCCGGGCGGCCGGCGGGTCAGCCGGCGACGGCCTTGAGGCGCTCGTCGCGCAGGCGGCCCGCCCAGGAGTCGTCCAGCGGCTGGAGCTCGGCGCCGACCGCCCAGCGGAGCAGCAGGTCGGCGAGGCCGGGGTTGCGGACCAGCGCCGGGCCGTGCATGTACGTGCCGAGCACGCGCCCGCTGTAGGCGCCCTCGAACCCGTCGCCGTTGCCGATGCCGTGCACGACCTTCGCGAACGGGCGGGCGTTCTGCCCCAGGTGGGTGACGCCCTGGTGGTTCTCGAAGCCGGTGATGCGCGGCACGTTCAGCTCGCCCGCGACGTCCCCGACGATCTCGCCGACCGCGCGCTGCTCACCGCGCGTGGACCGGATGTCGAGCAGGCCGAGGCCCGCGACCGGCTGGCCCTCCTCGCCGCCGAACTCGTGGCCGAGGAGCTGGTACCCGGCGCACACCGCGAACACGACCGCACCCGACTGGACGGCCCGCGCCAGCCCGCCGTCGCCGCGCAGCCGCTGCGCCGCGAGGATCTGCGGCCGGTCCTCGCCGCCGCCGAGCAGGTAGATGTCGCCGTCGGCGGGGACGGGCTCGTCCGACCGCAGGTGCACGGTCTCGGTCGGGATGCCGCGCAGCGCCGCCCGCCGCTCCAAGACGATCGTGTTGCCCTGGTCGCCGTAGGTGCTGAGCAGGTCCGGGTAGATCCAGACGATTTTGATGCGGTCAGACGACACGGCCGTACCTCGTTCGGATGGACTGGAAGGCGGTGTAGTTGGCGATCACGTCCAGGTGGCCCGGCGGGACGGCCATGACCGCCTGGTCGATGTCGTCCACGACGGTGAAGGAGACCTCGGCGGCCTCCAGCCGGGCGGCGAGGTCGATGCGGCGCTCGCCGGTGACCCAGACGGGACGGCCGCGCAGGATGCGGTAGTCGACGTCCCACAGCCAGGACGTGTCGCGGCCGTCCGGCCCCTGCGCGTTGATCGACAGCGCGACCGGGCCGGGCGCGGGCTGCAGGACGTCGAACGCCTCCAGCCAGCCCGCCGGGTTCTTCGACAGCAGCAGCCGGATCGACCGGCCCTCGTGCTCGACCGTCGTGTACCGCCCGGCGACGGACGTGACCTGCGACAGCAGCGGCAGCGCCTGCTCGGGCGCGACGCCGAACTGCGCGACCACCGCGAGCGCGATCAGCGCGTTCGACCGGTTCGCCCGGCCCGGCAGGGACAGCCCGGTCAGCGGGAACGTCCGGCCGTCGGGCGCGGTGATCTGGTCGCCGCGCAGCGCCCAGTCGGGACGGGGCCGGGCGAAGTGGCACTGGCGGCAGCGCCAGTCGCTGTCCTCGTCGGTGTCCTGCCGGTCGAGAGGGCCGCCGCACTCGGGGCAGCACCAGGAGTCCTCGCGCCAGTGCTGGCCCGCCGCGACCCACGTGACGCTCTTCGCCGTGGCCGCGCCCCACGTGACCAGCGGGTCGTCGCAGTTCGCGATGACGTGGCTCTGCGGGGCGGCCTCCAGCGCGCGCCGCCACTTTCCGGCCAGCAGCCAGATCTCGGCGGCACGGTCCATCTGGTCGCGGCTCAGGTTCATCAGCGCGACGACGTTCGCCCCGGTCTCCCGCAGGACCATCGGGACGTACTTCTCGTCGCACTCCAGAACCCCGTACCGGGCCGTCGGCGCGGACGCGAGCGCGGACACGTGACCGGTCGGCATGTTCGCGCCGAACGCGTTGGTGGCGACCTCCCCCAGCGGCGTCATCGCCGAGGTGATCAGCCGGGTCGTCGTCGTCTTGCCGTTGGTGGCGCTGACGAGGACGAGCTTGCGGTCCTTCGCGAGCCTGGTCAGCAGCTCGGGGTCGAGGCGGAGGCCGACCTTTCCGCCGATCACCGAGCCGTCCCCGCGGCCCGCCATGCGGGACATCTTGGCGGCCGTACGACCGAGCGCGACGGCCAGCTGCGAACGCAGCGGAAGATCGCTCATGGACTCCGTCTTCTCTGGATGCGTCTGGTATGCGCCGGTAAACCGCTCCGAGCCTAGCCGCTGACGGCCCCGGTCCGGGCTCGTCCCCGGCGCTCCGCGGCGGGTTGCGGGGCGGCCGGGACGGACGGGGGGCAAGATGTGAGCAGCATCACGGGATGTCGGGTAAACCAGCGCGGCCGGTCTTGACCCGTACCGAGATGTCGTGATTCGGTGCGACCTCCGACTGCGGTGTGCCAGATTCCCATCCACCCGTCCGAGAACGGCGGCACCGACTACTTTTGTCGGGGGCCCTGCTGGTCGCGGGGGACGCGACGGCCGCCCGCGGCGGCGGGCCGGATCGCAAGGCGTGGACAGAGCGGCGATAAGGCGAGGTCTCAGCGATGCAGTGTCCGACGTGCGGGAACGACACGCCCGGGACGCTCGGCAGGTGTTCACACTGTGCGGCCCCGATCGACGTGTACTCGGCCGGGCCCGTCGTTCCCCTCTCGGCGCCCCCGGCGGTGGCCGGGACCGCCGACGCGCTCGGCGACCGGACGGTGATGGTGCCGCCGCCCACGCCGTCCTGGGCGGGCAGCGCGCAGCCGCCCGTCACGCCCGACCTCGACCTGCCGGGACACAACGGCCACGGGGAGAGCGCGCGGTCCGCCACGCAGCGGACGGCGCCGGAGCCGCCGGGGACGACGGGCGGGCAGCCGGTGCTACGGCTGACGGTCGAGCCGTCCACGCCCTCCGTGCCGCCGGTCTCGGCAGGGTCGACGGGGTCGCCCGGGGCGTCCACGCCGCCCGCGTCGCCGCTGCCATCCTTCGATCCCGAGGACACCGCCGCCTGGACGTTCGTCCCGGACGAGGACGACGCGTCCGGCGGGTTCGCCGCGCCTCCGCCGCCTCCCGCGCCGCCCGCCGCCGCGCCGAGCACGTTCGGGCTGGAGCCAGCGCCGGAGCGGACGGAGTCGATCGTCCCCGACTCGTGGTTCGCGCGGCCGCGCAAGCCCGAGGCCGAGGCCGACGCGACGCAGGTGTACCAGTCCCCCATGTCGCCGCAGCCGCCCATGCAGTTGCCCGCCGTACGGGACGCCGACGCGACCCAGATCGCCCCCGGCTACGGCAACACCCAGAACTTCGGCAACACCCCCGGCTACGGCAACGGCTTCGGCAACGGGCAAGGCTTCGACGGCGGGCAAGGCTTCGGCGGCGGGCCGGGCGGCTTCGGGGGCGACGACTTCGATCAGACCCGGATGGACCCCGGCACGCCCATGGGCGCCCCGCCGATGGGCCAGGGCCCGATGGGGCCGGGTCCCATGGGCGGCCCGATGGGTCCCGGCATGCAGCCGGGGCCGGGCATGCAGCCGGGCATGCAGATGGGGCCGGGCGATCCCGCGTACGGCGGGTACCCGCCGGGGCAGGGCGCCGGGCGTCCGGGCGGCGGCGGGCCGAGCAAGCCGCTGATCGCCGCCGTCGCCGCGCTGGTGACGGTCGCGGCCGGGGCGGTCCTGTACGTCGCGTGGCCGTCCGGGGACGACTCGTCCGGCAATACCGGCGCGCATCCGTCGCCGTCGAACACGCAGGTCGCGCAGAAGAACCCGATCCCGCCCGCGACGAAGGAGCAGGCCGCCGCGCTGAACGCGATCCTGAACGCGAGCGTCGACACCCGCCGGATCCTCGCCGGGGCGCTCGGCCGGGCCGGGAAGTGCAAGACGCTGCCGCAGGCGATCCAGGGCTTCCAGATCGTCGCGCAGCGGCGCCAGAACCAGCTCGTCCGGACCCGGAACCTCCAGGTCGACAAGCTCGCGAACGGCGAGCGGCTCCGCGCGTCGCTGACCGAGGCGCTGACGGCGTCCCTCCAGGTCGACCAGGTCCTGCTCCAGTGGGCGCAGCAGAACCAGCCGCGCTGCCACGGCCGGCCGAAGCCGGGCGCGGCGCAGGTGCCGGGACGCGCGCCCATCGAGCAGCGGGCGACGGCGGCGAAGAAGAAGTTCGTCGTCCTGTGGAACCCGGTGGCGAAGAGGACCGGCCAGCCGCTGCGGAACTGGCAGCGGGTGTGACGGCCGGTCACGACCCGGTTGCGACCTTTGGAGGACGGGTTCCCGTCCAACGGCGGCGCAGTATCTTGTCACCGTCGTGTCTCACGGGGTAGGGGGCCTCATGCGGTGTCCGGTCTGCGGAGGCGAGACGCCGGCGGCGTTGCCCAGGTGCACGCGCTGCGACGCGCCGCTGAACGGTCCGCCGGGCGTCGAGTCGACGACCCGCGACGAGCCCCCGGCGCCTCCGTGGGGAGCGCCGCAGCAGCCGCAGATCCCCGTCCCGTGGGAGACCCCTCCCCCGCCGGGGCAGCCGCCGTCCGACTACACGACGCCGATGCCGCCGTCGGACGAGACGATCACGCGGCTGTCCGCCGAGCCGTGGTCGGAGCCCGCGATCTGGCAGCCGCCCGCGCCGCCGAAGAAGAGCCGGGCCCCGTACTTCCTCGCGGCGGCGGGGGTCGTCCTGCTGCTCGGGCTCGCGCTCGGCATCGTGTTCTGGCCGAGCGGGTCGGAGCCGTCCGCCGGGCCGACGCGGGGCGGGGCGCCGTCGACGCTGCAGAGCCAGGGCACCGTCCCCGAGACGGAGGAGTCGGCGAGCGGCGGCGACCTCGACGCACAGGCCAAGGCGGTCGACGGCCTCCTTGAGGAGATGGGCTCGACCCGGTCCGACCTCGGTTCAGTCGTGGTCGCCGGATGCGGCACGAGCGGCCTCCAGCGCGTCCTCGACGCGCGCAAGGCGCAACTGGAGAAGGCCCGCGCGCTGGACGTGAGCGCGCTCGACAACGGCGACCAGATGAAGGACGCGCTGGTCCGCGCCCTTGAGGCGTCGTCGGAGTCGAACCAGCGCTACCTGGACGTCGCGCCCGGCTGCCCGTCCGACTCCGAGGTCGCGGACGTCAACCAGCGGGCGAGCGACGCCAAGAACGAGTTCATCGGCTACTGGACGCCGATCGCCGAGAAGGCCGGCCTGCCCGCCCGCAACGCCGACGACATCTAGCCGGGGGCCGTCACTCCCCTTCGGGCCGGCCGAGGACGGGCGGCCCCGCGGACGGGTCCTCGAACGGCGCGACGAAGCGCTCGACCCAGCTCAGCACCGGCTCCAGCCAGTCGGTGACGCGCATCGTCCCGGCAACGTCGTCGATCTGGTCCTCTTCCTCGACGCCGATCGCGACGACGGAGAGGTCGCGGTAGAAGCCGTCCTGTCCGTCGTCGCCGTAGAGGGCGGTGAGCGCCAGCGGGCGGTTGCGCTCCAGCTCCATCGACAGCGGGTGGCGGCGCAGCGCGCGGAGCCGGTGGCCGAGCTTCGGCGCGGGCGGCTGCTTCAGCCCGGGGAGCTGGTAGTCGAGCGGCGGGGCGGCGGCGTGCTTGTCCGGGGTGTCGCCGCCGTAGGGGAAGATCCGGTCCATCTCGTGCAGCCAGCGGACCTGCGGGATGACCCAGGCCGGGCCGGGCGCGGCGCCGGCCGGGGCGCCGCCGAGGAGGCGTCCGGCGACGTCGGCGACCGCGGCGGTCAGCTCGGCGGGCGGGTACGCGCCGCGCAGCGACCGCGACCGCCTGCTCACGGCACGTTCCAGCACGGTCGCGAGCGCGCACTCGCGCAGCCGGGGCGCGAGCCGCGACCAGGCGCGGCCGAGCTCCGGCGGGACGGCGGGCAGCGGCCGGTTCACGACGTGCGCCAGCACCAGCGTGTCCGCCCACACCCGCAGCCACGCCCAGTCGGGGCTCCCGGCGACGAGGTCGGCCTCGCGCAGCTCGTACAGGGTGCAGGCACGCCCGGACCGGCACTCGCAGCCGCACGCGGCGGACCGGCGGCCGTCCACGGGCGGCGGCGGTCCCGCCAGCTCCGCCTCGCGCCCCTCGCCGAGCGGGACGCGGACGCGCAGCGGGCGGTCCATGCCGTCCGCGAACACGGCCGCGACGCCGGGCCGCAGCGACACCACGGCGCGGGACTGGTCGGCGTCCAGGTTCATCGCCGCGCCGACCTGGTGCCGGTCGTCGAACGCGGGCAGCCGGTGCACGACCTTCAGCGCCGTGTTCTTGATCACGTCCGGGACGAGCTTGGTCGGGATCTGCTCGGCGACGATGATGCCCTCGCCGTACGCGCGGATCTCGGCGAGCATCCCGGCGAACAGCTCGACGGCGTGCGAGCTGCCGCGCTCCGGGCCGCGGTTGCGGAGCAGCCGGTGCGCCTCCTCGATGACGATGACGTGCCGCAGCGCCGGTTCGTCGCTCCGGTCGCGGCGGCGTTCGCGCATGCGGAGGTGCTCGACGATGCGGATGATGAGCGTCCCCATGAGGAACGCCTTGTCCTCGTCGTTGGCGACGTCCTCGATGGCGAGGACGATGTTGTCGCGCAGCATGCCGCCGATGTCGGCGGGGTGGCCGCCCTCGAAGAACCGTCCGGCCGAGCCGATGCGCAGCGACCTGAGCCGGACGTCCACGAAGCCCTGCACGTCGGCCATCAGCTCGCGGCCGTAGCCGACGTCCGAGATGACCTGGAGCGCGGCGTTCTGCAGCTGCTCCAGCGTCGGGACGGCGGGCTCGATCAGCGAGCCGGGCACGCCCGCCCCGGTCACGACGTCCCACCCGTTGTTCTCGTACACCCGCTGGAGCGCCTGCGCCATGATCTGCGGGAACGGCTCCTCCGCGTCGAACGCGGCCTGGAACAGCGCCCGCACCATGTCGATGTGCGCCTGCACCGGATAGCCGGGCTCCGGCGCGAGCGGGTTCACCGACAGCGGCACCGACTCCGGGTCGGACGGGTTCACGACCGTCACCGGCCCGCCGAGGTCCCGGATGCGCCCGGCCATCGCCGCGTACTCCGACTTCGCGGGCTCGATCGCCAGCCACGGGATGCCCGCGCGGGTGAGCTGCTCCAGCAGGTGCCGGACGGTCTGCGACTTGCCCGCGCCCGTCGCCCCGGTGACGAACACGTGCCGGTTGATCGTCGAGCGCGGCACGGTGAACCGCCCGACCTGCCGGTCCTGCCCGTCGAGGATGGCGCCGAGCTCGATCTGCGCGGACGCCTCCGCCGGGCTCTCGGACGCGACGGTCTCGGAGGTGACGTCGAAGTACCCGGCCTCCAGGACGCGCAGCCCCGGCACCTCGCGGCGCGGCAGCCCGGCCAGCGCGGCGAGCGCCCCCGCCGTCGCGACGAACGGGAACCGCTGCTCCGGCTCCGCGACCGCGCGCACCGGGGCGGGCTCCGCGCCGGGCCGCAGCATCCCGCTGAACGACCCGCTGCCGTGCCCCGACCGCAGCCGGTACGGATGGTGGCCGAGCTCCATCGACCCGACGAGCACCGGCGCGATCTGCCCGAGTTCCGCCTGCGTCGCGGCCCCGGCGACGACCCGGACCCTCCACAGCCCCGCCTCGCGGAAGGCGTCCAGCTCGGCGAGCCGCTGGTCGGCCCGCGCGACCGCGAGCCGGGCCTGCTCGTCCTCGCCACGGCGCAACATCCGCAACTCGTGGTGCAGCTCGCGCATCTCCGTGTCGATCAGCCGCTCGTCGCACGGGTCGGCCACCACGAACCAGCCGAACGGCCGCTCCATCAAGGTGACGAGCGTCGCCTCGAACAGCCCGGGTCCGGCCTCCGCCCGGCCGACCTGCGGGGCGAGACGTCCGGGACACCGCGTCCACGCCATCCGCTCGGCCCGCCGCAGCCACTCGTCCCCGACCGGCACGCCACGCGCCCCGCTGGGGAACAGCAGCCCGTCCCCAGCCCCGCCCACCGGACCAGCATTGGTGATCAGCTCAAGCGGCGACCCACTACCCGCCGACAGCCAACCCACGACGAACGGCCTGCCCAACCGCGCCGCCGACAACGCCGCGGGCAGCACGCTCACGAAGTCCCACTCCGCCGACGCCTCCCGCTGCGGCGCCGGAATGGCCTGGATCCGATACCAGGGCCCCGGCAGCCCGAACTCGTCCGGAGGCGGCACGGCGGCGGCCGGAACCGTCCCCCGCGTCATCCCCCGCATCCCCGCCGGCGGCGACCCCGGCGGCACCCCGGGCCCCCTCCCATACGGCGGCGGCCCCGGCGGCAACGATCCAGACGACGTCACCCCAGCATCCTTACGTGTCGCCCGCTCCCCCGACAACGCACGATCAGGAAGCCGAGGAAGGGGGATCGGCCTTGTGGCGGCCGGACGGTTTCAAAGGCGGGACGATCCGGGGCGGGCGCGGGTTCGCGCCGCGCGGGAGGGCGTGGCGGGCTCGCGGGAGGCGCGGGGACGCGACGTCCGGCTGCTTCGGCTCGGCGGGCGCGGGCGGCTCCGGAGCCTCCGGGGGTCCGTCGTCGGCCGCGTCGCGGGTCTCCTGGTGGCGGAGGTATTCCTCGAATTCCATGGAGTGGGCGGTCGGGAGGGTGATGATGCCCGGGTTGGCGTCTACGAGGAGGGTGCGGCGGCCTGTCGCGCCGGAGTGGGTGAAGACCATGGCGGTCGGTGGGAGTTCCTGGAGTTGCGGCGGTTCGACCAGGAGTTCGCGGAAGCGCTGTTTGCGGTCGGGGGCCGGGGCGCGGGCGGCTACGGTGCGGCCCCAGGCGGTGGCGGAGCTGATGCCCTCGACCAGCGCGGAGTCGTCGGCGGCGGGGGCGGGCAGGGGTGACCAGACCGGGTCGGTGAGACCGTCGCCGCGGGGGCGCGCGTAGGCGACCGTGCTGGCGTAGCTCTCGCCGGCGATGTCGAACAGCGTCTCGCCCGCCGAGTCGGTGATCTCCGCGACGAGGAGCGGCGTCCCGGCGCCGATGTGCTCGGCGGCGACGCGGGCGTCCTCGGGGTTGCCGAGGCGCATGAAGCCGACGGCGGCGTGGCCGCGGCGGCCGAGGCGCTCGCGGACGTGGCCGGGAATGGAGCGGTACATCAGTACGAGCCCGGTACCGGTGGCCTCGCAGGCGTCGATGAGCCGGTCCAGGACGTCGCCGCGCAGCTTCTCGGCGCCGCAGAGGAAGAGGGTGTGGTCCCAGCGCCCGCCGGGCGGGGACTCGCGGATCCGGTGCGTCAGCGCCGTCGTCACGTACGTGCCGAGGATGCGGTTGGTGAGGACGCCCGCGCGCCGGTCCATCGACACGACGTGCAGCCTGGACGGTGGGAGCCGCACCTGTTCGGTGGCGAGCTTCTCCAGCTTGCGGAGCTGCGCTTCCAGGGCCCACGCGCGCCGGACGACGATCCGGTCGGTGGCGTCGCGGCCGAACAGCGTCGCGATCCGCTCCAGCTGGTCGTCGGTGAGCAGGCCCTTGCGCAGGTCGTCGCGCGGGTCGCCGACCTGGGCGAGGACGCGCAGCGCCGCCGTGATGCGCGGGATCGTCGCGTCCGCGCCGAGCACCTCGATGAGACGTTCCAGGATCGAGTTGTCGAAGGACAGGTCGCGGGTGCCGCCGTCCTCCTCGCCCGCGCTGACGACCAGGGACAGCACGTCGGCGAGCGCCTCGCGGTTCAGGCCGCGGGTGACGTCCAGGCGCGGCAGGTCGGCGGGCAGCACCCAGACGAGCGGGTCGTCGCCGCGGTCGGCGGCGAGCCGCAGCAGGTCGTGCGCGACCGCGCCCTCCGACAGGTCGATGACGGTGAGCCGCGCGCCCACCGCGAGCCGCGCCGCGCCCATCGTCGTGACGGCGGCGGACCAGCCCGCGAGGGTGCCGCCGACGACGTCCACCCGGTCGACGCCGGGCGGGACGGCGACCGGGTACCACTCGCGCTGCCCCTCGTACGCCGTCCGGCGGCGCTCCCAGTCGGCCCTCGCCTTCGCGTACGCCTTCTCGGCCGCGTCGGACTCGCGCTCGCGGGCGGCGCGCTCGCGCTCCTCGGCGTCCCGCTCGAACGCGATCCGCTCCCGGACGCCGCGCTCGTCCCGCCACAGGGCGCCGCCCGTGATGGCGAGGACCACGGCGCAGGCGAGCAGCGCCACCGCCGCGAACGCCCAGGGCAGGACGCCCGCGATCGCGCACAGCAGGAACAGCACGACGCCGACGAGCCCGCCGCCGAACGCCGTGCGCAGCGGGCGCGCCGCCATGTGCTCGCCCGGCCGCCGCGCGGGCGCCGCCGCCGGGACCCGTTCGGGCCGCTCGGGACGCCCCGGGGGCGGCCCCGGATCGGGGTGCACCTGCGCGTAGCGCCAGCCCACGTAGACGCGGTCGGGCTGTGTGAGCCGCGCCATCGCGGACCCGCTCGCCATGTCCGTCACGTCGAGAGACCCCTGGGAGTCGCGGGAATGATGGAAACGCCTGGGGGTGGCCGGGTTGGTTGGTTTTCTACGTTCTTCTACACCGCACAGAGTAAAGAGCTTCCCGCGTCCCCGCGTCTTCTTCAATGGAACAGGACTACCGATGCCCGACTCCCCGCGCTAATTCGGTCACCAAGCCAACCTGCGGGAAAGATCGGACACGCCATGCCATACCCCTGGCCGCATCCGGCCACGGCGGCGCTCCGGGCGGTAATGTCCCGTGTCGGGCGGACGACGACCGACGTGTGAGGAGCCCGTGTGTCGCTGACCGGCTGGCCGCTGGCGTGCCTGCTGACCGTCGCCGTGGCCGCCGCGCTCGCGGCCGTGGCGTGGGGCTGGGGACGGCTCGCGGGCCCCGGCGTCCGGCGGCTCGCCGCCCGGCTCGGCGTCCTCGTGCTCTGCCAGGCGTTGGTCATCCTGATGGCGTTGACGCTGGTGAACCGCCATTTCGGTTTCTACGCGACATGGGGCGAACTGGTCGGCGCCGCCGGGATAGGGACGGGCCGAATCGTCCCCGAGCAAGGGCAGGGCGACGCCGGGACCGCGCTGGTCCACCGCTCCCCCGAAGTGTCGGTCGGCGGGAGCCCGGAGCGCGACGGGCGGCTCGACACCGTCGACATCCACGGCGTCCGGTCGGGGCTGAACGCGCACGCCTACGTCTACCTGCCGCCGCAGTACTTCGACCGCGCCGCGAAAGACCGCCGGTTTCCCGTCGCGCTCGCGTTCAGCGGCTACCCGGGGGTGTTGAGCAACCTCGTCACGCAGGTCAGGCTGCCGCAGACGGCGCGCGACGAGAGCCGGGCCGGGCGGGCGCGGCCGACGGTGTACGTCATGCTCCGCCCGTCGACGGTGCCGGGACGCGACACCGAGTGCCTCGACGTCCCCGGCGGCCCGCAGTCGGCGACGTTCTTCACGCAGGACGTGCCGGACGCCGTCCGCTCCGCCTACCGGGTGTCCGGCGAGGCGAGCGGATGGGGCGCGCTCGGGCTGTCGACGGGCGGCTACTGCTCGCTCAAGCTCGCCATGCGCCATTCGGACGTGTTCTCCAGGGCGGCGTCGCTGTCCGGCTACTACGGCGCGATCAAGGACCTCACGACCGGCGACCTGTACGGCGGGAGCCAGGCCGTCCGGAACGAGAACGACCTGTTCTGGCGGCTGAGGCACCGGCCGCAGCCGCCGATCTCCGTGCTCCTCACGACGAGCCGGGTCGGGGAGGGGAACAAGAACGGGACGCAGCGGTTCCTGTCCCTGGTCAGGCCGCCGATGCGCGCGTCGTCCCTCGTCCTGGACAGCGGCGGCCACAACTTCGGGACGTGGCGGCGCGTCCTGCCGCAGGTGCTGCGCTGGATGAGCCAGGGCCTCACGCCGTGAAGGCGCCGGCGGTGGCGCTGGCGGCGGTCGTCGCGCTCGCCGGGTGCACGGCGACCGAGGCGGGCACGCGGCCACACGAGCCCGCGTCCCGCCCCGCGGCCTTCGTCCCGTTCCCGGAGCATCTCGTGGACGGTCGGCAGGCGATGTACCCGCGGCTCGTCCGGCTGCGGGACGGGCGGATCGTGCTCGGCGTCGCGACGGCCGCCGGAGCCGGCCTCACCGACACGGCGCGGTTCTACGAGAGCGCGGACGGCGGCCGCACGTTCCGGACGCTGTCGGAGATCCGCGACCCGGCCGCCGCCGGCGGACGCGGCGCCTGCTGCGGCAGCCTGCTCGAACTGCCCCGGGCGGTCGGCGCGCAGCCCGCCGGGACGCTCCTGTGGGCGGGCACGGCCGGGATGAAGAACGACGCCCCCGAGCGCCTGCCCGAGCTGCGCGTGTGGCGCAGCGGGGACGGCGGGCGCACCTGGTCCTACCTGTCGAGCTGCGCGACCGCCGACGCCGGGACGCCGTGGGACCGCGGCCTCTGGGAGCCGGAGCTGAACCTCGACGCCCAGGGACGCCTGGTCTGCTACTACTCCGACGAGACACAGCCGGGACACGACCAGGTCGTCATGGAGGCGTTGTCGCTGGACGGCGGCGCGACGTGGGGTTCGCGGACACCGGTCGTCGCCCTGGGCGGGCGCGGCGACCGTCCGGGCATGCCCGTCGTCCGGCGCCTCCCCGACGGCTCCTATTTCATGGCCTACGAGATCTGCGGGCCTTCCGCGAAGTGCGGGGTCCACTACCGGCGTTCGGCGGACGGCTGGTCCTGGGGCGACCCGGCCGCGCCCGGCACCGCCGCGCGCACCGGCGACGGGCGCGGCCTCTTCCACGCGCCCACGGTCGCGTGGGTCCCAGGCGGCGGTCCGGGCGGGACGATCCTGCTCGTCGGCGGCATCGTCCGGGACGCGGACGGGCGGCTGTCACGGGACGCGAGCGGCGCCACCGTGTTCGCCGCCGCCGCGGACGGACAGGGCGGCTGGCGGGCGGAACCGGCGCCCGTCCGGGTCTCGTTCCCGGCCGAGCCCGAGCAGTCCGACGTCGTCTGCGCCAACTACAGTTCGGCGCTGCTCCCGACGAACGACGGGAAAGGGCTGCTGGAGGTCGCCACCAAGCGCGACAAGGACGGCGTCTGCCGCGCCTACGCGGCCGCTTCCCTCCGGCCGTGATCCATCCGGCTCACAGGTCGCGGCATTCGGCGCCCACGCAATGGCGGTACGAGGCGACCAGCGATTTGAGTTCGGCCTTGCGCGGTTCGGGAGCCTGCGTCCAAAGATTTCCCAGTTCCCATGGGTCGCGGGCGAGGTCGTAATACTCGCGGTCGCCGTTGTCGTACTCGACGTACAGCTCGTTGGCCGTGCGGACCGCGTAGTACGTCGGCGGGTTCCCGCCGTACCGTTTCGGCAGGTCCGGGTCGTCGTGCCGGTAATTGGGGCCGAGGTGCTCGATGAACGCGCTCGTCCGCCACCCGGAGACGGGTTGCCCGCGCAGCAGCGGGACGAGGGAACGGCCGTCCGCCGAGTCGGCGGGCCGCAGCCCCGCCATTTCCTCGATGGTCGGGCAGATGTCGGTGTTCTGCGCGAACCGCTGCTCGGTCTTCCCGGCCGGGACGCCGGGCCCCGCCACGATCAGCGGCACCCGGATATCGGTGTCGTAGGCGGTCAGCTTCCCCTCGACGAGCCGGTGCTGCCCGAGGTGGTAGCCGTTGTCGGAATTGAAGACGAAATAGGTGTCGTCGGCGAGGCCCTTGGCCTTGACCGCCGCCTCCAGCGCGCCGATCATCCGGTCCACCGACTGGACGGCCCGCACGCGCTGCCGGAACGCCTGGTCGACGCCGTGGAGCTGCCGGACCCGCAACCGCGGGTATTTCCGCAGCCAGCCGGGCTTGTCGCCGATGTCGGGCTCGTTGAACCCGGGCGTGCGGGGCGCCCTGACATTGCCGAACTTACGGGCGTCCTCGGGCGCGGGCGTCGCGGGCGCGTGCGGCGAGAACGTCGACATCTCCAGCAGGAACGGCTGCCGGACGTCCGCCGCCCGGTTGATGAAGTCGACGCCTTTGCCGCTCAGCACGGTGTTCAGGTAATGCCGCGGGGAGCGTCCATAGTGGGTGAGCGTCCCGTTGCCGTTCAGCCAGTAGTTGTAGTTCGCGTATCCGAGTCCGGTGACCTGCCATTCCGTCCAGCCGGGCGGAACGTAAGTGCGGGACGACCCCTGCTGCTTCGTCGTCTCGTAGCCGTTCAGGTACTTGCCCATGAGCGCGGTGCGGTAGCCCGCCTTCTGCAATGCCACGGCGAACGTGTCCTGCTCGTTGCCGCGGTCGCGGAACACCGGGAAACCGCCCGTGGGCGGATCGTTGCTGCGCACCCCGGTGTTGTGCGGGTATTTCCCCGTCAGGATCGTCGCCCGGGACGGGCAGCACAGCGTGTCCGCGACGAAGTAGTTCGAGAACGTCAGACCGCGCTGCTGCAACCGCTTGACGTTCGGCATGTAGTCGACAAGGTCCCACGAAAGGTCGTCGGTCAGGATGTAGACGATGTTGGGCCGCCGCTTTTCGGGGGCGCGCGTCGCCTCCACCTTTCCGTCCTTGCGGTCGCCGGCTTCCTGGGAGCGCAGGCATCCGGCCAGTGACAGGGTCGCGACCAGCAGCGCCGCCACCGGCACGACCCATCGTCGCGGCTTCGCGGCGAGCATCACACACCCTTCGGACCGGCGGGGGGACTGACCGGGCGGCGTGCCGCGCCGGGATCGATTCGATCAGGTTAGGGCACCGAGGCGGGCGGGACCGCCGGGGCGTCCCGCCGCGGGCGCTCCCCCTCGTCCGGCGGACCGTCGTCCGGCTCGGCGCGGGTCGGCGGCTCGGCGGGGCGCGCGCCGCCGGCGCGGATCTGCGCGATGGCCGCCGCGAGCCGGGGCCGCATCAGCGCCTGCGCCGGACGCTCCACCAGCCAGTGCACGGCCGCCGCCGACGCCACCGCCGCCGTGACGATGACGGGCAGGATCGTCCACCGGTCGAGGAACGGATGCGGGAAGAACACCTTCACGATCGCCCGCGCCACCGTCTCGTGCACCAGGTAGAGCGGGTACGCGAGCCCGCCGAGGACGGTGAAGAGCCGCCACCGCAGCCACGAAAGCCGTCCGAACGCCGCGAGCGCCATCACCACGTAGAACACCGTCACGACGACGGGAATGACGATCTCGTGGACGCCCTTCCAGGCGTTCAGCGGGCTGACGCCCTCGACGAGGTAATGCACCGCCAGCGCCCACGACGCGGCCACGACCAGCCAGAGCGCGATGTTCGACCCGAACCGGTGCAGCAGGAAGAAGGCCATCCCCGCGATGAAGAAGGGCGCGGTCTCGGGCAGGACGACGGTCTGCAGCATCGCGCTGCCGCCCTCCTTGGCGAACGCGCCGATGACCAGCCAGGAGACCATGAACGTCACGCAGCGCGCGTACGTGATGCCGACGCGGGCGAAGATCGCGATGAGCACGTAGAAGTGCAGCTCCACCCACAGCGCCCAGTAGACGACTTCGAGCGGGGCGATGTGCATGCCGTCCTGGAGCATGGTGAGGTTCGGCAGGACGCGGCGGACCGGGTCGGCGCCGTCCCCGTACGGCACCGCCGACCCGCAGACCAGGTACAGCGTCAGGCTGAGCAGGACGCTGACCCAGTACGCCGGGTACAGCCGGACGACCCGCGCGACGGCGAACTCGCCCGCGTTCCGGCCCCAGGCGGACATCAGGATGACGAACCCGCTGATCATGAACACGAGCTGCACGCCGAGGTACCCGAAGTGCGCGACGTCGGCCAGTTCGGGATAGATCTTCTGCGCGTCCCGTCCGGCCCAGACGGTGCTGCGCACGCCCGCGAAATGGTGCAGGACGACGAAGCCGACGGCGACGAAGCGCAGCAGGTCCAGCTCGCGCAACCGGGTCGGCGAGGCGACGGCGGCGGGAGCGAGGGCGGGGGGACGGGTCATCGGGATGCCTCCGCGGGACTGCGGGACGGGGTCTGGCGGCGGACGGCCGGGAGCCCCTCCCGGCGCAGCCGGGCGAGGGCGGCCTTCAGCCTCCTTCGCGCCCAGCGCTGGGCGGGCGCCTCCACGAACCGCTGGACCAGGTACGCCGCCGCGAGGGCGGCGGCGCAGGACACTCCGAGGAGCGTCCACCGGCCGAGGTGGGCGCCGAGCAGATCGTCCAGGACGCGGCCGACCGTCTCGTGCACGAGGTACAGCGGGTACGTCAGCGCGCCGAGGACGGTGAAGCCGCGCCACCGCACGATATCGAACATGCCGACGGACACCATCGCCATGACGAGGAACGCGAACGTGACGCCGCCGGTGACGACCGCGTCCCACACCTCCGGCCACTCCAGCTCCGGGCTGACGGACGCGATCCGGTAGGGGACGGCGAGCCCCCAACACCCGAACACGATCAGCCACAGGAGCAGGTTCGGGCCGAACCGGTGGATGAGATAGAACGCCATGCCCGCCACGAAGTACGGAGCCCACGGCGGCAACAGGATCGCGGCCAGCGGCAGGAAGTCGGCCTCCATCGAGAAGGTGCCTAGAACGATCCAGAGGACCATGAACGCGAGGCACCGCTCATAGGTGATGCCCCGCCACACGAGCAGCGAGATCAGGACGTAGAAATGGAGCTCGACCCAGAGCGTCCAGTAGACGACCTCCATGTGGTTCACTCCGATGCCCATCTGGAACATCGTCATGTTCGGCAGGTACACGGCGATCGGGTTGTGACCCGCCCACGGCGTCTGTCCGATGGCGAGGAACGCGACGACGGCGAGCGTGACGCCGAACCAGTAGCCGGGGAAGATGCGGACGACCCGCGACACCGCGAAGTCGCCGACACCGCGTCCCCACGCGCTCATCAGGATCACGAACCCGCTGATGAGGAAGAACAGGTCGACGCCGAGGTTCCCGAAATGCGCGATCTGCGCGATGCCCGGCATGTTGTGGTGGTTCTGCACGCCCCAGCCGCCGAGCCGTCCCACATAGTGGTGGATCATCACGAGCAGCGCCGCCACGAACCGCAGCAGGTCGATCTCCCGAAGGCGCGCAGGCGGCGGATTCACCGGGGACATCGGGGTCATCGGCCCGCCTCGGTCGCCTCCGCCCGCCGCAGGCTCGCCCGGCGGCGCTCCTCCCGCTTCTGGAGCAGCATGTCGGCGGCGGTGTCGATGTCGCCGTCCCAGATCACGCGGCCGTCCTCCAGGAAGACGCCGCGGGTGCAGAGCTGGCGCAGCAGCGTGACGTCGTGCGCGACGATCACCATCGTGCGGCCGCTGTCGCGGTACTCGTGGAGCCGGTCGATGCACTTGCGGCGGAAGAGCGGGTCGCCGACCGCGAGCACCTCGTCGATGAGGAAGACGTCCGGGTCGGTGTGGACGGCGATGGAGAACGCCAGCCGCATGAACATGCCGGACGAGTAGAACCGCACCGGCTGGTCGAGGAACTGCCCGATGTCGGCGAACGCCACGATGGAATCGAACTTGCTCAGCGTCTCGGCGCGGTCCATGCCGAGGATGGCGCCGTTGAGGAAGACGTTCTCGCGTCCGGTGAGGTCGGGGTGCAGGCCCGCGCCGACCTCGATCAGCCCGGCGACCCGGCCGCGCACGCGGACCGAGCCCGCGTCCGGCGGCATCACGCCCGAGATGATCTTCAGGAGGGTGCTCTTGCCGGAGCCGTTCACGCCGACCAGCGCGACGGCCTCGCCGACGCCGACCGTCAGCGTGACGCCGTCCAGCGCGGTGAACCGGTCGCGCAGCCTCTCGCGGCGCAGCGCCCGGACGGTCATGTTCTTGATCGAGCGTGCGTGCCGCAGCGTGAACCGCTTGGACACGCCGTCGATGACCAGGGCGCGGGGCATCACAGCTCCTCCGCGAAGCGGCGCTGCAACCGGGCGAACACGAACTGCCCCACCGCGAGCAGCACGATGGCCAGCACCAGCAGGACGAGGGCGTCCCGGGTGAGCCCGGCGGGGAACACGAACGTCCGGTCGGTCGTCGGCCACCAGAACGCGCGCTCGAACAGCAGCACCCCGACCGCCATCGGGTTCGACAGGTAGAGGTCGAGGCCCCAGCCGGGCGCGGTGTCGCGGACCATCGTCCACGGGTAGATCATCGGCACCGACCAGGTGACGAACAGCGTCGCGATGTCCACGACCTTGTCGGTGTCGCGGTAGAAGACGTGCAGCGCGGAGCAGATCAGCCCGAGGCCGATGCCGAGCACGGCGACGAGCGCGAACCCGAGGAGCGCCGAGCCGATCGCGAGCGCGGACGGCGTCCATCCCCAGGCGATCGCGACGCCCAGCGCGATCGCCACCCCCGGCAGCAGGTGCACGCACGACACCAGCAGCGACGCGACCGGGAACAGCTCGCGCGGCAGGTACACCTTCCGGATGAGCGGCGCGTTCCCGAGCACCGAGTGCGTGGTGTTGATCAGCGTCTCGTTGAAGAAGGAGACCAGCACGAGCCCGGAGAACATGAAGATCGGGAAGTGCTGGACGTTCTTGCTCATCCCGAGGAACACGCCCGCCACGAAGTAGAACACGGCGAAGTGCGCCGCCGGGCGGACGTAGGACCAGCCGAGGCCGAGCAGCGACCCCTGGTAGCGGGCGCGCAGCTCGCGCCGCACGATCAGCCGCAGCAGGTAGCGGCGGCGCAGGACGTCGGCGAGCCCGCCGCCCCGGCCCGGCTCGACCAGCTCGGGGTCGTCGAGGTCGGCGGAAGACGTCGAAGCGGTCGTCACCGGCGCCGCGCACGGTCGAAGGTCTCGCGCCATTCGTCCGGCGAGGTGAGGCCGGGCAGGGCGTCCCGGTAGCGGCGGCTGAGCGGCGCCCAGTCCTTGCCGAGCCGGGCGTGCAGCGCCGACGCGCGCCGGACCAGCGACCAGAACCGCTGCGGGTCGCGCTGGTACCAGGACACCTTCGTCCCGTCGGCGGACGACACGAGCGCGCTGTTGAACTTCGTCAGCAGCCACCAGGTCTGGTCGACGTGCGGGACGAGCGCCTCCGGGTGCGTCTTCGGGAACGAGCCGACCGGCTTCACCTGCCGGGCCGCGCCGAGCAGCGCCGTCTGAAACATGGCCCGCCGGTTCTTCGGCGCGACGACGTCGCGGCCCTTGCGCGGCGGCTTGCTCCGCCGGACGGCGGGGAACTCGTCCAGGTCGGACTTGGCCTGCGCGTCCACGAACCCGGCGCGCAGCTCCCGCAGCTCGCCCATCTTCGTGACGATCGAGGGGTGCAGGTCCTCCGGGCCCTTGAGCGCGTCCTCGATCGCCAGCAGCATCAGCTCGGCCGTGGAGTACTGCATGGCGAGCGCGTGCTTGATGGTGATGAACAGGCTCTCCTTGAGCATGTTGCCGCCGCGCTCGTACGGCGAGTACATGAGCGCGGTGACGATCCTGTTCCGCTCGGTGAAGTACGCCTGCCAGTCGGTCATGACGTCCTTGGAGTGCCACGGGACGTGCCACACCGCCGCGCCCGGCAGCGAGACGGTCGGGAACCCGGCGGCCTTGGCACGCAACCCGTACTCGATGTCGTCCCACTTGATGAAGAACGGCAGCGAGAGCCCGATCTTGCGGATGACCTCCACCGGGATGAGGCACATCCACCACGCGTTGTACTCGACGTCCGCGCGGCGGTGCAGCCACGGGGTGTCGCGGAGCGGGTGGGCGGCGAGGTCGTGCGACAGCTCGGTGTGCGCGGCGGGCACCATCCACCAGCGGTAGCGGGCGATGCTCTCGCCGAACACGTGCAGCACCGACCGGTTGTAGAGGTCGAGCATGTGCCCGCCGACGAGCATCGGGCCGCGCGCCAGGTCGGCGAACGTCACCGAGCGGAGGATGCCCTCGGGTTCGAGGATGACGTCGTCGTCCAGGAGGAGCGCGTACGTGCTGCGCCCCGACTCGACGGTCTCGTGCATGACGCGGGAGAAGCCGCCGGACCCGCCGAGGTTGGCCTGGTCGATGACGCGGAGCCGGCCGCCGAGCGCTTCGGCCGCGGCGGCGAAGTCGGGGTGGTCCTCGACGCGGTCGGTGCCCTGGTCGACGACGAGGATCTCGTCCACGACGTCGAGGACGTCGCCGGACGCGGCGAGCGCCGTCAGCTGCTCGACGCAGAACCTCGGCCGGTTGAAGGTGGTGATGCCGATCGTGGCGGTGCCGGGCGCCGTCCGGTCGGTGGACGCGCACCAGTCCGCGCTGTCGAGCACGGCGGTACGGCCGTCGGCGACGATGTCGAACCAGTACCAGCCGCCGTCGATGAACGGCGCGAGCGGCAGGTCGACGACCCGCTCGACGGACGAGTCGGAGTCGACGTGCAGGGACTTGACGCGCTCCTGGTGGCCCTTGCCCGTCGACCGGTAGATGAGGATCGTCGCCTCGCCGCGGACCCGGACCCGCAGCCGGACGTCCTCGACCGTGCTCCACCTGCGCCAGTACCCGGCGGGGAACGCGTTGAAGTAGCTGCAGAACGACACCCGCGTCCCGGACGGGACGACGATGCTGTGCCGTCCGACGATCTCGGCGCTGTCGTCCTGGGACGAGGGGCGGTACGCCGCCGCCGGTCCCGCGTCGCCGTCCTGCTCGGCGCGGACCCGCTCGGCCGCGCTCTGCAGGTCGGCGGTGCGGCGTCCGAAGACCGCGTTCCCGTCCACGTACAGCTTGAGGACGTCGAAGTCGCGCTCGCCGGGCATGACGACCCGGTGCAGGACGCGCAGGTCATCGCCGGTCATCGCTTCGCCGGTCATCGCTTCGCCGGTCATCGCTTCGTCGGTCATCGCTTCGTCGGTCATCGGTCAACTCCTCCGTCGGTCAGCCGCTCGCCCTCGGTGAAGTGGGGCCGCAGCCGGTTGTCGACCATGCCGAGCGCGCTGGCGATCGCCATGTGCATGTCGAGGTACTGGTAGGTGCCGAGGCGCCCGCCGAACAGGACGCCGTCCTCCCGCCGCGCCAGTTCGCGGTAGCGCAGCAGGCGGGCGCGGTCGTCGGCGGTGTTGACGGGGTAGTACGGCTCGTCGCCGCGCTCGGCGGAGCGCGAGAACTCCCGCATGATGACGGTCCGGTCGTCCGGGTAGTACCGCCGCTCCGGGTGGAAGTGTCGGAACTCGTGAATGCGCGTGTACGGGACGTCCTCGTCGGCGTAGTTCATCACGGCGGTGCCCTGGAAGTCGCCCGTCTCCCGGACCTCCAGCTCGAAGTCGAGCGTGCGCCAGCCGAGGTCGCCCTCCGCGTAGCCGAAGTAGCGGTCGAGCGGACCGGTGTAGACGACGGGGACGCGCCCGGCGAGGTCGTCGCGCAGGTCGAAGAAGTCGACGCCGAGCCGCACCTCGATGTTCGGGTGGTCGGCCATCCGCTCCAGCCACGCCGTGTACCCGTCGACGGGGAGGCCCTCGTGGGTGTCGCTGAAATACCGGTTGTCGAACGTGTACCGGACCGGGAGCCGGGTGATGACCTCCGCCGGAAGGTCGAGCGGGTCGGTCTGCCACTGCTTCGCCGTATACCCGCGGATGAACGCCTCGTAGAGCGGGCGCCCGATGAGCGAGACGGCCTTCTCTTCGAGGTTGCGCGGCTCGCGTCCGGGCGTGATCTCGGCGGCCTGCTCGGCGATCAGGGCGCGGGCCTCGTCCGGGGTGAACGCCCGGCCGAAGTACGCGCAGATCGTGCCGAGGTTGATGGGCAGCGGGTACACGCGGTCCTTGAACGTCGTGTACACGCGGTGCTGGTAGCCGGTGAAGCGGGTGAACCTGTTCGCGTACTCCCACACGCGCTCGTTCGACGTGTGGAACAGGTGCGCCCCGTACCGGTGGATCTCGATGCCCGTCTCGGGCTCGTCCTCGCTGTAGGCGTTGCCGCCGATGTGGTCGCGGCGCTCCAGGACCAGCACCCGCAGCCCCAGTTCGGCCGCGCAGCGCTCGGCCACGGTGAGCCCGAAGAAGCCGGAGCCCACCACTACAAGATCAACGTTCACGGCCCATCTTTCCTGCGACGCCCCCGCCGCGTCGGAGCGCGATCCGTCCCCGCGTCCTGGCCCGCGGCCCGCAGGGGGTCGGGGAGGGAGCGACGTCGAGGATCGGCACTGAGAACTGACACGAGTTGATCGACGATGCCGCCCGCTAAGATACCGACACCCTCATCCCCGTTGTGCTGAATGACCCCGGTTGGCCGGTTGTACCCTGCCTTGTGATCCGGACCGGCGTCCCGCGCGTCGCACCCGACCAGCCAGAGGAGTCCACTGGTGGCTGAGGTCTCCGGCGGCTCCCCGCCGGTCGTCTACCTCCACATCGGCGCCCCGAAAAGCGGCACGACATTTCTCCAGGGCCTGCTCTGGAAGAACGCCGACGCCCTTTCCGAGGCGGGTGTCCTCCTGCCGGGCGGGTCGTTCGACGCGCACGTCCGCGCCGCGCGCGACCTTCGCGGGATGGAACCCGAGCCCGACGATCCCGGACCCGGCTGGGACGGCGCCTGGGACGACCTCGCCGAAACGGTGAAGGCGTCGTCGGGGCACCGCGCCGCCGTCATCTCCAACGAGGTCATCTGCGCGGTGGACGAGGAGGTCGCCGGACGGGTCGTGCGGTCGCTCGCGCCCTGCGAGGTCCACGTCGTCTACTCCGCGCGCGACCTGACGGGGCTGCTGCCGTCCGAATGGCAGGAGTACGTCAAGCACCGGTACCACTACGGCTTCGACCACTGGCTGGACGAGGTGGTCGACGGCCCGCGCGACACCGGCGCGGCCTCGTGGTTCTGGCGGGTGCACGACGTGGCCGACGTGCTCGGACGGTGGGCCCGGCACGTCCCGCCGGAACGGGTGCACGTGCTGACCGTCCCCGGTCCGGACGCGCCCCGCGAGCTGCTCTGGGAGCGGTTCGCCGGGCTGGTGGGCTTCGACCCGTCCGCGGCCGACCCGTCGGAGGCCCGCGCGAACGCCTCGCTGAGCTGGACGGAGACCGAGCTGCTCCGGCGGGTGAACGCGGCCGTCGACGAGGACGTCCCGATGTGGCTGTACCACCGGCTCGTCACCGACGTCCTCGCGCTGACCGTCCTCCCCGGGCGGGGCGAGCCGGGACGGGTCCCGCTGCCCGCCGAGCGCCGCGCGTGGGCGGAGGCCAAGTCGCACGAGCGGGTGGACGCGATCCGCGCCGGAGGGTACGACGTCGTCGGCGACCTGGAGGAGTTGCGGCCCCGCGAGTCAGCGCGGCCACCGGCGTCCGGCGCGCCCGGCGACGCCGACCTCCTCGACGCCGCCGCCCACACGATCCTCGGTCTCCTCGACCGGGTCTCGGTGCTCACCGAAGAGCTCACGGAGCTTCAGCGCGAACGCCGCGAACAGCACGAGACGGCGCTGCCCAAGCTGATGGCGCGCCACCTCAGCGAGCGCAACGGGGCCGTGTGGAAGATGCGGGTCGGCTACTGGCATCTCGTCGAGAGAATCAAGGGGATCGAGCCGCCGCCCGAGCCCGAGCCCGCCGCCGACGACGACGACGACGCGGACGCGCCGGGCGCCGTCCTGTCGAGCAGGGCCTCGCAGCGATGAGCCCGGCGGTGTACGCCGTCGTGGTCACCTACAACAGGCGCGACCTGCTGACCGAGGCGCTGGACGCGCTGGGCCGGCAGACCCGTCCGCCGGACGGCGTCGTCGTGGTGGACAACGCGTCCGGCGACGGCACCGCGGGGCTCGTCCGCGACCGGTTCCCGGACGTCGACCTGGTCGAGCTGGCCGAGAACACCGGCGGCGCGGGAGGGTTCGCGGCGGGGATCGCCCACGTGCTGGACACCGGCCGCGCCGGGCTCCTCTGGCTCATGGACGACGACACCGTTCCCGAGCCGGGCGCGCTCGGCGCCCTGCTGGACGCGCGGGAGCGGGCGGCGGCGGAACCCGTCCTCGTCGCGAGCCGCGTCGTGTGGACGGACGGCCGCGACCACCCCATGAACACCCCGCGCGTCAAGCCGGGCGCGTCGCGCGCCGAGCTGGCCGCCGCGTCGGCGGTGGGCTGCCGCCCGATCCGGTCGGCGTCGTTCGTGTCCGTCCTCGTGGACGCGGCGGCGGTGCGGGAACGCGGGCTGCCGGTCGCCGACTACTTCCTCTGGAACGACGACTTCGAGTTCACGACGCGGCTGCTGCGCGGGCGGTCCGGGCTGTACTGCCCGGCGAGCGTCGTCGTCCACAAGACGCGGACGTTCGGCGGCGCCGACGCCGACCCCGGCGACCGCTTCTACTACGAGGTGCGGAACAAGGTGTGGCTGTTCACGCGCAGCCGCGGCCTCGCGCCCGGGGAGCGCGTCCTGTACGCGGGGTCGTCCGTGCGGCGGTGGGTGCGCGCGTACGTCCGGTCGGCGGACCGGGCCGTCCTGCGCAGGGGCCTGCGGACCGGTCTCGCGGACGGGCTGCGGCGCCGTCCCCGCCCGACGACGGAGGTCATTTCGGCGGCCATGCGTCGATATGATCCCTGACGACCACGACCGCGGAGGGCCTACGGGGAGGCGGGTGTGACTCCGAAGGAGACGCCGGACGGCGAGCACGGAGGCGACCTGCCCGAGGAGGACGCCCCGGCGCAGCACCTGCCCGGCCCGCCGCCGCGTCCGCAGTGGCTGGACGAGGAGGACGAGCCCGCCGCCGCCGATCCGGCGCCGGGCGAGGAGCCGTCCGACGAACCGGCCGAGGACGACGGCAGGACGCAGGTCGTCCGGCAGGCGGCGCGACCGCCGCAGCCGCAGCCGTCCGGTGGGCTGGCCGACTTCACCATGACCGACTTCTCGCGCGGCACGCCGTCCGGCGAGCAGGTCGAGGACGAGGAGGAGGGCGCCGACCGCACCCGCGTGGAGCGTCCGGCCGCACGTCCGGCGCAGCCTGAGCAGCAACTCCCGCCGCTCCCGCCGTTCCCCTGGGCGCAGGAGGCCCCGGACGCCGTGGGACCGCCGCGGCTCCCGGCCCCGCCCGCCGCCTCGCCCCAGCCCCCGGCACCGCAAGAACCCGCCCCGCAGCCTCCCGCACCGCAACCACCCGCGCCGCAACCACCCGCTCCCCGGCCACCGGCCTCGGAGCCGTTCCCGTACGCGCAGGAAATTCCGGAAACACCGAAGCCTCCAGCGCCCGAGCCGTTCCCGTACGCGCAGAAGATCCCGGAAACCCCCAAGCCCACGGCGGCCGAGCCCTTCCCGTACGCGCAGGAGATCCCGGAAACACCGAAGCCCCCAGCGGCCGAGCCGTTCCCCTACGCGCAGGAGATCCCGGACACTCCGCGCGCACCGGCCCCCGAGCCGTTCCCGTGGGCGCAGGAGATCCCCGGCCAGACATCTGAACCGGCCGCGTCACCGGCCTTCCCGTACGCCCAGGAAGTCCCCGGCCAGACGTCTGGCCCGAGGGCATCGCAGCCGTTCCCGTACGCGCAGGAAGTCCCCGGCCCGGGGCCGACCGCGTCCCCGAGCCCGATGGCGCCGCATCCGGTCGCTCCCCCGCCGCAGGTCGACGAGCCCTGGCGGCAGCAGCCGAGGCCCAAGCGCAAGGGCGGGGGCGTCGCCAAGAAGGTCCTCCTCGGCGCGGCCGGGGTCGTGGTCGTCGGCGGGCTGGTCGCGGGCGGCTTCGTCATCCTGAACGGCCGTGACGGCGGCTCGGACGGCGGCGGCGAGGACGGCGCGCGGCTCGCCGGGAAACTGTTCGCCGCCGACCCCGCCGCCCGAGTCGACGGGCGCGACCAGGAGTTCACCGGCGTCGCGGCGTCCGGCGCCACGGTGGTCGCGGTGGGCGGCGAGGCCGACCCGGGCAACTACCGGGGCGTGTTCGTCGTGTCCGCGGACGGCGGCCGCACGTTCAGGACGGCCGAGGTGCGGGGCGCGGACGGCGGCGAGCCCGGTCCCGGCGAGGTGCCGCGCGTGGTCGCGGGCGGCCAGGGCGGCTGGGTCGCGATCGGCAACCGCCCCGGCGGCGGCGCCGTGTGGACGAGCGCCGACGGCCGCGCCTGGCGCCGCCAGCCCGACGCGGCGGGCGACGTGTTCGGCGGCGGCAGCCGCCTCACCCAGGTCATCGGCACCGACAAGGGCTTCCTCGCGCTCGGCGAGGTCTCCCGCAAGGGCGACTTCAGCGACGCGACCCCGGCCGTGTGGCTGTCCGCGGACGGCCGCAACTGGGACTCGGTCACCGGCAGCCGGATCGGCGTCCCGCTGCGCGGGCGGGTGGTCCTGGAAGAGGCGGCGGCGAGCGGCGGCACGGTCCTGATGGAGAGCGCGCACACGCCGTCCCCCGGCAAGGCGTCGTTCCGCCGCGCGTGGCGGTCCACGGACGGCGGCCGGACGTGGTCCCCCGCCAAGATCCCCGCGCCGAAGGGCACCCGCGGCCTGCGCGTCGGCGGCGGCCGGGCGGGCCTCGTCGCCGTCCGCGAGGTGCAGTCGGGCAGGTCGGTGTTCGGGCAGGTGTACACGTCCCCGGACGCGGCCCGGTGGAAGGCGGCCGGGAAGCTGGCGCCGTCCGGATACCGGCAGGTCAGGCAGCTGCTCTCGACGGACACCGGATACGCCGCCGTCGTGGAGCGGGCGCGCGACATCGCCGTGAGCCGGTCCGCGGACGGCGCGTCCTGGCAGGACGCCGGGACGCTCTCCGCCTCGTCCGGCCGCACGCTGCTCGGCGCGTCCGCGACCGCCGAGCAGACGGTGCTGGTCGGCCGCGACCCGGGCGAGGGCGACCTGAACCCGCTGCTCGCGGTGCGGGACGCGCGCGGTACCGAGGTTCCGGTCGACCCGTTGAAGATCCCCGGCGCGTTCCGTCCCGACCAGGCGGTCGCCGCGGTCGCCGCCGCCGACGGCGCACCGGCGGTCGCGGTCGGCAGCACCGGCGGCGACGCCGCGATCTGGACGTCGGCGGACGGCGCGTCCTGGACCCGCGCCCGCTTCTCCGGCGGGGTCTCCCGTCCGGCGCTGCAACGCCTGACGGCGGTGGCCCACGGCTCCGCGGGCTGGCTCGCGGTCGGCGACGGCGGCGGCGCCCCGCGCGGACCTCTGGTGATGACGTCGGCGGACGGCGCGCTCTGGCGTCCCGCCGACACCGACCCCGTGTTCGAGCGGAAGGGCTCGCTGCCGCTCGCCACGCAGGGCGTTGCCGCCGCGCAGGCCGGGTACGTCGTCGTCGGGGACGACGGGCCGTCCGGCGCGATCTGGTTCTCCCCCGACCTGAAGTCCTGGCAGCGGGGCCGCGGGGTGGGCCGCACCGACCTCACCGCCGACAAGGGCGGGGGCCGCTGGGTCCGCGACGCCG
Organism: Actinomadura decatromicini; assembly: GCF_008121305.1. Lineage (NCBI taxonomy): Bacteria > Bacillati > Actinomycetota > Actinomycetes > Streptosporangiales > Thermomonosporaceae > Actinomadura > Actinomadura decatromicini. The sequence goes on along the minus strand of NZ_VSRQ01000010.1, from coordinate 169,657 downwards.
CGGGCGGGACGTTCGGCTTCGTCGCGGTCGGCGGCATGCAGTGGCCCGGCAGGCCCGGCGGGCGCCCCGCGGTGTGGAGCTCGCCGGACGGCAGGAAGTGGCGGTTGCAGGAGTTGAAGCTGCCCGCCGGGCTGTCGCAGGGCTGGCTCACGCACGTCGCGGCGAAGGGGAACGCGCTGTTCGCGGCGGGCGAGGCGCTCGGCTCGTCCGGGACGGCGACGCTCGGCTACGCCTCGGCCGACGGCGGGCGGACGTGGCGTCCGGCGGCGCTGCCGGCGTCCGGCTCGAACGACCCGGTCAGGGTGACGGCCGTGACGGCGACGCCGAGCGGCTTCGCCGTCGCCGCGACCGCCGGACCCGCGGGCGCGGCCGACGTCGTCGCGTGGACCTCGGCGGACGGCGCGTCCTGGAAGGCGCAGGCGCCGGGCGACGACGTGCTCGGCGCGGCCGGACGGCAGGAGATCACCGGCCTGACCCCGTTCAAGGGTGCCCTGCTCGGCGTCGGCCGCACGGTCGCCGGCTCCGGCGAGCAGCCCGTCCTCTGGAGGCGTCCCGCCCCCTGACCGGGCGGGTCAGTGCTCGGGCTGCGGCGGCGCCGGATCTAACCCGGCGGTTGGGTCGTAGCCGTCCGCCGTGTGGGCGCGCTGGCGCGGCACGAACCGGACGGGCGGCTCCGCGGCCCCGCCGCGCGCGTCCTCCCGGTCGCGGGACCGGTTGCGCCGCGCGCCGTAGGACGCGACCACCCGCCGGTAGAACGGCCTGCGGATCGCGGTCGGGACGAGCCGGTACCCGCCCCGCACCATGACGTTCCGCCAGTACTGCGGCTGGGAGATGAAGCCCTCCCGGAGCATCTGCCGTTGCAGCCGCAGCTCCGAGCGGAGCAGATCGCGGCCGCCGCGCCGCTCGTACGCGCCGTCGCCGACCCGGTAGAAGACGAGCGGCTCGGCGACGTTCACCGTCCGCGCGCCGTTCGCGATCATCCGGGCGAAGAGCCAGTAGTCCTCCATCAGCGGGAGGTCGCCGTAGCCGCCCGCCGCGACGACGGCGCTGCGCCGGTACACGACCGTCGGATGGTTGAACGGGTCGTGCAGCCGCGAGTAGCGGGCGATGTCGGCCGGGTCGCTCGGCGGGATGCGCTGCCCGACGACGTCGGAGATGTCCGCGCCGAACTCCAGCAGCCCCGCGCCCACGAGGTCGGCGCCCGCGCGCACCAGCGGCACCTGGATCTGGAAGCGGTGCGGCATGGCGACGTCGTCGGCGTCCATCCGGGCGACGATGTCGTGGCGGGCGGCGTGCAGGCCCGCGTCCAGCGCCGGGCCGAGGCCGCGGTTCTGGTCGAGCTCGACGAACGTCACCTCCACCGGGCTGCCCTCCACGAGGGCGTGCAGGCGGCCGGAGAGTTCGGCGGAGACCGGACCGTCCTGGACGAGGACGACCTGGTCGGGACGGAGGGTCTGGTCGTGCACCGCACTGTGGAAGGCGTCCCGCACGTGTTCCTCGTGATCGCCGCCGTAGACGGTCATCAGGAGGCTGAAGGGTTCGGGCTTCATGCTTCCGTTCCGGGGGGAGCGTGGCCCTGAGAGCCCGGTGCGGGGGCGGCTCCTCGGGGCGGAGGGGTCGGGAGGATTCAGTTGTCGCGTCCTAGGTGGGACGCCTTAGCGGCTTTGATGGTTGGCCCGGGTCAAGATACCGGTGTGCCACGACAAAAGGGCCGTGACCGACGTGCCCGGTGGGCACCGGTGCGCCCTTGGTCAGGAATGCTCGCATATATCGCGGTCGGCGCGGACCTCGCCCGCCACCTTCGGGACGGCGGCGTTCTGCCCGCTCAGCATCGCCCCGTCCCTGCCGATGACCAGGTACACGTAGCCGGGCTTGGCGGACGCCCACGGACGCGGCGGATGTCCCGGCACCGCGAGCGCCATCCGGGCGGCCTGCCGTTCGGCGCCCACCCCGTACAGGATCTGCGTGCGCGGATACCGCTTCTTCGTGCTGCCGACCTTGACGATCTGGAAGCCGCGCTCGGCGAGCTGGTCCGCGGTCCGCTGCGCGAGGCCCGGCATCGCGGTGGCGTTGAACACCGCCGCCTTCACCTGGTTCGGCGGGACGGGCCGCACCCCGTTCTGCGCCACCACCGGCGCCGGTGCGGGCTCGGGGAGCTTGTTGTCCTCCCGGACGGCCCGGAACAACGGCTCAGCCTGCGCCATGTCGAACTGCACGCGGTTCTTGTCCTGCGGGAACGCCTGCACCGGGACGGTGACGAACCGCACCTTTCCCGCGCTCATCCCGCGCATGCTGCCCGCGAGCTTCTGCATGACCGAGAGCGTGAGCCGGTCGTCCGCCTTGATGGACTTGGTCGCGGCGGACAGGAACCCGTAGGTGCGGCCGGGGTCGGTGAGCATGCCCTTGTCCGTGGCCTTCTGCACGACGGACGCCATGAACGCCTGCTGCCGCTTGATCCGGTCGAGGTCGGAGCCGTCGCCGAGGACGTACCGGGTGCGGACGTACCCGAGCGCCTGCTCGCCCCGGACGACCTGCCGTCCCGCCTTGAGGTGCAGTTCGGCCTTCGGGTCGTCGATGCGCCTCGGCACGCAGATCTCGACGCCGTCGAGGGCGTCCACGACGCGTTTGAACCCGGCGAAGTCCACCTCGACGTAGTGGTCGATGTGGATCTTGGTGAGGGACTCGATCGTCCGCCAGGTGCAGGCCGGGCCGCCGTTGGAGAACGCCGCGTTGATCATCCCGAACTGGGCCGGGACCTTCGCGCCGTTCTTCTTCTCGCACGGCGGCATCTGCACCATCGAGTCGCGCGGGAAGCTGATCCCGATCGCGCTCTCCCCGCCGGGCGAGATGTGCAGCAGGATCGTCGTGTCCGAGCGCTGCCCGGCCTCGACGCCGTAGCGGGCGTTCTCCCCCGCCCGGCTGTCGGACCCCATCATCAGGATGTTCAGCGAGTTGTTGAGCTTCGCCGGACGGTTCTCGCCGAGCCGGTCGTCGACGTGCTCGCGGTCGATCTGGCCGTCCAGCCTGCGCCAGAACCCGTAGGCGGTGAGGCTCGCGCCGACCAGCACCACCGACATCGCGACCGACAGCCAGCCGAGCACGCGCCAGCCCCGCCCCCGCGCCGGCGGGCCCGGCTGCGGCGGGGCGGCGTCCGCGTAGTACACGCGGGAGGGCACGGCGACTCGCGGCATCCGCACCATTTCAGCACAGTTTGGACAACGGCCACCCGTGTCACAGTCAAGTCGTCCGGCCCCGGACGGGGGTGCCCGGGGGCGTGCCGGGAGGGGCGCGGGAGGCCCACGGTGCGCCCTTCCCCGCGATGCCGCGGTCGCTAGACTCCTCCGAAGATGAGCACCGTAGACGCGCTGACCGACCAGGCCATGGTCGTCCTCCAGGACCGGCCCCTCGTGCCGCTGAGCGCCTGGCTGAGCAGGGCACTCGCCGAATGCGCCGGCAGCGGACGCACCTTGCAGCTCGTCACGCCCCTCGACTCGCGGCTGTCGCTCCCGCTGCGGACGGCCGCGACCGGGCAGGACGTGCAGTGGGTCGTCCGCAACGGCGACGGCTACTACGAGGGCCTCACCGGGCGTCCGCTCAAATGGAACGGCGGGACGTTCGTCCCCGTCCCGGAGGCGCGCGACTACGCGCCCGGGTTCACCACCCGTCCGACCGCGCCGATCGGGGCGCAGCTCACCCTCGTCTACCGCACCCGGCACGGCGCCGACGGCGACATCGGCGGGCCCGTCGAACGCCTCCTCCAGCTCCTCACCGGCAAGCAGCCGGGCGCGCTCGGCCCGGCCGAGCCGCTGGAGCACCCGTGGCGCCGCGACCGGTTCACCGAGTACGCGCGCGGACGCTCCACCGCGCGGCTCCTCGTCGGCGGCGACGGGCCGCGTCCCGCGCAGGCCGTCTGCGACTTCACCGCGGTCGACGGCGGCGGCGTCGCCGAGGTCAGCACCGTCACCGTCGGCTACATGCCGGAGGACCCGCCGCCGCTCCAGCACCTCCCGACGCTCGTCGGCGCGCTCGCCGCCGACCAGGCCGTCGCGTCGCTGTTCGTGCAGGTCACCCCCGGCCGCGCCGACCTCACGACCGAGGCCCGCTGGACGGGCGCGCCCGCGCCCGTCGCGCTCGCCGTCGCGGGCGCCGTCGCCGGGCCGGCCGGCATCCCCGGCCAGCAGGTCGGGCCGCCGCGCGCGCCGCTCACCTTCTTCCCGCTCGGCGACGGCCGCTCCCAGGACGGCTGGCAGCGGCACAGCCTCCTCATGCAGCACCTCCAGTCGGGCTGAGCGCCCCGGCGCGCGCCCGGCCGGAGACGTGCGGTGAAGCGGTCATCGCGGCGAGCGTCCCGACAAACGCCCGCACAGTGCGGATGATCTACCCGTAAGGGATGATGTACGGTCCTGCCCATGGGAGAGGCCCGTCAGCTCGACGCACTTGAGCGGGCCGTCGAGGGGACCCTCGCCGAGGGGTCGTTCGAGTTCGACGGCGAGGAGGCGGTGCTCCGCATCGATGGGTCGTTCGTCGTCACGACGGGCTGGTTCCTGTCCCTCGGCGTGGGCGGCGTCGCGTCGCTGCTCGGCGGGGCCGTCATGTCCCTCACCGGGTTGCAGGACGAGGCCCGCTGGGTGCTCGGCCCGGGCGCGGCCCTGATCGCCGTCTCCCTCGGCTACTTCATACTCCTGCGCTTCACGCCGCTGCACGGCCTGTGGCCCGACCTCGAACTGCGCTTCGCCGAACGGACGCTCGTGCACCGGCGGACCCGCATCCCGTTCCGCGACCTGCGCCCCGAACACCTCGTGTGGAAGAACGGACGCTTCTTCCGGCGGCTGTACGTCCGGCACCCGTCGCTGTGCAAGCAGCTCGCCGGGTTCTTCGACAGCGAGCGGCGGCAGGCCGCCGAGTTCCAGCGGCGGCTCTGGGAGCTGATCTCCGCGCCGGACGTGCCCGCCGTCCTCGCCCACGACGGCGGCCTCACCCCCGTCCAGCGCTGGATCGTCGCGGCGGGCGCGCCCTACGCGGCGATCAACGGGTTCCGGCTCGACCGGCTCGGCGCCGCGCCCGGCGCGGACGCCGCCACCGCCGACCGCCGCGCCGCGCAGGAACTCCTGCACGACCCGTGGGGCGCCTACGACCTCGAACAGCTCCTCGGCGCCGTCAACTGGCTCGTCCAGGACGGGCACCGCGCCGACTTCGCCCACGACGCGCACCTCGCCGCCCGTCCGCCCGCCGCGCAGGAGGAGTACGGGACGCTGCTCCGCGAGGTCGACGCCCTCATCGCGGGCGACCGGCTCGAACCGCCGTTCGTGGAACGGCTCATCGAACTGGTCCGCGTCCGGTACGGGGACGAGGGCGGCTCGTACGCGCGGCTCGTCCCGAAGCTGCTGCGCGACGAGCCCGGCGCCGACGCCAGCGAGGAGGGCGCGGAGCTCGCACAGTTCCTCCACCAGCTCTTCAACGACCGCAACCACGCGGCCGAGGAGCTGCACCGGCTGCAGGCCCTCGCCGACCCGGAGCTGCGCGCCAACGTCGGACGGTTCCTCATCTGGGACTACGGCCGCGCGCTGATGCTCTACCGCTGGGGCTACATGGTCGGCTGGCTGACGGAGGAGTACTGCTGGGAACGGATGCTGCCGCTGGCCCTCGACATCCAGCGGCGCTACAAGTCCTGGCAGGACATGGCGACCTGCTACCTCCAGGGACGCCGGCTCTGGTCCGGCGGCGGCGGGAAGACCCAGGGCGAGTACGAGAACCTCATCCACGAACTGTCGACCGAGGCGCACAGCCCGTGGAACCTCGTCCCGTGGGAACTCGACCTCACCCGCGACTGGACGTGATCCCGGGGCTTCCGGCTCCGGCCTCGGCCTCGGCTAGCCGCCGATGACCCCGCCCTGGTAGGCGGCGCCGTCCTGGCCGGGCGCCTGCGCGGCGGACCCGCCGCTCCCCTGCGCCTTCCAGCTCCGCGCCGGGGCCTCGCTCGCGCCGTCCGGGTAGACCGTTCCCCCGGCCCAGTGGACGAGGGAGTCGGCGAACCGCCGCGCCACCCGCATCGCGTCGGGGATGTCGCCGACGGCGCGGACGTCCACCCACCAGACGGGGACCGCCACCCGGTCGGCGAAGTCGGCGCCGAGCAGCCGCCGGATCTCGCTCCGCGCGGACACCTGCACCGCGTCCTCGATGGAGACGAGCAACCGGCCCTCGGCGTCGTAGAGGAGGGTCGGGTCCGGCTCACCGCCGCGCAGCTCCAGCGGCTCGCCCATGGCGATCATGCCGTCCGCCACGGCGTGCACGTCCGGGCGGCGGCGCACCAGCGCCACCAGGTCACTGCTCATCGGGTCACCCCATCGGGCGGACTGAGCGGGCCGTCGCCGCGCGCCGCGGCCGGCCGCCGGCTTGAGTCGGACACCTGCCTCCCCTCTCCAGCGCAACCCTATGAGACATCCGGACGCCCCGCCGCCCGTCCCCCGGTACGTACATTCGGAGTCATACCTACCATCCCTCGTGAAATTGGGAACTTCCGCCCGCTAATCTGGACCGATCCGCGAACCGTCCCCCGCATGGACACAAGCACGGAGCGCTCATGAGTTCCCCCCAATGGCCCGGCCAGCCCCCGGGCGGCCCGTTTCCGCCGCCCCCGCCGCCGGGCCCGCCGCTGCCGCCCGGCGGCCCCGGCTTCCCGCCGCCGCACCGAGGAGGCGGCGGCGGCGCGCTCGTCCCGCTGCTGATCATCGGTGTGGTGGTGGTGCTCGCGTTCATCGGCATCGGCGCGTTCGTCATCCTGAACACCGGAGACGACGACTCACACCGGACGTCCGCGTTCCCCAGCTACACGCCGTACAGCCCGTCCTACACTCCCTACTCACCCGAGTCGACGCCGTCGTCCTCGCCTTCCAGCGGGACGTCGTCCGACCCGGCCTCCATCCTGGGCCCGACCATCCGGACGGCGAAGGGCAACACCTTCACCCGGGCGGGCACGCGCACCGCGTCGTGCACCAGCCGCGCCAACGCCAAACTGCAGACCGCCCTGCGCGTGAACCCGTGCGTCGGCGAGATGTACTCGGCGGTGTACGCGAACCCGACCAAGAACATCATCACGTCGGTGTCGATCGCGAAGTTCGCCAGCCCGTCGGCGGCGAGCAGCGTCAGCAACGTCACCAACACCGAGGGGTGGCCGCTGCTGCTCACCCCGTCCGACGCGAGCGGGCTGCCGCAGCCGCGCGCCGATCCCGCGTACTGGACGCGGTCCTGGTCGCAGGGCTCCTCCGTCGTCTACGCCCAGTCGTACTGGTCGAACGGCGGCCCGACCGGCGGCCGCACGGGCAGCGTCTTCGCCACGGCGGGCGAGCTCGGCGTCGAGATCACCAACACCCTGGTCTGGTCGAACTGACCCTTAGCCCTCTACCGGCCGGAGCGCCCGCATCCCCACGGATGCGCGCTCCGGCCGCTCCATTTCCCCGGTCGTCGAGCGCCGGGAGTAGGTCAGCAGAGGCCGGGTCGGCAGCGGGTGCGGCGTGGGTCAGCGGGTGCCGGGGGCGAAGTCGCCGAGCGAACGCGCGAACGCCTCGTAGGCGATGCGGCCGACGGCCGCGTGGGTGGCCTCGCCCAGCCGGGAGAAGTCGACGGCCGCGCCGGTCGCGATCTGCCGGTCGTACGGGACGTGCACGACCGGCGTCCCCCACGCGGTCAGCATCTGCGCGGCCCGCGCCAGGTCGGCGCCGACCTGGGGGGCGTGCGAGACCATCGCGATGACCGTCCGCGCCAGGAGGCCGCGCTGCGCGCCCTGGGAGAACCACTCCAGGGCCCCGCGCGCGCTCAGCGCACCGTCGACCGTCCCCGGCGTGACCAGGACGACGCTGTGCGACTGGCCGAGCAGCGACCGGTGCAGGTCGGTGAGGATGCCCGCGCTGCAGTCCGTCACGGCGGCGGCGATGTAGCGGCTCACCGTGGAGAACGCCGCCTGGTACGTGTCGAAGGCGAACTCACCGGTGATCCGGCCGCCGCGGGTCGCGGCGAGGACCCACAGCCCCTCCCTGGTCTGCTTGAGGTACTGCGCGGCCTCCTCGAACGTCCGCGGCTGCTGCGCGGCGAGGTCGAACAGCGACAGCTCCGACCGGACGCCGAGCCGCAGCGGCAGCGACCCGAGCTCCGCGTCGGCGTCGATCGCGAGGACCCGGTCGGGACGGTGCCGCGCCAGCTCCGTCGCCAGCAGCGCGGCCATGGTCGTCTTCCCCGCGCCGCCGCGGACGCTGACCACCGTGATCTGCCGGTACCCGCCGACCGGACGGCGCAGGTACTCGGCGATCTCGGCCTGCGTCCTGATCTGCCCGGACGCGCCGACCGCCTTGCGGACACCGCGTCCCATCCGGCGCACGAAGGCGTCGCCGTGCTGGTTCTTGCGGACGAACTCGTCCGCCATGGGCACCGCGCCGTGCTGGTGCTGCTGCTGCGGCGGCGCCGGCGGCGGGTTCGGTTGGCCCGGCGTCTGGACGGGCGGCGCGGCATGTCCGCCGGACACGTCGCGCGCCTGCTCCTGGTCCTCGGCGCCGGGAGCCTGCGGGAGCCCGGGGGCCTGCGGCGCGCCGCCCCCGATCGGGGTGATCGCCGCCTCCCAACTGAACTCCTCGTTGACCAGCGGGACCTCGGCCTCAACGGCCTGCTGCTGCGGTTGCTGCGGTTGCTGCGCTGCGGGCTCGGCCTGCGCCGCGCGCTGCTGCTCCAACGGCGGCCGTTCCGGCGTCGCGGGCGTGGGCGTGGGCTCGGGCGCGCTCGGCTGCGGCGCGTCCGGGAACGGGTCGTAGGAGGCCGGCTGGGCAGCCTCGGCGGGCGCCTGCTGCGGCGGATCGGGAAACGGGTCATAGGGCTGCGGCGGCCCCGGCTGTTCGACCTGCTCAACCTGTGCCTGCGCCTGCGCCGCCTCGGCGGCTGGCTCCGGTGCCACGGGCGCGGCCGGAGGCGCCGCGAGAGGCTCCGGATCCGGCGCACCGGCGGCGGCCGTCGGGGCCTCCTGCCGGGCACTCCGCTGGGCCGCCTCCGCCCCCCATCCGGCGTCCGCGGGACGGGCCGCGGCCGATCCGAACGTCGCGAAGCCGCGCTGGGACGCGCCGAGTTCGCGCAACACGCCAAGCTGCCAACCCGAGTCCGGCACCCGCCCTCCTCTCGTCCCGGTGCCAGCCTAGGGGCTCCGGGGCCCCGGCCGAACGCCCGCTCCCACCCCTGAGATCCCCGCCCGAGCGGTGACGGGGACCTCAGGAAGACCTCACCCTCCGGTCAGGGAACTCCCACCCGACTTGTCGGAGCACTGCACGGAGTCCTTGCGGACCTGCTGCAGCTTCGCCGCGCCCATGCCCTGGGCGTTCTTCGGCGAGAAGTTGAACCCCGGATCGGACGGCTCAGGCATGTCATAACCCAGCCCGCGCATGCACGCCACGAACTTGGTCGCCATCTTCATCTGGTCGGGGTTCAGCGTCTGGTTGCCCTGGATGCTGCCCCCGCCGTCAGGGTTGGCCGACACGCTGGCACCCTCGGGCACCTTGATGCCGCCCACCTCGTCCTCGGAGTCGCCGCCGCAGGCGCTCAGCCCGAACGCCATCACAACGACACCGGAAATGACCAGGAGCTTCTTCACCATCACTCTTCCGTTCGGATTGATCGCACACCAACAGAGGGCCGCCGCACACGCCACCAAGCGCGACGACGGCCGCTGAAAGAAGGAGCTAGTTCGGAGGCCGAGTGCCCCCAGGACCGTTCGGCGGCGGAGGCGGCGGCGGTCCAGCGGCCCCACCCCACCCCGGCGGCGGCCCGTACTGCTGAGGCCCACCGACAGACGCCACCCCGCCAGCCCGCCTCCTGCCTCTCACCACGAGAAACACGACGAACACCGCGCCAAGCAACCCGGCCACAACAAGCCCGACAATGAGCAACTGCGTATTCCGCGCCGCCTGATCACTGTCCTTCTCAGCCGCCGTCTTGGGCTGCCTAACCGACGGCACCGCACTCGGCTGGACGGGATTGGACCTCATCCACCTGTCGTACGCAGCGAACACCGGATTCGGCGCAGACTTTGGGACGGTGGCCGTCAACGCAGCATGCGGAATGACCACCCCGTAACCGGTCAGGTCGTCCTTGCCCCGAGGGCCCGCGTCCACGGCCGTGTTGATGATCCGCTGAACCACCTCACGAGCCGACATCTGCGGATACTTCGAGCGGACCAGAGTCACCACTGCAGCCGTCAAAGCCGCGGCCTGGCTGGTCCCGGACACATTGTCCAGAAGGGTGCCGTCCGCCCGGAGGGCATTGACTCCGACACCCGGCGCCGCCACCGAGACATAAGGTTTTCGCTGAGTGCTAACCCATGGGGTCTTCTTGTTGTCGACCGCTCCGACCGTCAGCACGCCGATGCAGTCGCCCGGCTCTTCCGAGTCATTGCTCTCGTCGCCGTCGTTTCCGGCGGACGCGACGACCACCACGTCCCGCTGAAGCGCATAGGAAACGGCCTGCTGTAGCTCAGGGCCGCATCCGCGCTGGGTGGCGAATCCCTGGGAAATGCTGATCACCTTTGCGCCGTGATCGACGGCGAAACGGATCCCCTTGTCCCAGACGGTGAGACTCGACTTCACCGACATGATCTTCGCTTCCGGGGCCACGCCCACGTATCCGGTGCCGGTCCCGCGCGAGGCGATCAGGCCCGCCATCGCCGTACCGTGGGAACCGTCCACGTCAGAGGTGGGAGCGATTTGGCCGTCCCCGCCCTTGAACGTCGTCTGATCGATGCCGGGAACCAGGACGCCCTGGAGATCAGGAATCCGGCCGTTGACCCCGTTGTCGATCACAGCGACGGTGACACCGGCCCCTTTGCTGATCGGCCATGTTTCCTTCTCGATCGCCCAAGCGGAGAACCACCATTGGTCATCACGTCCTCGGGGAGTCGCGACCGCGGGCATCGCCGTCGACAGGACCAGGGCCGAAGCGGCCGCCATCGCGGCCAACGCTCTTGTCATCCGTTGCACGGCGAAACCTCACTATAGGGAATACGGCATGAGCGGCCTAAAGAAGTCAATCCGCGCATGCCGTCTCCCGCATCGTCTCGTGAACCGAATTTCGGGGTCAGCCAATCACGGGAGGGGTGGTGTCATCATCGTTTCCACCCCACACGTCCTCGTCTTCCGTGAGCCAGGTCGAGCGCTCGTGCTCGCCCTCGCCCTGGCCGCCACCACCGCGTCCGCCCATGGGCGCGCCGCCCATTCCGCCGCGGCCGCTGCCACCGGTGGTCTTCCCGAGGCCCTTGCCTCCGCCGGGGCTGCCCTTGCCCATGCCACTGGCCCCGGGCCTGCCGCCGATCGCTCCACCGACACCACCGCCACCGGGAATGCCGCCGCCACCGCCGCCGGGCAGACCGCCACCACCGCCACCGAGGCCGCCTTTGCCAAACGGGTCGACGCCGCTTCCCCCGCCGCCACCGGGCAGACCGGCAAGATCACTTCCTGACGGGCCGCCACCAGGAATGCCACCACCCGGGATGCCACCGCCCTGGCCGCCTCCGGGCATCGTCGCGCCGCCGCTACCGGCGCCGTCGAGGCCACCGGGCATTCCTCCGCCACCACCGGGGAGACCGCCGCCACCGCTCGGGGTACCGCCGCCAGGCGGCCCGCCGCCGGGAATCCCACCGCTTGGAGGCATGGACGGGCCTTGCTTGAACCTCCCGAAATCGGGAGGAGTGGTGGAGATCTCCGCGGGCATCGCGGCGTTGGCCTCGCGGGCACGGTCACTCAGGCGCTGGACGTGTTCGACGGCGGCCTTGGATTCCGTGTGTTTGATCAGCCCCAACGCTTCGCCTTTGCTCAGCCCCATCAAGCCACCGACCGGGCCGCCCAGGAGAGTGCCTCCGGTGACGACCCCCGCCTGATCCCAGGTGAGTCCCTTGAAGAACCCTTCCTTGGGCTGATGCCTCTTGTACCAGTCCAGTTTCTCGCCATGGTCCTTGAGGACCCAGGCCGTCCTACCGGAAACCTGATAGATGTTCTCGGCGCTCTGCTGCAGCTTGCGCATCTGCTTGATCGCGGCCTCCGCGTCATCGCCCTTCCAGACGGCGGCCAATGCCGACGACTGGCTGCGGAGGACGCCCGCCATGCTTCCGAACCTGTTGGAGACGTTTCGGTACACGTGTCCGGCCTTGATCACCCTTTCGGGGTTCGTGCCCTCGAAGAGTTGATGCATGGCATCCATGTCACCGGACCACTGCTGACCATTGTCCGTGTTGGAGCGGATAGGCGCGTGAAACCGTTCTTCACCCATGGTCAACTCCCGCCCCACTTCGGCGTGTCCCGCCGCCCCGCCTTCGGGTCACTGCCTGAGATGACTCCGTAGACGGCGGTGCTGTTCGTCTGTTCCTTCTCGTCATGGTTCGCGACCATGCGCTCCAGAGCCGCGATCATCTTGTCGTAGCTGCTGAGGAAGGCCTGGTACTGTCCCGAGATCTGCGTGTACGCCGCGCTGGTGGACGCACTCAAGACCTGCCCGGCCGGATACGTTCCAAGGTCGCGCATGGTGATGTTGCCGTTTTGCTGAAGGTCGAAGGTGTTTCCATCACCGCTTTCGAATTTCTCGCGCTCGACCTTCAAGGCCTTGATGATCTTTCTGACCTCGTCGCGGTCGATTTCGCTTTTCTGATGACCCATGGGAGCCTCCGGCGGGCGGGGAGGAGTCGCCCGTTACCCCGTCTCGACTTCTGTTCGACAGTTGTTCTGCGCGGGGTGATCTCGGTCGGTCGGCTCGGTTTCGGCCGACCAGGGAGCGTGGGGGGTGCGTGGTCAGCCGCTGATGATGCCGACGTTGGTCTTGACCGTGCCCTGACCGGTGTGGCTGGACGACTGGATCACCTGACCCAGCTGCTGCACGATCCGCGCGATGTCGGCCGCAGACGCCTCCCACTGACGCTTGGCGTCGAAGTAGGCGTCCTTGGCCCCGTCCTCCCACTGACCCAGCTTGGACTCCACACTGCTGGCCAGATCGTCCAGCTCCGAGTTCATCTGGTTGAACTTCTGCTGGAACTGCGCGTACGCCTGCTCCATCGCCCCGAAGTCCATCGAGCTGTAGCCCATTGTTCCTCCGTGTGCTCGTGAGTACCGAGAAGACCGATCAGCCGTTCAACAGCCCGGCGACCCGATTGACCGCCTCGGTCTGCTGCTGCTCACTACCCTCGTAATTGATCTTGACCTGCACCAACTTCTCGTGCAGCTGGTTCAGCACATCCAGGACCTTGCCCAGCTCACCATTGAACTCGTTGTACACCTTGGTGAACGCGCTCCCCGCCTCACCGATCCACCGACCCGACAGAGCCGCCTGCTCATGCCCGAGATCAGCCTGGATCTTCCGCAGGTCCTGCGCGGCCTCTTCGACCCGCTGGGCCGCCTGGGCCATTTCCCCTCTGTCAACCGCAGACTTCTGGCTCATCAGTCACCCTTCCCCGTTCGTCGCTCGACGCGGTGATCCCGGACCAGTGGTCGACATGATCGACTTGATCACTACTGTCAAGCTCGGCACACATCCTCGTAAAGCGAGGCTACATGCCGGGATTGCCCGACGCTGGGGATTGGGACTTACGGAAGACCACATTGGATGAATGGAGACCACCGAAGCTCAACATGCAGGTCGCACGCGGTTTCAAAGACGGTCCAATCAGACATCTTCCACCCATGGCCATAACGTGGGGTGATCACGGAGAGATCCTCCGATTCCGCAGGAGTTTTCCTTTTCTCCCATATTGCTGACCACAGGTAGTTGATCACAATCATGGATCATCGTGTTTGAAGCGCCCTCGACGGCGGAGCAATAGCAAATTCTCGGAGATACCGCTCCGCACAGGAAGTACGAGCTCGGCGCATCGCAGGAGCGCGTCATCGCTGGGCCGTCCTCGACGGGGCCTATGAGCGGCACCCGGAGCGGCCGGCGGAATATGGCGGGGAGCGTCTCTGGTGGAGCGGCTCGGATTGGGAGCCGGGGTGACTCGATTTCGCCGGGGAGTTCGCGCCTTGCCGAGCGGCTACGGGTCTGGTCGGCGGGCGAATTCCGGAGTCACCCCGGCCGTGTCTTCTGGCGGGGAGACGTGCGTCAGCCGCCGGACGGCTGCGACTGCGCGGCGCACTCCGCGGAGTCCTTGTTGACCTGCGCGTCGCTCTTGCCGTTCTTGTCGGTCGGGACGACGACCGGCGACGTCGGTTCGGGCATGCCGTAGCCCTTCTTCCGCATGCACGCCACCACCTTGCCGAGCGCCTCCCGCTGCGCCGGGGTGAGCTCCGAGCCGCCGCCCCCGCCGTTCGTGCCGCCGCCGCCCTTGGTGCTGCCGCCGGTGCCGCCTCCACCGCCGTTGCCCGTGATGGTGCCGCCACCGTTGCCGGTGATGGTGCCGCCGCCCGAGGGCGACACCTTCCCGCCGGCGTCGTCCTTCGAGTCGCCCCCGCAGGCGCTCATGCTCAGCGTCAGCGCGGCCGCGACGATCGGGACCACCAGCAGTCTCTTCATGATCACTCTTCCGTTCGGGTCGATTGCACACCAAATGAGGACGGCCGTCCGCGCGCACGGAGGTGAGCGCGCGGGCGGCCGCTTGGGGAGGAAGGTCAGTTCGGAGGCCGGGAGCCTCCCGGGCCCTGCGGCGGCAGGTAAGGACGTCCGCCCTGAGGCCCGCCCTGGCCACCCGGCGGCGGACCTTGCGGACCACCCCATCCGGACGGCCCGCCCTGCGGCGGCACCGGCTGCCCGCCCTGCGGCGGCGGCGCGGCCTGGCCGCCCCAGCCCGGCGGCGGGCCGGACTGCCCCCCGCCCGGCCCCATCGGCGGCGGCTTCTTCTTGCCGCGCCGCACGAGAAGGAGCAGCACGCCCCCGCCGATGACGACGACCACGGCGCCGATCCCCAGCAGGATGTAGAGGTTGCGATCAGCCTGGTCGGCCTTCTTCGTCGCCTCGGACTTCGGCACCTTGGTCTTGGACGGCTTCGCGCCGGCCTGCGGATTCTGCGCCAACCAGCGGTCGTACGCGGCGAACACGGGGTTCGGCGCGTTCTTCGGCACGTTCGCGCTCAGCGCCGCGGCCGGGATGATGACGCCGTTCCCCGTCATGTTGTCCCTACCAGGGGGACCGGCGTCCTTGGTCGTGTTGATGATCCGCTGGACGACCTCACGCGCGGGCATCTGCGGGTCCTTCGACCGCATCAGCGCCACGACGGCCGACGTCAACGCGGTCGCCTGGCTCGTCCCAGCCAGACGGTCCATGACCTGGCCGTCCGCGCGAAGGACGTTGACCAGCAGCCCCGGGGCCGCTACGGCGACATAGGGCTGCCGCTGGGTCTTGGTCCAAGCGTTCTTCTTGTTGTCGACGGCCCCTACGGCGAGAACACCGCTGCAGTTCGCCGGCTCCTCCGGGCGATTGCCGACGTCACCGGTGTTCCCCGCGGCCGCGACGACCACCACGTCGCGCTGCAGCGCGTAGGCGACGGCCTGCTGGTTCTCCGGCCGACACTCGCCGGAGAGGCCCTGCGAGACGTTGATCACCTTCGCGCCGTGATCGACGGCGAAGTGGATCGCCTTGTCCCACCCGCCGTGCTGGGTGATGATCGGCATGATCTTGGCGCCGGGAGCGACGCCGACGAAGCCCGAGGCCGTTCCCTGGCTGGCGATCAGCGAGGCCATTCCCGTGCCGTGGGAGTCCTCGACGCTGGACGTCGGGCCGATCTGGCCGTCACCGCTGCCGGTGTCGGTGTTGGTTCCAGGGACGATGACTCCCTGAAAGTCGGGAAGTTTCCCGTTGACTCCGTCGTCGATGACCGCGACGGTGACGCCGTCTCCCTTGGCGACCGGCCAGACCTTCTGCTGGATCTCCCACGCGGAGAACCACCACTGGTCGCTTCGCGGGTTCGGAGCCGCACCGGCCGGTGCCGCGGTGGTCAGGACCAGAGCGGACGTCGCTCCGATCGCGGCGAGCCATCGTGTCATCCGTCGCACAACGAAACCTCACTACACGGAACACGGCGTGAGCGGCCCGACTTCGCCGATCCGCTCACGCCGTCTCCTGCTGCGTCCTCTGGTGACTGAGCCTCGCTCAGCCAATCACGGGAGGAGCGGTGTCACCATCGTTTCCGCCCCACACGTCCTCGTCCTCCATGAGCCAGGTGGTGCGCTCGTGCTCCTCCTCGCCCTTGCCGCCGCCACCGCGTCCGGCCATCGGGCCGCCCATGCCGCCGCGACCGGCGGCTCCGGCCTTGCCGAGGCCGCGGCCCGCGCCGAGGGCGCCCTTGCCCGCGCCCATTCCGGCACCGGGAATGCCCCCGGCCAGACCGCCGGCACCGGCGCCGCCACCGGGGATGCTGCCGCCGCCACCGCCGCCGGGAAGCCCGCCCCCGGGCAGGCCGCCCTTGCCGAACGGGTCGACGCCACCGCCGCCACCGCCGGGCGGGAGACCGGCGAGGTCGCTGCCTCCGCCGGGACCGCCACCGGGGATGCTGCCGCCGTGGCCGCCACCGGGAAGGCTGCCGCCACCGCCGCCGGGGATGTTGCCCCCGCCGGGGATGTTGCCGCCGTGGCCGCCGCCGGGAAGACTGCCGCCTCCACCACCGGGAATGCTGCCGCCACCGCCGGGGATGCTCCCGCCGCCGCCACCGCCGCCCGGGTTGCTGATCTTGCCGCCGCCGGGCAGGTTGTTCTTGGGAAGCTGGGTGAAGCTGTCGTGGATCTGCGGCAGGTCGGTGGAGATGCGTTCCGGCATGTTGCCGTTGGCCTGGACGGTCCGCTCGCCGAGGCGCTTCATGTGCTCCTTGGCGGCCTTCTCCTCGGCGTTGTCGATGATGCCGAGGGCCTCGCCGATCTTCTTGCCGCCGAGGGCGAGCATGCCGCCGCCCGGGCCGCCGACCATGGTGCCCGCCGCGACGACGCCCGCGTCGTCCCAGGAGAGGTTGCCGACGAATCCCTTGCCGGGACGGTGCGTCTTGTACCAGTCGAGCTTCTGCCCGTGGTCGGTCAGGGCCGCGCCGGTGGTGTGGGAGACCTGCTGCATGCCCGTCGCGCTGTCCACCAGGCGCTGGATCTGCTTGACGGTCTCGTCGGCGTCGTCGCCCTTCCAGACTCCGGCGAGCGCGCTCTTCTGCGCGCGGAGGATGCCTGCCGCCTCCTGGAACTTCTGTGCGGCGGCCGTGTAGTATCCGCCCGCGTCGCTGACGCGCTGCGGATTGGTGGCATCAAGGATCTTGTTCATGTCGTCGATGCCGCCGTCCCAGTCGGTGGGACTGTTCTGATGTGAGCGAATCGGCTCGTCGTGCTTGCCCATGAGTAATCGATCCCGCCTAGCCGCGCCTAGTACGCGCTCGTGTTCTTGGTGGTGGGTGTGGCAGCACCACCGCTCGTCATCGCCCGGTTGGCGGCGGCCGTGTTCTGCTGTTCCTTCTCGTCGTGGTTGCCCACCATGCGATCGAGAGCGTCGATCACACCCTTGTAGCTCTGGAGGAACTGGTCGTACTGGGTCTTGATCTGCGTATAGGCGGCCGTGGTGGACGCGGCCAGGCCCTGCACAGCGGGATACTGTCCCAGGTCGGCGTTCGTGATGTTGCCGTGCACCGAGATGTCGTTGCGCGTGCCCTTGCCCTTGTCGAAGTCCTCGTAGTTCGCTCTGAGCTTCTTGAGGATCTTCTTGACCTCTTCGGTGTCGATCTCGCTCTTCTGATCACCCATGTGAGCCTCCGGCGGGCCGGGAGTCGCCCGCTACCCCGTGTTGACTTCTCGTAGAAGTTTCGCGCCTGACCGCCGCCACGGCCGGCCGCCTCGGTGTCGGGCGGCCGGCCGGGGGGAGCTTGTGGTCTGTGGTCAGCCGCTGATGATGCCGACGTTGGTCTTGACCGTGCCCTGACCGGTGTGGCTGGACGACTGGATCACCTGACCCAGCTGCTGCACGATCCGCGCGATGTCGGCCGCAGACGCCTCCCACTGACGCTTGGCGTCGAAGTAGGCGTCCTTGGCCCCGTCCTCCCACTGACCCAGCTTGGACTCCACACTGCTGGCCAGATCGTCCAGCTCCGAGTTCATCTGGTTGAACTTCTGCTGGAACTGCGCGTACGCCTGCTCCATCGCCCCGAAGTCCATCGAGCTGTAGCCCATTGTTCCTCCGTGTGCTCGTGAGTACCGAGAAGACCGATCAGCCGTTCAACAGCCCGGCGACCCGATTGACCGCCTCGGTCTGCTGCTGCTCACTACCCTCGTAATTGATCTTGACCTGCACCAACTTCTCGTGCAGCTGGTTCAGCACATCCAGGACCTTGCCCAGCTCACCATTGAACTCGTTGTACACCTTGGTGAACGCGCTCCCCGCCTCACCGATCCACCGACCCGACAGAGCCGCCTGCTCATGCCCGAGATCAGCCTGGATCTTCCGCAGGTCCTGCGCGGCCTCTTCGACCCGCTGGGCCGCCTGGGCCATTTCCCCTCTGTCAACCGCAGACTTCTGGCTCATCAGTCACCCTTCCCGACTTGGTACCACTCGTGTTCGACGCGGCGCGAGCCCCCGTTGGTTCACTGCCGACCCGGTCGACTTTGAACACCATCGTCAGGCACAACGCACATCCTCGTAAAGCACGTTACGGATGCAGTACGGCAGATGATCGCCGATTCAGCTTACGGAAGACCACATGACACCAAAAGGGGTCGTCGTCAAACGGCGGGGGGCGCGGACGGACGACCCGGCGGTGTCAGGCCCACATCTGGGTGTTGGTCCCCTCGGCGGACTTGTAGTTGTGGTGGGCGGCGCCCACCGACTCACCGAACTCCTTCACCGTGTCGGCCTGCTCACGCGCGACCTTGTCCCACTTCCCCTTGGCCTCGAAGTAGGCGTCGCGCGCGTCGTCCTCCCAGCGGCCGAGCCGGCTCTGCAGATCGGCCTCGAGCGCGTCCAGCAACTGGACCATTTCCTGGTGCTTGGACTGGAACATCGCCTGGGCGTGCTGCATCGTGGCGTACTCGGTGCTGAACGCTTGACTCACGGCAACCCTCCGTCATGAACCGCAACGCCGGGCGATCGTATCAAGATTCGCCGGTTCGTTGGGAAACTCGCCATTTTTTCTGATCATGTGCCCGGGCTGCCGGGTTGAATGGGTTCAAGTGCCTTCTGCGGGTCCAGCGCCGGTCCCTGCGGGACGAGATTGAGCAGGTTCGCGGGCACCGGGACGGCGTCGTTCTTCTCCTCGGAGATGCTGTAGCCGAGGGCCTTCGCCGTCTCCGGGGACTTCAGCGAGTAGCGCTTGCCGTCGTCGGCGACGAGCGCGTAGGTGTTGATCGCCTCGATCGAGCCGGACGCGGGCAGCACCCCCGCGAGGACGGCGCTCCCCGGCGGCAGCACCACGTTGTCGACGCCGGTCCCGGTCGCCTGCGTGGGCATGGGCAGGTCGGCGCCGCCGCCGATGGTGAGCTTGGCCGCGGTGGAGCTCTTCTTGGTGTCGGGGTAGACGACGCAGAGGGAGTCCTTCGCGTCGTACGGGCGCACCTTGATGGCCGTCTGCGGGAGCCGCTCGTCCAGGACGGGCTGCGCCGACCGGTGGTTCGTCACGGCCGCGCCGTCGAGCGGGGTGTCCTTCGGCTTGTTGTATCCGGCCGAGTTCTGGATGAGCGCCGCCTGCAGCTGGCTGATCGGCGCGTAGCCGTCCGCCATCAGGACGTACGGCTGGTCGCCCGACCCGACGCCCTTCACCACGAACACCTGCCCGATCACGCCGGCCGCCCCGGCGAACCCTGGCTTGCCGCCCGCGCCGGGGATGCGCGGCGGGGCGAAGTCGGGGCCGGGCGGGAGCGCGTTGACGAACCCGGGCGACACCGCGGCGGGCGCCGACGCGCTGAGCACGGTGAGCCCGGCCGGGGACAGCCGCATCCGCTGGTTCTTCCAGATCAGCCAGTTGTTGTCGGCGCCCGTGCTGACGACGACGCCGGTCGCCGGGTCGAGCGGCTCGCCGCCGACGTCGCGTCCGCCGACCAGCGAGACGACCGACTGCCCGGGGCCGCCGCCCGCGTTCTGCCGGACGCACACCGACCACGGCCCGCCGACCAGCCGCTTCGCCGCGGGCACCGAGTCGGGCGCGCCGGGGATGCCGATCATCGGGCCGCGGGTGAACTTCGACAGCGCCTTCGCCGACACCGACTTCTGCTCGGCGGGCCCGCCGCTGCCGCCGCCCGCGAGGGACGCGGCGAGCTTCGCGGACGCGTAGTTCGCGACCGGGCAGAGCACGTCCTTCTGCGCGCCGCGCGGCTTGCACCACACGAACGCCGCGCCGGTCTCCTTCTCGATGAGGACGACGCCGGGCTTGTCCAGGCCGCTGCCCCCGCCGCCGATGAGCAGCCCGACGATGCCGAATCCGGCGGCGACGAGGATGCCGACCATGATGCCGGCGAACGTGCCGACGTTCAGCTTGCGGAGCGGCTGCTCGGGGTAGTCGGGTTCGGCGAGGATCAGCGCCTGCGAGGCGCGGTGGGTCATCAGGCGGTGCGCCTGGAGCAGATCCCTCTTGGTCTGCATCGAGCCTCCTCCTCGTCAGCCTCGTCAGCCCACCACGGAGCGGACGTACTCGAAGACCCCCGCGACGCCGAGCGCCAGCGGGACGAGCGCGACCACCAGGATGATCTCCAGGATGTCCCCGGCGCGGCCCCAGAACGGAGTCAGCCGGTTGCCGGGCAGCCACATTCCGACCCCGGTCGCGATACCGGACACGATCAGCGTGGGCAGCAGGACGCCGAGCAGCAGCATCATCTGCGAGTCGGTGTCGAGGGCGGTCGCGAGGGCGAGCGCCCCGAGCCCGGCGACGCCCGGGATGAGCAGCCAGAGCTTCTGCGCCCGTCCCCGCAGGATCCGCGCCCGCAGCAGGAGCGTGAAGGAGAGGACGACGCACATCGTCGGGCACACCCAGCCGCCGTCCATCGACAGCGGGACGACGGCCCCGAGCGCGGTCAGCCCGATCGCCGACACCCCGCCGGTCACGAACCGGTCGGCGACGGCCGTCCGGTCGAGGAGGGCCTGGCCGTCCACCACCAGGGTGTCGCGGCGCAGGTCCTCGGCGCTGCCCGGGACGGGCGGCAGCTGCACCCGCGCCATCTTGAACGCGACGCCGGGAAGCAGCGGCGTCAGCGCGAGCGCGACGGTGACGGTGATGGCGGCGATGCCCGCGGCGTCCATGTCGAAGCCGAGCGAGATGGCGCAGTTCACCGTCCCGAGCAGGGCGGCGATGGCGGCGCCGTAGAAGACGGGCAGGCCGTCCGCGATGGCGAACCCGGCGAGCGTCGCGGCCAGCACCACCGCGCCGAAGCCGGCGGCGAGGTTCAGCGAGCCGATGTCGCCGAGCTTGTCGTCGCCCGCCGGGCCGAGCACCCCGGCGAGGAAGGCGTACGGGAGCGCGGCGTAGCCGAGCGCGGCGCCCGCGCCCGCGTCGCCGAGCGCGCGGGACAGCGCGATCGCGGCGATCAGCAGCAGCAGCGCGACGCCGCCCGCGGCCCCGGCCGGGGCGTACCAGGACGGCCCCGCGAGCAGCAGCGTCAGCGACCCGACGACCAGCCCGGCCACGCCCCAGCCGAGGGCGAACCTGCGGGTGGAGTCGTTCCGCCAGCGGCCGGGACGGTCCTTGACGGCGGTCGCGACGACGTCCGGGACGTCGTCGAACACGAGGTCCGGGATCTGCGCCATCCGGGGGCGCAGGTAGATGAGGTCGCCGTCGCGCAGCCCGGCCTGCGCCGGGGTGCTGGACGGGTCGAACGGGGCCTCGTCGAGCTTCTGCAGCACCCACCCGCCGTGCGCCAGCCCGGCGTCGGCGAGGTTCTGGCCGGCGTAGCGCAGCATCGTGGGGTAGAGCTCGGCGAAGGTCGCGTCGGAGGGCAGTGCGATGTCGACCCGGCGGCTCGGTCCGACGACCGTGATGCGGCAGAGGTCAGCTCCAGGGAGCGCACTCACGACTTCTTCCTCGCAAATCTTCCGGTGCGGACGGGGGGCGGGGCATCAGCATGGTGCCATGCGGGGTGCCTCGGCTGCGGGGCCTCGGTGTGATGTGAACCGGGCCAACCATAATGTCTGGATGCGTCCCCCGTGTACCCGTCCGGTCACCGGCGGGCCCGGGACGGCTCGCACGCCGGAACCGATGCCTCTACGATTCGTACCGATCGAGTAACGGCACGACGACGCGACACGGTATGCAGCAGGATGCCGGCAGGCCGACGGCGCACCCCGCCCGCTGCATCGAACGCTCCCGTTCCCGGTCTGCCCGCTGCCACGCGGCGTGGGCGACCGCGGATGAAGTGTTCCCTGGACCCCCCGCTGCGACGCAGGGGTGCGACGGAAGGACGGCTAGCGTGAGCACGGACATCGTCCGGCGCAGGGAGAGACGTGACCCCCCGCCCATGCCGCGTGGGGAGATCCTGCTCGAGTCGCCGCCCGAACTGCCCGAGCTGATCCCGCAGGGCATGCAGGCGGTGCTGACCTACCTGCCGATGCTCGCCGGATCCGGCGCGATGGTCTTCATGATGGCGGGACGCGGCGGCGGCACGCTCCAGTACGTGGCGGGCGGCATGTTCGCCGTTTCCATGTTCGGCATGATGCTCGGCCAGGTCGGCCGCGGCAGCGGCGAGCGCAAGGTCAAGCTGAACAACGACCGGCGCGACTACCTGCGCTACCTCGGGCAGGTGCGGAAGAAGGTCCGCCGCGCGGCGAAGCAGCAGCGCGAGGCGCTGGAGTGGGCGAGCCCCGACCCCGCGTCGCTGTGGTCGCTGGTGATGAGCGCCCGGCTGTGGGAGCGGCGGCCGTCCGACGACGACTTCATCCAGGTGCGGCTGGCGAGCGGCGCGCAGAAGCTCGCCGTGCAGCTCATCGCGCCGGAGACCAAGCCGATCGAGGACCTGGAGCCGATGACGGCGGGCGCGCTGCGCCGCTTCATGCGCACGCACGCGAACGTCCCCGGCCTGCCGATCTCGCTGTCGCTGCGGTCGTTCTCGCGGATCGTCCCGTCCGGCGACCCGGAGGCCGTGTACGGGATGGTCCGGGCGCTGATCGCGCAGATCGCGACGTTCCACTCCCCCGACGACGTGCGCGTCACCGTGTGCGCGTCGCGGGAGCGGATGCCGTGGTGGCAGTGGGTCAAGTGGCTGCCGCACAACCTGCACCCGAGCGAGCGCGACGCGGCGGGCGCGGTGCGGCTGATGGCCGAGAGCATGACGACGCTGGAGGCGATGTTCGGCCAGGACGTGAAGGACCGTCCGCGCTTCCAGCCCGGCCTCTCCCAGGACGACCTGCCCTACCACATCGTGATCATGGACGGCGGGCAGGCGTCCTACGACTCCCAGCTCGCCGCCGACGGCGTCGAGGGCGTGTGCGTCATCGACCTGACCGGGTCCGTCGCGCCGACGCCGGAGCCGACGATGCTGCGGCTGCGCGTCACCAAGGAGCAGGTCGCGCGCCTCACCAAGGACCGCACCGGCAAGGACGTCGCGACCCGCATCGGCAAGCCCGACTCGATCACCCTGCAGCAGGCCGAGGCGCTGGCCCGGCAGCTCGCGCCGCTGCGCGCGAGCGCCGCGTCCGGCCCGATGGAGGACGCCCTGTCCGGCGCCACCACGGTCACGTCGCTGCTCGGCATCGAGAACCCGTTCAGCGTCGACCCGAACGAGACGTGGCGGCCGCGGGCGCCGCGCAACCGGCTGCGCGTCCCGATCGGCGTCGACACCGAGGGACGTCCCGTCCACCTCGACATCAAGGAGTCGGCGCAGGGCGGCATGGGTCCGCACGGCCTGTGCATCGGCGCGACCGGGTCCGGCAAGTCGGAGGCGCTGCGCACGCTGGTGCTCGGGCTGGCGCTGACGCATTCGTCGGAGGTGCTGAACTTCGTCCTCGTCGACTTCAAGGGCGGCGCGACGTTCCTCGGGATGGAGAACCTGCGGCACGTCTCCGCCATCATCACGAACCTTGAAGACGAGCTCCCCCTCGTCGACCGCATGTACGACGCGCTGCACGGCGAGATGGTCCGCCGCCAGGAGTACCTGCGCGCGCAGGGCAACTACGCCTCGCTCCGCGACTACGAGAAGGCCCGCGAGCAGGGCGCCGACCTCAAGCCGATGCCGACGCTGTTCCTGGTGCTGGACGAGTTCTCCGAGCTGCTGTCCGCCAAGCCCGAGTTCGCCGACCTGTTCGTCATGATCGGACGCCTCGGCCGCTCGCTCGGCGTCCACATCCTGCTGGCGTCGCAGCGCCTGGAGGAGGGCAAGCTCCGCGGCCTCGACACGCACCTCTCCTACCGCATCGGCCTGCGGACGTTCTCCGCGCAGGAGTCGCGCGTCGTGCTCGGCGTGCCGGACGCCTACGAGCTGCCGTCCGCGCCGGGCCACGGCTACATGAAGTTCGGCACCGAGTCGATGACGCGGTTCCGCGCCGCGTACGTGTCCGGCCCCGCCACCGAGGACCTGCAGCCCAAGGAGAAGGCGGGGCCGCAGGTCGTGCGGCAGATCGTCCCCTACATCCCGGACTACATCCGTCCCCACGTCATCGAGAACGGGCAGGAGCAGCAGCAGGGCGCGGAGGAGGAGTCGCAGGCGTCGCTGTTCGACGTGGTCGTCAAGCAGCTGGAGAACCACGGCCCGCCCGCGCACCAGATCTGGCTCCCGCCGCTGGACGCCCCGCCCACGCTGGACGAGCTGCTCCCGACGCTCGCCGTCGTCCCCGGCCTCGGCCTGACGACGCAGCACGAGGGCTGGCGGAACCGGCTGCACGCCATCGTCGGCATCGCGGACAAGCCGTTCGACCAGCGCCGCGACCCGATGTACGTCGACCTGTCCGGCGCGGCGGGCAACGCGGGCATCGCCGGGTCGCCGCAGACCGGCAAGTCCACGATGCTGCGGACGCTGATGGCGTCCCTCGCGATGACGCACTCGCCGCAGCAGGTGCAGTTCTACTGCCTCGACTTCGGCGGCGGCACCCTCGCCGGGCTGGCCGACCTCCCGCACGTCGGCGGCGTCGCCAACCGGCTGGACGGCGACCGCGTCCGCCGCACGGTCGCCGAGGTCACCGCCCTGCTGGAGCAGCGCGAACGCGAGTTCGCCGAGCGCGGCGTCGACTCGATGCCGACCTACCGGCGGATGCGCGCGTCCGGCGAGATCACCGGCGACGGCTACGGCGACGTGTTCCTCATCGTGGACGGCTGGATGACCCTCCGGCAGGACTTCGAGAACCTCGAACCCGTCATCACCGACCTCGTCGCCCGCGGCCTCGGCTACGGCATCCACGTGGTCGCGACGGTGAACAAGTGGTCGGAGTTCCGGATGAACGTCCGCGACCTGTTCGGGACGAAGCTGGAGCTGAAGCTCGGCGACCCGTATGAGTCGGAGATCGACCGGAAGCTCGCCGACAACGTCCCCGAGGGCAAGCCGGGACGCGGCCTCACCCGCGACGGCCACCACTGCCTCACCGCGCTCCCCCGCCTGGACGGCGACCCGGACGACTCGTCGCTCGCCGAGGGCGTCCGGAAGCTGGTCGCCGCCGTCGCCCAGAACTGGGACGGCCCCGGCGCGCCGAAGGTGCGGATGCTGCCGTCCGTCCTGCCGGTGTCGTCGCTGCCCGCGGCGGCGGAGAGCGGCTCGCGGATCCCGATCGGCATCGACGAGGAGAGCCTGTCGCCGGTCTTCCTGGACTTCGCGTCCGAGTCCCACTTCCTGGTGATCGGCGACACCGAGTGCGGCAAGTCGAACCTGATGCGCATGATCACCAGCGGGCTGATCGAGCGGTACACCCCCGCACAGGCGCGGATGATCTTCATCGACTACCGCCGGTCGCTGCTGGACGCCGCCGAGACCGAGCACCGGATCGGGTACGCCGCGTCCTCGGCCGCCGCGCAGGGCCTGGTCAAGGACATCGTGGGCGCCCTCCAGCAGCGGCTCCCGCCCGCCGACCTCACCCCGGAGCAGCTCCGCGACCGGTCCTGGTGGAGCGGCGCCGACCTGTACCTCATCATCGACGACTACGACCTCGTCGCGACGTCCAGCAACCCGGTCGTCCAGTTGGCCGAACTGCTCCCGCAGGCGCGCGACATCGGCCTGCACGTCATCGTGTCCCGCGCGTTCGGCGGCGCGGGCCGCGCCATGTACGACCCGGTCCTCCAGCGCATCAAGGAGATGGGCTCACCCGGCCTGCTCATGTCCGGCAACAAGGACGAGGGCGTCGTGCTCGGCAACGTCAAGGGGCACTCGCTGCCGCCCGGCCGCGGCTACTTCATCAACCGCCGGAACGGCACCCGCCTCATCCAGACCGCACACCAGGAATAGGAACAGGAGCACCCCCTTATGGCCGAGTTCAGCCTCGGGCCGGACTTCGAGCGCTACCAGCGCGACATGCAGCAGCAGATGGGCGACCTGACGAAGATGCAGGAGTCCATCAAGGCCGCCGTCGGCCGGGGCGAGGCGGCCGACGGCCGGATCGTGGCCGAGTACAGGTCGGAGGGCGGCCTCACCAAACTGGACCTCGACCCCCGCGCGCTGCGCCTCCCCGCCGTGGAACTCAGCGACGCGATCCGCACCGCGGTGAACGCCGCCGCGCAGGACTTCCAGACGAAGGTCCGCGAGGCCAGCTCCTCGATGTTCGACCTCCCGGACGACCCGCAGAAGACCATGGACCCCGCCAAGGCCCTGGCCTCCCTCGACAAGATCGCCAACGGCTTCGCAGGCCAGCTCCGAGACCTGGCCCGCGAACTGGGCGTCCAACAACAACGCGCCCAACAGGCAATGGAGAACTACAAGGGCCCCGGTTCCCCCGGCCCCCGCTAACCCTCCCAAACACCGGCCCCGGAACGATGCAATCGCTCCGGGGCCACCCCTTTCCCACTACCGCCGACACTCAGCAACAAGCCCATCCATAAAACCCCGCAACCTCCGGTAGTGGGCCTGGTGCACATCTCCGAACCCGGGGTACGGCTCGGGTGCCGCCGGATCAGGAGGCAGCACCTCTTTCCGCCGCTCACTTCCCAGAACGACCAGGGTGGCAATACCAAGCATCCGCATGTTGTCCGGGATCTGCTCCCGGAAACGGATCATATGGCGCACCTTGATATCGGTCATGAAGTCGAGTTGGGCGAAGGTCGCAGCGTCCGCATCGAGAAGCGTGAAATGGAAGGTCCTCCGCCACCGGACTTTGCTTCTGTTGGTCGCCCAACTGCAAGGGACGGTACCGTTCCCAGCCTCGACGATCATGGATTGGCCCCACTCGTACAGCAGTCCGTCGAGTTTGAAGCCGACATCCCGCATGACATCGGCGTAGACACGATCGAAGAGGAGGCCACCGCAGCAGGCGATCTCCCGTCCGTCCGGACGCACAACCGCGAACGCGCGATGGAATCCAGCACCGTTGGGAACAGCCGTGTCGATCTGTATTTCGGAGCCGTCGATAAAGAACAGCGGCCTGCCGTCCAACGCGGCAACCTCGATCACATATCTCGGTGCCGCCATGTTCCGGAAGTCAAAGGCGGCGCGCATACCGTCGTCAGCGCGGGGGTGGGGAATCTCCCGGACGCGGGCGAGCACCTGCCCCCGATGGTCGGTGAGTTCGAAGGCCGTTTGCTTACTCCGCCGGTTGAGCACCACTATCGGCGCATGATGCAGCTCGGAGGCCGTGGAAACCAACCAACTCCCGTAATCGGGCTTCGCTCTCGGTGACGGTCGAACGATGCGCGGCTCGCCGTACAAGTGCGGCAGACAGTTCTGATACACGCGACCGGACAGATGGGCAACTCCGGGGATCGCTAGCCCGATCAGCGCACATACGATGCGAGCACCCGGCGGATCATGATCCAAGACTCCGAGGCAAACGGCGAACGCCCCGCCCATTGTCAGAAATGGCGACCACGCCTGGTGGCTACCCGAGATCCACAGACCCGAGAAGACCAGGACGGCCAGCCCCGCGAAGCCAATCACCACCCGCACTTCAGTCGGAACGGACGGCGAGTCGCTGATGCTGAGCAGTAGTGCCGCGCCGAGAATGATCCAGCCGACAGGTGCGAGAAGCCAGCCGCGCGGATCGGGCCTTCGCCACACATAAGGCTTGGGCCGCACCGGCTCCGCCTGCCCCGCTGTCCGGCTCCCCATTACCGATCCCAAGGCGGCGTCTCGTCAGGTTTCTTGTCCGGTTGCTTCGTCGACCCGCTCAGTTCAGCGGTGCCTTGACTCGAAGCACCTTGCACCTTGCCCTCCCAGTTGCCCTCCTTGTAACCGCCTTCAGCACCAGCCTGTGCTCCTGTATCGGTGTTCTCATACCCGCCGCTTCCAGTGAAGCTGTCGGGGACGATCCCGTCGTTACCACCCGGCTTCCCCCATTCGAGCTTGCCGCCACCCGCAATGGCATGCGGGGTGTTAACGAACTCGTGCTTCCCTTTGACTTCCGCATCTCCGCCCGTCACGTGGCCGTGATCCACGTTGGCGTGGCCGTTCAACTCGGTGTCAACCGGGCCAGTCTCAATTTGAGCTCCACCCCCGATGCTCCAGATTCCTTCGCCGTCCCGGTCCGCGTCGAAGTCGACCCCTTTTAGGGGGAAGGGCCTCTCCTGACTTGTTCCGTCCGCCCTGGTTATGTAGGCCAGGCCAGCGTTGACCCCGTCCTGCGCCAGGTTCGTCAGCGCGGTCTTGCCACCGTTCTTGAACGCCTCATCGAAGGCGGCTCTGGCGTACTGGTTGCCGTGCTCGCTCTGGTTGTCGGCGACTAGATTGGCGCCTGCGGTGAGGGCCGCACCGGCCATTGCGCCCGCCGCGCCCAGCGACGCGGTGGCGATGGTCGTGATCTGAAGGGCAGTGGCAGCGGCGGCTTCGCACTCCACCGTGAGCAACGGGTCCAGCGCCGCCAGCGCCAGCGCGTCGAGCCAGGTCGCCATGCCGATCGCGAAGAGCGCGTAACCGAACAGCGCCCACGCGAGAACGGTGAGCGAAATACTCACGGACATGCAGTAGTCGTGCAGGTAGTCGAGTTGCAGTGTGTATTGCTGAACCGTGCTCTCATACCGTTCGCGGTCCTGCGCCGACCAAGTCTGCCGGGGCAGTGCGGCCACCAACTCCCGCAGTTCGGTGGCCGCCTTCTGCAGAAGGTCGGCGGCGTTGTCCCAGCCGTAG
Source organism: Actinomadura decatromicini (assembly GCF_008121305.1). NCBI lineage: Bacteria > Bacillati > Actinomycetota > Actinomycetes > Streptosporangiales > Thermomonosporaceae > Actinomadura > Actinomadura decatromicini. Next base: position 140,525 of record NZ_VSRQ01000010.1, on the reverse strand, counting down.
GCCGCCTTCATGATGTTCTGCGGCTTCCCCGAGCACAGCTTGAACTCGAAAGAGATCATGAGGGCGGGTGCCAAAATCAAGGCCCCCGCGGTCATGTCGGTCGCCAACGACATCAGGGTCTCGGCACTGCCCAGCATTCCCGCCTGAACTCCGCCGCCTGACACTCCTCCGAGTGCTCCTCCGAGGAGACTTCCCGAGGCGGCCCCGCCGGCCGCCGTTCCGCCGACGGCTCCGCTCGGGGCCCTGCCGCCGCCTGCTCTGCCCTGTCCCACGGCTCTTCCGCCTTCCAGTTCGTGGACTTGCCTACTTGGCGGTGTTCGACTGTTCGGCCCGGTGCCAGTTCAGGGCTGTCGCGCCGAGCTTCTTGGCCATGTCGTCGGCTTCCTTCTTCAGGGCGCTGACGTCCTCGAACCCGAACTGGGCGGCGATCGGGTAGCCCATCGCGGCACCGGCGAGGGTGATGCTGAAGTCGCCCCCTTCGAGATTGGCGACCCCGTCCTCCCCGAGCTTTTTCTTGGCGGCGTCGAGGAGGGTCACGACACGGTCCTCGACCATCCTGCCGTGAATTCTGATTCCGTCCGGGTCAACACGCACGTCACCCATTTCCGGACATTCCCTCCCATGGCCTGCTTTTGACTGATCTTTGACAAGGCTTGACCAGCCTAGAGGGAATACGACGCCATGGTCCAGCGATTCGGATACGGAGCGCAACGTGCGATCCACTGGCTGCTCGTTATGGACGATCCGTTACTAGCGCGTTGAGGGTACCGCGGAAGTGGTCAGGCGTCGGAGCAGGGTTTTTGCGCTGGCTTACAGGGCGCCTGCAGCGGAAGTAGAGTGTCCGCAATCAAGATGATCAACACAGGGGCTGGCGTGTCACGCCCGGATGTACCGGAGCCTCAGGTGATGAAGCGGATTATTAGGACTATTGCTGCTATTGCTACGGCTACTGGGAAGATTAGTTTGTAGAGGTGTTCTAGGTGGGCTCTTTGGACGCCTGGGCGGAATACGGCAGAGGATGCTCGGGTGCGGGTTGGGGTGCTGTATTCCTCTACGAAACCGTGTTGGAAGTCGTCGTAGGCCGTGTGGACGTTTGTGAAGCCGGGGTAGATCTCGGGGGGTGTTTCGGTGGGGTCGCCGTTGGCTATGGGGAGGTGGAATTCGAAGGCGGCGGCCAGGTAGGAGCCTATTATCAGGGCGCGCCAGACTCCCGTTACGCGGTTGTCGATGTGGAGGTCACCGTTGCGGCGTTCGGCCAGGTGGGCGCCGTTGGGGGCGATCCAGCGGACGGTGCGGGCGTCGCGTCCGTCGGGCAGGGTCGGGCGGTCCAGGTTCGGCGGCTGCTCGAATACCAGGTCTGCCAGAGGTTGCGCGTTCGCGTCCAGGAGGCGGGCGGCGGGGCTCAGGTTCAGGCCCTGTTCGGTCGTTCCCAGGATGCGGCCGCCGCCTTGGAACGTGGAATGGCTGTCGTATTCCACCCTGCCGAGAACCGTGCCGTCAGGTCCGATGAACGCCATTTGCGGGGCGACCGGGTTGAGTTTCAGGTGCTCGGCTCGGTCGGCGTACATCAGTGTCGAGCCGTCGGGGGCCCGCAGGGCGAACGTCAGGCGCGGTGTTTGGACCTGGTCGGGAGTCAGGAAAGTGCCGCGTGGGGAGCGGACGCGGGCCGCCTCGATCAGCCGGGCCTGTGTTGCTCCTGTTTCGGCGTCCTGGAACTCGTAGAGGTCGGAAGGGTTCAGGCGGAGGGCGGTGCTGGTGAAAAGGGCCGCGGTCATCATTTGTCCCAGGGGGGCGTCTCGTCCTTCGGTTGGTCGAAGGAGCCCTCGCGGTTGAAGACCGGGCTGTTCACGTTGTACTTGTCCGTGTAGTCGCCCTTGCCGTCCCAGCCGCCTTCGTATTCGGCCTTGCTGCCGCTCTTGTTGTCGCCTACGCCGCCTTTGAAGCCGCCGCCGACGTTCTCGTTCTCGTCCCAGGTGACTTTGCCACCGACGGTGCCGTTGTAGGTGCCGGTGGGGTCGTTCATCTTCTGGTTGACGCCGACCTCGCCGCCCGCCCAGCCCTCTTCGTTCTTCTTGATGTTTCCGGCGATCTCGGTCTCGCCGGCGGGAGTGTTGACCTTGACTCCGCCGCCGTAGGTCCACGTCTCGTTGATGTTGCGGTCGGCGTCGAGGTCGATCTCGCTGATCGGGAAGCCCTTGCCGCCCGCGGACTTGCCGCCGGGGAGGCCGCCGTTGATCGTGGTTCCGTCCGAGCGGTTGACCCACGACAGTCCGGCGTTCGCGGCGTTCTGCAGCAGGTTCGCGGCGGCACCCGCGGAGCCGTTGACCACGGCCTCCTTGAACGCGGCGCCCGCGCCGTCGTTGCCGTGTCCGGCCTGGTAGGCGGCGGTGAGCCCGGCGCCGCCGCCCATCACGGCGCCCGCCATCGTCCCGGCGGAGGCGAGGATCGCGGTCGCGACGTGCGTGACGGTCAGGCCGGTCGCGGCGGCCGAGAGGATCGCGGCGTAGGAGGGGGCGCCGACGATGCTCGCCAGCGCGGCCACCGCCAGCGCGAGGAGGACGTCGATGTACACCGCCATGCCCATGGCGAAGATCGCGTAGGCGAGCAGCGCGTAGGCGAGGACGGTCAGCGCGATCGAGACCGCCTGGAGGTAGGTGCTGAGCGCGTCGACCTGGGCCCGGAACTCGTCGACCTTGCCCTCGTAGCCCTGGCGGTCGTCCATGTTCCACGCCTGCTCGGGGACGCCCTTGGCCAGGCTCTGCAGGTCGTTCGCCGCCTGCTGGATCTCCTCCGCCGCCTTGCTCCACTGCGCCGCGGCCTTCTCCAGGCTCTGCGGCTTGCCCTTCGCCAGCCGGAACTCGAAGGAGATCATGAGCGCCGGGGGCAGCAGGACGGCGGCGCTGACCATGGCGATCGCCGCGTCCATCAGGGGTTCGGCGACGGCCGTCGCGGAGCCGCCGGTCGCGGCCGCGATCAGCGCGCCGCCGGCCGCGGCGCCGCCCGCGCCCATGCCCTTGCCGCGCGCCTGGCTCCCGGGGGTGGACGGCGCCGTCCGCCCTCCGCCGCCGGACCCTGTGCTCCCGCCGCCGCCGGACGATGTGCTCCCGCCGCCCGTGCTGCCGCCTCCGCTGGTGCTCCCGCCGCCGCCCGTGCTGCCGTCGGTGCCACCGCCGCCGCCGGGGCCGCCTCCGTGCTGGGTCATGTCCGTCCGCTCCTCGTCGCGTCGCTCTCGTCGGGGATTCCGGAAAGGCTCAGACCAGGGTGCTGGACTGCTCCGCCTTGGCGTAGTTCTCCGCCGCCGCGCCGATCTTCTTCGCGAAGTCCTGGGCGGTGTCGATCAGGAGCTTGGTGTCCTCGAAGGCGAACTGGATCGCGATCGGGTAGGCGGTGGAGGCGCCGGTGCAGGCGATGCTGAAGTCGCCGCCCTCCAGGTTGTACGTGCCGTCGCTGTTGAGCGCGTTTCCGGCGTTGGTGAGACGGGGGACGACGACGTCGGTGATGTCCTTGCCGTGCAGGGCGATGCGCTGCGGGTCGGCCGACTTGGTGGGAGCCACGGGTGCCTCTCGTATCGGGGGGCTGCGTCGTGCTCGCTGGTCCGGGACATACTAGGGCACGGACGATCTTCGGGAGTCGTCCTCCGAAGGAGAGCGACCGCTCTCAGGAGCCCTCAGGAGCCCTCAGGAAAGGGTCACTTGTCCCAGGGCGGGGTCTCGTCGCCGTACTTCTTCGTCCCGCCGGGGGTGTCGACCGAGCCGGACGTGGACGTGTGCCCCTTGCCGTCGTAGTTGATGCCCGAGGTGCCCTTCACGACGTCGCCGCCGTTGACCGTGGCGCTGCCGGAACTCGACACCTTGCCCTGGCCCGTCTCGAAGTTGTGCTCGCCCTCGATGCCGACCTTGCCCCCGGCGGTGGGGATCGGCACCTCCTGGTTGCCCGACTTCACCGAGCCCGGCGTCGAGTACTCGGCTCCGGCGCCGTACTTGACGCTGCCGTGGTCGCCCCGGCCGACGCCGTCCTCGTCGGTGTACTCGACGTTGCCGTTGACGCCGAGGCCCACCGGCGTCTTGACGCCGCCGGACATGTCGCCGCCCGCGAACCCGTGGTCGCCGTACTTGACGTGGCCGCCGCCCGTGACCTCGTAGCCGCCGGGCGTCTTCGCGGTCACGCCGCCGCCGACGTTCCACGTGTGGTTCGCGTTGCGGTCGGCGTCGAGGTCGACGTTGGAGATCGGCGAGCCCTTGGTGCCGGGGCCGCGCGAACCGGCGAAGGCGAGGCCGGCGTTGACGGCGTTCTGGCCGAGGTTCGCGAGGGCGGCGGCGGAGCCGGTGGCCTGCGCCGTCATGAAGTCCGACAGCGCCTTGTCGTTGCCCTTGAACGCCTCGGCGGCCGCGGCGATCATCGACCCGCCCTGGAACACCATGGCCGCCATCTGCGCCGCCGCGGCGAGCACGCCGGTCGCGACGATCGTGATGGTCAGGCAGGTCGCGGCGATCGCCTCGCAGGTCGCGGTGATCTCCGCGGTGATGATCCCGGCGAGCGCCGCGGCGGCGACGGCGGCGAGCGCGGCGAGGAACGTGCCCATCCCGATCGCGAAGATCGCGTAGACCATCAGGACCCACGCGAACGCGATCAGCGCGATGCTGACCGCCTGGCAGTAGATGTGCAGGACGTCGAGCTGGGAGATGAACTCCTGGACCTTCTTCTCATAGGCCGGACGGTCGTCGGCCGTCCAGTCCTCCGCGGAGATGGCGGACAGGCGCTGCTGCATCAGCGTCTTCGTCTGCTCGATGGCCTTCGCGGCCTCGTCCCACGACTGGCTCGCCTTCTCCAGGTTCGTCGGGTTGCCCTTCGCCAGCTTGAACTGGAACCCGATCATCACGGCCGGAGGCAGGATGAACTGCGCGACGCCGACCTCCATGTCGGCGGTGCCCATGAGTGTGTCGTAGGAATTGAAGGCGCCCATCGCCGCGTCCCCTCGCTCAGACGTACTTGATCGTGCTGGACGTTTCCGCGCCGCCGTAGTTCTTCGCTGCGGTGGCCAGGTTCTTGGAGAATCCGTCGAGCATCTCCAGATGGGTGTTCAGGTCCTCGTAGACGAACTGGAGACCCATCGGATAGGCCATGGACGCCATCGTGCCGGCGATGCTGAAGTCGCCGCCCTCGATCGTCCCGTTGTCGTTGAGGGTCTTCCGCGCCTTCTCCAGGGCGGGGCGGATCTCGCTGGTGATCTCCTTGCCGTGCTGGTCGATCCGCGCTGGGTTGACCTTGAGTTCGCCGCCCACGCCGCCGCCCTTCGCCTCGTTCCGCCCGGCGCCCCTCCGGCGAGGGCGCCCCTTGGACGTGTTGGATGTCGTCCGACACACGGATTGTTCGCGATCGGTCCGTCCGCCGGTGGAATTCCGCCCGGCGGGACGTCCCGGAATAGCAGACCGTATCCCCGTCGGTACCGAAGGATAGGTCATCATGGTCATCTGTCCACGTCCATCGGACGAAGTCACCATGTCGCCTCGCCTCTCCGGGCGGCGTGTTGTCGGGGACGTCCTCTAAAGTCATGTCCGGCGAAAGGAGCTCCCCCATGCGATGGACCGCCATCGCCGTCCTGGCCGGATGCCTCGCGCCCACGGCGGCCCTCCTCACGGCGCCCGTCGCCCAGGCGGCCCCCCTCGCACCGGCGGCGCCGGCCGCGCCCACGACACCGGCCACGCCGACGAAACCCGCCGCGCGGACCACGCCGACCGCGCGCGCGACGCCGACCGCGCGGACGACGCCGGCGCGGACGGCGCAGCGGGCGCCGCAGGGGTGCGCCGCGCCGCGGGGCGTCATGACCGCCCAGCAGATCAACGAGAACGGGCCGCCCTGGGCGCAGCAGATCCTCAACTTCGGCGCCGCGCACGAGCACGCCACCGGGCGCGGCGTGAAGGTCGCGGTCGTCGACAGCGGCGTGTCCGCGGCGAACCCGCAGCTCGCCGGGCAGGTGCTCAAGGGCGCCGACGTCTCCGGCACCGGCCCGGACGACTGCATCGGCCACGGCACCTGGGTCGCCGGGATCATCGCCGCGAAGCAGGGCGTCACCCCGTTCTACGGCGTCGCGCCGGACGCGAAGATCATCCCGATCAAGTTCGCGGGCAAGTCGAGCGGCGTCGACAGCGGGCTCGCCGCGAAGGGCATCGACGCGGCGGTGCGGCTCGGCGCGGACGTCATCAACGTCTCGACCCAGTCGCTCGGCGACGACCCGCGGCTGCGCGCGTCCGTCGAGAACGCGATCGCGAAGGGCGCCGTCGTGGTGGCGGCTGCCGGGAACATCGACCCGAAGAAGGGCACCGTGCCGGGCCTCATGTACCCGGGCGCGTACCAGGGCGTGATCTCGGTGGGCGCCGTCGGGCACGACGGCCAGGTCACGACGTTCTCCAACCCGGCGACCCCGGTCTCGGTCATCGCCCCGGGCAAGGACATCGTCACCACGGCCCCGGACGGCACCTACGCGGTCGCCGAACAGGGCACGAGCTTCGCGACCCCGTTCGTGGCCGGGCTCGCCGCACTGATCAAGCAGGCGTATCCGAACATCACGCCCGCAGAGGTCAAGCAGCGGATCGAGGGGACGGCGGACGGCAGCAAGGGCGCCGGCAGCGGACACGGCATGATCAACCCGGTCGAGGCGCTGACCGCGGTGAACGTCGGCGCCGCCGGGCGGCCGGGCGCCGCGCAGCCCGTGCGGATCGCGATGGCCGACCGGACCGACCCGACGACGCGCAAGGTGGCGCTCGGCATCACGGGCGGCGCCCTCGGCGCGGCGGCGCTGGTCGTGGCGGCCGGGATGCTGATCCCCCTCGGCAGGCGGCGCGGCTGGCGCCCCGGCTACGTCCGGGTCTCCGCCGACCGACCAGACGACTAGGACGCCGGGCTAAGGCACCGGACTACGGCGCCGGACGGGGACGCCGGGTTAGGGCGTCGTGCTCCAGCGCAATCAGCGCGCGCCCGTCAGCCGGTCCGTTCTCCGGCGTGCTGACGGGTTCGCTGTGTGGTTCGGCGTTCGGCATGGGGACGTTTCCGGCGTGGCGGGAATGTGGCCATTACCATCGGGCGGGTGCAGTCGTACGGACCCGTCCCCCCGCCGTCTCCCCCGCCGCCCGGCGGGAGGGGGATCAAGCGCTGGGCGGTGCCGCTTGCCGTGGGGTGCGCGGTGGCGGTCCTCGTGCCGGTGCTGTGGGTGACGGGCGGGTTCAAGGAGACGCCGAAGGAGCCGGTGAAGCGGCCGGGGCGTCCACTCGACCTCGGGTTGTTCGACGTCACGGTCCGCGACGCGCGGATAGGGCTCGCGACGGCCACGTTCGGGAGCGCCAAGGAGCGCTTTCTCATCGTCCGGATGAGGGTCGTCAACAAAGGCGAGGAGACCGAGCCGCTCGGGCTGGGCGGGCTGTCGGACGGCGTGTCCGCGCTGACCAGGGCCGGGAAATGGCTGCGGCCCGAGCGGATCGAGGGCGTGGCCGCCGGGTCGAAGACCGACGTCGTCCAGCCGGGGCTGCCGGTCGAGGCGTCGGCGATGTGGAAGATGGGCCCGGCGGACGCGCCGCGCAAGCTGACCGTCGGCCTGCGCGAATGGAAGTACGGCCACGGGTTCACCGACAGCACCTTCAACTGGACGGTCGACCGCGAGGACGAGACGCTCGTCGGCCGCCTCACCCTCGACGTCGCCGCCCTCCCCCAGCCGCCCGCGACCTGGACGCCCATACCCCGGCCGTCCGCCACCCGGACGCCCGCCGTCCGGCCCTCCGTCGCGCGGACGCCGCGGCCGACCGGGAGTCGGCGGTGAACGCGCGGAAAGCGCTGCTGAACTGCGGCGCGGGGATCGGCGGGACGGCGCTGCTCGCCGCCGCGATGTGGCTGCATTCCGTCCGCCCGGAGGTCAAGGCGGAGGCGCTGGAGCCGATCCGGAACGGCGGCCGGATCGGCGAGGACGTGCACAACCGCGATTTCACCGTCCGGATCGAGAGGGTGGACGCGGCGAAATCGCTCGCGCCCGGATTGAGTCTCGGCAACCCGCCCGCGATCGGGACGGACGGCGTCTACCTCATCGTCCGGGCGAAGGCGAAGAGCGAACGCGAGCCCCTCGAACTGCGGACGGCGGAACTGGAGACCGGCGGATACACGTACCGGCAGGACCCGCGCACCGGCTCCGCGTCCAATTCGCAGCCGACGTTCCAGCCGATGATCTGGACGGCCACGGCGTTCGTGTTCGAGCTTCCGAAGAACCGCCTCCAAGGCGCGCATCTGGTCGTGGGGACGGGCGGCCTGCTGCCGCAACTGTCCGCCGCAGCCGACATCGACCTCGGCATCACCGCAGGCAGGGCGGCTGAACTGGTCCGCGCGGCGGCCGAACGGTACGACGTCGAGAAGGGCTCGCCATGACGGCGGCGGAGACCCGGCCCCAGCCGATCGTCCGGCCGGAGGCGGAGGAGGAGGCGGGCCGGCTGCGCCCGCTCGACCGGCGGATTCTCCAGGCGATCGCGCTCGTCTGCGCCGTGTCCGCCATTCTCGTCATCCAATGGAGGGACGAGAGGAACAACGTCCAGAAGAACCTCAAGCCGCCGGAGAAGGTGACGAGCGTCCGGGAAGGGCAGATCGGCGAACTCGCCGGCGCGCAATGGAAGGTCATGGGACGCCAGACGGCCCGCCCGCTGACAGGCGGCAGCGGCAACGACGTGGTCGAGTTGCGAATAGCCGTCGCCGTCCGCCCCGGAGACGCGGCCAGCGCGAAATCGGTCGACTCCTACGGCCTCACTTACCGGTTCCTCGACGACGACGGGCACGAATGGTCGGCCCTAGGCGTGAAGGACGGCGCACCGCGCCCGGGCGTTCCAATTCGCGTCACGGTCAGGGGGACGGTGCCCCGGACCAAGGCTGATTCACTGGAGTTGCAGGTCCGGGCGCCGAAACCGGAGCGGAAGCAGGGGGCACCACTGGTTTCGCTGCGGTTCGAGCGCTGACCCGCGCCATCACGAGGTTGAACGCGGCGGCGAGCAGGCAGATCCGCAGGATCTCGAAGACGAGTTCCGTCCCGTATCCGACGAACGGCAGCGCCTGGATCCACCAGGTCACCTCGTGCGGCCCGATCAGCTCGTAGACGGCGCGGCGGGACGCGTCCTCCGCGACGTCCAGCCCGGCGAACAGCGCGCAGAACGTGGCGAACGGCATCATCCCCGACCGGCGGACGAGCCGCAGCCCGTACCAGGCGGGCAGCCACATCTCGCGGAAACCGCGGGTGAGCAGCTCGCGGACGCTGTTCGTCCGGCCGACGCCGCCCGCCTGGGCCAGCCGCCGTCCGGCCCGGCCGCGGCCGAGGACGACCTGCTCGTCGCCCGCGTCCAGGCCGAGGATCACCCCGGCGATCACCAGCCAGATCAGCGCGCCGAGCACCGCGTCCTTGAACGGCGGCCACAGGTCGAGGACGGGCCCGGCGGTGTCGGTCACCCACGTCCACGCCTGGCGGGCGGTCAGCCAGTCGACGCCCTCGCCGCGCAGGTGGTCGATCGTGAAGATGCCGAAAAGCGCGAAGTTGACCTCGAGGAACGCGATGAGCGCGCCGATCGCGCGGGGCAGCCGCTCCTCCAGCCGCCATTCCGCCGCGACCTTGATGACGAACAGCCCGGCGGTGAGGCCGATCGCGAGGCCGACGTGCTTCTCCAGCGAGAGCAGCATGCCGAGGCCGTCGATCTGCCCCTGGATGCCGTTCTCGGCGAAGCCGCGGCTCGACGCCATGTTCGCGAACTCGCGGGCGTCCTCGCCCTGGAGGCCCCAGGCCAGGTAGAAGACGACGAACGGGAGGGCGGCGCGGCCGGTCGCGCCGATCACCGACTCCTCGTTGCCGACCGCCCAGGGCGTCAGGTCGCCGTCCGCCTCGCGGGCGTGGACCACGTCGAGGCCCTCGCGGACGCTGTGCACCATCAGCACGGCGACGGTCAGCGTGATGACGACCAGCAGCCCGATCGTCGTGATGGGCGCGACGGTGCCGATCGCGCCCTTCTTCGTGCCGAGCTCGTAGCCCGCGTACATCACGCCGTAGCGGAGCAGCTCGCCGACCGTGAACCAGAGGGCGAGCGGCAGGACGAACCGTCCCGCGAGCTTCAGCGTCGCCCACGGAAGGATCAGCGGCGACCGCGCGGACATTCCGAACATCGCGCCCGATCGTATCGGGGCCGACCGCCGATCCGAGGGCGCCGCCGCCCAGCCGAACATGCCGACACAGAGCCCAACATGCTGACACAGAGCCGAACATGCCGACACAGAGCGGACCCCGCCGTCCGCACGGGGCGGGCGACGGGGTCCGGCTACGCTTCTCGGCGCGTCAGATCGCGACCTGGAGGCCGGCGACCTCGCCGGTCTTGGCCGTGACGGCGTTGTCGACGCTGACGCCGCCCGCCGCGAGGACGCGGACCGTCCAGTCGCCGTCGGCGGCGAAGAACCGGAACACGCCCTCCTCGCCGGTGACGACCTCGGCGGTGAACTCGCCCGTCGAGTCGAGCAGGCGGGCGTAGGCGCTCGACACGGGCGCGCCGTCACGGGTGACGGTGCCCTGGATCACGGCTTCGTTGGTGAGGTCGACGGTCGCCGGCAAGTGCGCCGTCTGTTCGGGCGCTGCGCATCCCTGGGTGGTCATTTCTCCTCCATCTCGGAGCACATCTTGGCGTGGCGGTGAATCGGTCTTACTTGGGGGCGCCCAGCTCGATCGGGACGCCGACGAGCGAGCCGTACTCGGTCCAGGAGCCGTCGTAGTTCTTGACGTCCTGGAGGCCGAGCAGCTCGCGGAGCGCGAACCAGGTGTGCGAGGAGCGCTCGCCGATCCGGCAGTAGGCGATGGTCGGCTTGTTCAGGTCGACGCCCGCCTCGCTGTAGAGCTCGCGGAGCTCGTCGTCGGAGCGGAACGTGCCGTCGTCGTTGGCCGCCTTCGACCACGGGATGCTGCGCGCGGTCGGGACGTGCCCGGCCCGCTGCGACTGCTCCTGCGGCAGGTGCGCCGGGGCGAGCAGCTTGCCGCTGAACTCGTCCGGCGAGCGGACGTCGATCAGGTTCTTCGTGCCGATCGCGTCGACGACCTCGTCGCGGAACGCGCGGATCGAGAGGTCCTGGTCCTTGGCGGTGTACTGGGTCGCCGGCCGGGACGGGACGTCCGTGACGAGCTCGCGCGAGTCGAGCTCCCACTTCTTGCGGCCGCCGTCGAGCAGCTTCACCTTGTCGTGCCCGTACAGCTTGAAGTACCAGTAGGCGTACGCGGCGAACCAGTTGTTGTTGCCGCCGTAGAGGATCACCAGGTCGTCGTTGGCGATGCCCTTGCTCGACAGCAGCTGCTCGAAACCGGTCTTGTCGACGAAGTCGCGGCGGACCGGGTCCTGCAGCTCGGTCTTCCAGTCGATCTTCACGGCGCCACGGATGTGGCCCTTGTCGTAGGCGGAGACGTCCTCGTCGACCTCGACGAGAACCAGACCGGGGTCGTCCAGGTGGGACTCCACCCAGTCGGTGTCCACCAGGACGTCGGAGCGGCTCATGCGGGAACCTTCCTCTCGGAGCGATCTTTCTTCGCGGTGAAACGACGGATGAGCAGATACATCTCGCACCCGAGGCAGAACCCGAACACCGCGTTCAGGAACGCCGCCGCCAGGGCGAGGGCGGTGGCACCGATGCCGAGCCAGGTGGTCCCCGTGGCGTAACCGGCCGTCCCGACGAGGGCGAACACGAGGCCGACGCCCTGCGCGAAGCGGGGCGGGGCCGCGTCCTCCAGTTCGCCCGGCGGCGCGAGCCGGGGTCGGACCAGCACTTTGAACACCAGCCCGTACGGGGCGTACCGGAGGCCGAGGAAGGTCGCGAGCGCGAACACGACGGCCTGAGCGGCGAGCAGTGCCCAGCTTCCGGTCACCAGGACCGCGACGAGGACGACCGTGGTGACGAGTGCCGCGAAGCGCGGCCCACGTGGGTCAACCTGCATCGGGGTGCTCCATGGCGGAGGAAACGTGCGTACGAGCGGGAAAGTCGGTAGTGCTCGGGGGCGGTAGGGCTCGATGCCTCAGGCCATGCGACAGAGCGAGGCGGACACGCGGCAGAAGTCGACCGCGCGACGCTTCGTGAGCATCTGCTCTGTCCAGTAACGCACGACCACGATGTTAAGCCGACAATCCACAAGCTGTCACATCCGTCTCGGCTTGCGAGACAGTTACAGTGACCTTAACCCAGGTCAACGAAGTGTGGCTCTCGGGATGGGTCACGGGCCGGCCGGCGGGACGGCTCACGGGATCGCCTCGCCCAGGGCGGCGAGCACCTCGGGCTTGCGCGGGGCCCCGGCGGCGCGGCGGACGACCCGTCCGGCGCCGTCCAGGACGAGCACCGTCGGCGTCCGGATCACGTTCAGCCTGCGCACGAGGTCGAGGTGGGATTCGGCGTCCAGCTCGACGTGGACGACGCCGTCCACCATCTCGGCGACCTCGCCGAGGACGCGGCGGGTCGCGCGGCACGGCGCGCAGAACGCGCTGGAGAACTGGAGGAGGGTCGCCTTCTCGCCGAGTTCGGCGCCGAGCTCGTCCGGCCCGAGGGTGTCGGCCACCGCGTCCCCGCTCCCCCGCCGCGCGCGCAGCACGCCGTCACGGCGCCGCCGCAGCAGCCCGAACACCGTGGCGGCGGCGAGCACGGCCACCGCGATCCATAGACCTGTCATCGCAATCGACAACCGTCGCGGGGCGCGGCTTCTTCCGCATCCGCTTCCGTTTCTTTTTCGGACATGCCCGGGCCACGGACGTCAGGCGGGGATGGAGAGCAGGGGCCGGCCGTCCAGGCCGACGATCTCGAACGAGTAGAGCTGCCCGCGCGGGAACATCGTGGAGCCGCGGTACTCGCCGTAGCCCTCGTCGTAGGGGACGTACCAGCTCCCCAGCGCGTCCCGGCGGCCGTCCCGCGCGATCACGAGCAGCTTGCAGTGCGACCCCTTCGGGACGCCCGCGAGGTGCAGCTCGACCTCCGTCCCCCACTGCCTCTTCTTGAGCAGGACGTAGCCCTTGACGTCGCTCGCGGGGTTCGCGGCGGTGATCCGCTCGGCGCCCACGAACGGCGGCCGGATGGGCGGGTCCGCCGTCTCGTCCGACCCGGACGGGTGCACGAGACCGCCGAACATGGCCCCGACCACCAGCAGCAGGCACGCCGCGACAGCGAGCGGGGCCCAGTGGGCGCCGGGCCGCCGTCCGAGCCATCCCCTCCTCCGGTCGGCCGCCCGGGCGAGCAGGCCGTCCAGCAGCTCGGGCGGCGGTCCGGCGAGTTCGGCGAGCTGGGCCTCGTCGACCCGGCCGAGCATCGCGGGCAGGCCCGCGAGCCCGGCGAGCTCGTCCCGGCAGGCCGGGCAGCCCGCCAGGTGGGCCTCCAGGTCGGTCCGCTCGGCGGGGTCGAGCGCGCCGAGCACGTAGCCCCCGAGCGAGGTGCGCGCGTCCGTGCAGCCGTTCATGGCGCCAACCCCCGCTCCTCCAATGCGAGTTTGAGGGCCCGCAGCGCGTAGTAGGTGCGGGACTTCACCGTGCCGGGCGGGACGCCCAGCGTCTTCGCCGCCTCCGCGACCGACCGGCCCTTGTAGAAGGTCTCCACGAGGACCGCGCGGTGCGGCGGGCTGAGCCCGGCGAGCGCCTCCGCGACCGTCCAGGACTCCAGGGCGCGGTCGATGTCGTCCGAGCCCGACGCCGTCATCATGACGTGCTCGTCGATGCCCGTCTCCGGCGGGCGGGCCCGTTTCGCGCGGTGCGCGTCGACGACCAGGTTGCGGGCGACCGTGAACAGCCACGGCCGGACGGGCCGTCCCGCCAGCGCCTCCGGGTGCTTCCAGGCGCGCACCAGCGTCTCTTGGACGACGTCCTCGGCCTGTGGGCGGTCCCCGCCGGTCAGCCGCAGGACGTAACCGAGGAGGGGACCGCCGTGCTCGCTGTACAGGGCGCGCAGCAAACCCTCATCCGCGGTGGGACCCACAACTAGGACACGTACGCCTTCCCGAACCGGTTCACACCCGCCGGATCATTTCGGCGGCCCGTCACCTCGGCTGCCGTCACTGCTTGGTCTGCTGGCGCAGGTCGTTCAGGTGGACGTTCTCGGCGGTCGCGGCGACGCGCAGCCCGTCCGGGGTCGGCTGGATCTCGCTGATCCGCGAGCCGAGCGGCAGGCTCGCGACCGGGACGATCCAGGTGAGCTGCTGCCTGACCAGCGCGAGCGGCATCTGCGGACCGCCCGGCGAGCCCACCGACAGGGGCGACACGGCGATGCCGCGCGCGGTCGGCTTGACCTGGACGACGGCCGTGCCGGTGAACGGGCGGCCGAGGAAGACGGTCTGCAGGTCGACCTCCAGGTTGTCGCCCTTCGGCCTGATCCCCTTCACCTCCCGCGGCGCCTCCTTCTTGATCACGGCGTAGGGGACGACGGCGGACGCGGTCGCGGTCTTCGCCGTGACGTTCGCGGCGCCGCCCTTCGTGACCTCCGAGATGGGCGCGTTCACGCCGCGCATGTCGACCTTGACGCCGCTGACGGTGACGCCGCGCTCCGTCCAGTCACCGATCTCGACCTCGATGTGGTCGTAGTCACCGCCGACCGCCTGCGTGAGGAACGGGATGCCGTGGATGGTGACGTCCGGCTGCTGCTGCAGGTCGTACTGCGCGGCGACCTGCTCACCGATCTTGTCCTCCGCGATCCGGACGCCGAGCCGGTCGGCGACGACCAGACCCACGGCGACGAGGATCAGCAGGACGAGCAGTACTTTCCGCATCATTCTCCTTCGGCTCCGGCGTCCGCGTCGCCACACGATAGTGGGCGAACCATGGCGAACGAGTCAGACCGGAGAATGACCTAACTACCAGGAAAATCACTCCGGTAACGCCGAACCGGAGCGGGATCAGCCGCCCGCGAAGGGCGGGAGCACCTCGACGACGCCGCCGTCCGGCAGGGCCACCGAGGCGTGCGGACGGCTCCCGACCGGGTCGCCGTCCACGAGGAACGAGCTGCGCCGGACGACGCGCTCGAACTCGCCGCCGTCCCGTCCCGCCCGCGCGGCGAGCGCGGCGGCGACCGCGTCGGCCAGCGTGGCGGCGTCGTACGGCTCCTCGTGCGTCCCCGCCGCGGCCTTGGCCGCCGCCCAGTAGCGCATGGTTCCTTTGCCCATGTCCCAAGTCTCCACCCTGGGAAACGGACGTCCGCAGGTGGTCGCCCCGCGCCGGGAGAGACGGCTCGGTTATGCTCAGGGGTGAGGGATCCGGGCGACGAGGCCATGGAGTTCATCCGACAGACCCTTCATGGTCACCTCGTCCTTGAGTCGCCGACCGTGGCCGGGGGCTGAAGGGTGAGCCGCCTGGGTCCTACGTCTTTTTTGGACGGAGGCGGCATTTGAGCAGCTTGCTCCTGCTGACCAACGCGCTGGAGCCCTCCGACGAGGTCCTCCCCGCGCTGGGACTCCTGCTGCACTCGGTGCGCGTCGCGCCCGCGGAGGCGTCCGCCCTCATCGACACGCCGCCCGGCGAGGTCGTGCTCGTGGACGCCCGCCGCGACCTCGTCCAGGCCAAGAGCCTGTGCCGGCTGCTGCGCACCACCGGGCTCGACTGCCCGCTCGTCGCCATCGTGACCGAGGGCGGCCTCGCCGCGCTCAGCCCGGAATGGGGCCTGGACGACGTCCTGCTCCAGACGGCGGGCCCCGCCGAGGTCGAGGCCCGGCTGCGGCTCGCCGCCGGGCGCGCCGCCGCCGACGAGGACGACGACGTGCCCGGCGAGATCCGCAGCGGCGACCTCACGATCGACGAGGCGACCTACACGGCGCGGCTGCGCGGCCGCGTCCTCGACCTGACGTTCAAGGAGTTCGAGCTGCTGAAGTACCTCGCGCAGCACCCGGGCCGCGTCTTCACCCGGGCGCAGCTCCTCCAGGAGGTCTGGGGCTACGACTACTTCGGCGGCACCCGGACCGTGGACGTCCACGTGCGGCGGCTGCGCGCGAAGCTCGGCGCCGAGTACGAGTCGCTGATCGGCACGGTGCGGAACGTGGGGTACCGGTTCGTGCCCGACCACCGTCCGGGCGACGCCGAGGAGAAGGCCCCCGCGCGGACCTGACCGTCACCGCGCGACCTTCCCGGTGGCCGGGTCGAGGATCACCCGTCCGGCGCGCGGTCGGGCGAAGTCGAACATGCCGGTCAGCGCGCCCGCGCGGGCGTCGAAGGAGCCGCCGCCGATCCGGCCGGTCGCCCAGTTGTCCTCGATGAACCGCAGCACGGACGCCTGTTCGAGCGGGCGGTGGTCGACGTGCCCCGGCCGCGCGTACGGGGAGATCACGAGCATCGGGAGGCGCTGGCTCGGCCCGCAGCGGTCCTGCCGCCCCGCGATGGCGGGGACCTTCCGGCAGGCGGGCTGGTCCTGCGCGGGGTCGTTCGAGCCGTTCGTGACGCGCGGGGCGGCGTGGTCGTACCAGCCGTCCGAGTCGTCGTAGGCGAGGATGATCGCGGTCGACGCCCATTCAGGCGACCGCTGGATCTTGTTGACGGTGGACGCGACGAACGTCTGCTCGTCAAGCGGGTCGGAATAGCCCGCGTGCCCGTCCTGGTATTGCGCGGCCTTGAGGAAGCTCACGGCGGGCAGGTGATGCGCGGCGAGCGCGGCGTCGAAATCGGCCAGGTCGTATTGGTGGTTGGCCTGGTCGGCGTGGCCGATCGCGGCGGTCGAGGACGGCGGCAGATGCCTCTCGTTCGCCGTCGACCTGTAGTACTGGAACGGCTCGTGATGCGGGCTGTAGTCGATGACGAGGTTCTTGCCGATATTGGCGTGGGACGACCCGCACGCCTTGTACCCGTTCTTCGTCCCGGTCGGGCGGAAACCGCCCTGGAACCAGCCCCAGGTGACGTTCTTGGCGTTGAGGAGGTCGCCGATGTTGCGTCCGGTCATGACGGCGAGATTGTTGTCGGACGTGTGGTCGCGGTTCGAGCAGTCGTCGAACGCCGGGTCCGGGTCGGAGATGACCGTGCCGATCCCCTTCGCGTTCGGGGACGCCACCACGGACGGGTCATCGACCTTCTTGTGCGATTTCGGGTCGGCCGCGTAACCGCCGTGCGTCTGCCCCGAGATGAGGTTCAGGGCCCCCGGCGTGGAGGGCCCGAAGACCGAGTCCCAGGAGTTGTCGCTCATCGCGTAGCGCTGGGCGTAGTTCCACATGGCGGTGACGGTGTTGCCGTCGAAGTAGTCCATGACCAGGCCCGGCTCGCCGAACAGGATGGGCTGGCCGGTGCATTTCCCGTGCTCGGTGAATTCGACGAACTTGTTCATGCGTCCGCCGTTCACGGCCTTCTGCTCGGCGGCGTAGCCGTGGTCCTGGTCGCAGGTCAGGGCCTGGGATCGGCGCAGCCGCTTCGGGTTGTACCGGTTGGGGTTCTTGGTCAGGAGCTTCTTGGTGAGGCCGTTGACCTTGGCGGTTCCCTTGGCCGCGTGGAAGGGGACGCCGTCGGTGTTCGCCGCCCGGGGATACGTCCCGAAGTAATGGTCGAACGAGACGTTCTCGCCGTAGATGACGACGACGTGCTTGATGGGCGTGCTCGTCGCGCCGGTCCGGCCTCCGAGCGGCGGCGTCGCGCTCGCCTCGTTCCCGTCTCCGGCGGAGTCGCAGGCGGCGCCCAGAACGGCCACCATTCCGGCGGCCACCGCGAACGCCGTCCATCCCGTGGCCCTGCGGCGCATTTCCCTTCCTCCTCTCCTCGGCGGGCTCAGGCCAGCATCGCGCGGCCCAGATGGTCGGAGGCGTTCACGACGCCGGGAAGTGCGAAGAAACAGCCGCCGCCGAACGGGGAGATGTAGTCGGTGAGCGGCTCGTCCTTGAGCCGTTCCTGGACGGCCTCGAACTGGCGCTTCGGATCCTGCTGGAAACAGGTGAAGACGAGCCCCATGTCGAGGTTCCCGGCGCCGTCCGTGCCTCGGTCGTAGTTCCAGGCGCGGCGCAGGACGCGGCTGTCCTCGGTCTCCGGCACGCGGGGATTCGCTAGCCGGATATGGCTGGTGAGCGGAATGACCTCGCCGACCGGATCGGCCGAATAGCGCGGGACGTCCTTCTCGTGGGTGCCGTCGAGGGGCGCGCCGGTGTCCCGGGCCCGGCCGAAGATCCGCTCCTGCTCGGTCAGGGCGATCCGGTCCCAGAACTCGACGAGCATCCGGATCAGCCGGACGACCTGGTACGTCCCGCCCGCCGTCCAGGCCGGCTCGGAGCCGTCCCGGGCGGCCCAGACGAGCCGGTCGCGGACGGCGGCGCGGGTGACGTCGGGGTTCGCGACGCCGTCCTTGAAGCCCATCAGGTTCCGGGACGCCCCGGACGGCCGCGGCCTGCTCGTGAACCCGCCGATCCGCCACCTGACCTGCATCGCGCCGCGCGTGTGGCGGCAGACGTCGCGCAGCGCGTGCAGGACGGTGTCCTCGTCGGGCGCCGCGAACGCGAGCAGCAGGTCGCCGTGGCACCAGGACGGGTCGAGGTCGTCGTTCGGGAACGTCCGCATCGGCGTCAACCGGGCCGGACGCAGGGACGCCAGCCCGAACCGGTCGTCGAACAGCGACGCTCCGACGGCGGCGGTGACGGTGAGGCCGCCCGCCGGGACGTCCGGGCCGAGGACGCCGGAGTCGGGCGGCGGGCCCGCGACGCCGACCTCGGGCGGCGCGCCGCCGCCGGTCAGCGCCCTGGCCCGGACCGTCACGGCGCGGAACAGGTCGGTCAGCTCGGCCCGCGTCGCGGCGATCACGTCGAACGCGGCGAGCATGGCGCGGGGGCGCGGGCCGTCCAGGATCCCGGCCTGGTGGACGCCGTGGAACCGGGACGCGGGCGCGGGGGCGGCGCGGCCGGACGTGCCCGCGACACCGGCGGCGAGGGCGCCGCGCAGGAACGTCCGCCGTCCCGGCCCCGCGGCGGCGGTCACGGGGTCCTCCGCACGGCCGCCACGGTCGCGACCGAGGCCAGGCGTTCCACGAGTTCGCCGATCGCGCCGTTGATGCGTTCGCGCTCGACCGCGCCGAGCCGGTCGAGCGGCGTCCACCGCCCGTGCCGGTGCTGAGCCCGGAGGAGCCGGGACGCGCGGTCGAGCCCGGCGTCGATCTCCGGCAGTTCCGGCAGCCGGTCGGCCAGCAGCGGACGCAGCGGGGCGAGCGCCGTCCGCGTCCCGTCGACGTTCGCGGCAACCGTCGCGAGGGTCGTGCCGCTGCCCTGGTCGGTCGCGCCGGTCAGCTCGAAGCGGAGCGCGTCCTCAAGGATCTCGTGCGCCCGCAGCCCCAGGTCGCCGGGGTCGAGCTCCGCGCGCGGGAAGCCGTCCCGCAGCGCCCGGACGTCGGCGGCCAGCCGGTCGGCGGGCCCGCGCAGCGAAGCAGCGGACGCGCCGTGCCACAGCCCCCGCTCCACCCGGTGGAAACCTCGGAAACCCGGGTCGCGGACGCCGTCCGGCAGCCCCGCCGGACGCCCGTCGATCGCGTCCCCGCGGTCGCCGAACGCCCCGTACGCCGCGCCGAGCCGCGCGTAGGCGAGATGGGCGGGGAGCCAGGCGCCGCGCGCCGCGTCCAGGTCACCGGACCGGACGGCGTCCCGCAGCGCGTCCGTGCGCCGCACCAGCGCGCCGAGCCCCGCGACGACCCGGCCCCGGTACGCGCGCACCGCCGGATCCAGGTCGTTCGCCGTCAGCGGCCGGACGCCCCGCGCTCCCCCGCCCGGCCCGGACACCCGGACGCGCGGCCCGGTGACGGCCGCGCCGCCCGCCGGACGGCACCCGATCGCGTACGTGCCCGCGCCGAGCCCGACGCGCAGCGGCCGCGTCGTCCCCGGCCCGACGCCCTCCAGCTCGGCGAAGACCGTCCCGCTCGACGGGTCGACGACGGTGACGTCGACCGAGGCGGAGTCGCCGTTGTGGACGAGCAGCGTCCGCGTGCCCGCGCTCGCCGGCCGCCAGCCGTCGCCGCAGCGCGCCCGCCCGGCCTGGACGGCGAGCCCGCCGCCCGCGTCGCCCGAGCAGGCCGCGAGCGCGCAGGCGGCGCCTGCGATCGCGGGCAGGAGGACCCGGTACACACGGTCCATACGACCGTGCTACCACGTCACGTCCGCGAACACACCGAAGCCGCGCGTCCGCGCGAAGAAGTCCCCGGAGCCCCGGGCGCCAGGGCCCGACCGCTCAGCCGAAGCGGCCGGTGATGTAGTCCTCGGTGGCCTTCTGCTCCGGGTTCGTGAAGATCTTGCTGGTGTCGTCGATCTCGATGAGCTTGCCCGGCTTGCCCGTCCCGGCGATGTTGAAGAACGCCGTGCGGTCGCTGACCCGGGCCGCCTGCTGCATGTTGTGGGTGACGATGACGATCGTGTACTGCGCCTTCAGCTTCTCGATCAGGTCCTCGATGGCGAGGGTGGAGATCGGGTCGAGGGCGGAGCACGGCTCGTCCATCAGCAGGACCTGCGGCTGGACGGCGATCGCGCGGGCGATGCAGAGCCGCTGCTGCTGCCCGCCGGACAGCCCCGCGCCGGGCCGGCTCAGCCGGTCCTTGACCTCGTTCCACAGGTTGGCGCCGCGCAGCGACTCCTCGACGATCTCGTCCAGCCGGGCCTTGCGGCGCACCCCGTTCAGCTTCAGCCCGGCCGCCACGTTGTCGTAGATCGACATGGTGGGGAACGGGTTCGGCCGCTGGAACACCATGCCGACGACGCGGCGCACCGCGACCGGGTCGACGGACGACTCGTACAGGTCCTCGTCGTCGAGCATGACCTTGCCCTGGACGCGGGCGCCCGGGATGACCTCGTGCATCCGGTTGAGCGTGCGCAGGAACGTGGACTTGCCGCAGCCCGACGGCCCGATGAACGCCGTCACCGAGCGCGGCTCGACCGTCATCGAGATGTCCTCGATGGCGTGGACGGCACCGTAGTAGGCGTGCAGCCCGGACACTTCGATCCGCTTGGCCATGGGGTGGTTGCTCCTTTGTCCGGATGTCAGCGGCCCGCGGGCCTGCGCCGTCCCGCCACGAAGCGGGCGACGAGGTTGAGCAGCATGATGATCAGAATCAGCACGAGCGCGCCCGTCCAGGCGCGGTCGATCGAGTTCTGGTTCGGGTCCTTCGCCTGCTCCCAGATGAAGGTGGGCAGCGAGCCCTGCGGCCCGCTGAAGGCGTTCTCGTTGATCGCCTTGGTGAAGAAGATCGTGAGCAGCAGCGGGGCCGTCTCGCCCATCACCCGGGCCACCGCCAGCATGATCCCGGTGATCATGCCGGTGAGCGCGGTGGGCAGCACCACGAACAGGACCGTCCGCCAGCGCGGCACGCCGAGCGCGTAGGACGCCTCGCGCAGCTCGTTCGGGACGAGCTTCAGCATCTCCTCGCTGGCCCGCACGACGGTGGGGATCATCAGGATGGTGAGCGCGAGCGCCCCGGCGAAGCCGGAGAAGTCGAACCCGAACGTCAGCAGCCACAGCGCGAGCACGAACAGGCCCGCGACGATGGACGGGATGCCGGTCATGACGTCCACGGTGAAGCTGACCACCTTGCCGAGCCGCCCGTTCCCGGCGTACTCCACCAGGTAGATCGCGGTGAGCACGGCGATCGGGACGGCGATCAGGCTCGTGATCAGAACCTGTTCGAGCGTCCCGATGATGGCGTGGTAGGCGCCGCCGCCCGAGTCGTTGCCGCTGACGGCGTTCATCGAGTACTGGAAGAACGTCAGGTCGAACCGCTTCGCGCCGTTCACGACGACGGTCCACAGCACCGACAGCAGCGGGACGAGCGCCAGCCCGAACGCGAGGTAGACGAGGGCCTGGACGGTCCGGTCCTTGATCCGCCGCCCGGCGGAGATCGAGGAGAGCGAGGCCCCCGGACGGTCCTTGCGGGTGGAGACCGTGGTCACGCGAACTCCTTCCGGCGCGCGACGACCGCGCGGGCGGCCATGTTCACGACGAGGGTGATGACGAAGAGGACGAGACCGGAGGCGATCAGCGCGCCGCGCCCGGTGGTGGACGCCTCGTCGAAGCTGTTCGCGATGTTCGCCGCGAACGTGCTGCCGCCGTTCTCCAGGATGTGCCAGTTGATCCCGGGCACGAAGGTCAGCACCATCGCGACGGCGATCGTCTCGCCCATCGCGCGGCCGAGGCCGAGCATCGAGGCGCCGATCATGCCGGACCGCCCGTACGGCAGCACCGACATCCGGATCATCTCCCAGCGGGTCGCGCCGAGCGCCAGCGACGCCTCCACGTGCGACTGCGGGACCTGGAGGAACACCTCCCGCGAGATCGACGAGATGATCGGCAGGATCATGATCGCCAGCACCACCGCGGCGGTGAAGATCGAGTTTTTGCCGGGGCTGTCGCCGCCGAACAGCGGGATCCAGCCGAGCGTGCCGTTCAGGAAGTCGCTGATGCCCTCCATGTGCTTGGACAGGAAGGCGAGGCCCCACAACCCGTACACGATGCTCGGGACGGCGGCGAGCAGGTCGACGACGTAGCCGAGCCCGGTCGCCAGCCGGCGCGGCGAGTAGAACGAGATGAAGAGCGCGATCCCGATCGCCACCGGGGTCGCGATCAGCATCGCCAGCAGGGAGGACATCACCGTCCCGAACGCGAGCTGGGCGATCCCGAACCGCGGCGGCGCCGCGTTCGGGTTCCACTCCTCGGCGGTCAGGAAGTTCGCCTGGTTGTCCTGGAGGGCGGGGATGGCCTTCCAGACGAGGAAGGCGCCGATCGCGGCGACGATCGCGAGCACCGTGATGCCCGAGCCGCGGGCCGCCCCCGCGAAGATCCGGTCGCCGGCCCGTCCGGTGCTCATCCGCGCGCCGGTGGCGCGGTGCCGCGCGCCGACCCGCGCCTCCGCGCCCGCCTCGACGCCGGTCTCGCTGGTCATGGGGGGTCCTCCTTCGGTCACGTCGCCCGAACCCACGCCTGCCCCGCCGCCGGGGTCGCCGGCGGCGGGGCTGCGGGTGTCGTCGTCCGCGGTCAGGACAGCGCCTTCACGGACGTCTGGACCTTGGTCAGCACGCTCTGCGGGAGCGGTGCGTAGCCGAGGTTGGTGAGGATCTTCTGGCCGTCCGCGCTGGACGTGTAGGTGAGGAAGGACTTCACGAACTTCGACTGCTCCGCGGGCAGCCCCTTCTCACACGCGATCTCGTACGTCACGAGGACGATCGGGTACGCGCCCGGCTCCTTGGTGGAGTAGTCGATCTTCAGCGCGACGTCGTTGCCGGTACCGGTGACCTGCGCCCCCGCGATGGCCTTGGACGCGCTGTCCGGCGACAGCTCGGCGTACTCGCCGGCGCCGTTCTTGACCTGCGCGGTCTGGAGGCCGTTGTTCTTCGCGAACGACAGCTCCACGTAGGAGATGGAGCCGTCGGTGCTCTTCACCTGGCTGCTCACGCCGTCCGACTTGGGGGCGCCCTCACCGGTGGAGTTCGGCCACTTCTTGGCCTTCTCCCACGTCCAGATCTTCGGCGCGGTGGTGTGCAGGTAGTTCGTGAAGTTGTCCGTCGTGCCGGACTCGTCCGAGCGGTAGATCGGCTTGATGTCCGAGGAGGGGAGCTTGGCGCCCTCGTTCTCCTTCGCGATGGCCGGATCGTTCCACTTCTTGATCTTGCCCGAGAAGATGCTCGCGAGTGTCTCGGACGACACCTTGAGGCCGTCGGTGCCCTTCAGGTTGTAGACGACGGCGATCGGGCCGACGACCATCGGCAGGTTCAGCGCGTTGCCCCCCTGGCAGCGCTTCTGCGCGGCGGTCGCCTCCTCGGGCTTCAGCGCCGAGTCCGACCCGGCGAACGCCACCTGGCCGCTCGTGAACGCCTGGATGCCCGCGCCCGAGCCGTTCGGGTTGTAGTTGAGGTTGGCGCCCGCGCACTTGCTCGCGTAGAGCTTCGTCCACTCCTCGACCGCGTTCTTCTGGGCGCTCGACCCGGCCGCGTTGACGCTGGCCTTGGCGCAGTCGATGTCGCCCTTGGGGGCGCTGCTCGAACTGGCCGTCGTGTTGTTGTCGCTCCCGCATGCGGTGAGGGCCAGCGCCCCCGCGACGACCACGCCGCCGAGGGCGGCGAGTCGGGAACCGTTCTTCACCGGAGGGTCTCCTTGGTTTGGTTGGGCGAAGCCCCTGGCCGGTCCTGGTCCGCTCCGCCAGGCGCCGGGGTCGCCGTCGAGTGCGACGCTAGGCAGGCGAGGTGACCAGCCGCCCTGATCCCGGTGAACGACAGATGAACGGGGTAGAGCCTGGTTGCGAAGAATGTCCCGATTTGCAGTGGCCGCTGGGTTAACACCGCAGCTCACAAAGCCAAAAAGCCCACCCGGGTCGGGTCAAGGAGGTTTAGAACGGTCCGGGTCAGGCGGTGGTCTCCGTGGCGTACATGACGTCCACAGCGTGCCTGGTGAAGCCCAGTTTTTCGTACAGGCGGACGGCCGCGGCGTTCGACTCGTCGACGTAGAGCATGATCTGCCCGACGCCCGCGTCGCGGAGGTGCCGCAGGCCCGTCAGGGTGAGGGCGCGGCCGAGGCCGAGCCCCTGCGCGTCGGGGTCGACGCCGACGACGTAGACCTCGCCCACGCCGCCGGGGTGGACCTTCGTCCAGTGGAAGCCGACGAGGCGGCCGCCGCGCTCGGCGAGGAAGAACCCGGCCGGGTCGAACCAGTCCTCGGCCTCGCGGTCGCGGACGTCCTCGATCGTCCAGGAGCCCTGCTCGGGGTGGCCGGCGAAGGCGCGGGCGTTCACGTCCAGCCAGGCGCGCTCGTCCTTGCCCGGCTCGAACGGGCGGACCGCGACGCCCTCGGCGAGGTCCGGCTCCGGCAGCGGACCGGACGCCGGGCGCCGCAGCTGGAGCAGCGCGCGGTCGCGGGACATCCCCTCGGCCTTCGCGAGCGCGGCGGCGGACGGCAGGTCGCCGTGCGCCCAGACGCGGAGCGGACCGTCCGCCCGCTCCCGCAGCGCGCGCAGCAGCGCCCGCCCGTGCCCCCGCCGCCGGTGCTCGGGATGGACGACCAGCTCCCCCGCCGCGGGCTCCTCGTCGGTCGCCGGGTCGAGATGCGCGTACGCGACGATGGTCGGGCCGTCGGCGACGACCGTCCCGGCGCGGCCGCCGCGCAGGGCGAGGAGCGCGTGCTCGGACAGCGGGCCCACCGCGTCGGCGGCCTCCGCCGCCTCGACCAGGGCCAGCACGTCGCCGACCTCTCCGTCACCCACCGCACGCGACTCGCTCATGATCGCCACCCTATGCGCCCGCGCGGCCGCATAGCCCCTGATCAAGTCGTCATGAAAACGTCATCGCGCCGCCGGGAACCGTATGCCGGACGCACTTACCGTCCGCAGCATGACTCGACGACGCACCATCCTGGCCTGCGCCACGGCGGCGCTGACGGTCGCGGGCCTCACCGCGCAGCCCGCCGCCGCTCGCCCGGCCCCCACCGCGTCAGTACGCCTTCTCGCCTTAAACGACTTCCACGGCAACCTCGAACCGCCGACCGGGAGCTCCGGACGGGCCGTGGACGAGAACGGCAACACCGTCGACGCGGGCGGCGCCGCCTACGTCGCGGCCCACATCAAGCGGCTCCAGAACCGCGACACCCTCACCGTCGCGCAGGGCGACCTGATCGGCGCCTCGCCGCTGATCTCGGCCGCCTACCACGACGAGCCGTCCGTCCGGTTCCTCGGCGACATCGGCGTCACCGCCTCGGCGGTCGGCAACCACGAGTTCGACGAGGGGTACAAGGAGCTGCTGCGCATCCAGAACGGCGGCTGCCACCCCGTCGACGGCTGCACGCCGGACGGGAAGTGGCGCGGCGCGAAGTACGACTACCTCGCCGCGAACGTGCTGAAGAGGAACCGCCCGATCCTGAAGCCGTGGACGATCCGCCGCGTCAACGGCGTCCGCGTCGGCTTCATCGGCGTCGTCACCAAGACCACGCCGACCATCGTCACCGCCGCGGGCATCAAGGGCCTGACGTTCGACGACGAGGTCGCCGCCGCGAACCGCTCCGCGCGCGAGCTGAAGCGGCGCGGCGTCCGCGCGATCGTGCTGCTCGTCCACGAGGGCGACCAGGTGAAGGCGGGGTCGCGGCCGGACGAGTGCGGGATCGTCCCCGGCGCCGGGTCGCGCATCGCGAAGGACGCCGACCCGGAGATCGACGTCGTGCTGTCCGGGCACACCCACCAGCAGTACATCTGCTCCGTCCAGGACCCGGCGGGGCGGCCCCGGCTGTTCTCGTCCGGCTCGTCCTTCGGCCGGGTGATCACCGAGGTGAACCTCAAGGTGGACCGGCGCACCGGGGACGTCGTCCGGTCGTCCCTCCAGGGCGACAACCACGTCGTCACCCGGGACGTCCCGCCGGACCCGGCGACGCAGGCGTTCGTGAAGACCTGGCAGGACCGCGTCGCGGCGATCGCGAACAAGCCCATCGGCAAGATCACCGCCGATCTGACCCGCGCGCAGTCCCCCGCCGGGGAGACCGCGCTCGGCGACGTCATCGCCGACGCCCAGCTCGCCGGGACGAAGGACCTCGGCGGCCAGGTCGCGCTGATGAACCCGGGCGGCGTCCGCACCGACCTCACGTTCAAGGCGAGCGGCTCGGAGGGCGACGGCGTCGTCACCTACGGCGAGGCGTTCGCCGTCCAGCCGTTCAGCAACGTGATGGGCGTGACGTCGCTGACCGGCGCGCAGCTCGACGCCCTGCTCGAACAGCAGTGGACGGCGGCGGGCGAGAAGATCCTCCAGCCGTCGGCGAACCTGCGCTTCACCATCGACCGCGCGAGGCCGGTCGGCGACCGCGTCTCCGCGATCACGGTGGACGGGGCGCCGCTCGACCCGGCCGCCGTCTACAAGGTCGCGGCGAACAACTTCCTGCTCGGCGGCGGCGACGGCTTCTCGGTCTTCACCGAGGGCAAGGACCAGGTCCTCGGCCCCGTCGACCTGGACGCCCTCGTCGCCTACTTCCAGGCCCAGGGCACCGTCTCGGCGCCCGCGTTGAACCGGATCACGGCCCGGTGACGTACTGACGGAAGAACGGCCCGCCGTCCTTGGGAGGGACGGCGGGCTCCGTTCACCATCACACCCAGGAGATCAGGCTCCGAAGAAGTGGACGATGAAGTAGACGATCGCCGCGACGGCGGCGGCCATCGGCATGGTGAGGACCCAGGCCGTGATGATGTTCCCGGCCACGCCCCAGCGGACGGCGGACAGCCGCTTGGTCGCGCCCGCGCCCATGATGGCCGAGGTGATGGTGTGGGTCGTGGAAATTGGAGCGTGCCACACGAAAGCGGTGGCGTACAGGACGACGGAAGCCGTCGCTTCCGCGGCGAAGCCCTTCGGCGGATCGACCTCGATGACCTTGCGGCCGAGCGTCCGCATGATGCGCCAGCCGCCCGCGTAGGTGCCCGCCGACAGCGCGCCCGCGCACGACACGATCACCCACCAGGGGACCGTCTCGCCGTCCGAGTGCCCGGTCGTGACCAGGGCGAGGACGATGATCCCCATCGTCTTCTGCGCGTCCTGGAGGCCGTGCCCGAGGGCGAGGGACGCGGCCGACAGCGTCTGCGCGATGCGGAACCGCCGTCCGATCCGGCTCGGCTGCGCGTGCCGGAACGTCCACAGGATGGCCACCATCACCAGGTAGGCCAGCGCGAACCCGACGACCGGGGACAGCACCATCGGGATCGCGACCTTGTCGAGGACGCTGCTCCAGTTCACCGACGACGCCGACGCGAGCCCCGCGCCGACGACCCCGCCGATCAGCGCGTGCGAGGACGACGACGGCAGCCCGAAGTACCAGGTGATCAGGTTCCAGGTGATCGCGCCGAGCACCCCGGCGGCGACCACGGTGAGGCCGTGCAGCCCGTCCGGCGGGCTGATCACCTCGCTGACGGTCTTCGCCACGCCGACGCCGAGCAGGGCGCCGATCATGTTCATCGCGGCGGCCATGCCGAGCGCGACCCGGGGCGTCAGCGCCCGCGTGGACACCGCCGTCGCGATCGCGTTCGCCGCGTCGTGGAACCCGTTCGTGTAGTCGAAGACCAGCGCCACGACGATGACCAGGATGAGGACGGCCGCCTGCGCGTCCGCCCGGAGGCCGAGCGCGCCGGCCACCATGACCAGCGCGATCCCGGCGAGCAGCAGCAGCCACGCGCGGCCGGACACACGGCGCGTGGCCTGCTCGCCGAGGGAGGCCGGATCGTCCTCCGGCACCGGCTCCCGGACGGTCGTCGAGCCGACGTCGCTCATGATTCCTTGACCGCTATGGTCTCGACCGTGTTGGCGACGTGCTCGAAGGCGTCCGCCGCCTCCTCCAACCGGTCGATGACCTGCTTCAGCTTCAGCACCGTGAGGGTGTCGTACTCGCCGCTGAACAGGTGCGCCAGCAGCTTGCGGTACACCTGGTCGCCCTGGTTCTCGAGCCGGTTGATCTCGATCCAGTACTCGTTGAGCTCCTTCATGGAGCGGAGCCTCGGCATCGCCTCGGCGGTCAGCTCCGCCGCGCGCTCCAGCACCTCGACCATGTTGACGATGCCCTTGGGGAACTCGTCGATCTTGTAGAGGACGACGAGGTCGGCGGCCTCCTCCATCTCGTCCATCACGTCGTCGATCGTGGAGGCCAGCCGGTAGATGTCCTCGCGGTCGAACGGGGTGATGAACGTTTCGTTGAGGCGGCGCATGATGGCGTGGGTGCATTCGTCGCCGGCGTGCTCGCAGGCGCGCATCTTCTCCGCGATCGCCGACCGGTCGGCACCCTCGCTGATGAGCTCCACGAGCAGCCTGGCGCCGGTGACCAGGTTGTTCGCCGAGTCGGCGAACATGTCGTAGAAGCTGTCCTCACGCGGCGTGAGACGCAAGCGCACGTCGTTCTCCTGATGTGCCGGAACAGTCCGCAGAGGATCGTAGGCGCAACCGGCCGTAAAAAGAACCTTTGCCCCAGCTTCGGCTGGTGTCCTCCATCCTCTCATCTTCAAGATTGCCCTAGATCACCGGGAACATACCTCTCGCGAGGGCCCCTATCTGCGGGGATGCGCGCGGTTCCGGGGCGTCGCGGGGGCCCGCGTCCGGTCCCGGTCGCGGGTCGTCGGGCGGGGCCGAAGTGAGATTGCTTACAGTAACCGCACGGTGGTCTTCGCCACTCTCCGTGCACGAAAAACCGGGGACGCCAGGATCGCGTCCCCGGTTACTGCGGGCTTCGGCTCAGTCGATCTGCGTCAGCTCGCGACGACCGGCTCCGTCGGACCGTACCCCGAGCACCATGTCGATTTCGGCGACGGTCAGCGGCCGCTCCGCCGCCGCCACCGCGCTGAGCATTTCGGCATAGAGTTCGATCTCGTCCAGCGCAACACGGTCGTGGACGCGCAGATCGAGGTTCTGGCGCACCGCGTCCACCTCCGTTCGTCTCCCCCACACCCAAGGTCGAGGCTACGCTTCCGCCCCTCGGCGGCACATGACCCATCAGGGCCATTCAAGGGCCACTCGAGGTGGGTCGTCATGTGGCCCACCATGGCCCCGATGGTCGTAGCCTTCCCCGAAGACGACGGTCTGATACCTATGTCCTGTTCGTCCTGGGACGTCGGGACTCGCCCGCCGCGCCTCAGCCGCCTGGACGGAAGTCGCCGAGCAGCTGCTCAAGGGCCGTCTCGGGCAGGTCGCGGGCGGTGAGCCGGGCGACGGTCGCCGCGTTCACGTCCGCGCCCGCGAGCCGGGCCGCCTGCCGCGCCACCGTCTGCTCGAACAGGGCGCGGACCGTCCGCGCGTAGGCGAACCTCGGGTCCTCGCGGAGCCGCTCGAAGCGGCTCAGCAGCTCGACGCGGAGCTCCTCGTCCAGCATGTAGAGGTCGCGCTCGGCGTAGCTCTGGAAGAGGCGCACCATGTCGCGGTCGCCCATCCCGGTGAACTCCATGACGCGCGCGACCTCCGCCTGGAAGCGCGGGTTGCCCGCGAGGAAGCCCTCCATCTCGGCGGCCGGGCTCGTGCAGATCACGAGGAGCCTGGCGCGGCCCGCGTTCATGCGGGCGAGGAGTTCCGCCACGACGTCCGGGCTGCGGTCGAGCCGGTACGCCTCCTGGATCAGCAGGACGCCGCCGAGCGCCTGCTCGACCATGCTCGCGACCCGGTGCTCGGTGTCGGCCCGGTCGCGTCCGGCCAGGTGGACGGGACGGCACGCGACCACGTGCCCCGAGTCCAGCAGCCCGAGCGCCGCGTAGATCCCGCCGACGAGCCCCGCGACCGTCGTCTTCCCGGTGCCGGGCGGGCCGACGAACACCAGGTGGCGGGCGCCGTCGCTCGCCACCCCGTAGCGCGCCCGGTCGGCGGCGAGCCCGGCCTCCTCGACCAGCTCCCGCACCGCGCCCTTCACCTCGTCCAGGCCGGTGAGCTGGTCGAGCCGCCGCAGGTAGCCGTCGATGTCGCCGGGCGGGCGCAGCGCGGGCTCGATGCCCTCGGCGACGCCGGTGAGGTCGTCCGGGGTGAGCACGAGCCGGTCGTGGGACGCCCCGGCGCGCTCCATGTTCCGCTGGGCGGCCTGGTCCAGGTACGCCTCGACGAGCCGCGCGCCGACCAGGTCGCCGGGGCCGCGCAGGCGGTTCAGGTCCTCGCGGGCGACCTCCAGCGCGGCGGCGCCTATGGTGACGCGGCGTTCCTCGGCGAGCAGGTGCAGCAGCGTCATCCGGTTGTCGAGGTCGGTGAAGTCGGGCAGCCGGTGCACCCGGAACGCCTGGACGAGCTTCGGGTGCTCGCGCAGCAGCCGCTTGTAGGCGTGCGGCTCGCAGGTCGCGATCACCGGCGTCGCGTTCACCGGGTCGCGGCGGGCGCGGCGCACCGCGCCGACGACGGCTCCCGGGTCGGCGGCCGAGGCGACGGCGACGTCCAGCCGCTCGAAGAGGATCACCGGGCCGGGCTGGGCGAGGATCCGGCCGATCTTGTCGGCGGGGGCGTCCCGGACGTCCTCGGCGTCGTGCGCGCGGATCGAGCCGTCCCCGAGGCCCGCGTTCGCCAGCGTCAGCGCGATCATCCTGGCCAGCCTGCGCTGCCCCGAGTGCGGCGCGCCGACCAGCAGGACGCCCGGCACGCCGGGCCTCATCGAGCTGGGCGCGCCGTCGACCCGCGTCTCCTCGGGGCTCTCGCCGACCTGCGCGTCCCACTCCTGGACCTGCTGCTTCAACCCGGCGAGCAGGTCGCTCGCGTCGTGGTCGCCGTAGACGAAGCCGAACCCGAACCGTTCCAGGACGCGCCGCTCGCTGCGGTCGCGCGGCGGCGGGATCTCGTGGACGGGCTGGTCGGGCGACGGGGTGTCGTCCAGGAAGTCGAAGTCGCCGACCATCGTCTTGGACATGACCTTCGTGCCCGGCCCGGCCGCCGGGACGGGCGGCGGCGGAGGCGCGGCGGGGTCGTCCTCCAGGTCGCCGGGCCCGAGGATGCGCGTGCCGGGCGGGCTCGCCGGGACGGGCGGGACCTCCGGGTTCGTGGGGTGCGCGCCGTCGTCCATGCGGGTGGAGTACGGGTCGAACGCGGTCTGCGCGGACGGCTGCCGCTGCGCCTGCCGCCTCGGCTGCGGCGGCGGGACGGGACTCTGCTGCGGCACTTGCTGCTGAGGCGCCTGCTGGGGCGGCATCTGCTGGGGCGGTGCCTGCTGCGGAGGGACGGCGCCCGCGGGCTGGTAGCCGAGCTGCGTGTACGGCGGCGCGAAGGGCTCGTCCTGCTGCTCCCCCTCCGGCGGGGAGAAGCCGCCGGGCGGCTGCTCGGACACGGCGGCGGCGGGCGGCGGGACCTGCGGAGACGGGGACGGCGCGGGCGGCCCGGCCTGCATCGCCCCCGGCTTCTGCATCGCCCCCGGCTTCTGCATCGCCCCCGGATTCGGCACCGGCGGCGGAGGCGTGCTCTGCATCGGAGCGGGGCTTTGCATAGGAGCAGGACTCTGCATAGGAGCAGGACTCTGCATAGGAGCGGGCGGAGCCGCGCCCGGACGCTGGAAGCCGAGCTCGGTGTAAGGCGGTGCGGCCGGAGCGTCGCCCCCGTCGTCCTCGATGTGCGACGCCCCGCTGATCAGCGGGTCCGGGGAGGCGAACGCGGCCTGCTGCCCCGGCCCGGGGCCGGGCCCCGCCGGACCCGGCGCGTTCTCCCGGCCGGGCTGGGCGGGCGGCTGCACGAACGGGCGGTCCGGCCCGGCGGGCGGCGTGCCGGGCTGCGGCGACGCGCCCGGCGCGAGCCCCGGCTGGCTCTGCATCACGAAGGGGTTCGGCTGCGGCGGCGCCGGGACGGGCGGCGGCGTCGCGGTCGGGACGGCGCCCGTCGCGCGGGCCCGCCCGCGTCCGATCATCCCGGCGATGACCGCGGTCGGGACGGGGAACCCGCGCGGCCGCGCGGGCATCCCGCCGAGCCTGCACCAGGCCAGGTCGACCTCGTACATCGCGGCGAGCAGCGACTCCGCGCCCGGCCCCGACCCGGCGGCCGAGCGCAGCGGCTCGGGAAGGCGCATGTCCTGCGGCCACAGCCGGCGCAGCGGATGCCCCTTCTGCTCCGACACCGCCTGCACCGTGTAACGGATCTCGGGGTCGAGCCAGGGGACGATGGTGCCCACCATGTCCTTGCGGACGACATCGAGGTCAGCGGCGAGCAACGCGGCGGCCACGAGCCGGGGCTCGACGTAGGCGGGCTCGGCGGGATCGCCCGACAAACCGGCGATCAGCTCGCTCAGCGTGTAGAAGGCGTGCCGGAAGTTGTCGCCGGGCGAGCTCTCGTTGCGCAGCGCGGGCACCAGGTTCGGCGGGCACCGGGTCAGCCACTGCTGGACGATCGCCTGGTCCCCGTACGGGAGGGCCCCGTAGTCGACGGTCGGGTTGGCGAGCGTGGTGCCGAGGATGGCGAGCAGCGCGTCCGCCCTGATCTGGAACCGGACGTCGTCGCGCAGCGCGCTGGCGACGGCCCACATCGTCCGCAGGACGACGACCGCCGCGTCCACCCGGCTGGCGCGCAGCCGCTCGGCGTACAGCCCGACCAGCGTCTCCAGCGGCGGCGGGGTGAGCCAGCGCGGGCCGTCCACCTCGGGGAGCGGGCGCGCGCGGTACGGCTTCCACAGGTCGAGCATCTGCGCGTCCAGCCGCGAGTCGAACGCGGGCGCGGACGAGCACCACAGCATCACGCCCCACGCCACCGCCACCGTGGACGGCGTCTCGGCGGTGAACTCGGGCCAGCCGTGCGGGTAGTCGGGCGCGGTCAGCGCGGCGGCCGAGTCGACCGTCGCCCGGACCCGCGCGGTCAGCTCGGTCGCGAACCCGTGCGCGACGAACGGCAGCCCGGCGGGCGGGTCGTAGGAGAAGTCGGGCCCGGCCGGGACGACGTGCGGCGGCAGCATCGGCACCTGCCCGGCGCCGTGCTGCGCGGGCCGCGCCGCCATCCGGACGGCGGGCGTGCGCGGCGGCGGACAGAGGTACCACTGGCCGTCCGCCGGATGCAGCCGGTACCAGCGCGCCCACGCGCCGAACAGCCACCACGTCCCGTCCGGGAGGACGAGCATGCGGCCGCCGATCGCGTGCTGGCGCTGCTGCGGCGGCGCCGACGGCCACCACGCGGCGGCCACCATCGCCCGCGTGTCCCGCTCTGCCTCCGCGAACGGATCCTGCCCCGCCTGGGGGCTGGGCGGCGGAGCACTGCCATAGCCCGGTCCCCACACCACGCTGGTCATGGTAGTCAGCAGAACGCGGGCGGGGTGCCGCGCATCTGGGCATTCGTCGCGTCCGCGCAGGTCAGCGCATCAGCAATGGGCTCGGACGGGCGGGCCGGGATCACTGCCAGACGGCGTCGCGGTGCTGCCGCGCCTTCGCCACGTACACCTCGGACGTGTGCCGCAGGACGAGCCGGTCGTCGTCGGTCAGCTCCCGGACGACCTTCCCCGGCATGCCCGCGACGAGCACCCCGGACGGGATCGTCCGGCCCGGCGGGACGAGCGCCCCGGCGGCGACCAGCGTCCCCGCGCCGATCCGCGCGCCGTTCAGGACGATCGCGCCGATCCCGATGAGCGAGCCCGCCTCGACGTGCGCGCCGTGCACCATCGCCTTGTGCCCGAGGCTGACCCGGTCCTCCAGGACGGCGGGCGTCCCGGGGTCGGCGTGCAGGCAGCTCAGGTCCTGGATGTTGTACTCGTCGCCGACGACGATCTCCTCGTCGTCGCCGCGCAGCACCGAGCCGTACCAGACGCTGGACGCCCGGCCCAGCGTCACCCGTCCGACGACGACCGCGCCCGGCGCGACCCACGCGTCCGGGTCGATCTTCGGCCGGCCCTCGCCCAACGCTCCCACGTACCTCGTGTCGCCGCTCATGCCGCCGATGCTAGGACGGCCCCGGCCGCGTCCCCGCACACGGCCCCCGCGGGAGCGGCTCGGGAGGGTCCATCCGAATCCGCTTCGACGACACGCCCGCCCTTCGCGCGAATTCTCCAGAGATTGGATAGTTTGTCGCTTCTACCAGGTGAAGAAACGGCAGCGAGAGGCGCGTTCCGGTTGCGCGAATGGGGTGGACCGGACAAGAGTCGTCCTGACGTTTCCACATGTGGACCCGCTCAACCGGCGGGTGAGGATCGCAACCGACCCTGACGGGGTGACGACCCCCGCCAACGACCCCCCAAGGCATCATGAGCAACGAAGCCGAAATCCTGCCTAACCTCCTCCAAGAAGAGTCCTTCGAGATCGTCATGCGCGGCTACAACCGCCGCCAGGTCGACGACTACATCGCCCGCGCCCAGCAGAAGCACCGTGAGCTGGAGGCCCGCCTCGCCCGCGCGCAGGACGACTCCGAGCGGCTCCGCCGCGAGATGGCCGAGCTCCGGGAGGCCCGCAAGCCGACCGGCGACGACCTGAGCGACCGGCTCCGCCAGATCATCAACCTCGC
This sequence comes from Actinomadura decatromicini, assembly GCF_008121305.1. Classification (NCBI taxonomy): domain Bacteria; kingdom Bacillati; phylum Actinomycetota; class Actinomycetes; order Streptosporangiales; family Thermomonosporaceae; genus Actinomadura; species Actinomadura decatromicini. The sequence goes on along the minus strand of NZ_VSRQ01000010.1, from coordinate 105,676 downwards.
CGAGGACGAGGCCCAGGACAAGGTCGCCGAGGCCGAGGCCAAGGGGACGGAGATCCGCAAGGACGCCGAGCAGGAGTCCAAGCGCATCATCGACGACGCGCGCGCGCACGCCGAGAAGAACCTCGCCCAGGCGCAGGAGAAGGCCGAGCACGTGCTCGCGTCCGCCAAGAAGGAGTCCGAGAGCGTCCTCGGGTCCGCGAAGCAGGAGGCCGAGCAGACGGTGACGAGCGCGCGGCTGGAGGCCGAGCGCACCCTCACCGCGTCCGAGCGGCGGGCCAGCGTGATCAACGAGGGCGCGACGCAGCGGCTCACCGCGCTCACCAAGAACCACACGCAGGCGCTCCAGCGGCTCACCGAGATCAGCGACACCCTGCACCGCCTCCTCACCGCGGAGAACGAGGCCGGGCCGCTGGAGAAGATGGTCGAGGACGCCGTCCGGCAGAGCGCGCCGCGCAAGCAGCCCGCGTCCCCGCCGCCCGCGAAGCCCGCCCCGGCGGCGGCCAAGCCCGCGGCGGCCGCGCCCGCGCCGCAGAGCGCGCCGTCCATGAAGAAGCCCGAACCGGCCGCCGAGGCCCCGGTCGCGTCGGCGCCGTCGGCGCCGTCGCCGGCCCCGCCCGCGGCCCCGCAGCCGCCGAAGTCCCCGCGTCCGGCCGAGGACGCGGTGGGCCAGGCGGCTCCGGTCGTCCCGCCGCAGCAGTCGCGCGGGCCGATCGAGTTGTAGCCCGCCCCGGCACCGGAAACGTCAGGCGGGACAGACAGCGCGCGGCGGTGCGCACCGGCCCTAACGGGTCGGTGCGCACCGTCGCGTCTTTAATAGGATCTTCGCGTGAGCAAGAGGACCCACGCGCGGCAGGGCACGGCCCGTCCCATCAGGCTTCTCGGCGATCCGGTCCTGCGCACCGAATGCGACCCGGTCCGGACGTTCGACGCTTCGCTGGAGCGGCTGGTCGACGACATGTTCGTCACCATGTACGAGGAGGACGGCGCGGGCGTCGCCGCCAACCAGGTGGGCGTCGGCCTGCGCGCGTTCGTGTACGACTGCAAGGACGACAAGGGGCGCAGGCACGTCGGCCACGTCGTCAACCCGCGGCTCGTCGCCGCGGACGGGGAGATGCTGGTCGAGCCGGAGGGCTGCCTCTCCGTCCCCGGGATGCACTTCGAGACGGCCCGGCACGCGCACGCCGTCGTGGAGGGCGTCGACGTGAAGGGCAAGCCCGTCCGCGTCGAGGGGACGGGCTATTTCGCGCGCTGCCTCCAGCACGAGTGCGGCCATCTGGACGGGAACGTGTACATCGACGTCCTGTCCGGCGACGCGCGCCGGGAGGCGATGCGCGCCATCCGCGCCCTCGACCGCTGACGCCCCACGGCCGGGTTCTCCCCGTTTCCGGCGCTGACCTCGGACTTGGCCACCGGTTCCGTATCAGCGCGGACTCAACCGTTCCTTTGCTCGCATTCAGGGGACATTCAGCTTCGCGTGCGAACCTGCGCCCTGACTAATGAGGGGGACTGTGCCATTGGTTGATCGAACGGCGAACGGCGGCAAACCGGCGGAGGCGACCCTGCTCGTCGTCGAGGACGAGCCCAACATCCTGGAGCTCCTCGCCGGAAGCCTGCGCTTCACCGGGTTCGACGTGGTCACCGCCACCAACGGGGCCGACGCTGTGCAGTCGGCGCGGCGGCACCGGCCGGACCTCATCGTGCTGGACGTGATGCTCCCCGACATCGACGGGTTCGACGTCGCGCGGCGGCTGCGGTCCGGCGGCGACCACACGCCCGTGCTGTTCCTGACCGCGCGGGACGCGGTCCAGGACCGCATCAAGGGGCTGACGATCGGCGGCGACGACTACGTCACCAAGCCGTTCAGCCTGGAGGAGGTCATCGCCCGCATCCGGGCGGTGCTGCGGCGGTTCCGGGGCGGGGTGAGCGAGCCGCCGCCGCGGATGGTGTTCGCGGACGTCGAGCTCGACGAGGACAGCCACGAGGTGTGGCGCGGCGGGCGCGCCATCCAGCTCTCCCCGACCGAGTTCAAGCTGCTGCGCTACTTCATGGCGAACGCGGGGCGCGTCGTGTCGAAGGCGCAGATCCTCGACCACGTCTGGAACTACGACTTCCGCGGCGACGCGGGCATCGTCGAGTCGTACGTGTCCGCGCTGCGCCGCAAGGTCGACAACGCCGAGCCGCGGCTGATCCACACCCTGCGCGGCGTCGGCTACGTCCTGCGCGAGCCCGCGAAACCGGGCTGATGGCCACGCTGGTCCCGGGGTCCGCGGCGGGCGGGCGTCCCGGGTGGTCGCCGCGCGGCCTCGCGCGGCTGTGGGAGCGGACGCCGCTGCGCGTCAAGCTGATCGCCGGGATGCTCGTCCTCGTCACGCTCGGGATGCTGGTGATGAGCGCGGCGGGCGCGTCCGTCCTGCGCCACTACCTGATCGGGCGGGCCGACGACCAGCTGCGCGGCTCCGTCGGGCGGACGATCGAGCAGGTCGTCCCGCAGCTGCGGAGCGGCGACGGCCGGATCACGGTGCGGATCCCGAGCGAGATGTACGGGCAGATCCGCACGAACGACGGCCGCGCCGTGGGGTGGAGCGACGCCTGGAGCGAGCCGGGCACGCCGCACCTGCCGGCCGACCTGTCCGGCCGGATCGACCGCCCGTTCACGGTGCGCGGGGCGGGCGGCTCCGACGCGGCGTGGCGGATCCTGGCCGAGCCGATTCCCGGCACCGACGGCACGATCATCGTCCTCGCGTTCAGCCTGGACGAGGTCGACCGCACCGTCGGACGGCTGGTCATGATCGACGCGATCGTCGGGCTGCTCGTCCTGTCGGTGCTGGTCGGGCTGGGGGTGTGGGTCGTCCGGGCGAGCCTGCGGCCGCTCGCGGCGGTGGAGGAGACGGCGGGCGCGATCGCGGCGGGCGACCTGTCGCGGCGCGTCCCGCAGGGCGATCCGCGGACCGAGATGGGGCGCCTCGGCCGGTCGCTGAACGTGATGCTCGCGCAGATCGAGACCGCGTTCCGGGCCCGCGCCGAGTCGGAGGCGGCGGCCCGCCACTCCGAGCGGACGGCGCTGTACTCGGAGGAGCGGATGCGCCGGTTCGTCGCCGACGCGAGCCACGAGCTGCGCACCCCGCTCACCGCGATCCGCGGGTTCGCCGAGTTCTACCGGCAGGGCGCGGCGCGCACCCCGGAGGAGACCGACCGGCTGGTGGGGCGGATCGAGGAGATGGCGTCCCGGATGGGCCTGCTCGTCGAGGACCTGCTCCTGCTCGCCCGGCTGGACGGGCAGCGGCCGATCGAGCGGCGTCCGGTGGACCTGCTCGCGGTCGCCGCCGACTGTGTCCAGGAGGCCAGGATCTTGGCACCTGAGCGAGCCATCGACCTGTCTGTCGAGGGCGGTGTCGCGTACCAGGTGCGGGGGGACGAGCCGCGCCTGCGCCAGGTGTTCGGCAACCTGCTGAACAACGCCGTCAAGCACACGCCCGACGGGACGCCGGTCTCGGTGCGGCTCGCCCCCGGCACGCTCCGCGACGCCCCCGCCGCCGTCGTCGAGGTCGCGGACGAGGGCCCCGGGCTCCAGCCCGACCAGGCGGAACGGGTCTTCGAGCGGTTCTACCGCGCCGACGAGGCGCGGTCCCGGCAGGACGGCGGCGCGGGCCTCGGGCTGTCCATCGTCGCCGCCCTCGTCGCCGCGCACGAGGGGCTCGTGGAGGCCGACTCGACGCCCGGCGAGGGCGCGACGTTCCGGGTCGTCCTGCCCCTGGACGAAGGCTGACCGCCGTCCCGTCCGGCGCCTCGGGCGTTCAGGCAACGTTCAGGAAATTGCGCTTAGGTAGGACGTACAGGGCGCGCCCCGATCTCGACGGGGAGCGGGAGGCCGCGCCCTGGCCAGCCACGACACCGGAACCGCGGCCGGGGACGAGTCCGACTCGTCTCCCGGCCGCGGTTCTTTCGCGCCGCGGGGCGTTCAGCACACTTTCAGGTGGGGTCCAGGGATGCTGGAGCCCCCGGACGCATCCTTCAAAGTGACCAGACGACAGGGGATGCAGATGAACGCCGACCGACCACAGCAACCGCGCGAGCCCGGACGACCGGAGCCCGGCCAGTGGGCGAACCCGGCCTGGCAGGACCCGGACCACACCCCGCCCCCCGCCCCGCCGACACCCCCCGGCTCCCCCACACGATCCGGCCCGTCGACACCCGCCAGCTCTTCAACGCCGCCCGGGCCTTCGACGCCCTCCGCCTCGACACCGCCTGGGCCTTCAGTGCCCACCGGCCCCTCGACGCCACCCGGGCCTTCCACGCCCCCCGGCCCCTCCATGCCGCCTCGCCCCTCGATGCCCTTCGGTTCCGCGATGCGGCCCGGACCTCCCGCGCCGCCTGGACCTTTCACGCCGTATGGCGCCGCGGCGCCGCAGCCGGGACATCCCATGTCCTCGCCGGTGGAGCGTCCTCGGACGTTCGGCACGGTCCGGCAGAAGCTCGCGGCGGTGGCCGCCGCGACGGCGCTGGCCATCGCGGCGGGCGGCGCGGGCGCGGCGATCACGACCGCGCTGAACGGCGACGGCACCGGCTACGCGCGACCGGCCGCCGTGTCGGGCGTGCCCACGAACGGCGGCACGACCGCGCAGGTCGCCGCCGCCGTCCAGCCGAGCGTGGTGTCGATCGAGGCGCGGCTGTCCGGCGGGACGAGCGGCGGCTCCGGCATCGTCCTCCGCTCGGACGGCGTGATCCTCACCAACGCGCACGTCGTCTCCGGCGCCCGCTCGGTGTCGGTGAAGTTCAGCAACGGCAGGACGGCGCCCGCCGAGGTGCTCGGCGCCGACCGGGCCGGGGACGTCGCGGTGCTGAAGGCGCAGGGCGTGTCCGGGCTGAAGGCCGCGACGCTCGGCGACAGCCGCACCCTCGCGATCGGCGACACGGTCCTCGCCGTGGGCAGCCCGCTCGGCCTGGACGGCTCGGTGACGTCCGGCATCGTCAGCGGCCTCGGCCGCGAGGTGCGCGAGGGCGGCGAAGAACCGCAGCTCCCGCCCGGGCTGCGCGGGCAGCTGTCCCAGCAGCAGCAGACCGTGATCAGCAACGCGATCCAGACCGACGCCGCCATCAACCCCGGGAACTCGGGCGGCGCGCTGGTGAACGCCGCCGGGCAGGTGATCGGCGTGAACACCGCCATCGCCACCTCGGGCAGCAGCTCCGGCAACATCGGCGTCGGGTTCGCGATCCCGATGGACACGGCGAAGAAGGCCGCCGACACGATCATCGCGGGGGCGTCGGTCTGACCATCCGGGGGGAGGGGGCGGCCGCGCGGCCTCCGCACGGGTCGCGCGGCCGCACTCCTCCCCGGTCGGCCCCCGGTCAGCCCGTCCTGACCGCGGCGGCCGGACGGCGGTTCAGCTTCGCCAGCATCCGGCGGGTCGTGTGCAGGTAGTACCGCCTCGGCAGCGTCCGGACGGCCAGCGGGAGCCGCGGGTAGACGACGGCGAGCGTCCCGACGAGGAGCCGGAACCGGCGCTCCCGTCCGGCGTCCCACTTCCACCCGTACTGCTCGCGGATCGGCGCGGGCATCAGCCCCGCCGTGAGCAGCCTGATCGCCATCAGCCCCGGCGCGTTCAGCGGCCCGCCCGGCAGCCGCGGACGCAGCACCTGCGCCGCGATCGCCCGCGAGGCGTCGGTGATCTCCAGGCTTTGGACCATGTCCGCGTAGTACTCGCGGAACAGCGGATACGTGGCGGGCATCCGCTCCTCCGGGCAGCCGAGGATCGTCGCGTAGATCTTGGCCTGCTGGTAGAACTCCTCCAGCTCCGCCGGGTCGAACGTCCGCCGGAACAGGAGCTGGTAGAACTGCACCGCCACCGCGAACAGGGTGGACGCCACCCACACCTGCAACTCCGGGTCGTTCGCCTCGTAGCCGGGCCCGGTGACGCTCTCGTGGCCCTTCCTGACCAGGGCGCTGAACGCCTCGGCCTCCTCCCGCGTCCCGAACTGCACCGCGTACAGCCAGCCCATCGTGTTGCGCAGGCGGCGGAGCGGGTCGTCGGCGGTGTAGCTGTGGTCGTACACGCCCTGCGCCACCTGCGGATGCGCGGTCTGGAGCAGCGACGCCGCGCCGCCCGCCGCGATGAGCGCGCCCTCCCGCGAGACGACGCGGATGAGGTCGTCGTCCGAGAACAGTCCATCGGTCATGGCGATCAGTGTAAGTAAGTACTTTCAGATGTCGAGGGCGGGGGGTTAACGAGGCGACAAGATCACTTCTACCCTGCGACAATGGAGACATGCCCGACCAGGTCCACGTGCGCGGCTCGGTCTCCATCCCGGAGTCCGAGCTGAGCTGGCGTTTCTCGCGTTCGTCGGGTCCGGGCGGGCAGCACGTCAACACGAGCGCCACCGCCGCCGAACTCTCCTTCGACGTCGCGAACTCGCCGTCCCTGCCCGAGCCGATGCGCTCCCGCGCGCTGGAGCGGCTCGCGTCCCGCCTGGTCCGCGGCGTCCTCACGATCCGCGCCGAGGAGTACCGCTCGCAGCAGCGCAACCGCGACGCCGCCCGCACCCGCCTAGCCACCCTCCTCGCCGACGCCACGGCCCCGCCCCCGAAGAAGCGCGTCCCGAAGAAGATCCCCCGCGGCATCAACGAACGCCGCCTGGAGAACAAGAAACGCCGCTCCGCCATAAAACGCCAACGCACCACCCGCTGGGACTGATCCGCAGCCAAGGGGCGCGCTACGTGCTGGACGAATCGCCGCCCCCGACTTATCATCGACGGTATATATCATCAACGATATGTTCGAGATCGAGATGGAGCCCCAGGTCGTCGCGTGGCTGGACACGTTGAGCTTCGCCCAGCACCAGCGCGTCATGCGCAACGTGGACGACTACCTCGTCGACCGCGGCGACCTGCTCGACGGGAACCACACCAAGGCGTTACGGGACGGCGTTCGCGAACTGTGGCTCTACCTTGGGGAAACGGCGTGGCGGATCACCTACTGGCTGCCGACCGGGCGAGGACGGCTCATCGTCTGCTGACCGTGTTCCAGAAGGTCAGGAACGACGCGCAGCCGCGAGACGTCGAGCGAGCGGTCGCCTTGCGCGGGATCTGCGAGTCGTCTCACCTGGGACCGGCGGGGCACGTCTACGAGAGGAGCCGGTGATGACGGGACACTCCGCGTGGCGGACCTACCGGGAGAAGCGGCTGCGTGAGGACGCGGCGCCGCACCCCGAGTACGAGCAGGCGGGCTTTGACCTGCGGCTCGGCGACATGGTCCGGGAGCGCCGCATCGAGCTCGGCCTCACCCAGGGCGTGGTGGCCGAACGGGCCGGCATCACCCAGCCCGCGCTTTCGCGCATCGAGGGCGGGGGCGGAATCCCTACCTTGGGAATGCTCGACCGCATCGCCAAGGCGATGGAGACCACCTTCACGATCACGGTGGGAGATCACGCAGCCTGAGTTCCCGACCCGGCGTGACGGGAGCTAAACCATCTGCGACTGGTTGATCACGGAGCGTGTCCAGCTGTGGGAGGATGGGGCTCCCCCGTCCGGCACCCGTGCCGGAGGACCGACGAGAGGTAGCATCACCGACATGGCGTCCAAGCCCCTCGCAGAGGTAACACTCGCTGACCTGGCCACCAAGGACGACCTGAAGAACCTGGCCACGAAGGACGACCTCGCCGAGCTCAGGCGCGAGCTCAAGCAGGAGATCGGCGGGGTCAGGCAGGAGCTGAAGCTGGAGATCAAGCAGGAGGTGGGGACGGTCCGGCAGGAGTTGGGGTCGGCCGTGAACCTGCTCATGGGTGAGATCGGCAAGATGGCCGCTCGGCAGGAGGAGATGGCCGGGCACGTCGCCCGCCTGGTCTCCAAGTCCGAGGGTGTGACGCACTAGTTCGCGTCCGGAGTCTGTGGCCCCTGGGAGATAATTCCCGGGGGCTTTTCCTTGTGCGCTCTCATACCGGCGGGGGAAAGGGATCGGTCGCGCTGGGGAGGGAGGGACGGGTCGTCGGGCGGAGCATCGAGGGGTCGGGCCATTCGGGTCCGGCTGGAACGGACGGGAGTCTCGATGTTCGGCAAGGCGATCAAGTTGGGTGTGCTGGCCATGGCGGGAGTCGCGCTGGTTGCCGCTCCCGTGGCGGCGCAGGAGACGGGCAACAATGCGGGGAACAAGACGGGGAACAAGGCGGAAAGGGCCGCGAAAGGCGCGCGGGTTTCAGGCTCCGCGCAGATCAAGTTGACTTTCTCGCCCGATCAGGACGTCCGCGCATTCACGTTCGACGTGACGGGCGTCCCCTATTCGGAGCCGAAGCAGGGCGCCCCGCAGGGGCTTCCCACCGATGCGCGCGGAACGGTGCAGATCTCTCACCACTCGCCGCAGGAAGGGTGGACGGTGACGTCGAAGGCCAAGGTGGACTGCCTGGCGACGAGTCCCGGAAACGCGACGTTCACGGCGGTCGTCTACGAGGCGGACGAGCCGATCAAAGACTGGATCGGCAAGCGCCTGGGGTTCAGCGTCCAGGACGGCCGCCACGGTGAGCCGGACCGGATGGGATTCTCCTGGGCGGTGGTCAACGGCGTCCAGAACGACAAGGGCGAATGGGAGGAGGGAAAGGTCGGGACGTGCATGGGCCCCGCGGCTTTCGCGCCGGTCACCAAGGGCGGTTACCAGGTCCGGCACGCCGATCTGCTACCCCCGCCGAAGTGAGGGTTTGCTCGCTACGCCGCCCCACATGCCGGTCGTGAGGGACGGGGGCGCGCCGGGCTCGGGGCGCCAGTCCTGCACCGGGACGACGCCGGGATCGAGCAGGTCGAAGCCGTCGAAGAACCGGCTGACGCCCTCGTGCGTGCGGAAGGTGACGCGGTATCCCATCGCCTTGGTGAGGGCCTTTTCGGCGGCCTCCATCTGCTCCGGCAATTGGTCGATTCCCGGATGGGTGATGGCGAGGAGGCTGCCGGGCGGAAAGGCGTCCATGAGTTCGCGGACGATTTCGCCCGGCTCGTCCTCGTCCGGGACGCAGTGCAGTATCGCGATCAGCAGCAGTCCCACGGGACGGTTGAGGTCGAGCAGCCCGGACGCGCCTTTCAGGATCAGGCCCGTGTCGCGCAGGTCGGCGTCGATGAACGCGGTGGGCGCGCTGACGCCGGACAGCAGCGCCCGCGCGTGGACGAGCACGATCGGATCATTGTCGACATAGACCACCCGGCAGTCGGGATTGACGGCCTGCGCGACGAGATGCGTGTTGTCGGCGGTCGGAATGCCGGTGCCGATGTCGAGGAACTGGGTGATTCCCCGTCCGGCCATGAAGCGGACGGCGCGGCTCAGGAACGCCCGGTTCGCGGTGACTCCGGGCTTGATGGTCGGGGTGGCCGCCATGACCTGTTCGGCGGCGTTCCGGTCGGACTCGTAATTGTCCTTGCCGCCTAGCCAGTAATCGTAAATTCGGGCGATATGCGGGGTGGTGATGTCGATGCCCGCCGGTGCGGTCTCGTCCTCGCCGACCATGCGATCCACCCTAGCCCTGACAATGAATGGAAGATCATGTTTTGCCGCCGGTAAATGGCCGACAACGGCCGCGAAGCAGGCCGGCGGCATGGACGGCCGCGCGCCGCGGTGCTCGGGAAGGCCCGTTGAGCACCGCGGCGCGCGGGTCAGTCACGTGGAGCGGACGGGAGTCAGACCTTCTCCCAGAGGGCCGGAACGTTCGGCGGCGTCCAGCCGGGCGACGCGGTGTGCGCCTGGAGGCAGCGGTACTGCACGCCCTCGTAGGTGACGAGGTCGCCGACCTTGTAGGAGCCGGTCGCGGCCCAGGTGGTGGAGCCGCCCGGGTCGCCCGGGTTTCCGGGGTCGCCCGGGTCGCTGGCCCGGCTGCCGACCTTCACGCCCGCCCAGGCGTTCGCGGTCGCCGTGTACTCGGGGCTGGTCGCCCCGTACAGGGCGGACGCGGCGGCGAGCGTCGCGCGGCGGGCGTCGGCGTAGTTGGTGTTCGAGCGCATCTGCTCGGTCAGCGCCTTGAACCAGATCGCGGCGGCCTTCTCCCGGCCGATGCCGGTGACCGGCTTGCCGTCGCCCGTCGGCGAGTTGTACGACACGCCGTTGATGGTCTTCGCGCCGCTGCCCTCGGACAGCAGGTAGAAGAAGTGGTTCGCGATGCCGGACGAGTAGTGCACGTCCACGTTTCCGGCGTTCGTCGACCAGTTGTCGAGCGAGTTGCCGTCCTTGCTCGGCTTGTCCATGTACCGGAGCGGCTGGCCGTTGCCGAAGATGTTCAGCTTCTCGCCGATGAGGTAGTCGCCGATGTCGCTGGGGTTGTTCGCCCAGAACTCCATGGCGGTCGCCATGATGTCGGACGTCGCCTCGTTCAGGCCACCGGACTCGCCCTCGTAGATGAGGCCCGCGGTGTTGGACGTGACGCCGTGGCTCATCTCGTGGCCCGCGACGTCCAGCTCGGTCAGCGGCGCGTTGTTGCCGGAGCCGTCGCCGTACGTCATGCAGAAGCAGCTGTCGTCCCAGAAGGCGTTGACGTAGTTGCTGCCGTAGTGGACGCGGGAGTACGCGCCGACGCCGTCGCCGCGGATGCCGGACCGGCCGAAGACGGTCTTGTAGAAGTCCCACGTCTCGCCCGCGCCGTACGCCGCGTCCACGGCGGCGGTCTGGCTGTTGCTCGGCGAGCCGTTGCCCCAGGTGTCGCTGGAGTTGGAGAACAGGGTCCCGCGACCCGACTGGGCCCGGTTCAGGTTCGTCGTCTCGTGGTTGCCGCGGCCGGTGTCGCGCAGCACGTACTGCCCGCCGGACTGGCTGGTGCCGAGCTGGACGGTGCCGGAGTACTGGCTGTTGCCGGTGCCGGTCTGGACGCCCTGCCACTGCGTGATCGTCTTGCCGGTGGCGGCGTCGGTGATCACGTGCAGGCGGCTCGGGGTGCCGTCCCTCTGCGTCCCGCCGACGACGGTCTCCCAGGCCAGGACCGGGTTGGAGCCCTGCATCCAGACGATCTTCTGCGGGGCGACGCTGCCCTTGGCCTTGGGCGTGGCGGGCTTGGTGGACGCGAGCGTCCGCGGCGTCGTGTTCACCTTGAGCTCACTGGTGAGCCCCTGGGTGACGCCCTCGATCTCGCCGGACGGCGCCCGGTGCACGATGAGGTCGCCGCCGATGACGGGCAGGCCCTCGTAGGTGCGCAGGTAGCGCGTGTGGGTGGTGCCGTCCTGGTTCTTGACGACGTCCTTGGCCTTGAGCTCGACCTTGTCGCTGAACTTCAGCTCGGACGCGGTCGTGTCCTCCTGGGCCTTGGCCTTGCCGACCAGCGCCTTGTACTCCTGGGCGCTGACCTTGGCGGGGAGCTGTCCGGGGTCGCCCTGGGAGGGCTTCGCCGGGGCGGCGGACGCCGGTCCCGCCTGGAGGCCGATCGCCGCCATGGCGGCGACGGTGACCAGCGCGGTGCCGGTGGCGACGCGCCTGTGGGCACGTCCTCGGGATGTGGATCTCACGCGGTGCTCCTTGTCTGCCGGCCGTCTCGGGGTGACGGCCGAGGGGGGTCGCTCTCCGGGCGGGCGCGGTCGCGCCCACGGAGCTCCGGAGTGCTGGGAGGCGGTTGACCCGGGAACGATCGCATGCATTTGTGTGCATGTCACCGCAAAGTTCGCGGCTCGCCACCATCCATAGGGACATCGGAGGGGGCGCAAGGGAAACCCCTACACACCCAAGGGGTTGACGAGGGTGCGTTATCGGGACAGGGTGGCGCCCGGCCCGTCCAGCCCTCCGCCGAGGAGCGAGCCGAGCTGCGACCGGGAGCGGATCCCGAGCTTGCGGTAGATCCGCGTGAGGGACGCCTCGACGGTCTTCACGCTGAGGAACAACCGGTGCGCCACCTGCTGGTTCGTCGCGCCCTGGCCGACGAGCAGCGCGATCCGCCGTTCCCCTTCGGTCAGCGTGATCTGCGTCGCGGGCACGGCGGCGGCGGGGCCGTCCGGGACGGCCGCGTCGGGCCGCGCGAGCCGGTGCCGCGCCTGCTCGGCCCACGGCCGCGCGCCGCAGCGGAGGAAGATCTCCAGGGCCTCCGCGGCCGTCCGCCGGGCCGGGCCGCCGCGCCGCCGCCGCCGTTCGATCCGCGCCTCCTCCAGGAGGCACTGCCCGACCTCCAGCGGCTGGCCGAGCCGTTCGAAGAGCGCGGCGGCGCGGCGCAGCAGCGCGACGGCCTGGTCGTGCTCGCCGCGCGCCGCGAGCACGCACGCCTCGGCCCGGTCGAGCTGGCCGCCGACGCCGACGCCGCGCGTCCGGTCGCCGACGACGGCGCGCGTCGCGCGGATCACCCGCTCGGCCCGCTCGGTGTCCCCCAGGGACGCGAGGCCCTGCGCGAGGTCGCCGTGCCAGCGCAGCACCATCGGGGACAGCGGCCCGCGTCTGTGTTCGTGTTCGTCGGTGGACGACCCCAGCGTCTCGATGCGCAGGAGGGTGTCGACTCCCGTACGCACGTCGCCCGCGCGCATGTACGCGACACCCAGCACGTGTAGCAGCCGGCTCTGGAAGATGACGTCGTTCTCCTGCTCGGACGCGCGCAGCCCTTGCTCGGCCAACGCGACGGCACGGTCCACACTGCCCCCGGCGAGTTCGGCCAGGGCGCCGTGGTACCAGGCCGGTCCGGGGCTGAGCGCGGCCTGCTCGGTGATGCGCATGGCACGGTCCGCGAAGTCGAGCGCCTCGCGGCAGCGTCCCGTCCGGACGGACACCTCCGACAGGTTCCGCAGGACGTGCACGACCTCTTCGCCTGACCCGCGCTCCACCAGCGCCAGCATGCGCAGTAGTTCCGTACGGGCCTCGGTGAGACGGTCTTCGAAAATGGCGCAGTAGGCGGCCAGGTATCGGGGCGTTGTGTGAAGTTGTCCGTCGAGTGGAGGTTCGGGCAGGCGGCGGGCGCGTTTCAGGTCGCTGGCGTAGTCTCCGCGTCCTTCCAGGAGGGAGATGTTCGCGCGGAGGGCGAGCGCCTTGGCCTCCAGTGCCGTGTCCCCTATCGCGCGGGCGTGCGCGAGAGCGCCGTTGGCCTCGTGCTCCGCGCGCTCGGACGCGCCGTTCACGAGCAGCCCGATCGCCATCCGCAGCCGGAGCGGGCCGAGGAGCGCGGGGTCGCCGTCCGCGTCGACGAGCGCCGCCGCGAACACCTCGCCCATCTCCGCGAGCCCCTGCCCGGACAGGTCCAGCAGCGCGAGCCGGACCCGGACGCGCTGGCCGCGCGTCGCGTCCGCCGCGAGGACGGCCTCCGCCGCCCGGTGCACGAGGTCGGGCAGGCCGCCGTTCGCGCCCGTCTCGGCCGCCGCGACCAGCCATTCCAGCCGCTCCGCCGCGGGCTCGGCCGGGGACCGGTCGGCGGCCAGCCGGTACAGCTCCGCCGCCATCCGGTGCGAGCCCTGCCGGACGGCCTGCTCCGCCGCCGTCACCAGCGAGTGCGCCAGCTCGGCGTTCGGGCCGGGGTCGGCGAGGGCGCGGTGCCTGGCGCGTCCGGCCGCGTCCGGGACGACGGCGGCGAGCGCCCGGTGCACCCGCGCGAGGTGCCGCGCGTCGGCGGACTCGGCGAGGACCGTCCCGACCGCGGGCGGCGTGAACCGGATCCCGCCGCCCTCGGTGATCAGCAGGCCCAGCACGGCGGCGGTGCGGATGTCGCGGGCCGCCTCGGTGCGTCCCGCACGGCGCAACAGGTCCGTGGTCGGACGGATCGCGAGCGCGGCCATCAGCAGCGTCTCGTGCGCCTGCGCCGGGAGCCGGGCCAGCCGCTCCGCGATCACGGCCTGGACGCGCTGCGGCAGCGGCGCCGGCCGCCAGTGCCGCGGGATCCGGTCGGTGAACGCGCCGCCGAGCGCCAGCGCGAGGTAGGGGTTGCCGCCCGAGTCGGAGTGCAGCGTGTTCACGACGCGCACCGGCAGGCCGTAGCTCTCGAACATCTCGGCCAGCTCGTCCTGCGTCAGCGGCGGGACGGGCAGGTGCAGCGCGTCGGGCACGGGCGCCCACGGCGCGCTGCCTCCGTCGCCGGCGGCGAAACCGTCCGGCCAGCGTCCGGCGACGACCGCGCGGACGCCCCGGGACGCGAGCCTGCCCACGGCGTACCGGACGGCGTGCACGGTCTCGGCGTCCAGCCACTGCGCGTCGTCCACGAGCAGCAGCACGGGGCGCTCGTCGGCGCACCGGGCGACCAGCCCGCGGAAGGCCAGCCTGCACGCGACGTGGTCCATGCTCGACCGGTCGGTGACCGGCCGCTCGGCGGGTCCTTCGGGCGGCCGTTCGGGGGACCTCCCGGCGGGCGGCGCCGGGTGCGGCGCGGGCAGCCCGGTGAGCCGCTCGCGCGGCAGCTCGGCGGTCAGCGCGCCGGGCAGCTGGTCGAGCAGCTCGGCCAGCCCCGAGCACGGGACCCACCGCTCGGTCTCGGTACCGGCGACGCGCAGCACCAACTCGCCGCGGGCCGCGGCCGCCGCCCCTACGGCTTCGAGCAGCGCGGTCTTGCCTATGCCGCTCGGTCCCGTGAGGACGACGCCGCCGTTCGCGGCGAGGCGGGACTCCAAGGCCGTGAGCAGGGCCGCACGGCCTACCAGCGTCGGCGATGCACCGGTCCTGACCGCGGGCGGCGCGGCACCGACGTCCATAACTCGCTCCCCTCCGGAGGATCGGACGCCGCTCCGACAATAACCACGCGCGGGGGCGCTCACAACGATCCCAGTTCCGGGCAGTGGTACGTCCACCGCACGGCCCCCGGACCAACGCGATCGGTCCAACCCAGAGCGCCTCCAAAGACCGCCCCCGTCAGACCACAGAGCGTCCCGTGGAAACGGCAGGACGCCCGGAACGGGTTCGTTCCGGGCGTCCTGGTGGCGTCGGCGGGGCGGTTACTCGCCCGACCAGTTCGGCTTGCGCTTCTGGGCGAAGGCGGCCGGGCCCTCCTGCGCGTCCTTGGACGTGAAGACGGGCAGCGTGATCTCCTGCTGCTTCTGCCACATCTCGTCGGCCGTCCAGTCGGCGGACTCCAGGATGACCCGCTTGGTCGCCGCGAGCGCCAGCGGGGCGTTCTCGGCCATCCGCGCGGCCAGCTCCCGCGCGGCGTCGAGCGCGCCGCCCGGTTCGGTCAGCCGGTTGACGAAGCCGAGCTCGGCCATCCGCTCCGCCGGGTACCGGTCGCCGGTGAGGGCGATCTCCATGGCGATGTGGAACGGGATGCGGCGCGGCAGCCGCAGCAGGCCGCCGCCCGCCGCGACCAGTCCGCGCTTCGGCTCGGGCAGGCCGAACTGCGCGTCCCGGGACGCGACGATCATGTCGCAGGCGAGCGCCAGCTCGCAGCCGCCCGCGAGCGCGTAGCCCTCGATCGCGGCGATCAGCGGCTTGGCCGGGGCGCGCTCGGTGATGCCGCCGAGCCCGCGTCCCTCGACCACGGGGCTCTCCCCCGCGAGGAACGCCTTGAGGTCCATGCCGGAGCTGAACGTGCCGCCCGCGCCGGTCAGGATGCCGACGGAGAGGTCCTTGCGGGCGTCCAGCTCGTCGACGGCGGCGGCGATGCCGTGCCCCGCCGCGCCGTTGATCGCGTTGCGCGACTCGGGACGGTTGATGGTGATGATGAGGACGCCATCGCGTTCCTCGGTCAGAACAGCGTCGGACATTCAGGGCCTCACTTCGGCTGGAAGCGGATACCGCCGTCGAAGCGGATGGTCTCGCCGTTCATGTAGTCGTTCTCGATCAGGGACTTGACGAGGTGCGCGAACTCCGACGCGCGCCCCATCCGCTTCGGGAACGGGACGGGCGCGGCGAGCTTCGCCTTGAACTCCTCCGCCGCCTCGCCCTGGCCGTAGATCGGGGTGTCGATGATGCCGGGGCAGATCGTGTTCACCCGGACGCCGATCGCCGAGAGGTCGCGCGCGGCGGGCAGCGTCATGCCGATGATCCCGCCCTTGGACGCGGAGTAGGCGACCTGCCCGGTCTGGCCCTCGATCCCGGCGACGGACGCGGTGTTGATCACGACGCCGCGGGCGCCGTCGGCGTCGGCGGGCTCGGTCTTCGCGATGGCGGCGGCGCCGATCCGCATCAGGTTGAAGGTGCCGATCAGGTTGACCCGGATGACGGTCTCGTACGAGGCGAGGTCGTGCGGGGAGCCGTCGCGGTTCACCGTCCGGGACGCCCAGCCGATGCCGGCGCTGTTGACGACGACGCGCAGCGGTGCGCCGGTGTCGACGGCGGCCTGCACGGCGGCCTGCACCTGCTCCTCGTTCGAGACGTCCGTCTTGACGAAGACGCCGCCGACCTCGTCGGCGACGGCCTTGCCCTTGTCCTCGTTGAGGTCGGCGACGACGACCTTGGCGCCTTCGGCGGCGAGCGCGCGGACGGTGGCCTCACCGAGGCCGCTCGCGCCGCCGGATACGACGGCGGAAACTCCGTTCAAGTCCATAGCAGCACCTTACGTGAGAGACCGAATGTGGTTCGGGGGAGATGCTACCCAGCCGCCGTCCGCCGCCCCGCGCACACCCCGGCGCGGGTCGGCGCGGGCGGCGGGTCAGCACGGGCACGGTGCGGTCGACACGAGCGACCCGAGCGACACGGGCGGTGCGGCCGACATAGGCCATGCGGCCAGCGCGCCCGACCGATGCCGAGGACGGGACCGCTCCACTCACCGTCGCCAATTCGGCACCGACAGTGGCAAGAATGTCGATATTGGCCATATTTCTCTATCTGTGATGTACCCCACAACACTTGTGGGCGCGGTTCGAGTTTTCCACAGAACGCCGTTCCACTTCCGCGGCCGGACGGCGCGGCCGACGATGGAACCGATCTTCTTTCTGGATTCGTGACTTAGTTCACATTTCCCGGAATTCGATCAGAATCCGCGCAGGCAGCGGTGGGGGTGGCCGGTCCGGCGCCGCCGCCCGCCGCCGCCGAAATGGCCTAGGGGATTTGCCATGCTCGTCGCGTTCTGCGTACGTTCCTGCTCGGTTCAAGCGGCACAGCAGGCCGCCCAGATAACAGAACACGCATCCCGACGTGCGGCTGAGGCGCGTACGGCCGTCCTCGATCGGCCGGCGCGAACCCCGCGAGCAGTCCCCCCGGACGCCGCCGTCGGACGCCGAATCCGTGCCGCCGAGAGGCACGGAACCGGAAGCGTCGCCCAATTCCTCACAACGCTGTGGAATCGCGCGGTCGCGGCACCATCCCCCCTTGACGAAGTCCTCGGGGGTGACGGCTGCCCGGTAGGCACCACCCGCGAGGTCTGGAGTCATTCTGCATACCCCTCGAATTCCCCTGAAGACCGGAATCACCCACGGTGGCCTCGCGCTCACCGCGACCGCCGCGCTCGGAGCCTCGCTCCTCGTGGCCGGTCCGGCGGGCTCCGCACAGGCGGCTTCGCCGCAGCGGGCCACCATCGCGACCGCACCGGTCGCGGCGACGACCTCAACGTCCAGGGCCGCCCGGCAGAAGAAGAAGGCGGCCTACGCGGTGAACTACGCCGCGAAGCAGATCGGCGACCCCTACCGCTACGGCGGCTCGGGTCCCGGCTCGTGGGACTGCTCGGGCCTCGTCGGCGCCTCCTGGCGCAAGGCCGGGGTGAAACTGCCCCGCACCAGCCAGCAGATGTACCGGTCGGTCAAGAAGAAGGTCTCCTGGAAGGGCGCGGTCAAGGGCGACCTGCTGTTCTTCTACGGCGGCCGGACGCACGTCGGCATCTACGCCGGACACGGCTACATGATCCACGCCCCGAGTTCGGGCAAGCGGGTCAAGAAGATCAAGCTGACCAGCTACTACAAGCGCAACTTCAACGGCGGAGTCCGTCCCGGACTGTAACCGGGCCCGCTCGACCCGGCGAGGCCCCGCCACCCCCGCACGCGGGGCCTCGCCTCCCCCGTCCCCGAACACCCGCCCCGCACCTGCCCGCAAGCGGCCACGCTCGCGACTCCACACGCGACCGTCCTCGCAGTTCCAGGCGCAGCCGTCCTCACGATCCCGTGCGCGGCCGTCCTCACGACTCTGTACACGGCCGTCCTTGCGACCCCGCGCGGGAGCGTGCTCATGTTCGACTTTGGGCGGTAGGGATATCGAACGGACTACTTGAGTACGGGGTAGTCGGTGTAGCCGCTGTGGTCGCCGCCGTAGAACGTCGCGGAGTCGGCCTTGTTGTAGGGGCCTCCGGCGCGGATGCGGGCGGGCAGGTCCGGGTTGGCGAGCCACAGTTCGCCGAACGCGACCGCGTCGGCCACGCCTTCGCGCAGCGCCTCGGCTCCGTGCTCCGGCCTCGACGGGAACGCCTCGGGCGTCGGATGCGCGTTGAGGATCAGCGTGCCCGGCCACTCCGCGCGGACGTGGCGGGTCGTCGCCCGGTCTCCGACCTCCAGCACGTGCAGGTAGGCGAGGTCGAGCGGAGCCAGCGACGCGAGCAGCGCCGAGTACAGCTCAAGGGTGTCGCTCTCGAAGACGCCGTTCTCGTTGCCGCCGCCGGGCGAAACGCGGAAGCCGACACGGGCCCCGCCGATCGCGTCGGCGACCGCGCGGGCGGTCTCGACGGCGAACCGGGTGCGGTTCTCGACCGTCCCGCCGTAGGCGTCGGTCCGGTGGTTGCTCCCGTCGGCGAGGAACTGCTGGATCAGATAGCCGTTCGCGCCGTGCAGTTCCACTCCGTCGAATCCCGCTTCGATCGCGTTACGCGCCGCGTCCGCGAAGTCCTGGACGGTCTCCGCGATCTCGTCCGGTGTCAGCTCGTGCGGCACGGGGTGGTCGAGCATGCCGTCCGGGGTGAAGATCCGCCCGCCCGACGCGATCGGCGACGGCGCGACCGGCAGCCCGCCGTCCGGATACAGGACGGGGTGCCCCACCCGCCCGGCGTGCATCAGCTGGACGAAGATCCGTCCGCCTTCGGCGTGCACGGCGTCGGTCACCGGGCGCCATGCCTTCACCTGGTCGCCGGTGTGCAGGCCCGGCGTCCAAAGGTAGCCCTGGCCCTGGACGCTCGGCTGCGTGCCCTCCGAGACGATCAGTCCGGCGGACGCGCGCTGCCGGTAGTACTCGACGGTCAGTTCGGTCACCTTTCCGTCGTCGTCGGCCCGGCTGCGCGTCATCGGCGCCATCACCAACCGGTTGGGCAGTTCCAACTTTCCGGTCGACAGCGGCTCGAACAGTTCCCGCATAACGTCCTCCTCAATGGTTTCCGCCGGTCAAGAACGTACGAGCCGTCCGCTACGGAGCGAATCCGTGCGGTTTCAGTAATCGGGCCCGTAGTTTGGATTCGTGCTTTACGGGCGGAACGACGAACAGGCGCGCATCTCCCGACTGCTCGCCGAGGCACGCGACCGCCGGCGCAGCGCGGCGCTCGTCCTGCGCGGCGAGGCGGGCATCGGCAAGTCGGCCGTCCTCGCCGAGGCGGCCGCGCTCCTCCCGGCGGACGGTCCGCCGCACGTCATGCGGGTCACCGGCAACGACGCCGAGTCGGGGATCGCGTTCGCCGGGCTCAACCAGTTGCTGTGGCCCGTCCGCGACCGGCTGGACGCGCTCCCGTCCCCGCAGGCCGCTGCGCTCCGCCTGGCGTTCGGCGGCGCGGCGGACGCCGCGCCCGTCCCGGACCGGTTCATGACCGGCCTCGCCGTGCTGACCCTGCTCGCCGACCTCGCCGAGGACGGCGGCCCCGTCCTCTGCCTCGTGGACGACGCGCAGTGGCTCGACGCACCGACCGCCGAGGCGCTGCTCTTCGCGGCCCGGCGGCTGGCGGCCGAGGGCGTCGTGATGCTGTTCGCCGCGCGGGACGACGCGTTCACCGGCACCGGCCTGCCCGAGCTGCGGCTCGACCGGCTCGGCCGCGACGACGCCGAGCGGGTCCTCGACGGGCGCGAGCTGGCCCCGGACGTCCGCGCCCGGGTCCTCCTGGAGGCGGACGGCAACCCGCTCGCCCTGGAGGAGCTGGGTTCTGCCGGATCCGGCGCGCCGTTCGACCCGGACCCGCTCGCGCCGCTCGGCCCGAACCCGCTGCCCGTCGCCGACCGGGTGCTCGCCTCGTTCCGCGCCCAGATCGCCGGGCTGCCGGACAACGCCCGGCTGATCCTGCTGATCGCGGCGGCGGAGGGACGCGGGCACATGCCGACGCTGCTCAACGCGGCACGGCCCCTCGGGGTCGGCCTCGCCGACCTGGAGGCCGCCGAACGCGCCCGGCTGGTGGAGGTCAGCGGGCGCAGCATCGCGTTCCGCCACCCGCTGATCAGGGCGGCCGCCTACCACGGCGCCGTGGCGGCGCGCCGCATCGCCGTGCACAAGGCGCTGGCCGACACCGCCGACGACGACAACTGCCGTGCCCGGCACCGCGCGGCGGCCGTCCTCGCCCCGGACGAGGACGCCGCCGCCGACGTCCAGCGCGCGGCGGAGCGCGCCCGCACGCGCATGGGCTACGCGACGGCGGCGGCGCTCTACCGGCAGGCCGCCGACCTCACGCCCGCCCCGCGGGCCCGTGCCGGACGCCTCAGCGCCGCCGCCGCCCTCATCCTGCGCGCGGGACGGCTCGACGAGGCCGAGGAGCTCGCCGTCCAGGCGGAGAAGCTCACCGACGACCCGGCCGAGTGGGCGCGGCTCGCCCGTGTCCACGCCACGGTCGAGCACGAGCGCGGCGACCCGCGCGCCGCGTCCCGCATGATGGTCGACCACGCGGCGAACGCGTCCCCCGCCGAACGCGCCGCGATGCTGCGCACCGGCGCCGTCTACGGCTGGACGTCCGGCGAACTGCCCGCAGTCCAGCGCGCCGCCGAACTGCTCCCCGACGACCGCACCGTCCGCGGCCTGTCCCTCTTGGCCTCCGGCGACCATGCCACCGGAATCCCTCTCCTGGCCCAACTGGTGACCGAGACCCGCACCACCACCCCGGAAGGCCCTCTACACGCGCCCGGCACCCCGCCACCCGCCGAATGCATCAACGACGAGTCCCCGGCCGCAGGAGCGCCCGTCGCGGATGGGAAGGCGTCCGACTCCGATGGCGAGTCTCCGGGCACGGGAGAGCTCACCGCAGATGCGAAGGCGTCTCGCTTCAGCGCGGGTCGGGGAGAGCTCACCGCGGATGAGAAGGCGTCCCGATTCGGCGCGGGTCGGGGACAGGTCGCAGCGGATGAGAAGGGGGCCGGGTTCGATGGCGGGGAGCGGCTTCGAGGGGCGCAGCTCGCGCTCGTCATCGGGGCGGACGAGGCGGCGCTGGAACTGGCGGCGGCCGAGGTCGCGCACCATCGGCGGCACGGCCTGGTCGGCGCGCTGCCGAACGTCCTGCGGACGCTGGCCGAGGCGCAGATCGCGATGGGCCTGCACGCCGACGCGGAGGCCACCGTCGCCGAGGCGGTCGCGCTCGCCCGCGACACCGGCCTGCCGCACCGCGCGGGAGGACTCGGCGCCGTCCTCGCGCGCGTCGCCGCGATCGAGGGCGACGAGGCACGGCTGCGCGAGCTGCTGGCCGGGGCGCCGCGGGGCGAGCTCGCGGAGTGCTCGCTGGCGCTTCTCGACCTGGGCCTCGGCCGCTTCGACGACGCGCTCCGGCGCCTCGAAAGAATGGCGTCCGGCGCGCGCAGGCACAGCACCGGCAGCATGATGGCCGCCGCCGACCAGGTCGAGGCGGCGGTGCGACTCGGGCAGCACGACCGCGCGCATGAGGCCCAAAAACGGTTCCGCGCGTGGGCTGAGGCGGCACGGCAGCCGTGGGCGCTCGCCGTGGCACTGCATTGCGAGGCCCTGCTCTCCGACAGCGGGGAACTCTACGAACGGGCCGTCCGGATGCATGAGGAGTCGACGCGGCCGTTCGAGAAAGCCCGCACCGAACTGCTCTATGGCGAATGGCTACGCCGTGCGCGGCGGCGGTCGGAGGCGCGTGTCCCGCTCCGTTCGGCAAAGGAGACCTTCGAGCGACTCCGGGCAGCCCCCTGGCTGGAACGCGCGCGCGCCGAACTGCGCGCCACCGGCGAGTCGGGTCCTTCCGTACCGACGGCCCCCGACCTCCTCGCCCGCCTCACCCCGCAGGAACTCCAGGTCGTCCGGCTCGCCGCCACGGGGACCAGCAGCCGCGAGATAGCCGCGCAACTCTTCCTCAGCCCGCGGACGGTCGAATACCACCTCTACAAGGCGTATCCGAAGCTCGGGATTTCGTCGCGCAAAGAACTAGCCCAGCTCACCCTGGACACCGCCCCACCCCGATAGCGTTCGCCCGCCCTCCCGCCCGGACCCTGGTCAGAGCACTGCACGGGCAACCAGATGCGCGCCCTCGCGAGAGCTACGTGAGCGTTCGGGCGAGGAATTCCTCGGTGAGCCGCCACGCACGGTCGGCGGGACCCGGCTGGTAGAACATCGGCGCCTTGCGGTTGTGGAAGGCGTGCCCGCCGTCCTCCTGGACGTGGATCTCCATGCCGTCCCGTCCGGCGACCGCGCGTTCCACCGCCGCCACGTCCTCGCGCGGGATATAGGCGTCGTCGCCGCCGAAATGGAATTGCGCCGGAGCCCGGATATCGTCCAGCCGGTCGAGCGCGCCCGGCACACCCGACCCGTAGAACGACACCAGGGAATCGATGTCGGCATCGAGGGCCAGCAGATAGGCGAGCGTCCCGCCGAAGCAGAAGCCGAGCACACCGACCTTGCCGACCTCCGGCAGCTCCTTCAACACCGCCAGCGCGGCCGCCGCGTCTTGGACGCCTTTCTCCCAGTCGAACCGGGAGACCATCGACACCCCCTTCGGGAGCGCCTCATCGTTGTGCACGGTCGACCATTCCGGCTCGATCCGCCAGAACATGTCAGGCGCGCCCACGACGTATCCGAGCGCGACCAGGTCCTCCGCGACCGCCTCCATGTAGTCGCCGACCCCGAAGATCTCCTGGACGAGCAGGATCCCCGGCCCGTCCGCCCCGGAGCTCCACACGTGCAGACTGAACTCGCCGTCCTCGACGGCGACCCTCTCGGTGCGCCTCATGTCAACCGATGATCGCGTAGACGGCGCTGGCGTGCGCGACCGTCGTCCCGCCGTCCACGGTCAGGTCGATCTCTGCGAACGCCAGTGTCCGGCCGAGCTTCGTGACCTCGACGTTCACCATCACGTCCCGCCCGATCACCGGCCGCTGGAACGAGGTGTTGAGCTGGACGGTCGTCATCGGCACGAACCCGCTCTTCGCCCCCGACACGGCGATCACGACGGCCGTGTCCGCCGCCGCCATCAGCGCCTGCCCGGACATCGCGCCGCCCTCCCTGGCGAGCCGATCGGACCACGGCAGCCGCAGCACGGCCGTCCCGTCCCCCACCTCCTCGACGACCAGGCCCAGGTCCAGGACCCAGGGCGCGAAGTTGGCACGCAGGATTTCTTCGGGCTTCACCGTCACACCCGACATGATGCACGCTGAGGGCATGCACGAGGAGATCTTCCTGCCGACGACCTACGCCTCCGGCGTCCCGTACGGAACGTTCCGGAAGCTGCGCGCCGAGTCCCCGGTCGTCCGGGTGCCGGAACCGGCCGTCGGCCCGTGGCCCGCCGGCCCCGGCTACTGGGCGGTGTTCCGGCACGCCGACGTCAAGCACGTGCTGCGCTCCCCCGACCTCTTCTCCTCGAACCTCGGCGCCACCCAGATCCGCGACCCCGACACGCCTGAGGACCTGGCGTTCGTCCGCGCGATGATGCTCAACCAGGACCCGCCCGACCACTCCCGTCTGCGCCGCATCGTCGCCGCCGCGTTCACCCCCCGCGCCGTCCGCGCCCTGGAAGAAACCATCAACGACCGAGCCCGCTCCCTGGTCTCCTCCGCCCTCGGCCAGGACACCGACTTCGTCGAACTCGCCGCCGACCTCCCGGTCTGGACGCTGGCCCACATCATGGGCGTCCCCGAATCCGACCGCCGCCTGCTGTACGACTGGGCGTCCCGCGTCATCGGCTACCAGGACGACGAACACGCCGGACTCTCCACCGCCGACACCGCGTCCATGAGCCCCATCGCCCGCGAGGCGGCCCTCCACCGGCCCACCACGTCCACCCACCCGGACGGTCGCCCCATCAACCCGCGCTCCTACACCGCCCTCGCCGACATGTTCGCCTACGCCCACGCGCTGGCCGCCGAGAAGCGCGAGAACCCGTCCGGCGACATCATGTCCCGGATGCTGGACGGCGGCCTGACCACGCACGAGTTCGAGAACATGTTCTTCCTCTTCGCCGTCGCCGGGAACGAGACCCTCCGCAACGGCATCCCCGGCGGACTCCTCACCCTCCTCGACCACCCGGCCGAACTCGCCCGGCTCCGCGCCGACCCGTCCCTGCTCCCCTCCGCGGTCGAGGAGATGCTCCGCTACTGGCCGCCCGTCATGGACTTCCGCCGCACCGCCACCACCGACCTCACCCTCGGCGGCCACGCCATCCGCGCCGGAGACAAGGTCGTCGTCTACCACGCCTCCGCGAACCGCGACGAAACGGTCTTCCCCGACCCCGACCGCTTCGACATCACCCGCACCCCCAACGACCACGTCAGCTTCGGCTTCGGCCCCCACTTCTGCCTGGGCGCCCACCTGGCCCGCACCCAGATGCGCGCCATCTTCACCGAACTCCTCCCCCTGGACATCACCCGCACCGGCCCGCCCGTCCGCCTGGCCTCCAACTTCCAAAACGGCCTGAAACACCTCCCCGTCCACCTGACCCAACCCCCCTGACCCCAGCACGAAAGCCACAGACCACCACCCCGGTCACCGCAGCCGCCCCCAAGATCGCCCTCTCCACGTCGGCGATCCCCGGCCGACGAGCCCGCCCAGATACGGGGATGCGGTAAGCCAGGACCGCCCTCTACACTCGTGGCAGCCCCAAGGGGCCGGAATCCTAAGCTGTGGCACCCATGTACGCCGGGTACGATCAAGGTCGGACCAAGAAGCCGCAGGTAGATCCACGAGTTTTGAGGGTTGCTAGCTCAATTGGCAGAGCTCCGGACTTTTAATCCGTAGGTTGTGGGTTCGAGTCCCACGCAACCCACCACCCCTAACCAGGGCAAACACCGTCTAGAGCGGCGGCCCCGGCTACTTCGACCTGGGGCCACACTGAGGCCGTCCTGGGTCCCAGACGTTCTGGGCACACCGGACAGCCGCCTGACCTCCCATCTCGGTCGGCGGCCCACCCCCACGCTGGGCATGACTGATCACCGCGTCGACCCCGGGTTGGGCGACACGCGAGGCTTATTCAATTGGCCTTTCAAAGGTCGTCGGCGAGGGACGAGGGAGCCGGAAGGCTCTAGAAGTGCGCAATCACCGGCTGACGGCCGAGGTTCAGCGTCGCTGCGGGTGACCTATCTGGCGTGCGGGATGGGCCGACGAAGCTCCGGGACGCGTTGCCGTCTTCCTGCCGCGACGGCGCTTCTTCCGACTGGGTGCTCGGCGACGGGTCCGATTGGTGCCCGGGACTATGCCTCGCGCCTTCATGACGTGGGCCGCGGTCTTCTCCGCAGCACGGTGCGCGACCTCGGGCAGGACGGAGGTGTAGGTGTCGGCGGTCAGCACGATGCTGGAGTGTCCGAGCATGTCCTGCACCACCTTGAGTTCGACCCCGGCCGCGAGGGCGAGGGTGGCGGCGCCATGTCGCAGGTCGTGCAGCCGGATCGGCGGCAGCCCGTGTTCGGCGATCAACGCGCGGAAGGTGCAACTCAGCCGATCAGGGCCCAACGGATCACCGCCGGGACGGGTGAACACGTAGCCGCTGTCCCGATACCCCTCCCCTGCCCGTTGCCGTTCGGCCTGCTGACGGTCACGGTGGGCCCGCAGGGCACGGATCGTAGTGCGGTCCAGAGCGATGACACGCGCGCTGGAGGCCGTCTTAGGCGGGCACACCGTCAACTGGCCCTGATGCTGCTGGATCTGCTGCGATATCACCGCAACGCCCTGGTCCAGGTCCACGTCGCACCAGCGCAGCCCCGCCGCTTCTCCACGCCGCAGCCCCCGCAGCGCGATGAGATGGTAGGCGGCGTACAGGCGGTGGTCACGGATGGTGTCGAGGAACTCGGCGGTCTGCGCCGCCGTCCACACCGCGACCGGCGGACGCTCCCCCGTCCGCTGCCAGTGCCGCACACGTTCCGCGGTCCACACGACCGCACGCGGACGCCGGGCCGTGGGCAACTCGACCCGGGACGCAGGATTGTCGCTGATCAGCCCCCGACGGATGGCGGCGTTCAGCGCGGTCCGCAGCGTCGCCCGGATCCGGTTCAGCGTGGCCGGCGTCAGCGGCGCTCCTCGCGCTTGATGGTGACGGGCGATGCTCGCGAACACCGCCTGCAGATGCGCGACCGACAACTCGGCCAGCACCACCGTCCCCAGATAGGGGGCCAGGTAGAGACGCACGTGACTCGCGTACCCACCGATGGTCGAAGCCGCGCCGGAACGGGTGGCCAGCCAATGCGTAAGCCACTCGCCCACCGTGACCAGCCCACCACCCGAACCGGACGGCGCCCGGACCTGGGCCAGCGCCTCCTCGGCCGCCTTGCGTGTGGTGAAGCCACCACGGCGGATCCGCCGGCGGCGGCCATCAGAACCGACCGGCAACTCCAACCGCAGATACCAGCTCCCGTGCCGTCGGCCGGCCGCCAACTTCGGGCACCGGTCTCCCCACGCCTTTCCCGTCCGCGGATCCGCGCACCCACATCGCCGGTAGATCCCACCAGCACTCTTGTTCGCCATGCACGCTTCGTACACCAACCCGAACCGCACAGTGGCGAACTTCCTACCGCACGCCCTGACCAGAACGGTCAAACCAGGAGCGACCACGGCGATGCTCTCCTCGCCATGGCCACACCGGGTTCAAACACTTCATCCAACCCGGTACAGCTCACCCGCCGGCGACAGTGGGGTGGCAAACGCACGGTTGTCGTCATGTTCCCAGGTGGGAGTCGAGAGCATACGGCTGCTGGGCCTGTTGACCCACAGCAGCATCGCCGTCGGCCCGAACGGCGTATGGATCACATACGCTTTATCGCCAGAGCTGGGGCTTGGCCAACATGGCAAGGGATGGCGACTGATGACGGCTTATCTGATCATGGCGAGCGCTTCGGAGCTCGAGGACAGCACGGCAGAGTCGTTTCGCCGGGCGATCACTGAAGCTGTCAATTTCCAGGCCGGTATCTGCTGGGTGTTCCGGAACCGTCCGGCTGGGGTGCGGATGGTCGCAGTGGGCTACGGCATACCGAGGGCTACGCGCACAACAACCCAGCGAGTTGTGGAGGTTGTGCGTCTCGAGTACTTGGAGGAGCCGATCGGCCTCCAGAATTTGCTGGACCGGATCGGGGAACTGGAAGCGCCTTATGGGGGTGCAGCTTGGCGGGCGGAGGAGTTGGAACGTCTGCGGGGTGCTGGCGTTGACTACGCAGGAGCCGTAACCCGCTACCAGAACGTCTTTGTCTTGAAATCGGCAGTCGTGAGCTTGCAGCCAGGCTTGGCCGAGGTACTTGCGCATCTCCAAGGTGCAGATGAGCGGCTGGAAGTCAGGGGTCCAGCCGCACCGTTCTGGCGGCTAGAGCGAGATGCGATCGTGCTGGCCGTGCGGGCAGCGGGTATTACCACAGCACAAGCAGGTCTGGACGCCTGGCACCCGCCCAACCGGGCAGACGAACCATTTTCCGTCGGACTGACGGTGCCGGGATCGCCTCATGACCCTGCTGGCCGGGAAGCGCGAATGGCTGCCGAAGATCGCACAAGGGAAGGCGTTACACGAGATCGGGGACTCGGGTTGTCCTTGGCCGATCTAACGAATTCCTCAGAAGCCGCGATGATCGAATATGACAGCCAGCAGTTCCCTGGCTGGGATAACGATACCAGCCAGCAGATCCGTTCGGACATCAAAACGTTTACGGACGGAGACGGTCGATTCATGGAGATCATGAGCATCAACGCGACGCCTGTCGAATCCAGGACCGGCGTAGACTTGCTCTATTTGCGGAATGATCTTCAATCTGTGGTTGGAGTCCAATACAAGATTCTTAATCAGCGCAGCTATCTGAACCCCGACCAGCGCTTCCGTGACCAGCTACGGCGAATGCGGTACTGGACGGATCGTTTTCCTCACAAAAAGGACTCTGCCGAGGACTGGCGTCTGAGTGAGGACTGGACGTACGCCAAACTGCTGGAAGCAGGCGCTATGTACGCGAACCCGGCCCACATCCTCCCGGGCCACTATATTGCGCTAGGTTATGCCGAAGCTCTACTCAACGACCCCGCCTCCCTTGGCCCAGGCGGCGGCGTCCAACTCGGCCCCCGGACCGCTCATCGGCACCTGAATAACAGCACGTTCATCGGACTGCTCCAGCGCGCCGCGATTGGCAGCCCACGGTTGCAGAAGAGTGAGTTCATTTTGATGTGCAAAATCGCGCTCGCCGATCTCCGTAGTATCATCCTTGCTACCGACTCCGGACCTCGACCATAAAATCGCAGTAGAGCTGCGCCCCGCCGAAGATTGAGTTACGCGGCCTGAATTGCAGGTTTGCGGGCGTGCCGAACTCGCCGGCGTTCGACCCCTGCTTTGGGCTGAATGCGGTCTGATGTTCAGTTACCCATTCCCCTGGAGATGACATAGGACGCGGGAGTTGACGCTCTCAACCACGCAGCAAGCACTGCGGCGAACCGGCCACTAGCACGTGGGGCAGCGAGCGGCTTGAGCACCGGTGGTCGTCGGCGCCGTTTGGGGCCAGGGCCAGGCACCCACCACCCGGCTCGCAGCACGTGCGTGGCGGTCTTTTCGGGAGCGGTGTGCGCGAGCTTAGAGAGCACGCTGGTGTAGGTGTCGGCGGTTAGCAGGCCCTGGAACACATTTGTGAGCCGCCCAGAGCATGTTCCCGTCGCGCGCGTCACCACTCTTTAACGGTTCTGCTGGAAGGGCTGGCGGGTGGCGTGGGGGTCAGCCGCGCTGCTCCTGCCGGCCAGACGATGTCGATCGGGATGTTCGATGCTTGGGCTTGGTCCACCACGTCCGCGGTTCCGCCGCCCTCGCCGACACGACCGTCCCAGACGGCGACGAGGCGTTCGGCGAGTTTCAGGAGCATGGTGTTGGCGGCTTCGTAGGCCTTGAGGTTCGCGGTCGGAGCCGGCATCACGCGAAGCTCGGCGGCGGCGGCGAGCAGCCGGTCGAAGGTCTCCGCGTGATCGTCCGGGACGGTTGTGCGCCGGTAGTCCTGCGAAGGGACCACGACCACGAGCCTGCCCCCGGCGGCGAGGACGCTCTCGGCGAAGATGGAGTCGGCCCCCCGGGCCATGCAGGAGACGCCGGTGAGTCCGGCGCACGCATAGGGCTTGAGCAGTTCGTCGAGGCCTGCACGGATGAGGGGGACGCTGTTCTTCGTCAGATCCATGTGACCGGTTACAGCGAGACTCGTCATGGCGTCCCTCCTGCTATGGGGTTCCAGACTCCCCTTCCCCATTCTCACTGAAACAAGGCCCACGGCAACCCTTCCGGTGCCTGACAACGCTTGCCCTACTAGCCGATTCCATTGATTGAGCAGATCGTACGCATTGTGGACGTGATTCCGGAATGATCGAAGGCATGACCAGTCTCCGCGAGCACCTCTGGAACGAGTCGATCAATCCGTCCACCTACACCGACCCCGGAGAAAAGTACCAGAATGCCGTGCTGGAGCAGTACAAACTGTTCGTCGAGATGGCAGACCGCGTCAGCGCGCGGCGCAATCTGGCCAACACGTTCTTCTTAACCTTCAACTCCCTCATCGTCACCTTCCTCTCGGCCATGCTGCCAGGGGTGCAGGAACGGCTGTCGGTGTGGACGCTCCTGCCGGCGCTCATGATCCTGGTTTCGGCCTGCGCGGCCTGGTGGATGCTGGTGCGCTCCTACCGCCAACTCAACAGGGGGAAGTTCGCGGTCATCGGCGCGCTGGAGGAACGCCTTCCCGCGCGGCCCTTCTATCCCACCGAGTGGAGAGAACTCGGCGAAGGCCGGGATTGGCGGGTATATCTTCCGCTGACGCATGTCGAGCGATGGGTTCCATTGATCTTCATCACCGCCTACACCCTGGGATTCCTCGTGCTGGCCTTCTGAGTCGCCGAGGAGAGACAGGAGCTTCTGTCGCCACCTGCCGCCTGCTGGCAATTCCGCGATCGGTTCACCCGTGGGCCGCCGTTCCTACGGAAGGTAGCGGCGAACCTTCGGGAAGATCTTCTCGATCTCTGCTCGGCGGGCGGGATTGGCAAGCACGTGGTAAGCGTCAGTAGGTCGAGACCTCTGGACCTCATTAAGCAACTCCGCGGCATGGGAGGCGCACTCCCCACAGATCCGGGACAGTTCGTCGCGCAGGGCGTCACGCGACGGTCCGAAGGTCTTCTGCATCTGCATGCGGACCTGGACGGCCTGCTGAAAGAGCAACCGGTCGAGTTGGTAGCGGGCGAAGGAGTTCCGTGCGTCCTCCAGCAGGAGCCGACGCAGGCTGGTGGCGAGCGCTTCCAAGTCCAGGTCGCCCGGCCGCCGCTGATGCCTGTTGATCGTCACATCGACGACGAGCCTCTGGACGGCGTGCTCGCTTACGGATCCGGGCCACCGTCGGATGTCGTCCAGGATCTGCGCGACCGAGGGCAGCGGTCCGTCAGAGACGACCCAGCGCTCGTACGTCTCGATCATCAGTCGGCGCGCGGCCGCCCGGTCCGGATGTTCGGGGTCGCGCTTCTCGGCGAGCCCGCCGAGGCGAGCCGCGGCGTCGGCGAAGTCACCGCATTCCATGGCCAGCCGCGCCCGGGCCATCGAGGCCCCCGCGAAGGCGACGGCGTGGGCCTCGGCGAGAATCGGCCGCGCCCTGTCCTCCTCGCCGACCGCGCGGAGCAACTGGCCGAGCATGGCAGCGGGCCCCGACGCGCCGCGGAACCTGGCGACCCAGTGCTCCATGTCCGACACGGCCGCCAGGATCGCGCCGCGGACTTCCGAATCGGCGACCCCGGCTTCGTCCAGACGGTCCATGGCTGGCTGGACCGAGGGAACGTACACGGGCTGGGGGTCGTCCAGCAGATCGAGGTGCCGGTCAGAGACGCCGTTGCGCTGCCAGGCCAGGCAGATGCGCAGGTAGCGGTCCGGAAAGTCGGTCGAGGAGTCGAGCCTCCGCTCGGCGGCCTGGAAGATCTTCTGGACGGCGAAGTCGGCGGCCAGGCCCGACAGGTCGTTGAGCAGGGCGAGGTGTCGCACGGGATCTCCGTGGCCGAGCCGCACGGCGGCCCGCCGCAGGGCCTCGTCCCGCGGGTCCAGGCGCAGACCGTCGATGAGCCGCAGGCTGGCGAGGACCTCGCCAGAGCTCTCGGTGACGGGCCAGTCGGCGGCGCCGGTCAGCTCGCGGGCGATCCGTTCCTTCCAGCTCATCCGCTCGCGCGCCCAGGAGGCGTGCGCCTCTTCCTCGGCCGGGTCGGTCACCTCGCGGGTGCGGCCGCCGGGATCGCAGGCCGCCTCATGGGCGACCCGGAACGCCTCGCGGCACAGCTCCTCGAACGGGGCGCGCACCCGCTCGGAAAGCGGGGCGCAGGCCGTGGCGACGAGCTCCAGCCGGTCGTCGAACGCCGCGTCGAGTTCCGGACGCAGGACCGAGCGCGCCACACCGAGGCGCAGCACCGCGCCGCGGTACGACAGCGCGCGGTTGAGCTCCTCCAGCCGCAGGTGGGCGACGGCCAGTGCGGCACGTGCCGGACTGGTCAGCTCGGCCGGGACGCCGCGCGGCCGCTCGTCCGGCGCGTCTTCGGCGGGCGGCTGCCCGCACAGCGCGGCGGTACCGAAGGAGCCTGCCAGCACGCGATGGACCCTCGCGCGCTCGGCCGCGCCGCAGGCGGGCGTGCCCGCCACCAGGGCCTCCATGTAGAGCGCCTCCAGGTAGCGGTGCCAGGCCTGGGCCGCG
Organism: Actinomadura decatromicini; assembly: GCF_008121305.1. NCBI lineage: Bacteria > Bacillati > Actinomycetota > Actinomycetes > Streptosporangiales > Thermomonosporaceae > Actinomadura > Actinomadura decatromicini. Next base: position 73,869 of record NZ_VSRQ01000010.1, on the reverse strand, counting down.
GCCGGCAGGTCGCCGGCCCCCGTGTGCGCGACGGCGAGATTGCGCAGCACCGGAGTAGACGTCGGGTTCTCGGTGAGCATCGCCTGCCAGTGGCGCCGTGCCGCAACGCTGTGGCCCATCCGGTGCCAGGTCTCGGCCAGGCGGCCGTCAAGGTAGGACCTCAGAAGGACGAGCGCGGAGCGGCGCCGGAGGGACGGCGGATAGGCGTCGAGCGTCCGCAGGGCATGGTCGGCGTTGTCCGCCAGGGCGCGTTCGGCCGCCTCGACCGCCTCGGCCACGGACTCCGCCGACGGCCACGGCCCGGCGTCCTGCGCGGCCGCCGTCGGCGGGACGGTCGCCGGGTCCGGTCCGGCTTCGAGGACGGCGAGGTCCGCGCCGAGCGCCGCCGCCTCCGCGGAGGGCGGCACGGGCATCGTGGAGGGCGGCACGGGCGCCGACTTCGCGAACTCCTTTTCCGCGGAGTGCAGTCTTCTCCCGATCTTCTTGATGAGCGCTTTCAGCCCGATCGGTTGCTGAAGTGACTTCTCGCAGCGCTCTAGGCGCGCGTCGAAGTCCGCGGAGCGCGCGAGCGGCACGGTGGCGATCCTGAATTCCTGCAGTTCTTGGAGCTGTCCGCCCCGGACCGCCTCAAGCCGCCCCGCGATGTCGGCCAGGAGCGTCTTATCGGCGCGTGCCCGTGCGTGCCGGTCGGGGTCCCGCACGTCGGCGCCGCGAAGTTCCTTGGCCAGGCTCATGGTGCGCTCCCTGAGCCGCCTGACGAGGTCGGCGTCCCGTTCGAACACCGCCAGCCGCTCGTCGGGCGCGCCCGCGCCAGTGGCCTCCGGACCACCCGGCACCGACACGTCGGCCAGCGCCTTCGGACGTTCGGCGAGAGCGCGCACGGCCGACCTCATCGCGTTGAGGTGAGGCGTCGGGTCGTCCTGGCTCCCCTCCTCGGCGAACCATCGCGCCGCCGTGTAGGCGCCGAGGTCGGGCAGGGACAACGGAGGCCACCACAGGCGCCGCTGGTGGATCAAGGCGATGAGCAGGTCCGGGAGGCGCTCCTCGGCCAGGCAGGCGGCGAGCCGGCCGGGCAGCGCCTCCTCGTCGGCCTCGAACAGCTCACAGACCAGGTCGAGCAACCGGCGGGCGGGCCCGTCCTCCGGGGGCAGCGCCCCGGCCAGCCGCCGGACGGTGGCGGACGGATAGCCGTGGACCATCCACTGGACCGCCAGGATCACGAAGGCCGCGGTGCCCCCGGTGCGCGGGCCGGCGAGGCGGGCGGTTCGTTCTAGCGCATCGGCGACGAGGTCCCGGCTCCGCTTGCTGGTCGGCCGGCGCAGGTCGAACCCGGCGTCGATGTCGTGCATGCCGGACCAGCGGCACCGGCCGGGACGCAGCACGGACGCCACGGACACCCCGGGGGCGGGCGGTGGCGCCGCAGGATCGTCGGGCGGTTCGGAGCGCTCGAAGACGTGGTCGTCTCGTCCGGCCCGGACGGCCGCGGCGATCTTCCTGGAGCGCGGGTCCCGCTCGCCGCCGCCCCGACGCCGGTCGTGCAGATCCTGGTGGACGATCGACATGTGCGCCCAGATCCGGTGGTTGGCGGGCGCCGACTCGGCGGCGGCGGTGAGCCATTCCAGCGCGGCGTCCAGCCGTCCGTGCCGGAGATGGATCAGGCCGATGTGGTACGGGTGCTTGGGATTGACCGGATCGACGCGGTGGGCCCGGGCCAGGAGAGAAACGGCCCGGCCGGGCGTCGTTCCGGGCAACACGGCGAGCCGAAAGCAGGATTCCGCCAGCGCGTCCGTTTCCTCGGGACGGAGCCGATGGCCCTCCTCGAAGCGGTCCCACAGCCGGTCGGCGATGGCGCGCAGCTTCTCGGGCCGGGTCTCGAGGCCGACCGCGGTCGTCACGTCGTCTCCTCCCTCGAAGGCTCCGGTTCCGCGGCGTCGGTATGGAGTTCCTCCGTCGGCAGGATGAGGATGCGCTGCCCGTCCGAGGTGGCCACCGTGCGGCCGTCCGCGGAGATGGCGAGAGGGTAGGCCGAAGTGACCCCGATACGGCCGTCGCACATGAGGACGTGCGAACGGTCGGGGTACTCGAACACCACGAGCCGGCCGTCGCGGGTGGCGCAGACCGGCCGGGCGCCGGGGACGGTGCGGAAGCCCAGGTGCACGCCCAGTTCGGTGTCGAAGCTGACGCCGACGCCCTCGTCGTTGAGCGCGATCGACAGCTCCGGGCCGATCAGGGCGTCGGCGGCGGGCTGGACGGGCAGCTCGGCCACCAGCGGTCGCGAGGCTCCGTCGTCGAGGCGGTAGATGTGCCGCTCGCCGAGGAGGATCGTGTGCCCGGGCCCGCGGTGGACGCCGAGCAGCAGCCGCTCCAGCGGGTACTCGGCCCTGGGACGGCCCCCCTCGTACGCCGTCAGGGTGCCGTCCAGGTCGGCCACCAGGAGCCGCCCGCCCCCGCCCCAGCGGCTCGGGCCGTCGACCGCGAGGTGCTGGACGCCCGCGGGGTGCTCGATCAGCACCTCGGGCTCGGCGTCTTCGGCCAGCGACCAGATGGTGCCGTTCCACATGCCGACGAGCAGGGTGCTGCCATCGAAGGCCAGCGCCCCTGGGACGGCCAGGCCGGGGGCGCGGGCCAGGTCCACGGCGCGGGCATGGCCGTCGGGCGTGGCCACTACGACCCGTCCGGTCCAGTCGACGACGGCCAGCCGCCGCGCGCCGCGCGCCCACAGCCGGGGCGGCGCCGCCAGCTGAACGGCGCCGTTGACGCGCGATCGCCGCTCGAAGCCGTGGACGGTCAACCGGTCATCGTCGAGGACCACCAGGGCCCGGGCGTCGGAGAAGAAGAACGGGCGGCCGCTCGTCATGATCTGCGGAGGGTCCCGGTCCTGGTCGGCGGGCCGCGTCCGGCCAGGCCGCGGCGGCGGGTTCACCTGGATCGGCGGGCTCTCGGCCGGCTCGCAGCCGGGGGCCTCGGCCACGAACCGGACGGACTGGACCGGCGCGCGGAACGACAGGTCGGCGAACTCCGCCGCTCCCCGCACGGTGGAGGCGACGAGGGTGCCGTTGAGACCGGGACCGGGCGGCACGACGGTGAGCGCGACCGGCTCCCCGCTCTCCGGGACCGGTGCGCCGTCGGCGCCGACGACCGTCACGCGGACGGTCGGGAGGGTGTGGTTGACGACGGCGTCGGCGACCGTCGTCTCGAACCGCAGCTTCCGGCCGCTCGCGGCCGGGCGCAGGTCGAGCGCGTCGCGCAGTTGATCGAACCATTTCGGGTGGGTGACCGGAAGCCAGTTGATCCTGTTCGCGATGAAGGCGATCTTCTCCTGGGCCGCGTCCTCCATCAGAACGGGGATGAGCTGAGCCTTCTTGGCGTCGGTGAGCCGGATGGCCTCCTGCAATTCTGAAAGGCAGACTCCCTTGGAGAAGTAGCGCTGCGTGTAGAGGGCGACGATATATCGGGAGCCGCGCAGCGCCTTTTCCAGGTACTGCACCCAGTCGACTCCGACCGGCGTCCCATCCCGATCGACGTCCAGGAAGACCCGCGGCGGGACACCCTTCGCGGTGACGCACTTCTGCAGATCGTCGGCGAGGTCCCTGGCCTTCCGGTAGTCCTCGCGCGCATAGCTGATGAAGACGTCCCATCCATAGTGGGTCTCGGGCTCGGTCATCCTCCCGCCCTTCAGCGGATGATTCGGTCGGTGGCGTTCAGCAGATCCTGCAGCACCTTCCGGGCGCGCGGATCGGCCGCGGTGCGCAGTAACTGCCTTGCCTTCCGGTTGATCGACCTCAACTCGTCCATGTCGAGCAAGGATTCTCTGTCGGCGCCAAAACCGCCGTGGACGTATCGGCTCGACGACCGGAGTCCGTCCGCCCGAGGAGACCCGGGCATCCCACCGTCGTACAGGGCCTGGACGCTCGCGGCCTGCTCGGCCCACCGGTTGAACCGCAGGACGAGTTCGGGGACGTCGACGCTCTCCATGGCCTGCTCGACATCCTTAAGCCGCTGGTCCACGGCTTTCGCCAGTTGTCTCACTCGGGCGGCGCTCTGCCGGGTCGTCGCCATGGACTGCACTTCGGGCAAGCGCTGCCGCAGCTTGCGCATTCTTCGCTCGAGGTCGGCGAGTTCCTGGCGCGAGGGCTTCTCCGACACCGCCTCCACGGCGGCGTTGTGCTCCTCGACCGCCGCGTTGATGGCGAGGACCTGCGACATTTCCCGGGCCGTGCGCAGCAGCTGGCCCGTGTCGGGCAGCGACGGGTCGCCCGCGGCGATCTCGGCGGCCGCGATGGCCCTTTCCGGTTCCCGTCCCTGGACGCACAGGCAGATGGCATAGATGAAGTTCGCCACCGGGAAGCGCGGAACGACGTGCAGCATCCGGGCCAGGACACGCTCGGCCTCCGCGAAGCGCCCGGCGATCAGCAACTGGACGGATTCGCGGCCGTCCTCGTCGGAGATCAACGCGTAGAGCCGGGCCGCCCGGTCGGCCGGGCCGCGCGGCGGCGGGAGCCGCTTCGCCGGCGGATGACCGCGTTCGCACAGGTCGGAGAGAAACGCGTCGAGGTCGCGGAGCACCTCGGTCTCGCGCCATTCACGGTCGACCCTCGCCAGGTTCTCGCGGGCCCGCCGATAGGCGCCGTCACGCAGCGCGCGGACGGCCGGCCCCGCCAGCGTGCGCACCACCACCGTCTCCAGCGCCTCGGCCAGTACGCGGAGCTGGCCGGTGTTCCCCTCAGCCTGCCGCAAAGCGTACTTCGTGGTTCGGAGCGCGGATTCGAACTCGCCGTTCTGCGCTTGCGTGACGGCGAGCAGGTATTGGGGTTCCGGCTCCTCGGGGGCCAGTTCGATGAAGCGCCGCAGCCGGTCGGCCGCGGCGCGCGGGTCCCGCGGAGAGGCGTCGAGGAACGCCGCCATCTCCTGCTGGGTGAGAATGACGCGCAGCTTGGCGCGGAGATCCCGGACACCAGTGCGCAGTTCGGGGTCTTCCAGCGGCTCGTCCCGCATCGGGCGCAGGACGCCGAGCGCGGTCATCAGGCCCGCCCCGCCCAACCGGTAATGGCAGTACGCCGACAGATAACGGGCTTCGGGATGTCCCGGGGAGATCTCGATGAATTCCGCGAGCTGCTCCAGCGCGAGCGGATACTCGCCTCGGGCGATGTTGGCGCGGGCGTCCTCAAGCAGGTCTTCGCCCTCCTCGCCGAGTTCGAGGGAGTCCTCGACGCTGAGGGCGCCCTGACCGGGCAGGACGAGGGCGGGCAGTGCCGGCTCCCGCTCCGGCCGCCGCCGCCCGATCTCCTCCAGCCGGCCGAAATGCTCGCTCAACTCCGCGCCGCCGAGGAACGGCAGGGACAGGAGGTCGGGAAGCTGCTGCGGCGCGTACGGCAGGGCCAGCGAGCCGGGCCGCGCGGGTTCCGCGGCCCGGTCCCCGGCCGCTCGGTCTTCGTCGGTCATCGGTGTCCCTTCCCCGCCGTCCGCGGCGGACGGCGGACGTCAGCCGGGTAGATCATCTGGGTCGGGTACGGCGCCGAGGGTTTCTTCGGCTACCTCGCGGCACATCAGGTACTCGGCTTCCTGGTCGAGTCGCAGCATCAGCGGGAGGGACTTGGGCAGGGACGCTTCATCGAACAGCTGCTGCTCGTCGGGAGAGCGGTGATACTCCACCGGCGGCAGCCGCCGCACCAGCCGTTCGCGGTCAAGCGTCGGCCGCTCCCAGGGCGTCATCCGTCGCTTCCACGCCGCCCAGCGGCTCGCTCGGTTCGACCGTGAACGGTGCGGCGATGGCTGCGTCGTCATCTTCCAATTCCTCCTGAGGGAGCAGCAGTTCTCCGGTCGCCTTGAGGATTTCGAGTTCGCTGTGGTGCAGCGCCTCCGCCTGCTCGGTGAACGCCAGGGCGACATCGTCCAGCTCGGTCAGCCGTTCTCGCATGAGGACGTGGGAGGGAGCGTCGCTCGGCAGATCGCGCAGCCGGGGATAGACGATCAGGTCGATGCGGCGGCGCATCGCGTTGATCCGTTGCTGCAGCTCGTGCGGGGACGCGGGCCGGTGCGGCAACACCAGATCGCCTCCGAGATCGTCGCTGTACAACGCGAACCGATCGCGCAGCCTCCGGAGTTCGGCGCGGTGCGGCGCCGAGGCCGTCGGATCGGCGAGGAGTTCGTGCACCAGGCGCAGGAAGCGGGACATGGCGTCGCCCTGGCTGCCGAGCGCGCGTTCCTTCTCCACGAGATGGAGGACTTCGGGCACGACGATGCCCTTGGCCGTCCGCATTCCGCTCTCAAGGAGGGCGAGGGACGCCTCCCGCTGCTCCTCGCCGTTCGCGAAGTAGTAGGTGATCAGGCCCTCGATCAGGGACGCGTCCCCTAGCTGGGGATCGGCTTCGCGCAGTGTGTCGGCGCGCTCCATCAGTTCCGCCCGATCCCGCGCACCTAGCTCGCCCGAGAGCGGGCGTGCCCGCCACACCCGCAGCAGCGCGACCAGCCGGAGCAATGCGATCACGCCGCGGAGTTGCTTGCGGTATTCCTCGGCCGGGTCCTTCGTCCGTTCCGCTCGATCGGCCCCCGCCGTCTTCGCCTCCTTCGCACTGGCCTTGGAGACGTCGGTAACGCGATCGAAGAGTTGGGCCAGGCGGGCGTCGAGTTCGTTGGGGACGCCCACCGTCCAGTCGCAGGCGATCAGCCCGAGTTCGGCCTCGGTGGTGTCCCGCCCCAGCGCGGCGGCACGCTCGCGCGCCGTCCCGAAGGCCGTGCGCGCGTCCGTGTGCCGCTGGTCGAAATGGGACTGGATGCCGTTGAGCACGTGCAGGCTGTCCGCCGCCTTCGGGATCTCGGCGGTGAGCTCGCCCAATTCGCGGACCCGGTCGAAATGGCGTATCGCCGCATCGGTCTCGCGCCGTCGCCAGTGCGCGCCCGCCAGTTGCAGGTGCGACGCCGCGGCCGCGCGCCGGGCCGCGGGCCTTCCGGTGAGCGAATCGGCGTGCCGCTGGAAGAGTTCGACCGCGCGTTCGTGCCGCTCCAGCTTGTACTGGAGCCACACCGCGAGGTGCGCGGTGGCGGGGTCCTCATCGGCCGCGGCGGCGAGCCCGTCGACGGTGGCGGAGGCAACCCAGTACTGGTCGGGCGTGAAAGTGCCCAGCATGGCGCGGACGAACGCGTGAGCGAAGCGCGCGTCGGCCAGGTCGCGTCCTCGGGGACCGGCGTTCACCGCCTCTTCGAGCAGCCGGTCGGCGGTTTCGAGCTCCGTCCGCTCGTTCCCCTCCTTCTCCAGGAGGGCGAGCGCCTCGCGCAGCGGCACCCGCCACCGGCGCGGTACGACGACCAGGAAATACCCGCCGCCCAGCGCGCACAGGACCAGCAGAAAGGCGCACGCCGCCGTGAGCACCGTGGTCACGATTCCCCCTCCGGACCATTTTCGCCCTCTTCATGCTCGTCCCGCCCAGACCCGCGGGCACGCCGGATCTCCTCCTCGAATTGCGCGAGCAGCCGGCCGTACAGCCCGATGGTGGCCGCGTCCATCGATTTGTTGACGGTGACGCGGCGCAAGCCTTTCCTGATCACCTCGGCGATCTGTGCGGCTTCGTTCACGCGGTCCAGCAACAGGAAGGTGGTGCCATACACGATCATCAGGTCGATCCGCCACCACATCAGGCCGTCTTCGCCATGAAGCCATTGATGGGCGAACGAGTTGGCCTCGCGCAGCTTCCCCTGGCGGATGAGGTGGCCGGCCATCGTCGCCGCATGCGCACGGCGCTCGGCCTGCGGCAAGTGGTGGAACGCGGTCTGGAGGGTGGTGTCGAGCCTTCGGGCGAAGGAGTCGTCGATGGCTTCGGAGAGGAGCGTCAGGACGGTCGTCCACAGGTCGCCGATGATGGACATCTGCTCCGCGTAGGCCTCGAGCCGCTCCGGGTCGGTCTGGACGGCGCGGTCGAGCAGCGTCAAGGCTTCGAGCGGCGAGCCCGCGTCCTGGTAGGCGATGGCGGCGGCGAGCACCAGGACGTCGTAGTGGGGGTCGTCGACCAGGATGGTGCGAGCGAGTGAGAGGGCCTCCTGCGGCTCGTCGGCGTCGCGCAGGGACCGTACGGCCGTGACCGGGTCCATGGCGTCCCTGGCGCGTTCGAGCCGGCCGACGAGCCAGGCCACGTCGTCGTCCCCGCGCCGCTCAGCCATGGCGGCCGGGCTGGTCAGCTCGCACAGCTCGTCGAGGACGGACCTGATCGGGCCCACCCGCCGCATCCAGCCCGGAAGCCGGCCGTCGAGACGCTCCCCCGAGGGCGCCACGGCGCAGGCGGCGCGGTGCAGCAGCCGTTCGGGACCCGCGTCGGGGATGGTGCCGAAGCAGCGCAGCGCGGCGACCGCGAGGGTGTACAGGTCCTCCGCCCGGCCCACCTCGGCCTGCCCGCGCGCCAGGTTCGGGGCGAGGTGCAGCACGCGCTCGGGTCCGGTCATGAGCTCGGTGAGCGAGGGCACGCCCCAGGAGGGCAGCGGCAGGAGCTGCGTGCCGGAGTCGGTGAGCACGATGTCGGCGGGCATCGGCATCATGCCGGGCCCGAGCGAACTCCACCATCGGGTCACAGCGCGCAGCGCCACGATGACCGCGTCCACCCGGTTGGCCGGCACGGGATCGGCGAACGCGTCAGCGAGGCTGCGCCGCCCACGGGTCTCGTAGCAGACGACCTGGTACCAGCGGCCGCCTAGATGCTGCTGGTCGCCGTCAGCGCCGGCGGCGACCACGGGAGCGAGGCCGGGACGTCGCGGAAGGCCCTGCCAGCGCTTCAGCTCGTCACGGTGGTCCGCGCTCAGCTCGGCGCGGGGAATCAGGCGGTAGCAGCGCTGCCGCTCGGGGGCCCGGTACAGGGTCCCGCACCGGCCGACGCCGACGTACTCCGCGTCGAGATCCCGGGCGATCTGCTGGACGGGTTCATCGGCGGGCGCTGTCATAGGCGTCCTCAAGACGGTCGGCGAGGGGCTCAAGCGCGTCGGCCGCGGCGTTGGAGCGCACCCCGGCCGCGAAGTCCCGGAGCGCAGCGGACAACTCCGCCGGCGTCTCGTGGTCCGAGACCCAATCGATTACCTTGCGGAATATGCGCCGATACTCGGCTGGGACGGCGTCGGGGTCGATCAGGGGCACGTCGTCGGAGGCGCGACTCGACCCAGATGCGGGGCCTTTCTCGGGAGTCGCGTCGACCGGGGGCGGCACGGCGAATTCGGGAACGCCGTCCGCTTCTGCGGTCGCCGCCGCGTCCTCGTTCCCGGCCGGTTCCTCCTCGTCCGCCTGGGTGGTTCTCAGCCGCTGGAGCCGCAGGCGGCTCTCGGCGAGCATGTCGATCCTTCCGATGCTGGTGTTCTGTCGGAAGGTCGCCTCGTACTCGCGGTCGGCGTTGACGTGATAGACCTTCACCTCAAGAAGGCCGTTGACGTCGAGCGTGAAGATGACGTCGAACTGGTGGAAACCGGCCGGACGGGGCTCGATCTCGTCGAGGAGAATGGAGCCGACACGGGTGTTGTTGAAGACGACGTCCGACTCCCCCTGATAGATGGGGATCTCGACGTTCTGGGAGTCCTTCTGGTTGGTGTAGGTCCGTTTCCGCTGGGTCGGGATCTTCTCCCCGCGCGGGATGAGGGGGCTGAACTGGTGCTCCTCCACACCCACTCCCAGGGTGTGCTCGGTGATGAGCCTGATGTCGAAGTCGTCCTCGTCGGCTGGACGCTCCGCCGTCGGACGCCTGTTCAGGTCGAAGCCGTCCGACGGCTCGAAGCGGTGGGCGAGGATCGCGGCGCCGCGGGCGACGAGGGTGTCGGGGTCACCGTCGGCGCGCACGAAGTCCTCGTCCTTGCCGAACCGGTCCATCAGCATTTCCCGCACGAGGCGGATGCGGGTCGAGCCGCCCACCAGCAGAACGGCGTCGATGTTCAACGGGGGCGCGTCCTTGCCGCCGCCCGCCATTTCCAGGGCCTCGTCCACCTTCTCCAGCGACCGTTTCAGCGTCGGCTCGACCAGCGAATTGAACTGGGCCCTGTCAAGGGCGACGGGCTCCGTCCCGTCGCCGAGGACGATCGTGGTGGACTCCTGGCGAGATAGGCTGATCTTGGCCTTCTCCGCGGCTGCCAGCGTCCGCAGCCGCTCGTCCTCGTTCGGAGCCGTGCGGCCGAGTTTCTCGTTGAGCCATTCCGCGACGGCCGCGTCGAAGTCGCCGCCGCCGAGTCGCGGGTCGCCGGCGGTGGCCAGGACGTTGATCTGGTTCTCCCGAGTCTCGATGATCGACACGTCGAACGTGCCGCCGCCGAGGTCGAAGACGAGATAGATCCTCGGTTCCTCCTCCTCCCGGTCCACCCCGTAGGCGATCGCCGCGGCCGTGGGCTCCGGGATCAACTGGCGGGGGTGGAGCCCGGCCAGCAGCGCGGCCTCCTCGGTGGCCTTCTTCTGGCGTTCGGTGAAATAAGCGGGAACGGTGACGACCGCGTCGTGGACCTCTCCGCCGAGCCTTCGCTCGGCGACCTCCTTCACCTGCATGAGGACCAGCGCGCTGACCTCCTGCGGGCGGAGCCACTCGCCGTGCAGCCGGACTCGCAGCGGGTCATCCTTCTGAAAGGACGTGCCCTTGGCGCCGAACTTCGCAAGCGTCTCTTCCGTGAAGAGCGCGCCCATCTCGCGTTTGATCTCGATGATGGTCTCTCGGCCGCGGCCGGGGAGGCTCATCGCCTCCTTCGCGGCGGCGCCGACGACGAGCAGCCGGGTCGCGGGGTCGAAGGCGACCACGGAAGGGGTCGTGTCGGCGGGCTCGTCGAACGAGTCGTCTGTGATGATCTTGGAGCTGAGCTCTTCGGTGTCGAAGGCCGCCACGGCGGAGAACGTCGTGCCCAGGTCGATGCCGATCACTCGGTGCAGGTTCGGGTTCGTGAAGTCCATACTCTTGTCGTCGTCCTTGGCGAGGCTTTTCACGGGATCAGTCGAACTCCGGGCCGTCGAGCAGGGGGGTCGGTGTGAAATCTGCGGTGAAATCGGTTCGGGTGGTGTCGTCCGGGAAATAGACCGCCTCTCCGGCATCGAGAAGAAAGGCTTCGAGCTCCCGGCGCAGGGCGGCCAGGCACGCCGCCCGGTCGTCGAAGACCGGGGCCCAGGCCGGCTCCAGGCGCATCAACGGCAGCGGCGGATGTTGCGCATCGTAGGCGGCCCTCGCCTCGCCCTTCTCCAGGTTGAGACCGGGCGTCTCGGAGATCGTCTTTTCGTCAGCGCCGTCCGCTTTCAGACGGGCGACTAGCCTGTTCGTCGCCGCGCGGATCTCCCCGCGCGTCGCCTCCGGCGCGACGCCGAGCTGTGCGTAAAGGGTTGAGCGAGGGATCACGAGCGGAAGAGCGAAGAGCGACGTGACATGCCCCCGCGCCTCGCGACCTGTGGGAACAGCGTCCCGCATGAATGCCCCCTTTCCATATTGTTTTCTTCACTCTCCTCGCGGATCTGCTTACGCGAGCGTTCTACGGCAGCGACCGTCGATAAGCTGGCAGTGGCCCCATGGAAACGGCAGACATACAGTGTGACCGTTCGGCACGGGACCCCTCCCGGTGTGGGCAAGCAACCAGGGTCAGCCCGAGATCCGCGCCATACCGGAGTCGACAAAGCGGGCGGACGTGCACGTTCTCCCCAATTGCCGACACGGCGTGACCGCACGCACCGCCACGACCTGGAAGAATGACGCTGGAGCAGGTCTTGCCGACCATCTTTTTGATCAACGTACTCGCTCGGTGCCCCCCGAGTTTGGAGACCGCAGCCTTAGCGGGAGCATAACGCAGCCAAATTGGCGGTCGCGGGAAGTTTCGCGGAAATCCGCCCACTAGGCCACGCGGGCGATGCAGGCATGGGGCGTACCTATAGGCGTGGCCATAATCCCAAATGTCACGCTCCCTCGACCGCTGCGGCAGCGATCAGGCGTTCTCCTCACTCCGCCTACCGACACCTTCACCGCCACTGGGCGGAACGGAGATCGAGGCGCCGACCAGGACATTACTACGCGCTGTCATGATTGTGTCGAGACAGGGCGCACATCGCCAGCGCGGGCCGCGCTCCGAGATGGCGAGGGTCGACTCCGAGGACCGAATCCCACTTTGGTCGCCTGATCCTTCACGCAACGAGACAACCGATTCCTTCAACTCCGGACCGATACGACCGCTTCAGTGCGCAACGTCGGGTATGTGGGTACGCTTCGCGGGGAACGGCAGGTCGGAGCCACTCCGGCACAGGTACCCAGACGATCCGAGCAGCGGGCGATCGAGGACTGGCTGCGCCCACGGCGGTCCGTTCCACGATGTGCCCGGTACCGCATCGGACCGCCAAGAGCTTTGGCCTCCCGTGGCCCCGGCCACATCTCGTCCATGGCAATCGAGGGACGCGGCAGTGAACTGCCCGATCTGGAAGTCCGGCTGCTGAACGCGCAATACCCGGTGGGGCACACGCTGGATCTAGTCGACATGCCTACGTCCGTCAAGGTAAAAGGCCCCGTGCTATGACCAGCGCCCACACCGGCCAGCTCCCCGGCTCGCCCCAGGCGACCCGCCACTGCGTGACGAGCCCGTCCCACCGTTGGACCTTTTAATGTCACCAAGCAATCGGGGACGCCGGATGTCGATTCCCTGGTCGCCCAGCCAGGTCTTCAGGTCCCGGTGGATGAAGAGGTGGTCGGCGCTGGTCTCGTCCAGGTTGCGTCGCCGACACTCTCCGACCATCTCCGGATAGTGGGCGAAGTGTGGGACCTTCCGCTTCCCGATCTTGGTCATGAGTCGGTTGCCACAGCCGCCGAGCCATGTCCCACACCAGAACGTCCTTCCGCCGTACGTAAGTCGCAGACCCATAGCGACCTCGTAGGCCATAGGCATGATCACGGGCTCGAGAGAGTCCGGCCTTCCGAGCACGGCGGTCTGGACCAGGCGGTGATCCATCCATCACTTCCAGCCAGTGATAACTGAATTGGAAAGGAAGATACGACAAGGCGGACCAGTGCTGCCAGAGGTCTCGGTGGGCTTGTGGACGCAGCGTCATCTGGCTGTTCCGCCGCCGCAGTTGCAGGCAGATGGTCGCAGTAGTGCGCTAGGTCCACGTCCACCCAGCGAAGCCCAGCAACCCCTCACCGCACCGCAGCCTCCGCAGCGCGATCAGATAGTAGGCGGCGTACAACCGATAACCGCAGATGGCGTATAGGAACGTGGTGGTGTGCGCGGCCGTCCACACCGCCACCGCTGGCCGCTCCCCCGCCCGCTCCCACTGCTCCACCCAAGTGGGCGTTCCCCGGGCTTGCCGGGGCTCGCCGAGAGTGCCACCCTGCCTTCCCGGGGCGGACTCACTCGCGTCGGACGGTGGGTGCACGACGCTCGACGCCACGGCACTCAACTTCGTGATGATCGGCCCTGCTGTACTGGTCGGCGGCATCGCAGTCAAGGGACAAGGTACGAAAGCGCTCATCGGTTACCCGGTCGATCCGCCCGTCGATCTCCCATATCTGGCAACCTTGGCGGTCGCTGAGCCAACCAGGAGGATGCCCCGTGACCGAAGCTCTGCCCGGCCCCCTTAACTCCGACGACGGCGATGCCGACCGCGAGGCCGTCGAACAGGAGCGCGCCAAACTGCGAGAGTTCGTCAAAGGGCTGAGCACGGACGATATCAAGTCGGGCGGCTGGTTCACGAAACTCTGCGCCCAGGCGCTGCGGTCGTACACCGAGAATGCCACCTGGGAGTACTTCCAGCAGAAGTACAAGGGCATGCCCGCGGACGGTATCGTCGAGCAGCAGATCAAGCTAGCGGCAAAGTACGCTGGGATCGAAGGCGGGATTACCTCCAGCCTCTACACCGGGACGATCGCCGCGACCATCGGGTCGTTGGGCGGCGCCAGTCCCGCCACTGTCCCAGCCGGGTTCGTCACGTTCATGGTCGACCTGACGTACATCTCCCAGCTGCAGATGCGCTTGGCCCACGACATAGCCGTGATCTACCGGATCCCCCTGGACGTCAACGACCCCGAAGACATGTTTAAGCTCATCCGGGTGGCATTCGGCGTAAGGGCCGGAGAGGCCATGCGCAGCGGTGTGACGAAGTTCGTACCCGGCCTGGTCCGGCAAGTCCTTAAGAAATATTACTCCGGTCCGGTTCTTGCCGCCGCGAAAAGCCTTCCGTTCGTCGGGAAACACCTCCTGCAACGCAACATCATCAAGTTCGCTATCCCTGGCATCGGGATCCCCCTCACCATCTTGGTGAACCGCTACACGACCGTATTCGCGGGACGCCACGCCCGATCCGTATTCCGTGAGGAAGCACGGGTTATCGAACTCGCTGACACTTTGATCCGTCGTACCCGGCACCTGCAGCTGATGCTGTGGGTCACGTGGCTCGTCATCAACGCGGACGGTAAGATCACTGACGCCGAGCGCCTGCTGTTCCAGCGGCTGACGCGACTTGCCAGGGAACGGCATCAGATCAACGACGGGCAACTCGCCAACGTCGTCGACATCGACCCGGACGAGGTATGGCACCGCGTAGACGCCGAGCCCGGGAACCTCAGCGACATTGTCTACGCCGCCGAACGAGTCGCTACCATCGACGGGGATCTCAACAAGCACGAGAAGGCAATCATCGCCGAGCTACGGGATCGCTGCCACCGCTGAACCCGCTGTGCGTGGGCCCACGAAGGCCAGGATGTGCCCCTACCGGAAGTACCACAGTTGGTCCGTCGAACGGAACCGGTGTCACCGGGCTTAATCCGTAGGTTGTGGGTTCGAGTCCCACGCAACCCACTACCCCTGACCAGGGCAAACACCCTCCGCGGGGTGTGCCGGGAATCATGACTGAGGCCCGCCTGGGGCCGACCTGAGGCCACAAACAGCAGGCCCAGAACACACCTCGCCAGCCCTCACGGCCCTCACCTATCCGACCGGCGCCCGGGCCACAACGATCCAGCCCCCGACCGTTTCCTCGGCGCCGAGTTCCAGCCGCAGATACCAACTCCCGTGGCTGCGTTCCGCCGCCAGCCGCGGACAGGTGCGCCCCACCGCTCGGCCGGTCTGCGGGTCCTCACAACCGCACCGCCGGTACACACCACCGACACTCCTTACTCTTCCCATGCGCTCATCGTGTGCGCGACAAACCGCCGCCGCCATCCCCACCAGAAACCAAACAGGCTGAAGCCGGACCTCTGTGATGCCTCAGCAAAGCTGGAACGCTGCCTTGAGGTCCTGCACGGAACCCAGTGCGGCTCAAATACCATGCTGACGCAGGAGCGCAAGCCGCTGCCCGTCGTCGACGCCGACGCCACCGCGTTGGAGATCGCCAGCGTCATGGCGAATAGTTGCAGCCTCGTCGTCGCCGTCTCTGCGGAACCCGACCGCACCAGGCGCCCCGGTAATCGCGTTGTCACCGTCGCCTGCCTGCTCGACCGCCTCTTGCCTGCCCCCGCGAGGCCACGTAGCCCGTCGCCCCCGTCCCACGCACAACTCGAAGGGAGGCCCAGCCGTTCCGGGTGGGTGGCCTGGGTTGGCCATTGGACAGCGTCCACGGCTACAGGCGGCGTAGCGGACGAGGGTCGAAAGCGGCGCGGAGGCGGTGGTGGACGGGCATGGCAGAGTGCAGGTGTCCGCGAATCTCGCGGGCGGTTCGCCAGGCGTCGGCGGACAAGTCGGGTGACGGCTGTTCCGGCGCGTACGCGGCGGTGTCGACGAGGGCGGCCAAGGCGCGGACGCCCGGGACGTGCGAGGCTAGCAGGACGACCTCGCCGCAGGTGGCGGAGCCTGTGACGGTGTACCCGGCCTCGCGGAGCCGGTCCCGGGTCTCCCACCAGGCGCCGAGCGCGGCGCGCCGCGCCGACCGGTCGTGGCGCCTGCGAAACCTTCTGATCGTCTTGGCGGCCGGGATGGAGAGCATGGAGGCCAAGGCAATGGCGACGATGACGATGAGGGTCAGCGCCAGGTAATTGCCGTCCTTATGGACGGGCGGACGCTCCTGCGTCTTCGGAGCCGCATTCTGGCGGGGATCGTCCGGCGCGTCGGCCAGTGCGGTGAATGGGTCGTCGGCCGGGCGTTCCATGGCGCGCGTGTGCGTGCGGCCCTCGACTTGGTTGTCGCGCGGGCTGGGATCGATCGGGACCCAGCCGAGGCCGGCGAAACGGATCTCGGCCCAAGCGTCGACGTCCCGGCCCTGCACAACGGAGGACGAGCCGCTGCGGGCCCTGGGTGCGAAGCCCATGACGACCCGGGCGTCCATGCCGAGATAGGCGGCCATGACGGCGAACGCGCTGGCGTACTGCTCGCTCGTCCCGCGCTTCGTCTTCAGCAGGCGCTGGATCTGCACGTAACCGTGCCCACCGGCCGCGTCCTTCCCGATGTCGTAGGCGAACCCGCCGTTCCTGGTGAACGCCACGTACAGGGCTATGAGCCGGCGGGACGCGGAGGACTCGCTGGCCGCGACCCGCTTCACGAAGTTCCGGATCAGCGGCGGCGGCGCTGAGGCCGGTTGGGCCGGGGCGGCGACCGGCTCGGTGGCGCGCAGCCGCGCGAGACCGGCCGCGTTCACCACGCTGGACGCGGAGTACGACGCGGGCGGCGCCGTGCCCTTCGGGACCGCCAGGTCTCCGGTGCCCTCGTCAACCGCCATGCCGTTCGCCGAGGTCCGGGTCGGGCGGCCCGCCGTCGGCAACCAGCCGAGGTACTCCTGGCCCGCTTCGATCGTGATCTTCTGGGTCACCCGCACCGGGTCGCCCTGCGCGGGGGGCGGCGGCAGGTGGGTGCCGGCGCGCCGGTACTCGGCGGCCACGGTCCAGAACGTCCCGTCGAAACGGGTGAGGGTGACCAGCCGGAGGCGCTCCCGCGGCCGGGATGACTCGACGGCCACCTTCAGCGGGATATCACCGTTCCGCAGCGCGAGGTACTGCTGCAGCGGGCTGACGCCGTTCCGCGGCTGGACGGGCGGCGCCACGAGCGTGCGGGCGTCAGCGGGGGAGCGCAGGTGCGTCCCCGGCGCCGCCGGGCCGATGAAGACGGTAGCCGGGATCGCCACGGCGGCCATCGTGGCCACGCCCGCCAGGCGGCGGAGCGAAACGGCGGGCCGGGCGGCGGCGCCCAGCAGCACGATCACGGCCGCGACGCAGAGCGGCGCGTACCAGCCGGGCGGCGACGCGATAGACGCGCCGAGCGCGAGGGCGGCGAGGAGGCAGGCCAGCGGCGGCAGCCCGGGCGCGACGCTGTTGCGGCCGGACCTGGCGAGCAGCCCGCCGAGCAGGACCGCCCAGCCCGTGACGGCCGCCGCGGCGGCGAGCGGCGGTCCCGAAGGCTCGGCGGGCAGCGCGCCCGTGAGCAGCTGCGCCGGTCCGCGCACGATGTCCGCGCCCGTGCCGGTCACGGCGGCGGCGACCGCGGGCACGGCGATCGCGCCGGACAGCGACAGTAGCATCGGCGCCCGCCACGCCGCCGTCAGCGACAGCAGCGCGACCAGCGTCGCGGCGGCCGTCGTCGCCGAGATCGCCACCATGAACGCCGCGGGCGCGGGGAACCCGCCGAACACCGGCCCGAACGCGAGCCCGGCCAGCCAGCCCAGCGCCGCCGCCGTCAGAACGCGCAGCGCCTTCACCGCGAGCCTCCTCCGACCACCTGGTTCCATCCCGCGGCCGCCTCATCGGCGGTGCGGACGGGCAGCACGATCACACCCAGGCGGCGCTGCGGTACCTGGCCCGTGTCGCCGTCCGTCCGGCCGCCGAGGAGGGAGACGAGCATGACCGGGCGGAACCGGCGGCGCTGGTCGGCGAGTCTGGTCAGGGTTGCGGGCGCCGCCCGTCCGGTGACGACGACGAGCGCGCCGCCGCCCGGGGCGTGGTCCACGAGCGCCAGGAGCCCGGCCAGTCCGGCGGCCGCGTCGGGTGCGGTGAGCGCCAGGCGGTCGAGCGCCGACTCGGCTCCGGCCGCGCGAGCAGCGGCGGGACGCTCGCCGAGGATGTGCAGCCCGACCGGGCGTCCGACCAGCTCCACGGCCCGCACCGCCGACGCGGCGACCTCCACGGCGTGCTCGAAGGAGGCGTCGTCGTAGGCGTCGGCGCGGGTGTCGAGGACGACGGTGGTGGTGGGCTCGGTGGTGTCCACGTGCTCCCGGACGATCAGCTTTCCGGTACGGGCCGTGGACCGCCAGTGGATCCGCCGCGGGTCGTCGCCCGGCACGTACTCGCGGAGCGAGGAGAAGGTGACGGTGCCGATCCGGGCGTTCTCGTCGATTCGGCCCTCGTAGTCGAGGACGATCCCGACCGGGAGCGCCCGCATCGGATGCACGCGCGGATGGACCCAGAGCACGTCCTCGCCGGTCTGCGGACGGGCCCAGCGGAACAGCCCGAGCGTGTCCCGGCGCTCCATGGTGAGCGGGCCCAGCGGGACGCGGCCTCTCCTGCGTCCCGTCACCGGGTAGCTCACCGGCCGCTGCCCGCCTGGCGGCAGGGCCCTGATCTCCAGCGGGACGGTCTCGTCCCCAATCCGTTCCACCGCGGTGAACGGCACGCTCGGCCGGCGGGCGGTGTTACGCACCAGGATCCGTGCGGCCACCTGTTCGCCCACCGTGACGCGCGTCCCGGAGATCTCCCGGGTGAGCTGTACGGACGGCCTGATCGCGACCGCGCAGCCGCCGGCCGCCAGCAACGCGGCCGCGCCGACCGCGAAGGCGATCAGCACCGGGTAGCCGAGCGCCGCCCCAGCCGCGTAGCACGCGGCGGCGAGCACCGCCAGGGCGGTGCCCGCGCCGGTGATGGGCGCCCGCTTCATGCCCGCGCGGTGCTCAGCGCCGGCACCGGGACGCGGTCGAGGATTCCCGCCAGCACCCGCGCCGCCGTGCTCTCGGACGCCTCCGCCTGCGGCGCGAGCACCAGCCGGTGGGTGAGGACGGCGGGCGCGGTCGCCTTGACGTCGTCCGGGACGGCGAAGTGCCGCCCCGCGCACGCCGCGTGAGCCTGCGCCGCCCGGACCAGGGCCAGGCACCCTCGGGTGCTGACGCCGAGGCGCAGGTCGCGGTGCTCGCGGGTGGCCTGGGCGATGAGTGCGACATAGCGGGCCACCTCCGCGGACACGTGCACCCTCGCCAAGCTCTGCTGGACATGGGCGAGGTGCTCGGCGGTCGTGACGGGTGACACCTTCGGGGCGGCGGAGCGGGCGGCGCGCCCTGTGAGGATCTCCTGCTCGGCCTCCAGGGCCGGGTGGCCGATCTCGATGCGCATGAGGAACCGGTCGAGCTGGGCCTCCGGCAGCCTGTACGTCCCCTCCAGGTCGATCGGGTTCTGGGTCGCCACCACCAGGAACGGGGACGGGACGCGGTGTGCCTCGCCGTCCACCGTCACCTGCGCCTCCTCCATCACCTCCAGGAGCGCGGACTGCGTCTTCGGCGACGCGCGGTTGATCTCGTCGGCGACCACGACGTTGGCGAACACGGGCCCGCGGCGAAACGTGAACTCCTCGCCGCGCCGGTCCCACACCGAGACGCCGGTGATGTCGGTCGGCAGCAGGTCGGGGGTGAACTGGATCCGGTTGGCGGTGCCGCCGAAGCTGGCGGCGAGCGCCTTGGCGAGCGAGGTCTTGCCAGTGCCGGGCACATCCTCGATCAGCAGGTGGCCGCCTGCGATCAGGCAGGTCAGCGCTAGCCGGATCACCATGCACTTGCCGCGCAGCACCGGCTCGACGTTGGCGGTGACGGCCTGGGCCAGCTCGGACACCTCGCCCAAGCCGTTGGGCGAGCCGGACGCGGGAGTGGGCGGCTGCATGGAAGTCCTCATCAGTTGGTCGGGGTGACGCAGGTCGACTGGGCGAGGGGGCCCTGTGGGGCGGCGGTCACGTACGCGACCACGAGGAAGCACGCCCGCTCCCCGGCGGGCAGACCGGAGATCCTGAAGGAGGAGCTGGCGGCGGGCAGGGTCGCGGAGATCGGGCGGTTGGCGGTCACGTCCCACACCGCGTAGCCGCTTAGGCCGGGCAGGGACGCCCGGTCGGCCGTCCAGCCGATCTGGATCGAGCCGGGCCCAGTCGTCGCGATCGAGGCGGGAACGGGCTGGACGGTCAGCTGGGGCGGCGGAGTGCTCGGCTTCGCGGCGGCGCTCTTCTGGGACGGGTGGTCGGAGTCCGCCGTCAGCATCGCCGCGCCGACACCTCCGATCACGCCGAGCGCGACGATGCTCACGGCGGCGAGCGTCATCTTCCGGCGCGCCCTGGGCGGCGCCGACTCCTTCGGACGGGCGGGCACGGGCCGCGCCGAGATGATCGTGCCGGAGCCCGGCTCGTCGTCCTTCCCAAGCACGGCCGGGACCCATCCGGGATCTTCGGGGGCCAGCGCCTGCGCCGAGGATCGCCCGCCGCCGGGCGGCCGGGGAACGTCCACGCCGTCGAGGACGGGACGTCCGGCCAGCGCCTCCCAGCGCAGGGCCGCCTCGGCGGCCGTGGGGCGCGCCTCCCGGTCCTTGGTCATGCACGCGGAGATCACCGCCCAGGCGTCGTCGCTGATCCCGTCCGGCCGAGGAGCACCGCCGTTCATGTGGGCCAGCATCATTGCCGTGGTGTCCTCCTTCCGGTACGGCGGGCGGCCGGCGAACAGCTCGTAGGCGATGACGCCCAGCCCGTAGACGTCCACCGCCGTGGTGGGGGTGCGCCCAGCGGCGAGCTCCGGCGCAAGATAGGCCACGGTGCCGATTAGTCGGGTGTCGGTGGCGCCCTCGGTCCTGCGGGCGGCGCCGAAGTCGGCGAGCACGGCGACGCTCCGGCCGTCCCGCTCACCGATCAGGACGTTGTGCGGCTTGACGTCCCGGTGCATGATCCCGGCCTGGTGCAACGCGGCGAGCGCGGCGGCGACCTGCGCCAGCCATCCAGCCGCGTCGGTCGTGGCGGGCCTGCCGCGGGACGCGACCGTGTGGAGGTTATCCCCTAGCAGGTCCATCACGAGCCCGGTTTCCTCCGGATCGAGGACGAGCTGGTGGACGCGGATCAGGTGCGGGTGTCGCACTTCCATGAGGAGCGTGTACTCGCGGGTGAACCGCTCGACGACCTCAGGATCGCGGCTGTGGTTCTGGTCGAGGAGCTTGACGGCGACGTCCATGCCGTCCGAGCGGCGCCGTGCCGCCCACACGTGCGCGGTGCCGCCGCTGCCGAGTTTCCTGAGCAGCTCGTACTCCCGCCGGAACGCGCCCGCAGTGCCGGGCGGGCTGGGCCTCGGCGGCATGGTCGGCCGGGAGCGCGGCGACCAGGCGGCCTCCAGCGCCGCGGCGAGCGCGGCGGGTTCGGCGGGACGCTCGGCCGGGTCCTTGAGGAGGGCGGTGCGCAGCACGTCGATCAGGAGGTCCGGGGCGTCGCCTGGGGCGACGGGTTCGCTTCCGTTCAGCCGGGCGAGCCGCTGACGGTCCTCCGTCCCGTGGTCCGCGTGAGGGGAGCGGCCCGTGAGAAGCGTCCACAGCATGGAGGCGCAGGTGTACACCTGGCTCGCCCGCGTCCAGTCGCTGCCGCATAAGACCTCGGGCGGCTCGTGGCCGGTGCCCGGGCCGGTCGCCGCGACCAGCTCGTCCAAGACGGGCGGCAGCGGTGCCATCAGCACGAACGCCCCGGACGGTGTCGTGCACAGCCCTGGCGGGGAGCCGACGAAGCCGTGCGCGGCGAGGGCGTCCAGGCCGGTCGCCATCGCGCGCGCCGCGGCGGCGACATCGTCCGGCGAGAGGGGCGCGGCCGCCTCCGAGCCGGGCATGTCGACGATCAGGAACCGCCGGCCCTGGGTGTCGAGCCCGTGGTCCAGGACTTGCAGGACGGCGTCCGGGTCGACGCGGGCGAGCAACGCCTCCAGGTTCGCGCTTTCCTTTCGGACGCGCCGCTCCTGCACCGGGTCGAGCGCCGCAGTGACTAGGACGGCGCGCACTGGTCGGTCGGCTTGCAGGGCTGGCACGGTGACAAGCGGTTCGCCGGACGGGAGCGGATCCAGCAGCCGCACGCCCGCAATAGGGGGATGGTTCGTCACGCGGGTCGCCACCTCGTCACTGCCGACGCTGTCGGTAAAGGTCGGCGACGGGAAGGAAGTAGGTACAAAAGTATCGAAGTCAGTCACGCCAGGTGTTTGATTCATGCTTCTTCCGGACCTCTCCCCGTGCCGGGCTGCGCGACCTGCACTTGGACGGCGTCGCCGCGCCGGACCAGCAACGCCCGCCCCGGCGGCCAGCCCCGGTTCAGGTAGCGCGAGAGCGTCAGGCCGAAGACCTCGCCTTCGGTGGAGACCGGGTTCAGCAGCAGCCCTGAGCGCGGCCGCCGCACCGCCGCCAGCCAGCCCCGGCCGAAGCTCATCTGCACGTCCTCTGTGGTGGCGGCGGCGACCAGGATCGAGCCGGTGTCGCGGGCGTCGCGGGCGACCGACTCCAGGGTGTGGGCCAGGGCAGGGTCGATGAGCAGCTCGCCGTCGTCCACCACGAGCGCGACGGGACCGGCCGCCGCCGCGTCCGCGACCGCCATCGCGATGTCGGCCGGGTTCCCGTGGAGCACATCGTCCACGCCCGGCTCGCCGCCGAGCTCGCGGAGCGGGGACGGGCGCGGGGCCACCAGGACCACGGGCAGCGTCCGGTCGGACCTGCCGGCGAGGGTGAGCGCAATCGACGCCAGCGCGGTGGAGCGCCCGGAACGCTGCGGGCCGCAGACAAGGAAGGCCCCTCCGGCCTCGGTGAGGTCGATGTCGGCCGGGCCGAGCCGGTCGCCGCCGACCGCGGGCGCACAAGCCGCCGGGCCCTGCGGGCGTGGAGTCCGGCGCAGTGCCTCGGCTTCCGCGAGGGTGATGTGCTCGGGGAGGGCGTCCACCCGGCGCGGCAGCAAGTGTTCCGCGAGCCCGTCCCAGCGGGTCGTGAGCTCCGGGCCGAGCCGCTCGAACGCCTCGTCGTCCGGCTGCGCGACCTGGATCTCCTGGCCGCCGTCCGCCCAGAGTCCGCGGCCGGGCGGCATCGTGCGCGGCAGGGCCCGCGGATCGAGCCCAAAGACGGCCGCGTCGTCCGGTGACGCCTGCCGCAGGACGAGCCGCCCGGCCACCGCGGAAGCGATCCGCGGTTGGAACCCGGTGCGGTCGGTTGTGAGGACGACCGTCACGCCCGCGCCCGGCCCGGTGCGCAGAACATCCTCCAGCCGGTCCACCAGCCGGCCGCCGTCGACGTCGACGTAGCGGGACAGGAAGACCTCCAGGCGGTCGATCAGCACGACGACATGCGGGCGGTGCGCGGTCCGGCGCTGCCGCCGGCCGATCTCCTCGCGCAGGGTGGTGAGGAGGCGGTCGAACCGGGCGGCGTCGGCGCCGTCCACGACCGCGCCGCAGTGCGGCATAGCCGCCAGCGGGGCAAGCGCCTGGTCGCCGAAGTCGGCGGCGTACAGGTGCAGGTCGGCGGGAGACGCGCTGGCGGCGAGCCCGGCCGCGATGGCGCGCAGGGCGGTCGAGCGTCCCGACCGGGACATCCCGGCGATCGCCACGGGCCCGGTGCGCGCGAGGTCGAGCACGAACGGTTCCTGGGACTGCGCGGCGGGCCGGTCCACCAGGCCGAGCACGGCCGCCGCCAGCCCCTCAGCGCCGCACGAGCCGAGGTCCGCGAGGGCGACGCGGTCGGGAAGAGGCGGCAGCCACGGGCGGGGCGGCGTCGCCAGACCGGCATCGTCGGCGGCCTTGCAGATCGCCGTCACCAGCTCGGTGAGATCGGTGCGTTCCGACGACTCCACCTGAGCGGACGTTCGGGATCCGGCCGGGGCACGGCCGAGGGATTCGATCCGGCGGATCGTGGCCTGGACCGCGGGCGCGGCGTCCTGCGCCGCCGGGTCGGACGGGACCGGCCACCCGGCGCGTGCCGTTTGGAATTGCCGGAGCTCGCCGCCGCCCGCGAGCAGGTAGGCGCGGCCTGGCAAGCGCACCGGGACGCGCGCCGCATCGGCCGTCTCGATCACATCGACCGACTCCGACGGCGACGTCACCCGCAGGCAGATGCGCAGGTTGAGGTTGGCGCGCAGGTCGGCGCTCACCGCGCCGCCCGGACGCTGCGTCGCCAGCACGACGTGCACGCCGAGGCTCCGTCCCCGCATGCCGATGCCGACGATGCCGGGGACGAATTCGGGCAGTTCCTCGATCATCGACGCGAACTCGTCGACCACGATGACCAGCCGTGGGAGGCGGGCGCCGGTGCGCGTCCAGTAGTCCTCGATGTCCTTGGCGTCGGCGGCGGCGAACAGCTCCTCCCTGCGCCGCAGCTCCGCCGACAGCGACTCTAGGGCGCGTCCGACCTGATGGCCATCCAGGTCGGTGACCAGGCCGACGCAGTGCGGCAGGTCCGCGGAGGCGGCGAACGCGCTGCCGCCCTTGTAGTCGACGAGGACGAACGTCAGCGCGTCCGGGGTGTTCGCGATGGCGAGGGAGGCCACGAGGGTCTGCAGAAGCTCGGACTTGCCCGATCCGGACGTGCCCGCGACCAGGGCGTGTGGCCCGTCCCGGGTGAGGTCGACGCTCACCGGGCCGTCCGCCCCGATACCGAGCAGAGCGGTGGTGGAACGGCCAGCGCGGCTCCGCGCCCACCGCGCGCGGATCGCCTCGGGTGTGCACGAGTCCAGGTCCGCGAGGTCGAGCAGGCGCGCCGTGTCCGGGAGGGCGGAGTCGCCGCCGCGTTCCCCGAGCGGCCGGAGGGGGGCCAGCGCGTGGCCGACGGCCGCCGCCGTGGTGTCGACGAGCCCGTCCACGAGGATGTCCTCCACCGGCGGGACGCCACGGCAGCGCAGGGTGGCGCGGGTGCCCGAGCCGTTGGACGCCACCAGCGTCGCGCTGCACTCGTCGGCGAGCGCGGTCTCCTCCGCGTCCAAGCACAGCGCGTAAACACCGGACGCGGGGCCGTCCACCAGCAGGTCGCCGAGGCCGGCGAGGTCGCGCAGGGCGTGCACGCCGTCCAGGACGACCAGCAGCGACCGACCGGTGGGCGGCCCCTGCCGCAGCGCGCCGCGGCGTTCGGCGGCGCGCTCGTCCACCAGCCGTCGCAGCTCGGCGAGCCGCGCCTCCGCCTGCGCCGCGTCCGTCGCGATCATGCGGGTGCAGGAGAAGGCCCCAGACCCGGGCAGGGTGTGCGGGAGCCAGGTGGCCCAGTCCCAGCCCGCAGCGGCGTCCCGGCCGGTGATCACGACAAGGCCCAGCTCGGCCGGGGAGTGCAGGACAGCCACCTGCGCCAGCAGCGCCCGCGCGATCGCCGCCGCGGCCGGGCGCGGCGCGGCGACTCCGAGGACTCCCGCAGCGGCCAAGTCGACCGTGACCGGGACGTCCCGGACGATCGGCTGCTCCGGTGTCGCGGCGTCCGCGGCGCGGGCCCCGGCGGACGGGTCGACGCGCTGCGGGAATCGGGCGGGCCGGTCGGCCAGCCCGACCCGCAGCCGCAGAAAGTCCGCGTCGCCCGGCCGCCGCTCCCAGAGCGCCGAGGACGGCTGCGCCGCGGGCGCGCCGGCACCCGGCGGCACACCGGCGCGGGCGGCGACCGCCGCCGGATCGGGGTGGGCGGCGCGTGCGGTGGCCTCCTCGGCGGCGACGGCCTCGTCCCGCGCCTTCTCGTAGGCCGCCCGGGCCCGCACGTATGCGACCCGCTCGGCGCGGTGGTCGCGCCGACCCGAACGCCGGTCGGACACCAGGTTGGCGATGGCCATCAAGGGCGACAGCACCAGCATGATCAGCAGATAGCCCGCGAAGCCGCGCGGCAGCACGAAGTAGAGCGCCCCGCACAGCAGCGCAGGGAGCAACGTCGCCGCCCAGGGGAAGCGCAGCCCGCGCGGCTCGGCGGGCGCGACCGGCACCAGCAGCTCGGGGAGCCGGTCGGGGACGGCGATCCGCGGCGGGCGGTTGACGAGTCTGACGCCTGCGGCCGCGCTGGCGGTCAGCTCGGCGTCGCCGCCGACGGGCGGGCGCACGGCGAGCATCGACTCGCCCATCCCCACGGGCTCGCCATCCCCGCCGAGCACCGCGTCGCCTTCGAGTCGCCAGGCGCCGCGCCGCGTCCCGTTGGCGGAGCCCTCGTCCCGCAGCGCGGCCGTGCAGCCGTCCGCGGCGGCCTCGATCCGGGCGTGCCGACGGCTGACCTCCGGATCGGGGATCCGCAGCCCGCGGCCGGGCGACCGGCCGACGTCAAGCACGGCCCCCGCCGGGAGTGGGCACCCGGCGCCCGCGTGCAGGCCGCCCACCACGACGGCCTCCAGTGCGCCGCTGACCCGCTCCGCCGCCTTGATCGCGAAGTCTCCGGGACGCGTGCCCACCGCGACGGCCGCCCCGGTCACCAGCCCGGCGGTCGTCAGGGGAAGACCGTCGGCCAGGCGCTCCTCCCCGGGCTCGGCGGGCGCGGCGGCATCCGCACCGATCACCCGGACGAGGCACTCCCGCAGATCCCCGACGCTCGCATTCTGGTCAGCGTGAACGGTCACAGCAACCGGGTCGTCGTTCCCCGCATGGACCAGCAGATCGAGGTTCATGGTCATCCCGGGCCCCGTCCGCGCTGCCGCTCAGTTGGCCGCGTGGTCGATCGCGATCTTCCTGCGGCTGACCTCCTGGGAGGCGACGGTCAGCTCGCGTGCCAGCGCGTCCAGGGCGGGACGGAACTGTGCCTCCCACGCCTGCCGGAAGCGGTCGGCGGCCCCGCCGGTCCAGGTGGTGGTGGAGATGAGTGTGGTGAGCGCGTGCTTGAGGTCGTCAACCTCGTTGCTGCAGGTGCCGAGCCTGCGCGAGAGGGTCTCCAGTTCGAGCAGGTCTGCCTGGATGGTCATGTCGCCTCCTCCGGATCGAGACGGGCCACAGGCCCGCGTTGTCACCGAAGGTAGGAGCCGCGCCGGCGCGGCGGAATCGGAAGAGCTCCCCAGTCTCGGTGCTACGGGGCGGTCGTCCCGCCCGATGAGGTGAGGCCGATCAGTCGCAAGTCGTCGGGCGTGATCAACCTGGTGGTCAGGGCGTATTCGGCGAGCATGCTCAGCGCGTTGAAGCCCTGCAGGTTCGGTACTCCGGCGTTGGTCAGGCGGGTTCGGATGTACTCGACGCGTTTGACCAGTGTGGTTCGCGGCCAGCCCAGGCGGGAGGCCGCGGCGGCGTACGAGCGGGGAGCCGGGTTGTACCGGACGCCTTCCAGGAGGTATCCGGCGAACAATGCGACCAGGGCCTTGCGATCGTTCTCGTTGATGAGCACGTCCGCGCCGGCGGAGGTCGGCGCTCCTGTCTCGTCGCCCGTGGTGACGGCGTGCTCCGGTTCCGGGCCGGTCAGGACGAGTTCGTATTTCGCGGCGCCTTCCACGATCACGCGCATCCGGCCGTCCACCGGGATCCTCTTGCCCGGGGCCAGCACGTTGCGCAGCCCGGACGGGTCGACGACGGTGAGGGACCGGCTCGAACTCCGGTTCACCAGCATCCAGACGCCCGCGGCGCGTTCGACCGATCCGGTTCTGCGGGACACCGCGGAGTCGCCGTCCGGTAGGCGGAAGTCGCAGTCGGCCGCCCGGCCGAAGGTGAACGTGTCGCCGGCCGGTACCTCCCATCGGCGCCCGTCCGCCGTGATGTGGATGCTCCTCTGGTCCACGTCGGTCCCGCCCATGCGCCCCGTTCCCGTCCACGATTCGGTATTCGCTCCCATCTTTGGGGAGCGTGTCCCATTTCGCTACAGGTTCCCCGGCATTACTCTGATGCTTCTCTGCGGTGATGGCGCCAGCCGAAGGAATGTAATGACCGGATCCCGCCTTAACGGACGACCTCTTTTCGGATGGCTCCGAATCGCCCGGCGGAAGAAATCCGAACAGAACTCGGATTCGCGTCGTCCGCGGCGGAAAAGGTCGTCGCGGCTGGGATGGCTTCGGCCGGTCACCGGGCCCGCGGGCAAGGCGGGCGGCTCGGTGCTCTCGGTCGTCCTGCTTGCGGCGCTGGTCTCCGCCGGTGTCGGGGCGGGCTACTCGGTGGCGCGGCCGCTGCTCGACGACGGCTCGGCCTACCTGGCACGCGACGACAAGGTCGCGCACGTCAACGGAGAGAGCCGGAAGATCGACGCGCAGACCGGCCCGCTGGCCGCGGGCGGGGAGCCGCTCCAGATCACCCGGCTGGGCGACGGCCGCCTAGTGGCGGTCAACAAGAAGGACGGCACGTACACCGTGATCGACCCTTCCACGATGCTGCCGACCGGGCCGAAGAGCGCCGTGCCGGACGGCGGCTCCGAGATAGAGGGGATCAGCACCGCCTCGGGCGGCTATGTCATCAACAAGCGGACGGGCGCGGTCCGCGAGGTGCCGGCCCCGGGCCGCCCGGCGGGCGCGCCGATCCAGCTCCCGCCGGGAATCAGGGCGGCGGTCCCGGCGGGGAACTCGATGTGGCTCTTGGTGCCCGACGGCCGGATCTTGGAAGTGACGGGCGGGCGGGTCGTCCGCACGGTCCGGCTCGACGCGCCGGTCATCGGCATCACTGTGGCCGACGGCCACGCGGTCGCGGTCACCCGGGCGGGCCGCGCCTTTGCCCTTGACGCGGGTGGGCCGCGGTCGGTGGGCGAACTGCGGCTATCCGGCGACCGGATTCTGCTCGGCTCCTGGCGGGGGGCGGGCCGCTATGTCCTGGGCGTGGACACCCGCTCCCGCCGGGCCGCCGCGCTCGATCCCCGAACCGGGCACGTGGAGGTTGCCGACCTCGCCGCGCAGCCCGGTTCCCTGCTCGGCGCTCCGGTCGTCCTAGACGATACTGTGTACGTGCCGGACTACTCCGCACCGGGGCTGCGGCGGTTCAACGCGTCCACCGGCGCGATGCGCCAGACGGTGCCCGCCGAGGGCTGGCGTCACGGCGAGCCGTTCGACCTGCAGGTGAGCGGCGGACGGATCTGGGCGAACAACCAGTTCCAGCGCTGGGCGATCACCGTCGACCGGTCCGGGAACGCGCGGTTCCCCGACCTCGGCCAGGGCGGCACCACCTCGCGGGCCCCGGATCCCGGAAGCGGGCGAGGCCCAGTGGGAACGCCGGTCAGAAGGCCCGTCCGGGCCAAGCCGGGGTCGGGTGCGGGTGTGCCGTCCAGGAACCGGCTCCCGGGCCGCGGCGAGGGCAACGGCCCTGGGAGCGGGAGCGGGAACGGACGCGGCACGCCGAAGCCGTCTCCGCCTCCGGCGCAGCAGGCGCGGCCGGTGCCGGACGTGGTCGGCCTGACCAAGGAGTCCGCCTGCCGCCTGATCCGGAACGCGGGCCACCGCTGCGTTGCCAGCATCGACCCGACGCCGGTCACCGACAACAGTCGGCTCGGCGTGGTGACGGCCCAGAATCCCGGGCAGGGCGCCGTCCCCTCCGACCGGCGGGTGACGATCACCTATCCGAACTCCTTCGTCGTCCCGGACGTCAAAGGCGGCCTCCAGGAGGACGGGTGCGACCGGCTCCAGCGGCTCGGGATGAACTGCGACGCGAAACTCGGCGACCCGCCGCCGGACGCACAGCAGACGGGCAGGGTCTACGGCCAGACGCCCGCGGCCGGGCAGGTGGCCAAGCAGGGCGACACGGCGACGCTCACCTATTACGGCACCAACCCCACTGTTCCCTCGGTGGTGGGATTGGACCGCGATGAGGCGTGCAGCAGGCTCCAGGGCGCGGGTTTCGCGTGCGCCGACAATCATGAGCTGGCCGGGAATTTCCGGGTCGTCAACCGCCAGGATGCGGCCGGACAGCAACTCCCGCCGAATACTCCGATCAACATCTATTGGTCGCCATGGCGTGCGGTGCCCTTTTACATCACCGAGACCAGTCCGAATGTCTGGACCATGCAACAGGGCGGCGGGACGTTCCTCGTAGGCCGCGCCTACACCGCCGCAGATGGCAACATCCCCGGGGCCCGGCCGGTCAACCAGTTCAGTTGCACCAGCGGACAACGCTGCCGAGGCCTGGAACCGAACCGCTTCTACAGCCGACTCCAAGCATGGGACGGATGGGTGAACGAGGGCCCGGCGGCAGTGTTCATGAGCTGCGGCGCCGACACCAAGCCCATCTACCGGGTTTGGAAAGACGTGGGCGCTCAACGGAGGTACGGCATCACCGACAGCCCCACGTCCTGGGGAGCCGAGGACTCCGAGCAACTCGGATGCGTCTGGCCATGACGAGCTTTGGCGGCGCCCGCACCGGCCGCCTGCTGGGGAGCATTACCCATAGCCCCGGCGGGCGGCCGGTTCGTACGGTCGGGACATGGAAACGCTGCCCCCGGGTCAGGCCCGGGCGATGATCGGGGCGGAGCCCGAGGGCGATCCCGACGGCATGCGAGCGCTGGCCGCGCAGCTGCGATGCACCGCGCACCGGCTCGGCTCCCGCGCCAACGTCCGGCTGTCCCACTGGGAGTCGGACGAGGGCAGGCGCGTCAAGGCGCGGATCGCCGGGGCCCTGCGCCTGGCGGACGGCACGGCCCGGAACCTGCTCGGCGCCGCCGACTTCCTGGAGCGCGAGGCCGACGCGGTCGCCGCAGCCAAGGTTCGCTGGGCCACCCGCTACTCGGAACTCGTCAACCGCGGTTCGGGGATCCCGGAGGGGAAGATATGACCACCCTCACCATCGACGCCGACGAGCTCGCCGCAGCCGCCCCGCAGCTCACGCAACTGCACCTGAACCTGATCGACTCGGCGCGCACGCTGACCGGCCTCGACCTCGGCGTGGAGATGCCGCCGGGCGTCCGGGGCCGGGTCGTCGGCGCCGTCGACGCAGCCCGCGGCGACATCATGGCCGCCGCCCGCGCCGTGGAGGGACTGGGCCAGGAGGTCGCACGGCGCGGCGGCCTGGCCGAGCTCGCCGACGCGCTCGGGAAGCTGACGTGGGCGGTGGAGCCGCTGAAACTCCAACTTGAGGCCATCGCAAAGTACAGCAGGTCGGAGGCGATCGCGGCGGCCAAGAAGGGAAACCTGGACGCGGCCAAGGTCAATCGCGCCTACCAGCTCGGCGCGGAGCGGCTGCGCAGCAGGCTCGGCTTCGGCGGCGCGGCGATCGAGCTGGGCAGCGCGGTCGCGGCCGAGTTCCGCAACCCATACATCGGCATGGACCGCAAGATCGGCCGGAGCCTCGCGCACGCTGCCGTCACTGTCGGGCTGTCCCGGATTCCGGGGCCCGCGGGCCCGCTCGTCCAGCTCACCTGGACCATCGCCGACAGCAAGCTGCACCAGAACGAGTACCTGGCCGACGGCGCCACCTGGTGCGTGGACAAGGTCGGCGACGGCGGCCAGTGGCTGGACGACAACGCCATCGACCCGCTGGGCGACGCGATCGGCGACGCGAAGGAGCACATCCCCGTCGTCAACAAGATCTTCTAGGACGGCATGATGGCGACTGAGTTCCCGCTGCGCCTCCCTACCGGCTGGGTGGTGCTCCCGACGATCGGCGACGTCCGGGTGGCGGCGCTTCCGCGGGGCGACGGGGAGCGCCCGGTCGGCGTGCTGACGGTCACCGCCGGTCAGGGGAACGCAGGCGATCCGCTGTGCGACGCGTGGCGGGAGACGGGGGTGCTCGTGCTGGACGACGAACCGGTACGGTGCCGTGGCGGCGTCTCGGCGCGTCGACTGCTCACCGCGCACACGCAGAACGGGCGCGCGCTGACGTCCGAAATATGGTTCGTCGAGGGCGACCGGCCCGCAGTGCTGTGCGCCGCCGTCGAGGCGTCCCGGTATGCCGGGCTCGCTCCCGCAATAGGGCGGTCGATGAGGAGCTACTCGCGGTGAGTGAGGAGACCCGCACCGTGGAGGTCACCGTCCTCGTGGGACGCCACCCGGGAACGGGCAATTGCGTGATCGGGGACGGCGTCGCGGCCGTCGAACTCCCCGGCATGGACGGCCCGCGCGTGGTGCCAGCGGACGTCGTCCCCGAGTGGATCGCCGCGCTCGTGGCCCTGGCGCCCCGGCCCCGGGCGAAGACCTCGGGCATGCTCGTCACGTCCCAGACGGGACTCGACGTCTTGCTCGGCGACTGCCGGGAGCCGGACATCTCCCGCGACTGGCTCGACCTGCTGGCGACGATCCGCGCTTCGCTGATCGCCCGCTGGCGGGTCACGGCCGCGCCCGGCGGTGACATCGAGATCCTCGACTGCGCCTCAGCGGGGCTGTGGGCCGTCCAGCCTTGCCCGCCCGAAGCTGTCGGCGCAGCGAACGGCCCCTTGATCTCTCTGACGCCGACCACGCCCACAGCGGTATGGACGTGGCTGTCGCTGCTGGCGTCCCCGACCTTCCAAGGAGAGACGCATGGGCTCTCACCCTGATCAGCGTCCGGCCGGTAGGCGGCCGGGTGGGCGGACCGAGCGCCGGATTCGCAAACTGCACGATGAGCGCGCTTCCTGACCGCACTGCTCTCGCTTGTCCACCGGGCGGAGAGCACGTCCGGCGGAGCATCCCGGTGACCGGGTTCCTGCAATGCCCGCGAAGGCGAGCACGTGCCAGTAATCATGCGCAGAACGGTCGGCCCCCGCACGCAGGGATGGTTCTTCGATCCGGTCCACAAGCCCGAGTTCCTCGTCGTCGGCCCCGCGCATGCGGGGATGCTCCTGGGACAGAGTACGAGGGCAAGAACCACAAATTGTCGGCCCCGTGCACGCGAGGATGGTTCACATTCTCTGCTAGCTACAGGCTAAGGACGGGGCCCGCTCATGGCATTTAGCCGCGGGCGCCGTACGACCATGTCGGCTCGTTGTCTGCTCGGCGGTTTCGAAACGGACTGGCAGGGAGCGGGATGTAGCGGCACGGGGATGGTGCTGGATGCGGACAGAGCGGTATAGTCTAATACTGAGAGCGCTGCTCTGATACGAGAGCAGCCGACTTTTAATCCGTAGGTTGTGGGTTCGAGTCCCACGCAACCCACCACCCCTGACCAGGGCAAACAAAGAAGATGCCCGGTATGCTCCCCGCCGGATCCGTCCAGTTCGTCCCCGCGTCGGCTCGATGTTGGCTCGGCGGCGCGCGCCGAGCTCGCCAGGACGTCCCGCGGGGTGGGTTCCGAACGAGGTAGCGCCT
Source organism: Actinomadura decatromicini (assembly GCF_008121305.1). Taxonomy (NCBI): domain Bacteria; kingdom Bacillati; phylum Actinomycetota; class Actinomycetes; order Streptosporangiales; family Thermomonosporaceae; genus Actinomadura; species Actinomadura decatromicini. Next base: position 40,902 of record NZ_VSRQ01000010.1, on the reverse strand, counting down.
ACTTGTGGCCACTCGGAGATGGGTGGGTAACGCCATCAACCGGGCTCTCGCAAACACACCCTCCGGACCAGCTCGCAAAGAATCCGAAGGGCGGCCCCATGTTCGCTGGCCTGTGTGCTGGGGAGGCGGATGGTCCGCACAGACGGCAGGGGCCAGCGCAGGGCCGGTATTTGATATCGCCGCCGCTCGGCCGGTTTCGAGGGCTCAGCGGCGCAGGAGGCTTTGGAGTTTGTCGAGGGTCTCTGCTGCGTTGGTTCGTCGGCCCCGGTGCGCATCGCCCGCGGATCGATGTGCAGCGTCCGGACACCTTCGGCACTTGAGTACTCCACCGCGACTCGCCGGTCGGCCGACTCGGCGCGGGCCGTGATCTCCGCGTCGGCCTGGTGCATGTCGCGGAGCCGGTTGAAGAAGGTGTCGGCGTCCTTAGCCAGCTTTTCGGGGTCGAACCCAAGAGCGTCCTCGAGTTGATCCACTCGTTTCTCACTCCCAGGGGTGTTCGTAGGAGCCGCAGTTCCCGCAATGTATGGGCCTCCATTTCGTTGTAGGCGATGGCCAGCGAGTAGGTGAACGAGGTGAAGGACGCTTCCGCGACCTTCAGCCCGACCAGTTCCTGGACGGCCTTCTCCAAGGTCTTGGTCGCTTGGGGCAATCCCGCCTGGATTCTTTGGAGCCGATCGAGTTCGACCCTCACCTCCTCCGGGCTGGCGGGCGGCGGCTGGTTCAGGCCCGGCGAGCCCGGCCGTCCCGGCACTCCCGGTGAGCCGCTGCGGGGACCGGACGGAACCGTGCTGCTGGCCGTCGGCCGGATACCGGCGGGGTTTCGCGTGAACCGGTGGGCTCCGGTGTGGTGGCGGTCGCTGGACGCGCTTCCCGAGGGTTCCGAAAGAACTACCTTGTCCGGGACGTCCGCAGCAGGCCGTCGCCACGGTCATCGAGCCTCTGGAATCAGTGCGTTCGATGGGTGAGAAGGGTGCGCTCCCGACGTCACGATGGCTGGACGTCGACTTCCCGGTTGACGTACCCGCGCCCCTGCGGGCGCTCGTTCCGCGCTCCCCTCACCATCCGGATGCCACGGCTGGGATCACACGTCTCGATGACGAAACCCTCGTCAAGCGCCCTCGCGGGCCCGCCGGTCGATCGAGACCGCCGGGCGTGGATGGTCGGCCACGGGAGCAGAACCTAGGCGAACACCGCTGGATTCAGATCATTGATGATTAGATTAAGAAAATCAATCTCTCGGCGTTGACGACTCCAGAAAGTCAAGATACAACTGAAGCTGGAAACGAGTCGTCGACCGAGGGGGCCGAGGGTGGACTGGCAGGAGCTGACGGACCTGACGCACGGTCGGCCGTTCGTGGTCGAGCGGGTCCGGCTGGCCGACAGCGATGTCGCCATCGAGGGGCGGTTCGAGCCGCCGCAGTTGGCTCAGCTCAGCGTCGACGACCAGGTGTTCGTCGCCGCGTTCGTCCGGGCGCACGGTTCGATCAAGGAGATGGAGCGGATCTTCGGGGTGAGCTACCCGACGGTCAAGGCCCGGCTGAACCGCATCACCGAGCGTCTCGACTTCGTCGACACCGACCCGGCGCCCAGCGGCGCCGATGTCGTCGACCGCCTGCGGCGCGGGGAGATCAGCGCTCAGGAGGCGCTGGCCGAGCTGGAGAGGTCCTGATGTTCCCGCAGTTGGTGACGGTACGCCATCGCCGTAGCAGTGGCCGTCGGCTACGGCTGTACCTCCCTGTCGTGCCGGTGCTGGTGGTGTTGTCACCGCTGCTGCTGCTCGCCGCGGCGGCCGGACTGGTGGCATGCGTTGTCTTCCGGGTGAGTCCGGTGGGCGCGCTGTGCGGCATCTGGCAACTGGTGTGGGCGCTGCCCGGTACCCGTTTCGAGATCGAGCAGGGACGGACGTCTGTGCTGGTGAGCGTGAGATGAGTCAGAGGAAAGAGCAGCGATGAACGAGCAGCGCCGCCAGATCCTGCAGATGCTGGCCGAGGGCAAGATCACCGTGGACGAGGCCGAGCGGCTGATCAATGCCGTGCAAAAGGCCCGGCCCGAGCCGCCGCCACCGACGACGGCGTCCCCGACACCCCGGCCCAAGTACCTGCGCGTGCTGGTGAGCTGGACGGACAGCGGCGGCGACGGACCGGGGCGGATCAACGTCCGTGTCCCGCTGCAACTGCTGCGCGCCGGGGTCCGGCTCGCGAGCCTCGTCCCTCCGCGGGCGCTCGCCAGGGCCAACGTGGAGCTGGACAAGGCGGGCGTCCCGATCGACCTCACCGAGCTCAAGCCGCAGCACCTGGAGGACCTGATCGAGCATCTCGACGAGGTCACCGTCGACGTAGACGACCCCGACGCCAAGGTGCAGGTTCTCTGCGAGTGAGACCGTCACGGGCCGACGAAGGGAGATCCGCATGACGACACACGCGATTCACGTACAGGGTCTTGAGAAGTCGTACAAGGAGCTGCGCGTGCTGCGCGGCGTGGACTTCGGCGTGGCGCCCGGCAGCGTCTTCGCCCTGCTCGGTTCCAACGGAGCCGGAAAGACGACCGTCGTGAGAATCCTTTCCACGCTGCTTAAACCCGATGGGGGAACGGCCAGCGTCAATGGCTTCGACGTCGCCGCGCGACCGGCGGAGGTGCGGGAGTCCATCAGCCTCACCGGGCAGTTCGCGGCCGTGGACGGAACCCTCACCGGCCGGGAGAACCTGGTACTCGTGGCCCGGCTACGGCGGGTGGCAGGCCCCGGCCAGGTCGCCGATGACCTGCTGGCCCGCTTCCAGCTCACCGACGCGGCGAGACGAAGGGTGTCGACATATTCCGGAGGCATGCGCCGCCGCCTGGACATCGCCATGAGCCTCATCGGAAATCCCCCGGTGGTCTTCCTGGACGAACCGACCACCGGCCTCGACCCGCAGGCCCGCGTCGAAGTGTGGAACAGCATCAAGGAGCTCGCCGGACGGGGCACGACGGTGCTGCTCACCACGCAGTATCTGGACGAGGCCGAACAGCTCGCCGACCGGATCGCCATCCTCCACCGGGGACGGATCATCGCCGACGGCACCCTCGACGAGTTGAAGCGGCTCCTCCCCCCGGCCGAGGTCGAATACGTCGAAAAGCAACCGTCCCTCGAAGACGTCTTCCTCGCCATCATCGGCGACGACACCGGCGCGGACGCCCCGGCGGCCGCCCAGACCGCTGAGGAAAAACGATGACCACTCGATTCTTCGGCGATACCGCCGTTTTGACGGGCCGGACCATGCGTCACGTCACCCGCAGCCTGGACACCATCCTGACGGTCGCGGTCACGCCGATCGCCCTGATGCTGCTGTTCGTCTACGTGTTCGGCGGCGCGATTCGCACCGGGTCGCAGCACTACGTGAACTACCTGCTGCCCGGCATCCTGCTGATCACGATCGGGATGGGCATCTCCTACACCTCACTGCGGCTCTTCACCGATATGCAAAGCGGCGTCTTCGAGCGATTCCAGTCCATGCCGATCGCCCGTTCGAGCGTGCTGTGGGCGCACGTGCTGACCTCGGTGGTGTCCAATCTGATCTCGCTCGTGCTGGTCGTTCTCGTCGCCCTTCTCATAGGGTTCCGTTCTGGCGCGGGAGCGTCGGCCTGGCTTGCCGTCGCCGGGATCCTCATCGTGTTCACCCTGGCTCTGACCTGGCTCGCCGTCATTCCCGGGCTCACGGCCAAAACCCCCGATGGGGCGGGCGCGTTCGCCTACCCGATCGTCTTCCTGCCATTCATCAGCTCCGCCTTCGTGCCCACCGACACCATGCCCGGCCCGGTGCGCGCGTTCGCCGACAACCAACCCGTGACGTCCATCGTCAACACGATCCGCGACCTGTTCGCCCAGGAGCCGGTCCACACCGACATCTGGACCGCTCTCGCCTGGTGCGTGGGCATCCTGATCGCCGCCTACGGCCTCGCCATGGCCATGTACCGCCGCACCGTCGCCTAGGAGGCCCGATGATCGCAGATCCGCCCGGCTCCCCCGCGCTGCGCGCGTCCGACGCGGACCGCGACCAGGTCATCGGCCTGCTGCGCGGCGCGGTCGCCGACGGCCGACTCGACCCGGTCGAGTTCGAGGAGCGGCTGGACGCCGCACTGAACGCCCGCACCATCGACGCGCTGACCTCGCTGACCACCGACCTGATCCCGGCACCAGGCAGCGGCCGGTCGGCCCCGCGCACGCGGGGATGGTTCCGGTCCGGACCCCGGCCTCACGCCCGCCTGGCGCGTCGGCCCCGCACAGTGGCGCCTTTCCTGACGGCAGCTCGCTCAGGGAGGCGACGTTGACCTCGATCAGCCGCGAGAACCACGGAGACTGACGGCCGAAGGTGGTCGCCGCCGCGCTGAAACGGAGACTGACGGCCGAAGGTGGTCGCCGCCGCGCTGAACACGGTTTGGGCGAGTTTCCGGCACTGCGGCCGCTGCGGCCGGACGATGGTGGGATGCGAGGGCGTGGCGGCTTATGGCGTGGGGTGGTCATGGCCGCCGGGTTGGTGGTGGTGGCCGGGCTGCTGGTGTGGATGTTCGCGGCCTGGCGAGCCAAGGGACTGCAGACCTCGGTGAACGTGGCGGCGCTGATCGCGGTGCTGCTGGCCGTACCGACGCTGGTGGTCGGCTTGGTGTCATGGTGGTGGCGGCAGCGGGGCCCGAGCCCGGTCACCGACGCCGACACGCTGGCCGCGGCCAAGGACGCGCTGGCGGTCATGGTCGCCGCCCAATGGCGGGAAGAAGCACGCATCCGGGAACTGGACGACCCGGCCCCGATCCCCATCCAGTGGGAACTCACGTCCGACCCGCGGATCATGGACCATCCCGCGCACATCACCGCCGCCGCAGTCCTGACCTGGACGGGCACCGGAGACCAGATCAGCGAGATGGCCGGGCGGTTCCGGACGCTGCGGCGCCGCCGACTGGTCATCGTCGGAGGGCCGGGGTCGGGCAAGACCACCCTGGCCGTGCAACTGGTCCGCGAACTGCTCGACCACCCCAACCCAGATGACCCGGTCCCCGTGCTGGTCTCGATCGCCGACTGGGACACCGAACGCTTCCCCAGGCTCCAGGGCTGGCTCGCCGCCCGCCTGACCGAGACCTACCCCTCGCTGCGGGCACCGCAGTACGGCACAGACGCACCCGTCCAACTGGTCCAGCGCGCCCACGTCCTCCCCGTCCTGGACGGACTCGACGAAATCCCCGCCCAAGCCCGCACGAACGTGATCGCCGCGCTCAACCGATCGCTGGCCGACCACGACCAACTCATCCTCACCAGCCGCACCCGCGAGTACACCGACGCCACCCTCGCCCGCGACGTCGTGACCTCCGCCGCCGTCATCCAGCCCCAACCCCTGACCGCCGACACCGCCGCCGACCACCTGGACTCCTGCCTGCCACCGATACCACCGCCCGGCTGGGCCGACACCCTGCACCAGATCCGCACCGGCGGCGCCCCCCACCTGACCAGCTTTGTCTCCAATCCACTGGGGCTGTGGCTGCTGCGCACCACCCACATCACCACCCGTATCGACCCCACCCCGCTCACCGACCCGACCCGCTACCCCACCCCGCAACACCTGCAAGCCCATCTGTTCGACCAACTCATCCCCGCCCTCATCCACACCCGCCCACCCAGCACCGACCCCGCCGACCTGTTCCGCCTCCGCCACCGACACGACCCCGACCACGCCACCCGCTGGCTCGGCTACCTCGCCCACCTCCTGGACACCGTCCCCACCCGAGACCTGGCCTGGTGGCGGCTCGCCGCCACCAGCCACACCCCCATCAGCCGCCTCGCCAGACTCGCCTTCGGGATTGCGACCGGGATCGCGTTCGGGTGCACGTTCGAGATCGTGTTCGGGCTCATCTCCGGGATCGTGTTCGGGCTTGTGTCCGCGATCGGGATCGGGATCGGCGCTCACGAGTGGGCTCAGGAAACCCCTGGCTACGCCAGGCTCGAGATCACCGGGAGAAAGGGTCTTCTCGTCCGGCGACTCGCTGCTGGACTCGCCGCCGGATTCGCTGCCGGGCCCTGGGCCGTGCTCGCGTTCGGGCTCAGCGCATGGGTGGAGACCCCGGCGGCCACAGGACGTGCGAACACGCCCGTCGCCACGTGGCGCGCGGACCGCGCCCTGCACCTTCTGCGCGCCTGTACCTTCGGGCTGGCGGGCGGGCTGACGTTCGGGCTCTGGTTCCGGCCCGAGTTCGGGTTCGAACACCTGGGCGGGTTCGCGGGCGGGCTCGGGGCCGGGGTCGCGGCCGGCCTCACGCTCGGGCTCGCGTCCGGGAAGCATCATGCCTGGCTGGCGTATCTGATCGCCACCTGTTGGCTAGCCCGGCAACATCGGCTACCACGCTCCCTGATGGCCTTCCTCGACGACGCGCACCGGCTGGGCCTGCTACGAACAGTCGGCCCGGTCTACCAGTTCCGGCACGCCGAGTTCCACGACCATCTCGCCGCCACCTACCTTTCGCCACAAGACCATTAGTCAAGACGAGCGGGCGTACCCGCCCAGCGAACCTCGGGCTTGAGGGCGCGCCGACCGTCAGCGACGTCACCGGCCGCAGCCTGCGCTGCTCGGGCTTCGGGGCGCGGTTGATGCGGCCGGAGGTGTGGAGGGTCGGTTCATCAGTGGTTGGAGTTGTTGTGGTCGGGGCGGTGGAGGGGGAGTCGTAGCGTGAAGCGGGTGCCGGGTGAGTGGTCGGCGATGTGCAGGGTGCCGTGGTGGGCCAGGGCGATCTGACGGGCGATCGGCAGGCCCAGGCCGGTGCCCCCGGGATCGGAGCGGCGGGCGTCGGCGCCTCGGTAGAAGCGGTCGAAGACGTTCTCTCGTTCGTCGGCGGGGATGCCGGGGCCGTCGTCGGTGACGTCCACGACCGCGTGTCCGTCCTCTCGGGTGACGGTGATGTGGACGCGGCTTCGGGCATGCCGTTCGGCGTTGTCGAGCAGGTTGTTCAACAACCGGGTGAGCCGGACGGGAGAGGCGTCCACCTCGACTGCGTCCTCGGCGTCGACGGTGACGGACACGTCGGGGAGCCGGTGGCCCTCGGCGCGGCGGGCGGTTTCGGTCCGGGCCAGGTGCGCCAGGTCGACCCGCTGCGTCCGCAACGGGGTGTTGGCCTCAAGACGGGCCAGCTCCAGCAGGTCGGAGACGATGTCGCCGATGCGCTCGGCGTCGTGCAGCGCGGCGTGCAGGATCTGCCGGGAATCGGCGTCGGGGTCGGCGAGGGCCGATTCCAGGCGGGTCTGCAGCCCGGCGAGCGGACCCCGCAGGTCATGGGAGGTGTCGGCGACCGCCTGCTGCTGGCGCCGCAGCGCCCTGCGCGCCGCCACCGCGGCCTGCCGCTCGCGTTCCCGGGCGCCCCGCAGCCGCCGGTTGACCTCCTGCAACTCCCGGGCCCGCACGAACAACTCGGCCTCGATCGCCCTGGTCCCCGCGACCAGCTCCTCCGGCAGCGGCTCACCGCCGGACGCGGCATCGATCTCCCGCAGCCGCTGGATGAACCCGGTCACCTCCTCGACCCGGTTGATGACCAGCATTACCGCTCCGTCCGGCCCCAGGACCGGGGCGTTGACGATGCTCCAGTACCGCTCATGGAAAACCCCGGGCAGCCCCGGTTCCTCGGTGTCGTAACGCTGCAACGGCATGGTGTCGACCTCGGCCACGGCCACCACCCGCTCCAACGACGCCCGCAACTGCTCAGCCCGGTCCGACCGCCCGCCCGGAAACACCTCGAACACATTCCGGCCGAGCAACTCCCCCCGCGACCACCCCGTCAACCGCTCATAGGCGCCGTTCACCGCGACGTACTCCCACACCGGCGACAAAACCGCGACCGCCACCGGCGACGCCTCGAAGACCGCCGAGAAATCGACCTCCGCCACCTTCCACACCTATCCACACCACCGCCAAACGACACCCAACCCACAGTCCACAGACCTCAAATCAACCCCACGGCGAAATCCCCGCTACAAGGCGGCCGACCAGGGGGTTCCTATACGGGACAGATGCCGAGCGATGAACCTGAGGACGCGTCGGTCCTCGACAAGGCGACATGGCGACATGGCCGTTCGCCGGACTCGGCTTCGACGGCACGTCCATGTCGGCCGGGGACTCGACATCTTCTTGGACACCTTCGCCGAGCACCCACTGAAGCTGCTGCTCCAGCACAGGATCGGAGCCGCCGCAGATATGCGCGACGAGGAGTTCCGCGCTCAACGGGCACGCCGCTCGGCAACACGGCAAAATCGCCTTACCAACCTCCTATGGCCTGCAAATGGGGAATTCGCCGGGAGGCCGAGGTGGCCGATAGGGCCCGTCCCTGATCTCGGTGGACCGGAGACGGGCCCGGTGGGTTCAGCGAGGGCAGAAGGAGTTGACGTTGGCGTCGGCGCGCCGCCCCTCGGCGTCGAAGACCGACACCGAGACGAAGACGTCCTTGTCACGGCCGCACTTGCCGTTGATGCTGACGTGGTTCTCGTCGTAGTCGTTGATCCGGTTGGCCGACAGCGCGTTCGTACTGACCTGGACCTGGTCGGGGTCGGTGCCGCCGTCCCAGTACAGCTCGCAGAAGAAGGAGGAGTACGGCTCGCCGTCGGGGCCGGGCGGCCCGCTGACGGTGTCGCAGGAGAACGCGGTGATGAACGGGGCGGGGAAGGAGGGGGGTTGGCCGGGCAGCAGGAGCCGGACGTTGAGGTCGAGCTGGGTCTGGTTGATGGGCTGGTAACCGGAGGTGGCGAGGGGTGGCTGACCGCAGGCCGAGGTGGAGACGGTGCCCTGCGCCTGGCCGGTGATCGGGTCGAACACCGGGCCGCCCGAGTCGCCGGCGGCGCTGCAGAATCCCACGTCGTTGAGGTTGCGGATGGTCACCACGTCGCCCGGGGCCTCTTCGAACTCGGCGGGCCGGTCCCGGTCGATTCTGACCAGCGGGCCGCAGCGGTACTGGGACGTGTTGCCGAAGCCGCACAGGATGTCGTTGATCCTGGCCGCCTGTGACCCCAGGACCGCGACGTTGCCGAAGTTGGTCCGCACCAGCGGCTGCGGCTGGGGGACGACCCCGCCGAGGATCGGGGCGACCTGGACGAATGCCTGGTCCCGCAGGCGCCTGGGGCTGATGGGATTGAAGGACTGGAAGGTGGACCGGACGGTGTTGCCGACCGCCTGGCCGCCGATGGTGATCAGCTCGCCGGCGAGGGTGCAGTGTCCCGCCGTGACGAACCCGGTGGGGCCACCGGCGAGGGGCCTGACGCCGAATCCCACGGTGCAGCCGCCGCGTCGGCTCCGGAACCCGTCGCCGCCGACCAGGTCGGCGGTCAGCTTGGCCGGCCGCGGGCTCTTTTCATAGGTCACCAGGTCGGCGGCCACGCCGGCGCCCGCGACCCAGCGGTCGGCCGCACGCCGCGCACCGGGCGCCGCCGAGACCACCAGCCGGTTGCGCACCGGGTCGATGTACCAATCCTGCACGGCTTTGCCGGGCAGCTTGCCGGCGCGGGCGCGCAGCTTGAGCCGGGCCATCTCCAACTCACCGCGGGAGTGGGCGACCAGCGTGGGGGTGGCGCCCGCGGCGCGGACCGCTTGGGCGACGCGCTGGTCGGTGACCGCGACCATCAGTGCCGAGGCGTCGGCGCGCAACCAGGAGCCCGCGAAGTACCGTCCGGCGGCGCGGCGGGCCCGTGACTCGACGGCGTCGGCGGCGTGCTGGCGGCCGAGCCGGGTGATCGCCTGGGCGCGGGTCAGGTGCAGGTCCCGCTGGATCGCCTCGAACATCGTCGGCGATGACCGCGCCGTTTTCTCGCCCACCCCGGGTGTCGGCGTCAACAGGACCGGCCCCGCCGCCGAGCTGGGTGCGGGATCGGGTCCGGCGGCCGCGGGACGGGCCGGCGCACCGGCCACGACCAGCGCTGCCAGCAGCATGCACGACGCCACCGACAGGGCCGAGAAGGAGGAACGAACCAGCGATGTTCGCATGGGATACCTCGAAATCCAGCCGACATTTCGAACTGGGGGTATTCGCCGGCCCGGTGCCACCCGGATGAGTCTCCCGCCGACGTGGCCGAGACCGGCCGCGCCCAGCGCACATGCGTAGGGAGCACGCCATTTCCTACGTGTAGTCGCGGCTCGAGCCGGGGCCGGTTCGTCCGGCGTGTCAGCAGATGCGTGGGAGCTGCTCGCCTACGAGCATGTCGACGACGCGGACGCCGCCGAGCAGTGTGCGCATGTGGACGCGGCCGGGATGTTCGTCGGTGAGCGTGCCGATCGCGCGGGCCTCGGCGCCTTCGGGGCGGGCGCGCATCGCCCGCAGGACGGCGTCGGCCGCGGCCGGTGCGACGAAGGCGACCAGGCAGCCCTCGTTGGCGACGTGCAGCGGGTCCAGACCGAGCAGCTCGCAGGCGGCGGCCGCGTGCCGCGGTACGGGGACGGCGTCCTCGGCGATGTCGACGCCGACCGACGAGGTATCGGCCAGTTCGTTGAGGGCGCTGGCGAGACCGCCCCGGGTGGGGTCGCGCAGGGTGTGCACGTCCGGTCCGCCCGCGTCGAGCATGGCGGCCACCAGCGCGTGCAGCGGCCTGCTGTCGGAGGCGATCTCGGCCTCGAAGCCGAGGCTCTCCCGGGCGCTGAGGATCGCGGTGCCGTGGAGCGCGATCGGTCCCGACAGCAGGACGATGTCGCCGGGACGGCCCCGGGCGGCCGAGGGCGCCGCGCCCAGCCGGCGGACGCCGATGCCTGCGGTGGTGACGTACAGGCCGTCCGCAGCGCCGCGCGGGACCACTTTGGTGTCCCCGCTGACGATCGGGACGCCGACCAGGCCCGCCGCGCGCGCCGCCGACGCGGTGACCGCGCGCAGCTCGTCCAGCGGCAGGCCCTCCTCGATGATGTAGGCGAGGGTGAGCGCGACCGGCCGGGCGCCGCGCATGGCGAGGTCGTTGACGGTGCCGTGCACGGCCAGGGAGCCGATGTCGCCGCCGGGGAAGAACCGGGGCGTGACGACGAAGGAGTCGGTGCTGGTCACCACTTCGGCGGTGCCGGTGTCGACGACCGCGGCGTCCTCGGTGACGCGGTCCGCGCCCAGCTCGGCCGCGATCACGTCGTGCAGCAGCTCGGCCATCAGACGTCCGCCGGAGCCGTGGCCGAGCAGGACCCGTTCGGTCTCGGGCGCCGGAACGGGACAGCTCAGGGCGGTCGGATCGGTCATCGTGTTCTCCCGGCGTTGTGGAAGGCGGCGCAGGTGCCCTCGCTGGACACCATCGGCGCGCCCAGCGGATGACGCGGCGTGCACCGCGTGCCGTACGCGGCGCAGTCGGTGGGCAGGCTGGTCCCCCGCAGGATCGCTCCGGCGATGCAGTCGGCGTTCTCGGCGGAGTCGAGCCCGTCGACGGCGAAGCGGCGTTCGGCGTCGAAGTCCGCGAACTCGGGGGCGAGCGCCAGGCCGCCGGCCGTGATGGGGCCGATGCCGCGCCATGTCCGGGTGGTCACCTGGAAGACGCGGCGCACCGCGTCCTGGGCGGCGGTGTTGCCGGAGCGGCGCACCGCGCGGGCGTACTGGTTCTCGACCTCGTGGCGGCCGTCCTCCAGTTGCCGGACGGCCATCAGGATCCCTTCGAGCAGGTCGAGAGGCTCGAACCCGGTGACCACGATGGGCACCTGGTAGCGGGCGGCGATCGGTTCGTACTCCGTCCAGCCCATGACCGCGCAGACGTGGCCCGCGGCCAGGAACGCCCGCACCTGGTTGTCGGGCGCGTCGAGGACGGCGGTGATCGCGGGCGGCACCAGCACATGGCTGACGAGCATGGAGAAGTTGTCCAGGCCCAGGTCGCGGGCGCGCAGCACGGCCATGGCGTTGGCCGGGGCGGTGGTCTCGAACCCGACCGCGAAGAACACCACCTGCCGGTCGGGGTTGGCGGCCGCGAGGCCGACGGCGTCGAGCGGGGAGTAGACGACGCGCACGTCCGCTCCCCTGGCCCGCAGTCCGAGCAGGTCGCCGCGGGTGCCCGGGACGCGGAGCATGTCGCCGAAGCTGGTGAAGACCACCTCGGGGCGGGCGGCGATGGCCAGCGCGTGGTCCAGGGTCTCCAGCGGGGTGACGCAGACCGGGCAGCCGGGGCCGTGGATCATGCGGACATCGGCGGGCAGCAGCTCGTCGATGCCCTGCCGGACGATGGTGTGCGTCTGCCCGCCGCACACCTCCATGATCGTCCAGGGCCGGGTGGCGGTGGCGTGGACGTCGGCGAGCAGCCGCCGGGCCAGCACCGGGTCGCGGTACTCGTCGAGATATCTCATCCGGCACTCCCGGACGGGTCGCCGCCGGCCAGTTCGGCGCTCAGCGCGTCGGGAATGGCGTTGAGCACCGCCAGGGTGCGGGCGGCCTCCTCCTCGTCCACCGTGCTGATCGCGAAGCCGACATGGACGATGACGAAGTCCCCGACGTCCGCCTCCGGCGTGTAGGCGAGGCAGACCTCCCGGCGGACGCCGTCGAAGTCGACCACGCCCATGCGCGGGTAGGAGTCGTCGGCCTCGATGATCCGTCCGGGAATGCCCAGGCACATGCCGTTCATCTCCTCTCCGGGGCGCTCGCCAGCCGCGCCGCCGCGACCGCCGCCTGCCCGTAGCTGACACCGCCGTCGTTCACCGGGACCCGTTCGCCGATGAAGACCTCGAATCCCGCCTCGTCCAGCGCGCCGACGACGGCGGTGGCGAGCGTGCGGTTCTGGAACACGCCTCCGGAAAGGCAGACGGTGCCGACGCCGGCATCGGCGGCGGCGCGGTCGCACAGTTCGGCCGTGACGGCGGCGAGGGTCCGGTGGAAGGCGGCGGCGATCCGCCCGGGCGGCTCGCCGTCCGCGCGGGCCGCGAGCGCGTCGCGCAGCGTGGCCGTGCCGTCGTACACCCACAGCCCGCCGTTCCGTACCAGCCTCCAGTCGAGCGGATCCGCAGTGTCCTGTCCGGCGGCGGCCGCTTCGAGCCTCATCGCGGCCTCACCCTCGTAACGGTTGTCGTCGCAGATCCCGAGGAGCGCGGCCAAGGCGTCGAAGAGCCGTCCGGCGCTGGACGCCGGGGGCGAGTTCACGCCCCGATCGATCATGCGGCGGACGACGGCGACCTCCCGTTCGGGCAGCCGCGCCACCAGGTCCGCTGCCGGGTCGGCGACCGGGCCGTCGTGGTCCAGGGGCTCGGCGCCGAACAGGTAGCCGAGCGCCATCCGGGCCGGGCGCCGCACGGCCGCGGCGCCGCCGCACAGCGGCGCGCGGGAGAAGCGTCCGAGCCTTCGATATCCCGTGTAGGTGGCGAGCAGGATCTCTCCGCCCCAGAAGGTGCCGTCGTCGCCCAGCCCGAGCCCGTCGTAGGCGACGCCGAGGAACGGGCCGGTGACACCGTGTTCTGCGGCGGTGGCGGCGACGTGGGCGTGGTGGTGCTGGACCGGGATCCGGCGGCGCGCGGGCCATCGCGCCGCGTGCTTGCTGGACAGGTACTCCGGGTGCAGGTCGTGCGCCACGTACGTCGGTTCGATGTCCTCGACGCGCAGGCAGCGCTCCAGCGCATGCTCGAACGCGGCGTAGGTCTCCGCGTCCTCAAGGTCGCCCGTGTGCGGTCCGACGATCGCCCGCGGCCCGTTGGCGACGGTGAAGGTGTGCTTGAGCTGGGCTCCCAGCGCCAGGACCGGCTCGGTGGCGGCGACCGGAAGGGGCAGCGGAGCCGGAGCGAGACCGCGGGCCCGGCGCAGGGTGGACGGCCGCCCGGCCACCACGCGGACGACGGAGTCGTCGTAGCGGGCCAGAATCGGCCGGTCATGGGAGAGGACACCCTCGACGACCGGGGCCAGTCGGTGGTGAGCAGCGTCGTCCTCGATCACCATCGGTCCGCCCGCGTGGTTTCCGCTGGTCACGACCAAGGGCCTGGCGACATCGCGCAGCAGCAGGTGGTGCAGGGGGCTATAGGGCAGGAACACGCCCACGTCCGGCAGACCGTCGCACACCCGCGCGGCGAGCGCTTCGCTCGCGCGCGGCGCCAGCACGATGGGACGGGCGGACGAGGTCAGCGCGCCGATGTCGGCGGCGGTCAGGTCGGCGAGCGCGCGCGCCGCCGCCAGATCCGGGACCATCACGGCCAGCGGTTTTGCCTCCCTGCCCTTGGCGGCACGAAGCCTGCCGACCGCTGCCGCGTCGGTGGCGTCGCACACCAGCTGGTAGCCGCCGATGCCCTTGACCGCCACCACTCCGCCGCCGCGGATCGCCGCCGCGGCGGCGCTCAGGGCCTCCTCTTCTTGCTGCCCACCGGGATTCCAGGCGAGCCGGGGCCCGCACGCCGGGCACGCGATGGGCTCGGCATGGAAGCGACGGTCTGCTGGGTCGCGGTACTCGGCCTCGCACGCCGGGCACATCGTGAAGGCGGCCATCGTCGTGCGTGCCCGGTCGTAGGGCAGCGCCGCGATGATCGTGGCGCGCGGGCCGCAGGCGGTGCAGTTCACGAACGGATACCGGTACCTCCGGTCACCCGGATCGAACAGCTCCCGCAGGCAGTCCTCGCAGGTGGCCAGGTCGGGCGGCACGTCCCGGGTGGCCGACCCGTCCGCGGCGCTGCCGAGCACCGCGAATCCCGCCGGTGCCACCGCGCCGGTCAGCGCCGTCGCCGTCACTCCGGTCACCGACGCGGCTTCCGGCGCCTCGGCGACGAGACGGGCCGCGAAGTCGTCCAGCATCGGCGCCTCTCCCACGGCCGTGATCACCACCACGCCGCCGCTGTTGCGCACGTCGCCGCGGACCCCGCATGCCAGGGCCAGCCTGTATACGAACGGCCGGAATCCCACTCCTTGCACGGTCCCGCGGACCTCTAACCGCCGCGCCTCGGCCGTCCCGCCGTCCTCGCGTGTCCGCGTATCGGTCATGCGGCGAGTCTCCTCCGCGTCCCGCGGCCCGATCAGGGCCGCCCGGCCTCGAAGTCGGGGACGAAGGTCCCGACCGCGAGGCCGCGCCGGGCCGCGCACCGGCGGATGGCAGGCTCCGCCGTCTCTCCGGACGGACGCGGTACCACCGAGTCTTCGGCTGCCACGGGCCGACGTTAGCCCGTAGCCGGATCATGGGAAACACACGTGAGGTAAACACTCCCCCGTGCGCCCCTCTTGGCAGATGCTCAGCAAGACACGATCCGTGCGCGATCGGCCAACGGATCAGCCCGGCGGGCGAGTCGCGGAATGCCGTTCGATGACGGCGTCCGCGGCCGGGAAGAATGTGCTGACGTGGCCGTCGTCCCATTCAACGACATAGGGCGGCGCGCCGTTCTCGCCATGGATTTCGAGTATCAGGGCCTTCCGGTCCGCCTCCCCCACCTGGTGGCCTCGCACGATCACCCAATCGCCGTTGTTCGCCTTCATTGGACTCCTCCTGTCATTTCACGAGCACCAGCCGAATGCCCCGCGCGGACCGGAGCGTCTTCGACGAGACGGCGGCAAAGGTTACGGAACTGCCGGTGCTGCATGATGAAGTGGGCGGGCTCCCCGAAAAGCCGGGCCACGACGCGATCGAGTGCGGCGGGCTTTCCCCGGCCGCGCGTCCGGACGATCAGCCGCGTCCCGCCGTCGGGCAGCGGCCTCAGGTGGAACGCCCAGATTCCGTCGGTGTACGCCTTGGGCATGGGGCCGCGCGGATCGAACGGCTTCCCGGACGGGAACGCCAGGTCCGCGCGCAGCACAAGCGTCCGGGGCGGATCGAGCAGCTCGACCAGGAAGTAGGACGCGCCGCCGGGCACGGTCGGCAGGCGGTCGCCGACCGCCGTCCCCTGCCATTCAGGGAGGATGCGGTCGGCGCTCGGCCGCCCGCCGTGGTCGAGCAGGTCCCAGCTGTACCAGCCGCCGCGCCTGCAGCCCATCTGGACCAGCCACGGCCAGACGTTCTCCGGCGGTGCGGGTAGGGAGGCGGCCATGGTCGACTGTCCGGTCGGGTCCTCGACGAGATCGTCGCCCGGATACACGGCCGCCGCCTCCTCCGCGGTCGCTCCCCATCGGAGCAGTCGGGGACGCACGAGAACGGCGTAGGCACCGGCGGCGAGAACGGATAGTGCCGATCCGCGGACAATGGTGCTCATCATCTTCGCCTCCGCAAGCGAGGTATCACCTTCACCCTTTCTCCGGTCCCGACCGCGGCACAGGGCCTTTCGCACTCGGAGGCGAAGGACGTTCGTCCCTCTGTTCCGTGGGCGGATTCATTCGGGACCTTCGGACATTTCCAGCGAAGACATCGGTCCGTTGTGGCCGGGCGCTAGGTCACCTGGCGCGGCGTCGAGTTCGGCGATCATCCTGTTGCGCCACTACCTGCTGTTGCGCCACCGCCTGGACCGCCGCCGCTACCGCGCCCGGGACCGGGCTTGGAACCGTCTCGACCAGCGCCGCCACCGCCCGGCCTGAGAGCACTCGGCCCTCGGCCCGCCGGAACTGCCACCGTCTCGGCGCAGGGGCGCGGCGGCCCGGCGGCTTCGCCGCGCCGTACGCCGATGCTGCCCTTCGCCTTCACCCTGCGGCGGACGGCTCGACCTCCACGCACAGCCCGCTGGTGTTCGGCGGCGTTGTCCTGATCGACGTCGCAGCCGCAGCGGGGAGCCCTCCCTGACGCAACCGTCGCTGACCAGCCGACACAACGGCAGCACCGCTCCGGGCGAGCGCGGGCCCGGCCGCCAGGTCGGCGGGGCATGAAGCGGTCGGATGCGGTGAGAAAGGACCTTGGTCCCTTGGTGATCTTGGCGTTCCGGGTTCTCATGAGGTTGTTCGTCGGCGCGGCCGCCGTGGGAAGTGCCAGGTGCCCGGAGAGGATGGGCCGCGTCGTGCTGGTCGGGGACGGTTCAGAAGTCGTTTCGAGAGGAGGTCGGGTCCGGTGGAGCATACGAGCGGCGTCACGGCCGGCACTCTGGCAGAGGCGCGATTCTTCGTCGGCATGCCCGATGCGCACCTCGCCGCACTGGCCACGACCGCCGAGGACGTGGACGTTCCGGCCGGGCACCGCTTCTTCGAGGAAGGCGGAGCCGCCCAGCGGTTCTGGCTGCTGCGCTCCGGCAGGGTCGCGCTCGACCTCCAGGTGCCCGGCCGGGGCGCCGTGGTGGTGGAGACCCTGCCCGCCTCGGCGGTGCTGGGCTGGTCATGGCTGTTTCCGCCGCACCGCTGGAGGTTCGGCGCCGTCGCCTTGGAACCGGTGAGGACCGTCCAGTTCGACGGGCCGGGTGTGCGGGAGCTGTGCGCCGCCGACCCCCGGCTCGGCCATGACCTGACGCTGCGGTTCGCGGCGGTGATGCTGGACCGGCTCGAAGCCACCCGGGTCCGGATGCTGGACCTGTACGCGCATCCCGAGGACGTGCGATGACCTCGCAGACGGCACGGCAGGTGACGCCGCAGGGCTCGCCGATGGCGCCCGTCCCGTACCGGGTGACGCGGAGCCGCGCGGAGACGGCCGACACGGTGACGCTGACCTTGGAGCCCGTCGCGGCGGCCATCCCGGAGCCCGCTCCCGGCCAGTTCACCATGATGTACGCGTTCGGCGTCGGCGAGGTGCCGATCTCCGTGAGCCGGACGGGGCCGGTGCTGGAGCAGACCGTCCGGGCCGTGGGATCGGTGACCAGGGCCGTGTGCGGGACGCGGCCGGGCCAGGTCCTCGGGCTGCGCGGGCCGTTCGGCACCGGCTGGGAGCTGGGCTCGGCACGCGGACGCGACCTCGTGATCGCGGCGGGCGGGATCGGGCTCGCGCCGCTGCGGCCGGTGGTGCTGCGGGCACTGGCCGACCGGGACGCCTTCGGCCGGATCGCGGTCCTGATCGGCGTCCGCACCCCTGACGACCTGCTGTTCACCGGCGAGCTCGACGCATGGCGGGCACGCGGCGCACAGGTCGAGGTCACGGCGGACCGCCCGGCCCCGGGCTGGACGGGCCACGTCGGGCTGATCACCTCGCTGGCGGGCGCCGCCGACGTCGATCCGGCCCGCGCCGTCGCGTTCGTCTGCGGCCCGGAGGTCATGATGCGCGTCACCGCGGAGGCGTTCATCGGGTTGGGGACTCCCGCCGCGGACGTCCGGCTGTCGCTGGAGCGCAACATGCGCTGCGGGCTCGGCTGGTGCGGGCACTGCCAGCTCGGACCGCTGCTGATCTGCCGGGACGGGCCCGTCGTGCCGTACGAGCGGGCCGTCCCGCTCATGACCGTCAGGGAGCTGTAGCCATGGGACCTGTAGCGACGGGACGGCCGACGCTCGCCGTGTGGAAGTTCGCCTCCTGCGACGGCTGCCAGCTCACCCTCCTGGACTGCGAGGACGAGCTGCTCGCCCTCACCGGGCGGATCGAGATCGCGCATTTCCTGGAGGCGTCCAGCGCCGCCGGGGACGGCCCGTACGACGTCTCGCTCGTCGAGGGGTCGATCACGACCCCCGCCGACCTCGACCGGATCCGGCACGTGCGGGCGGTGTCCCGGAAGCTGATCACGATCGGGGCGTGCGCGACCGCCGGTGGCGTCCAGGCGCTGCGGAACTTCGGCGACGTGCGGGAGTTCGCGTCCGTGGTCTACGCGCGTCCCGAATACATCGCCGCCCTCGCCGACTCGACGCCCGTCGCCGCGCACGTGCCGGTGGACTTCGAGCTGCGCGGCTGCCCGATCGACCGCCGGCAGCTCCTGGAGGTGCTGACGGCCCACCTCGCCGGACGCGAACCCGACGTCCCACGCCACAGCGTGTGCTTCGAATGCAAGAGCCGAGGGAACGTCTGCGTGATGGTCGCCCACGGCACTCCTTGCCTGGGGCCCATCACCCACGCGGGCTGCGGCGCGATCTGCCCCGCGTACGGGCGGGGCTGCTACGGCTGCTTCGGCCCCTCCCCCGCATGGGGCGGGACCAGACCCAACACCCGCGCGCTGCTGCCGTGGCTGGACATGACCGAGGACGAGACGCACCGGGTGCTGTCCACCTTCAACGTCTCCGCGTTCCGCGAGGAGCCGTCCGTGCGGGAGGCCGGACGGCTCCCGCCCGGGCGGGAGGCCGACGATCGGGAGGCCGACGATGACGCATCGCAATGACCGGACGCTGAAGGTCGGGGCGCTCGCGCGGGTCGAGGGCGAGGGCGCGATGTACGTCCGGGTGCGCGACCAGGACGTCGAGGAGGTGCGCCTGGACATCTACGAGCCGCCGCGGTTCTTCGAGGCGTTCCTGCGCGGCCGCGCCCACACCGAACCGCCCGACATCACGGCCAGGATCTGCGGGATCTGCCCGGTCGCCTACCAGATGAGCGCCTGCCAGGCCGTCGAGGCGGCGTGCGGCGTGACCGTGGACGGCGTCCTGCGCGACCTGCGCCGCCTGCTGTACTGCGGCGAGTGGATCGAGAGCCACGCCCTGCACGTCTACCTGCTGCACGCGCCCGACTTCCTCGGCTACCCCGGCGCGGTCGAGCTCGCCCGCGACCACCGCGACGTCGTCGAACGCGGCCTGCGGCTGAAGAAGGCGGGGAACACGCTGCTGGAGGTCCTCGGCGGCCGGGCGATCCATCCGGTGAACGTCCGGGTCGGCGGCTTCTACCGGACGCCCGAGCGCGCCGAACTCGGCCCGCTCGCCGAGACGCTCCGGCGGGCCCTCGACGACGCGCTCGCCACCGTGGAATGGGCGGCGGCGTTCGAGTTCCCCGACTTCACCCACGACCACGAATACCTCGCGCTGACGGCCGACCGGTATCCGCTGGAGGGAGGGACGCTCCGCAGCAGCGCCGGCCGCGCCTTCACCGCCGCCGAATTCGAGGAGCGGATCGTCGAGGAGCAGGTCCCGCACTCGACCGCCCTGCACGCCCGCTTCTCCGACGGCGGCATGTACCTCACCGGTCCGCTCGCCCGCTACTCCCTCAACCGGGACCGCCTGTCGCCGCTGGCGCTGGAGGCCGCCGACCGGGCCGGGCTCGGCGCCGAGTGCCGCAACCCGTTCCGTAGCGTCCTGGTCCGCGCCGTCGAGATCGTCTACGCGGTGGACGAGGCGCTGCGGATCATCGACGGCTACGAGCCGCCGCCCTACCCATCCGTGCCGGTGCCGCCACGGGAGGGCACCGGCCACGGCGTCACCGAGGCACCGCGCGGAACCCTCTACCACCGCTACGACCTCGGCCCGGACGGGCTCATCCGGGCCGCGCGGATCGTCCCGCCGACGTCGCAGAACCAGGCCGCCATCGAGGACGACATGCGCCGGTTCGTCGCGACCCGCCTGCATCTGGACGACCACGCCCTGACCCACCACTGCGAGCAGGCGATCCGCAACTACGACCCGTGCATCTCCTGCTCCACCCACTTCCTCGACCTCACCGTGGACAGGTCGTGACCATCGTCATCGGCGTCGGCAACGACTTCCGCCGCGACGACGGCGCGGGCCCGGCTGTGATCGAGGCCCTGCGCGGCCGGGTGGGCGCGACGCTCGCGGTGACCGACGGCGAGCCCGCCCGGCTCATCGCGCTGTGGGCCGGGGCGGACCTGGCGATCGTCGTGGACGCGGTCCGCGCCGAGCCGCCCGTCCCCGGACGGATCCACGACCTCGGCGCCGAGACCGCGGCGCTCGCCCGGCGTCCCGTCACCGGTCACGCCCTCGGGCTCGGCGACGCCGTCGCGCTCGGGCTCGCCGTCGGGCAGATGCCCGTGCGGCTGCGCGTCCTCGCGATCGAGGGACGCGACTTCGACCTCGGCCACGGGCTGACCCCGAGGGTCGCCGCCGCCGTCACCGCTGTCGCCGACCGGATCGCCGCATCGCTCCCGTCCGCCGTGAAGGAGAGCCGTCCATCATGAACGCCACATTGGAACTGACCGGCCTCGGTCCTCTTTACGACGCGCTCCGCCGCGCCGGGTACACCGTCATCGGGCCGACCGTCCGCGACGAAGCCATCGTCCTCGCCGAACTGGACTCCATCGACCGGCTGCCGTACGGATGGGGCGTCAGGCTCAGCCCGGGCGGCTACCGGCTGCGCCGCAGGGACGACGGCGCGGCCTTCGCCCACGCGGCCGGGCCGCAGTCCTGGAAGCCCTTCCTGCACCGGTCGAGGGTCAAGCTCTGGGAGGCGA
The DNA here is from genome assembly GCF_008121305.1 of Actinomadura decatromicini. NCBI lineage: Bacteria > Bacillati > Actinomycetota > Actinomycetes > Streptosporangiales > Thermomonosporaceae > Actinomadura > Actinomadura decatromicini. The sequence continues at coordinate 19,852 of NZ_VSRQ01000010.1, read as the reverse complement.
CCCGAACCGAGGACGGCTTCGAGGTCAAGGACCAGCCGCCCGCCCCGGAACAACTGGCGCTGCTCGGCGTCCGGCCCTGCGACCTGCGTGCCATCGCCATCCAGGACCGCGTCCTGACCGGCGGCCGCCACACCGACCCGTCCTACGCCGCCCGCCGCGGCGGCGCGTTCATCATCGCCGTCAACTGCACCGAGCCCGGCGAGACCTGCTTCTGCGCGTCCATGGGCACCGGCCCGCAGGCGGGCCCCGGTTACGACCTCGCGCTGACCGAGCTGACCGGCGACAACGGCCTCCGATACGTCGTGGACGTGGGCACCGACGCGGGCGCCCTCGTCCTGGACGGCATCGGCGCGGCGCCCGCCGAACCCGGCGACGTGGACCGGGCCCGTGCCGAGGTGACGGCGGCGGCCGGGCGGATGGGCCGCGAGATGCCCGCCCTGGGCCTGCGCGACCTGATGGCCGGCAGCCTGGACGCCGCCCGCTGGGACGACGTCGCTGAACGCTGCCTGAGCTGCGGCAACTGCACCATGGTGTGCCCGACCTGCTTCTGCACGCGGGTCACCGACACCACTGACCTCACCGGCGACCACGCCGAGCGGTGGCAACTCTGGGACTCCTGCTTCGACCCCGACTTCTCCCACCTGCACGGCGGCGACGTCCGGGCGTCCGCCAAGAGCCGCTACCGGCAGTGGCTCACCCACAAGCTCGGCACCTGGCACGACCAGTTCGGCTCGTCCGGCTGCGTGGGCTGCGGCCGGTGCATCGTGTGGTGCCCGGTCGGGATCGACCTCACCGTCGAGGTCGCCGCGCTCCGCGCCGAGGCCGCCGAGGCCGCCGACCAGAGCACCGGCTGAGCCGCGAGCCGCCCGACGCCCGCACGGGCCTGCGCATCGCCGGCGTCGGCCCGGCGACCAGCGCGGCGGCGGCCGTCCTGTTCGGCGCAGCCGCGGCGGGCGGCCAGCATGAGGAAGGCGGCCGCGGACGGAGCCGGGTTCAGTGGAGGGGGACGACGGCGACCGGGCACTGCCCGTTGTGGACGACGCCGTGGCTGATCGACCCGAGCCGAGGGGCGTTCCAGCGCCGGTCGCGGGCGCCGACCACCACCAGACGGGCGTGGCGCGAGGCGTTGGACAGCGCCGTCACCGGGTGTTCCAGGACGATCTCGTCCACGACGTCGACCCGGGGATACTTGGCGCGCAGGGGCCCGTACGCGGCCATGACCTGGTTCCGCAGGTCCAACTCGATCTGCTCGGCGTCGATGACCAGCCCCGCCTCCACCAGCGTGCCGAAGCTCTGCCAGGCATGGACGACCCGCAGCCGGGCGCCGCGGACGGCCGCGGCGTCGAAGGCGTAGTCGAGGACCGCGTAAGCCTCGCGGGCCAGGTCGACGCCGACGACGACCTCGCCGCGGTCGGCGGCGTCACCGCGCACGATCACGACCGGGGCGGCCGAGTGCCCCGCCAGGCGCATGCTCACCGACCCGAGGAGGAGTCCGGCGAACCCGCCGCGGCCACGGCTGCCCACCACCACCTCGAACGCCTTCTCCGACTGGTCCCGCAGGACCCGCGGCGCCTCCTCGACGACCAGCTCGGTCGTCGTCGCCAGCCCCGGCCACCGCTCCAGGACGCTCTCCTTGGCGGCGGTCAGGGCCCGGCGCCCAGCGCCGGCGAGGTACTCGGGCGTCTCGGGTGGCACGAACACCGGCGCCTTGTAGGGCCAGCTCTCCACGGCATGGACGATGTGGAGCGGACGTTCCCGCAGTACGGCTTCCGCGGCGGCCCATCGCAGAGCACGGTCCGCCTCGTCGGAACCGTCGATGCCGACGACGATCGGCTCAGACATCATGTCCTCCTCCGTTGCTGGCTTCGTCCCGGTACGGCCGGACGCTCCAAGCCACGTCGACGCGCACGACCACCGCCTTCCACGCTCCATCGCACGCCGGCACGGGCCAAGGGACGAAAGTCATCTCCGAAGGCCCCCCGAGCCTGAGAGCACGGCGGGTCAGTCGCCGGTGAGGTCCCGGTGCTCGAAGAGCAGGTGGCCGGCCGCGGTGAGCAGCGCCGCCGCGGCGAGCATGACGAGCGCGGGGACGGGCCTGAACGGTTCGGCCGGGACGTTGGCCAAGTGGTGGAACGGCGAGGCGTCAAGGACGAGACGCGGCCAGTCCAACGCGGGCCCGATCGTCTCGATCAGGTAGGCGGCGACCGCCGCCGACGCCGAACCGGGCACGGTCAGCCGTGGCCGCGCGCCGAACAGCAGCACCGCCAGACCCGTGGCCAGGGCGGCGACCGGGAGCGGAGCGAGGGTGGCCGCGAGCGTGTCGGCGAGGCCGACGTCGGCGTTCGTCGCGGCGGCGCCGGCCCACATCGCGACCGCGGCGGCCGACGCGAGCAGCAGCGCGGACGCCAGGGTCAGCAGGACGTGCCCGCCGAGCCAGCGGCGGCGCGTGACGGGCCGGGTGAGGACGTGGTCGAGGCGTCCGGCGGCCTCCTCGGCGCGGGCCGCGCCGATCCGCCAGCACGTGAACAGCGCGATCAGCAGACCGATCAGCACGCCCATGGCGCCGACGAACCCGTCGGCGACGTCCCCGGCGTCCCAGCCGAGCGATTCGAGCACGCGCCGGTAGTCCGGATCGTCGGCGGCGAAGTCGATGACGGTCGCGATCAGGGTGCCGGCGACGAACGCGTACCCGGCGATGCCGAGCAGCCAGCCGACGAGCATCCCGCGGCCGCCGCGCCACGCGAACGCGGTGGGTCCGCCGAGCAGCCGGAGCCGGGCCCTGGCATGATCCGGCTCTGTGATCAGCGCGCCTCCGGCGTCACGCCGGGTTCGCAGGACGACGGCGACGGCGGCGAGGACGACGGGAAAGATCAGTGAGACGGCGAGCGCCGCCCAGTTCGGGTCCCGGTAGGGGTGCAGCTCGTCCAGCCAGCCGAACGGGGTGAACCACCGCAACCATCCGCGCGAGTCGGCGCTGTTGGCCGCCATCCGCAGCAGGAACAGAACGCCGAACACGGCGGCCGACACCCCCGTCACGCGCCGCCGCACCTGGAACAGCTGGGCGACCACGGCGGCGACCCCGGCCGACGTCGCGGCGAATCCGGCGAGTCCGAGCCCGAACAGCACCGAACCGACCACGCCCGTCCCCATCAGGGCCAAAGGGACTCCCGCCGCGGCGCCCGCCACGACCGCCGCGCCCGCCAGCACGGCGAACTGCGCCCGCACGATCTGGGCGGGACGCACCGGCGCGGCGAGGACGAGCTCGGCACGGCCGGACTCCTCCTCGCCGCGCAGCAGGCGGCCCGCCGCCAGCAGCGCCCAGATGCCGACGATCGCGGCCAGCACCCAGCCCGCGTCCCAGACGATGTAGCCCCCGGTCGTCTCGACCGCGTGCGGAACGCCCTGCAGCATCCGCACGGCCGGGTCGTCCGCCAGCGCCGCCAGCTTCCGCCGGGACGCGGCGTCGGGATAGGTCCGCTCGTAGGTGGCGACCTCCACCACGACGTAGAAGGCGATGGCCGCCGCAAGCCAGCCCACCCCGCGCCGGACGAGCCGGACGGTCAGCCAGGCGCCCCCGGCGCCCGCCGTGCGGCGCCCTTCGATGCGCGGTCGCGCCGCGAGGCGGCGCGCCGGCACGGCCCTGGTCATTTCTCCGCCTCGTAATAGCTCAGGAAGATCTCTTCAAGCGTCGGTTCATGACTGCGCAGCCGGACCAGCGGGCACGCGCTCAACCGCGCCAGCACGGGAGAGGGCGAGCCGGTGACCGACACCCGCACCCCGCCGTCGACGGCCTCCACCCCGGTCACCCCGGGCACTCCGGTGAGATCCGGGACGGGCCCGTCCACGATCGCCTCCAGCACCGTCCCGCCGAGGGCGCGCAACTCCTCCAGGGCGGCGACCTCGATCAGCCGCCCCTCCCGGAGGATGGCCACCCGGTGGCAGACGTCCTGGACCTCGTCGAGGATGTGGGACGACAGGAACACCGTCTGCCCCCGGGCGGCGGCCTCTGTGGCCAGCGACTGGAACTCGGCCTCCATCAGCGGGTCCAGGCCGGATGTCGGCTCGTCCAGGAGCAGCACGTCCGGCCTTGTCATCAGCGCCGCGATCAGCGCGAGCTTCTGCCGGTTGCCCTTGGAGTAGGAGCGGGCTCGCATGGCGGGGTCGAACCGGAGCCGCTCGATCAGCTCGTCCCGGAACGGCACGTCCACATCTCCGTGCAGGTGCCCCAGGTAGGTCAGCGTCTCCGAACCGGTGAGCTGCGGCCAGACGGCGACGTCCCCGGCGACGTAGCCCACGTGGCGGTGCGCCCGCTCGACGTCGCCGACGGGCACGTCCATGATCCACGCATGACCGGCCGTCGGCCGGGCGAGGCCCAGCAGCAGCCGGATGGTCGTCGATTTTCCGGCGCCGTTCGGGCCCAGAAAGCCGAAGATCTCCCCCCGGCCGACCTCGAGATCGAGCGAGTCCACCGCCAGGACGGACCCGTATCGCTTCGTCAGGCCCTCGGTCCGTATCGCCACCCTGCCCATCGCGCCTCCCGCGTCCTCGCTCTCGACGCTATGCACGAGATCACCGCGTGGCCGCGGCCAATGGTCCTTACGGATCCGGCCGTTCGGCACCTGCTCCGGCGTCTGCTCGCGGAAGGACGACGCGGAAGACCGTGTGTTCCGCATCGGCGAGTTCGGCGTGGCCGTGGTGGGCGGTGGCGACCGCTTGGACGATGGCCAGGCCGAGGCCGGTGCTGCCTGAGGTGCGTGAGCGGCCTTGGTCGGCGCGGACGAAGCGGTGGAAGATCTCTTCGCGTAGTTGTTCGGGGACGCCTGGGCCGTTGTCTTGGACGTCGAGGACGACGGTGTCGCCGGTGGTGGTGAGTTTGACGGTGACGTGGGTGCCGGGGGGTGTGTGGGTGCGGGCGTTGGCGAGCAGGTTGGCGATGAGTTGGTGGAGGCTGCGGGCGTCGCCGGTGACGGTGACGGGTTGTGCGGGCAGGACCAGTTCCCAGCGGTGTCGGGGTCCGGTGGCGCGGGCGTCGGCGGTGGCGTCCAGGACGATGCGGGTCAGGTCGACCGGGCGGGTGTCCAGCGGGCGGCCGGCGTCCAGGCGGGCCAGCAGCAGCAGATCGTCGACGAGGTCGGCCATCCGGACCGATTCGGCCTCGATGCGCCCGAGTGCCCGGGTCACCTCGGGTGGGACGGGTTCGGCGGTGCGCAGGGCCAGTTCGGCGTGGCCGCGGATCGCGGCGACCGGGGTGCGCAGTTCGTGGCTGGCGTCGGCGGCGAAGCGGCGCAGCCGCTCCTCGCTGGCCTGCCGCCGGGCCAGGGCGTTCTCCACGTGGCCGAGCATCCGGTTCAGGGCGGCGCCGACCCGTCCGACCTCGGTGCGCGGATCGGTGTCGGGGACCCGCTCGGGCATCGCCACCTGCCCGCTGGCCAGGGGCCGCTCGGTGATCCGCGACGCGGTCGCCGCGACCCGCCGCAACGGACGCAACGTCAGCCTGACCATGACCGCCGCCGCGATACCGGCGGCGGCCAGCACGGCCGCGAACACGATGACCTCGACCAGCACGACCCGGTGCAGCGTGTCCTCGGCAGGCCGCAACGGCAGGCCGGTGACCAGGACGTCGCCGTCATCGCCCGGCACCGCCGCCATCCGATAGTCGTCCAAGGCGGACAGGGAGAGAGATCGTCCCCGGCCGTCGGCGGGCAGGTCGGCCAGGGCGCGGCGGTCGGCGGCCGTGAGGGGCACCGCCCGGTCGGAGTCGCCCCGGATCACCGCCGCCGCCGTCACCGTCCGCCCGAACAGGCGCGCGCCGAACGTCCCCGACGCCTGCCCGCGGGTGTCGGGACCGTTGTCGTTGTCCTTGCGCCGTTCGTGCTCCAGGCTCGCCGGGAACCGGCCGCCGGACGCGGTGAGCTGGTCGTCCAACCGGCCCACCAGGAACCGGCCCAGCGCCGTCGTCGTCGCGATCCCCACCGCCAGGCAGCTCAGCGCCAGCAGCAGCACGAGCCCGGCAGTGAGCCGCGCCCACAACGACCGCGGACCCGTCACCTAGTCTCCGCCTTCAGGACGTACCCAACACCGCGGACGGTGTGGATCATCGGGGGGCGGCCCGCGTCGATCTTCTTGCGCAGATAGCTGATGTACAGCTCCACGACGTGCGCCTGACCGCCGAAGTCGTAGTTCCAGACCCGATCCAGAATCTGCGCCTTGCTCAACACCCGGCGCGGATTGCGCATCAGGAACCGCAGCAACTCAAACTCGGTCGGAGTCAGATCAACGAGCTGCCCGTCGCGGGTCACCTCCCGCGCGTCCTCATCCATCGTGAGCGCGCCGACCGTAATCAGGCGGGTCGCGTCGGCCCGGCGCGTCATGCCCGCCCGGCGCAGCAGCCCGCGCAGCCTGGCCAGCACCTCCTCCAGACTGAACGGCTTGGTGACATAGTCGTCCCCGCCCGCCGTCAGCCCGGCCACACGGTCCTCGACGGCGTCGCGGGCGGTGAGGAACAACACGCACACCTCAGGCGCGTCCGCTCTCAGACGATGCAGGACGCCCAAACCGTCGATGTCGGGGAGCATCACGTCCAGCACGACGGCGTCCGGACGAAAGTCGGCGGCGACCGCCAGCGCCTCGGCACCACCCCCGGCGGTACGGACCGTCCACCCCTCCAGCGCCAGCGCGCGGGACAACACCTCCGCCAAGTCGGGCTCATCGTCCACGACGAGCACCCGGACAGGCGTGCCGTCGGCCCTCCGGAGGCCCGTGGCCTCCCCGGAATCAGGATTGGTCATGGTGCCGCCAGCATCCCTCTCTCACCTGTGTGTTTCCTCTGAGAAGGCTCTGAGGGCGCCCGTTCTCCATGATGTCAGAGGAAACGCAGAAATCGCGTTGGCAGGGTGGCCGCCATGACCACTACCAGGTACGACGTCATGCGGCCCGCTCCGCCCGCACGGCGGTCGGCGCGCGTGCCGTCCGGGTGGCCGCAGGTACTCGTCTACATCGGCGCGGCCCTGGTCCTCGCGCTGTGGTGGCGGAGCACCGGCCCGATCGTGGGCCTGGACGGCTGGCTGACCGAGGCCGGCCGCGTCACCGGCCTCCTCGCGGGCTACGGATGCGCCGTCCTGCTGGCGCTGATGGCGCGGATCCCCGCGCTGGAGCGGGGCGTCGGCACCGACCGGCTGGCCCGCTGGCACGCGGCGGGCGGACGCTACACCCTGGGCCTCGCCGCGGCGCACGTCCTGCTGATCATCTGGGGCTACGCCGTGACCGCCCGGACGAGCGTCGTCAGCGAGACCACGACCGTCGTCCTCGACTATCCGGAGATGCTCAAGGGCACGCTCGGGTTCGTCCTGCTGCTCGGCGTCGGGATCACCTCGGCCCGGGCGGCGCGGCGTCGGCTCCGGTACGAGGTATGGCACTACCTGCATTTCGCGACCTACCTGGCGATCTTCCTGGCGTTCTCGCACCAGCTCGCCAACGGCGCCCAGTTCGCCGGGGACGCCTGGGCGAGGGCGGCCTGGTACGCCCTGTACATCGGGGTCGCCGTCGTCCTCGTGTGGTTCCGGTTCGTGACACCTGTCGTGCGCGGGCTCCGGCACGACCTGCGGGTGAGGGCCGTCGAGCCCGTCGCGCCCGGCGTCGTCTCGGTCTACATGACCGGGCGGGGCCTGGACGGGCTCACCGCCGAGCCCGGGCAGTTCTTCCGCTGGCGGTTCCTCGCGCCCGGCCTGTGGTGGACGGCCAACCCCTACTCGCTGTCCGAACCGCCCCGCGGGCACCGGCTCCGGATCACCGTGAAGGCCGCCGGGGACCACAGCGCGGCCCTGGCCCGGCTGCGTCCCGGGACCCGGGTGTGGGCGGAGGGGCCCTATGGCGGGTTCACCGGGGCACGGCCGCACCACGACCGGTCCCTGCTGATCGCCGGAGGCGTCGGCATCACCCCGCTGCGGACGCTGTTCGAGACCCTGCCCGGCGACGTGACCCTCATCTACCTCGCCCGCCGCCCGGAGGACCTGGCGCTGCGCGACGAGCTGGACGCCATCGCCCGCGTCCGCGGCGCCCGCGCCCTCTATTACGTGGACGAGCCGTCCGGGTACTCCCTGCCGCTGACCGGCCGGGCGCTGCGGGCGGTCGTCCCCGACCTGCGGCACCGGGACGTCTACCTGTGCGGGCCGCCCGGCATGACGGCGGCGGCGCTGCGCGGGCTGCGGCAGGCGGGCGTGCGGCGCCGCCACGTCCGCACCGAATCGTTCGAGCTCTGAGAGGCGGTGCCCATGCGCCGAATGCTGATCACGACGGGCGCCACCCTGGCGGGCGTCACCCTGCTCCTGGCGGCCAAGCCGCACCGCGCGGCGGTCCTCGCGACGCCGCCGCCCGCCCCCGAAGGCGGCCCGACGACCCGCGCCGGCGGTCCCGCGGACGGCGCCTACCGGGGAGACAGCGTCGAGACGAAGTACGGGCCCGTCCAGGTCGAGATCACGATGTCGGGCGGCCGCCTGGCGGCCGTCCGGGTCCTGAAGTCCCCGTCGGAGAGCGGCCGGGACCGGGAGATCGCCGCCATGTCGCTGCCGCGCCTGACCCGCGAGGCGCTCGCGGCGGGCAGCGCGCACATCGACGCGGTGTCCGGCGCCTCCTACACCAGCGACGGCTACATCACGTCCCTGCAGAGCGCCTTGGACCGCGCCCATGGTTGAGCCGATCCGCCACGTCGAGCACGCGATGGGAACGGTGTTCTCCTTCGTCGTCCGCGCACCCCGCTCGCCGTCCGTGACCGCTGCGCTCGCCCAGGCCGTCGCCTGGCTGCACCACGTCGACCGGGTGTTCTCGCCGTACCGTCCCGACAGCCAGATCACGCGGCTGGCCGAGGGCCGCACGGACGTCGACGCGTGTGATCCCGAGGTCGCCGAGGTCCTGCGGCTCTGCGCGGAGATCGGGCACGCCACCGGCGGCGCGTTCACCGCCGAACCGGGCGGCCGACTGGATCCGAGCGGGCTGGTGAAGGGGTGGGCGATCGAGCGTGCGTCCGACATCCTGCACCGGGCGGGTGCGCGCGACCACTATGTGAACGGCGGCGGCGACCTCCAACTGCGCGGGGAGGCCGCCCCCGGCGAGCCATGGCGGATCGGACTGGCCGACCCGCACGACCGGTCGCGGCTCATCGCCGTCGTCTCGGGACGCGACCTCGCCATCGCCACCTCGGGCACCGCCGAGCGCGGCGCCCACATCGTGGACCCGCGCACGGGACGCCCGAGCACCGGCATGGCGTCCATCACCCTCACCGGACGCCACCTCACCGAGGTCGACGCGCTCGCCACCGCCGCGTTCGTCATGGGCGAGGCCGCACGAACATGGGCGGAAGCGCACCCTCGGATCGAAGCGCTCGCCGTGGCCGCCGACCGGTCCACCTGGTGCACCCCCGGCTTCGACGGCCTCCTCGCCGCGTCCTGAACGGACTTTGGCGGAAATAGCCGGGACCAACGTCCCTGTCGGTGCTCCCGGCGATACGAGAGCCTTGAGATACGCGAAGGCCCTCGGGGAGGAACCGTCATGGGCGCCATTCGGCAGCGCCAGTGCGAGCAGTTCGCCACCCTGGTCAAGAACAACGGTGGTCCACCGCGCCTGATCGCCTCTGGAGAGCTCGACATCGCGTCCGCCGCCGCCTTCGGCTTGGAACTGGCCGACTTGATCGACGAGCGAGGCCCGGACGTCGTCGTCGACGTCTCCTTCCTGACGTTCTGCGACGCCCGCGGCCTGGCGGCGTTCGTCGAGGCGGACCAGGCCGCCCGCCGCCGCGGCGGCAGGATCACACTGACCGGCGTCCGTCCGCAGATGGCCAAGATCCTGCGGATCACCGGCCTCGACCGCACCTTCGCGCGATCGGCCCCTTGAGAGGTCCACTGCGCGAAATGTCCCTGCTCCCGAACCGCCCGCGTGACCGTCGCACGCGACGGGGCGCGGCGTGGCCGTCCCTCGGTCTGAAGGACCGAACGTCCTTCCCGGAAGGGACCTTCGCGCGTACCCGGGCCGGCCGCGCTCCGCGAGTCTGAAAGTGCAGGCCCGTGCGGGAGAAGGTGAGCGCGATGCGGAAGACGGTCCTGGTCCTCGGTGGGAACTTCGGCGGGCTGACCGCGGCGATCAGCGTCAAGCACGCCCTGGACGGCGACGTCGACGTCACCGTGGTGTCGGCGTCCGACCGGTTCCTGTTCAATCCCTCGCTGATCTGGATGCCGTTCGGCAAGCGCACCGAGCTCGACAATCCGCGGCGAGGAGCAGACGCATCGCAAGAGCTTCGGCGATATCCCCGCCGTCTGCGTCATGGACGCGGGCAACAACGGCGTCATGACCCTCGCCGACCGCATGCTCCCGCCACGCAAGGCGGGCGTGCTGATCCCCGGCCCCCAGGCGCACGCGGCCAAGCTCGCCTTCGAGAAGTACTTCCTCTGGAAGGCCCGCAACGGCCACGTCCGCCTGCCCTGAATCGCCGGCCCACTCGGGGTCACCAATGCCAGGAGGCGACATGAACGCCCGGCACGAGCCGCCCAACCGCTCCGTCTCGGAGTTCCCGCGCAGGAGCATCCCGATCGGCGGCGGCCGCGAGGCCCGCAACGGCTGCGAGGTCACAGCGCCCATCCGGCTGCTGCGCACCTGGCGGCTGCTCACCGCCGTGAACGAGCAGTTGCACGCCGACGCCGCCGACGAGGCGGCCGCGCACCGGGCGGCCACGATGTTCAACGTGCTGCGGGACGAGGTGCTCCGCTCGGTGTCCCCGCCGTTGGCCGAGGAGGTGCGCAAGCTGCTCCCGCCGCTCGACGAGCACTCGGGAGTCGCGGGCACGCGCACGGCCTGCGCGGCCGCGCTCGCCTGGCTCGACGGCCTCATGACCTCCGTACTCCCGCACCTCGCCGAGGGCAACGGAAACCCGCCCACGCAGCCGCCCGGCGGCGGCTGACAATTCGGTTCCCGCCGTGTTGCCCACCCTGGCCGAAGGCTACTTAAAAGCCGTACGCGACCCCATTACCGGAGCGGCGGCAATCATCGCCGTCCACTCCGCCGCACTTCTCTCGCGGGCGAGCCGACCAGCAACGGTGTCACGCCTGGCAGAGACTTCTCATGGCTTGTCCACGTGCGCGCGGCGGCGGTGACGGCGGCGGAGTTCGTCGGCGCCCCAGACGATGACGGGGAACGCGGCGATGATCGCCAGGACGTCCCAGGGAAGGGCGGCGGTGCCGAACAGGTGTTGCAGGGGCGGTAGGTAGATGAGGGCGGCGGCGAAGAGCAGTTCGAAGGCGATGCCGGCCAGCAGGAGCGGGTTGGTGGTCAGCCCCACTTGGCGCAGGGACGCGTGGTCGGTGCGGGCGGCCATGGCGGTGCCGATCTGGCAGGTGACCAGCCCGGCGAACGTGGCCGTGGTGGCGGTCAGGTAGGCGTGGTGCAAGGCGGCGCCGTCGCCGATGGGATCGCCGGGATGCCAGCCCGCACGCCACAGGACGTAGAAGAACACCGACATGACCAGCGCGGCGGAGATCAGGCCGAGGTAGCCCCATGCGCGGACCAGCATGTCGCGGGAGATGACCCCCTGGGACGACGGGCGCGGCGGCCGGTCCATGATGCCGGGCTCGGCGGGCTCGCGGCCGAGCGCCAGCGCCAGCGCCGGAAGGGTCTCGGTGCCGAGGTCGATCGCGAGGATCTGCAGGACGGTCAGCGGCAGCGGCACCAGGCCGCCGCTGAGCGCGAAGACCAGGAACGGGACGATCTCGGGAACGGCGTGCGCGAAGATGTACAGGATGAACTTGCGGACGTTGTCGTAGACCCTGCGGCCGGACTCGATCGCGGTGACGATGGTGGCGAAGTCGTCGTCGGTGAGCACCATCGTGGACGCCTCGCGGGCCACGTCGGTGCCCGAGCGTCCCATCGCCACGCCGATGTGGGCCTGGTGCAGGGCGGGCGCGTCGTTGGCGCCGTCCCCGGTCATCGCCACGATCCGGCCGTGCGCGCGCAGCGCGTCGGCCACCTTCAGCTTGGTCTCCGGGGAGGACCGGGCGAAGACGATCTCGGCGTCGCCGGTGACCAGCTCGTCCAGCTCGTGGTCGTGGATCTGTTCGGACTCGGCGACCACGCGCAGCCGGGGGACGCCGATGCCGACCTCCGCCGCGACGGCGGCCGCGGTGGCGCCGTTGTCGCCGGTGACGATATGGACGCGCAGGCCCGCGTCGTGGCAGCGGCGCACGGCCTCGGCGACCTCCGGGCGCGGCGGGTCGTACAGCCCGGCGAGCCCGAGCAAACGGAGCCCGGTCTCGGCGTCCTCCCGGCGGGCCGGCGCGTCGGCGCCGGGCGGCAGGTCCCGCACGGCGACCGCGAGGACGCGCAACCCGCGATGGGCAAGGTCGGCGACCACGGCCATGACCGCGTCGCGGTCAACGCCGGACGTGCGGGCCAGGACGGCCTCGGGCGCACCCTTGACGTAGACGACGAGACGGCCGTCGTGCTCGGCGACGGTGGACATCAGCCGCCGCCGCGCGTCGAACCGGAACAGCGCGCGGCGGCGGCCGTCCCGGGCCGCGAGGCACGCGGGCAGATCCGGCCCGCTTCCCTCGACCAGTGCGATCTCCGTCGGATCGCCCCGCAACTCGCCGTTCTCGTCGTAGGAGACCGTGGTGCACTCGCTCATCGCGCGCGCCAGTTCGGCGGGCGGCGTGCCGGAGGCGATGCCGGTTCGCGGGGTCCAGTGCGCCTGGAGCCGCATCCGGTTCTGGGTGAGCGTGCCGGTCTTGTCGGTGCAGACGACATTGGTGGAGCCGAGCGTCTCGACCGCGCTGAGCCGCTTGACCACCGCACCCTGCTTCGCCAGGACCCGGACGCCGACCGCCAGCGCCAACGTGATGGTCGGCAGCAGCCCCTCGGGGACGTTGGCGACCAGCAGCCCGATCGCGAACATCAGCGCGTCCGTCAGCGGCAGGCCGACCAGCGCGCCGATCAGCAGGAACACCGCGCCCATCCCGACCGCCACCGCCGCGATCAACCAGGCGACCTTCTTGACCTGCGTCTCCAGCGGGCTGTCCCGGCGCGGGGCGCGCTGGCTGAGCGCGGCGATGCGGCCGAGTTCGGTGTGCCCGCCGGTCGCGAACACGATCGCCTGCGCCTCTCCCCCTGTACAGGTCGTCCCGGAGAAGACCAGGTTCGGCTCATGCACCAGGGCGACGCCCTGCTCCGACGGGGCCGCCACCCGTTCCACCGGCGCGGACTCGCCGGTCAGCATCGACAGGTCGATCTCCAGCGCGCCCTCGGTCAACCGGGCGTCAGCGGGGATCTTGTCCCCCTCCTCCAGGACGAGAAGGTCGCCCGGGACGAGTTCGGCCGCCTCCACCGCCTGCCGTCGTCCGTCCCGGACGACGTCGGCCCGCTCGGGTAAGTACGCGGCCAGCGCCTCGACCGCGCGCTCGGCCTGATGCTCCTGCAGCAGCGCGAACACGGCGTTGATCACGATCACGGCCAGGATCGCCCAACCCAGCACCGGCATCCCGGCCACGAACGCCAGCGCACCCGCGCCCCACAGCAGCAGCGCCAGGGGATGCAGGAGCTGAGCCGACAACAGACGCGCGAGAGACCGCTTCTCACGCCTTCGGACCTGGTTCGGCCCGTACACGGCCAGCCGCCGGGCGGCCTCGCGTTCCGACAGTCCCCGGTCGCCCGTGTGCAGTTCCTTGCGGAGCAGCGGGAGGGGCTCGCGCGGATCGGTGGTCGTCGTGGCCGTATCGGTGCCGGAGCCGGCGGAGTGCCCGGTGCCTGGACGGTGGTTTCGCACGGAGGTCTCCCATCAGCGGAGGCGGCGCAGGCAGGGATCACATGCGCGACGGCGCGTGAAGCGGACGCGAGCGCCGGCGTTCCACCGCGCGCTCAAGCCGCCACGCGGCTCAGACCGCCCTCTTCCCACTCCTCAGAGTCGGTCTGGAGATCCGCACAGACCAGCACCTCAAAGTCACCGCCCGCCGGGACCTTCGTCCCCGCGCCGACAACCACGCGCTGGAGGGCGGGACGCCGGGGCATCGTCCGAGTGCCGCCCGCCCGGATCCCATCCGGGGTCCCGCCCCGTGACGCCATGATCATGCGCCGGGACGCTCGCGCTGAGGGGCGATGGTCCCGTTCTTCTGGGCGTCGGCCCACGGCGGTCCAGGACAACTCGGATGAGGGACGGAAGCCGCCCGCGCCGGGACAAAGGTCCCTACGGACGGGCGGCCGCGCGGCGGACGCTGGGATCGGCAGAGCGTCCGCAACGGGCGGCGCGCCGACGCGGAGGAGCGTCGCGATGGCAAGGCAGATCATCCCCGAGTCCCCGGTCCTGGTCCTCGAACACCGTGTGGCGGCGCTGGAGCGGCAGGTCGCCGCGCTGACCGAAGCGACCCGCCTGCTCGCCGCCGCCGTGGAGGGCACCCCCCTGGACTCCCCCGGCGACGGCGAGGCGGCCCCGGCGGCGCGGCGCGCGCATACATGCGGCGCCGCCCCGGCTTGACGAAGAGCGTGACGAGAAGGAGGCCTGCCATGAGCGTGCGACCGGCCCACCGGAAGCTGGGGCTGTGGATGGCCACGGCCCTGGTGGTGGGCAACATGATCGGGTCGGGGGTGTTCCTGCTGCCCGCCTCGCTGGCCGAGTACGGGCCGATCAGCCTGGTGGCGTGGGGGTTCACCGCGGCCGGAGCGATCCTGCTGGCGTTGGTGTTCGCGCGATTGTCCCGGGCCTATCCGCGGACCGGCGGCCCGTACGCGTACGCGCGCAGGGCGTTCGGGGATTTCGTCGGGTTCCAGACGGCCTGGGGGTACTGGATCGCAGTGTGGGCGGGGAACGCCGCCATCGCGGTCGCGTTCGTCGGATACACGGCCCACTTCTGGGCCGAACTAGCCGACAACAAGATCCTGGCGGCCGGAGTGGGCGTGGCGACGATCTGGCTGCTGACCGCCGTCAACGCCTACGGGGTCCGCCAAGGCGGCGCGGTGCAGGTGGTCACGACGGTCATCAAGCTGGTGCCGTTGCTGCTGATCGCGGTCGGCGGGCTGTTCTTCATCAGGTCCGGGAACTTCGGCGAGTTCAATGCCAGCGGGGACAGCGCGTTCGGCGCGGTGACCGGGGCGGCGGCGTTGACGCTGTGGGCGTTCATCGGGCTGGAGTCGGCGACCGTCCCGGCCGAGGACGTGAAGGACCCGGAGAAGAACGTCCCGCGCGCCACCGTCGCCGGGACGGCCGTCACCGCGCTGATCTACATCCTCGGGACCGTGGCGGTCCTGGGCCTGGTCCCGGCGGCGGCGCTCGCGACCTCGACCGCGCCGTTCGCCGACGCCGCCGACGCCGCGTTCGGCGGCTGGGCCGCCGACCTGGTCGCGGCCGGGGCGGCGATCAGCGCGTTCGGCGCGCTGAACGGGTGGATCCTGTTGCAGGGCCAGATCCCGTTCGCCGCCGCCCGCGACGGCCTGTTCCCCCGCGCCTTCGCCCGCACCGGACGCGGCGGCACCCCGATCGTCGGACTGGTGGTGTCCAGCGTCCTGGTGTCGGGGCTGATGCTGCTGAACTACAACGCCAGCCTGGTCGACCAGTTCACCTTCATCATCCTGCTGGCCACCCTCACCACCGTCATCCCTTATGCGTATGCGGCCGCCGCCGAGCTGGTGCTGCTGGCCACCGACCGTCCCGCGTTCTCTCGCGGTCGCCTGACCCGCTCGGCCGTCGTCGCGCTGCTGGCGTTCGGGTACTCGGTGTGGGCGATCGGCGGCGCGGGCCAGGAGGTCGTCTTCAAGGGCACCCTGCTGATCTTCGCCGGGATGCCGGTCTACGCCTGGCTGAAATACCGCGACCAGCACGTCCCCGCCCAAGCGGTGGAGACCACACAGGCCGACGAGCCCGAACCGCCCGCGCAAGCCGCCTGAAAGGAACGTTCCGTGTTCACCGTCTCCTCCGAGGTCGGACGGCTGCGGCAGGTTCTGCTGCACCGTCCCGGCCTGGAACTGCTCCGCCTCACCCCCGACAACAAGGACGACCTGCTCTTCGACGAGGTCCTGTGGGCCAAACGCGCCCGCCAGGAACACGACGTGTTCGCCGACGCCCTCCGCGAACGCGGCGTCCAGGTCCACTACCTGTCCGACCTGCTCGCCGAAACCCTCAAAAGCGACGAAGCCCGCACCCAGATTCTTGACGCCACCACGTCGGAGGTAGCTCTCGGCCCGACTCTGGCCACGCCGGTCCGGGATGCGCTGGACGACATGGACCCCGAGACCATGACCCGCCACCTGATCGGCGGGATCACCAAGGCCGAACTCGGCCTGGCCGTGCACAGCCTGCTGCTGTCCTCCCTGGAGGACGGCGACTTCGTCCTGCCGCCGCTGCCCAACCACCTGTTCACCCGCGACCCGTCCGCCTGGATCGGACGCGGCGTCACCCTCCACCCGATGGCGAAACCCGCGCGGCGCCGCGAGACCGTCCATCTCGACGCCATCTACCGCCACCATCCCATGTTCACCGGCGGCGGCATCCCCGTCTGGTACTCGGGCGGCGACTTCGCGCTGCCCACCATCGAAGGCGGCGACATCCATGTCCTTGAGGACGGCCTGGTCCTGATCGGGATGAGCGAGCGCACCACCCCGCAGGCCATCGAACTGCTCGCCCGGCGCCTGTTCACCACCGGGACGGTGCAGCGCGTCATCGCCGTCCAACTGCCGCGCCGCCGCGCCTTCATGCACCTGGACACCGTCCTGACCATGGTCGACCGCGACACCTTCACCATCTACCCCGGCCTGCCGCCATTGCGCTCCTACACCCTCACCCGTGGAAGAGGCGAGGAGGTCTGCGTCCACGAGAACGAGGCGCTGTTCCCCGCGATCGCCCGCGCGCTGGGCCTGCCCCGCGTCCACCTCCTCACCGCCGAGCAGGACGTCCGCGCCGCCGAACGCGAGCAGTGGGACGACGGCAACAACGTCCTGGCCGTCGAACCCGGCGTCGTCGTCGCCTACGAACGCAACGTCACCACCAACACGATGCTCCGCCACCACGACATCGAGGTCATCACCATCCCCGGCGGCGAACTCGGACGCGGCCGCGGCGGCCCCCGCTGCATGAGCTGCCCCCTCCAACGCGACGAGGTGACCCCATAAATAGGCATGCCGACCTCGCCGCCGGCGACCTCAGGTCCGCAGGCCACCTGCTCACCCACCAGATCGTGCCGATGTACTTCGCCAACCATGGGCACCCCGGACGGAGAACGGGCACGGCGTAGGTCGCCTCGTTTCCGCAGGTAAGAGCCGAAGGTGCCGGGTACGGGGGAAGGGACGTCATCGGGTCGGGCCGTTCGGCCAGCGCCGTCCGGTGACGGAGGCCGAAGGTCCCGGCCGCACGGGACGCTCGGCACTGACCCGCCGACCCGCCCGAACGCGACGGTGGAGGTAACCGAGGAGGTCACCGATGCAGGCCGTGCCGAACACAGCTCTGCTCGGCGGCCACGCCGTTCCGGTGGTGCGGGGATGCCCTGATGTACAGCCGCGTCCCCGCCAGACCTCGTGAGTCGCCGCGCATCTGGGAGGAGAGAGCCATGAAACGCCTGACCGTCGCAGACGTCATGACCAGGGCTGTCGTGACGGTGACGGAGGACGCCCCGTTCGCCGAGATCGCCGACGCGATGACCGAGCACCGCATCAGCGCGGTCCCCGTCGTGGACGGCGACGATCGCCTCACCGGCATCGTCACCGAGGCCGACCTGCTCCACAAGCAGGAGCGCAAGGGCGAGGCCGGACCCCGACCGCACTGGCCACGGCGGCACGCCCGGACCGACGCCAAGGCGAGGGCCGCCCTGCCGGTCGTCGGCGATGACGGGCGGCCGGCCGGCATCGTGGCCCGCCGCGACCTGCTGCGGGCGTTCCACCGCTCCGACGCCGAGATCCGCGACGAGGTCGTCCGCGACCTCGCCTACGACCACGACGACACCCGTCCCACCTCCTACCCGAGGGCGTGAAGTCGGTGGACAGTGCTGCCGTCACCGAGACCCACATCGGCGTCGTCGTCTTCGTCGGCGACCGCGCCTACAAGCTCAAGAAGCCGGTGAACCTGGGCTTCCTGGACTTCAGCACCCGTGAGCTGCGCGCACGGGCCTGCCACCGGGAGGTCGAGTTGAACCGGCGGTTCGCCCCCGACGTGTACCTCGGCGTGTCCGACGTGCTCGGCCCCGACGGGCGAGTGTGCGACCATCTGGTCGTGATGCGGCGGATGCCCGCCGACCGCCGCCTGGCCACGCTCGTGCGGGACGGCGCGCCGGTCGCCGACGCGCTCCGCGACACCGCGCGGATCGTCGCCTCCTGGCATGCCCGCGCACCCCGCGACGCCGCGATCTCCGCCCAGGGCACCCGCGACGCATTGCGGGCCCGCTGGAACGACAGTTTCCAGCAAGTGCGCCCCTTCCACGGCGAGGTGATCGCAGCCGAGACGGCCGCCGAGATCGAGGAACTCGCCGCCGAGTTCCTCGCCGGACGCGAGCCCCTCTTCGACGCGCGCATCGCAGGCGGCCGCGTCGTCGACGGACACGGCGACCTCCTGGCGAACGACGTCTTCTGCCTCGATGACGGCCCGCGCATCCTCGACTGCCTGGAGTTCGACGACGAACTCCGCAGCCTGGACGGACTCGACGACGCCTCCTTCCTCGCCATGGACCTCGAACGCCTCGACGCGCCCGAACTCGCCGAACGCTTCATCACCTGGTACGCCGAGTTCGCCGCCGACCCCGCACCGCCGTCGCTGCGCCACCACTACACCGGCTACCGGGCGTTCGTCCGCGCCAAGGTCGCCTGCCTGCGCCACGCCCAGGGCGACCCCGACGCCGCCGCCGAGGCACGCGCCTATGCCGCCATCGCACTCCGCCATCTGCGCGCGGGCCGGGTCGGCCTCATCCTGGTGGGCGGCCTCCCCGGCACCGGCAAGAGCACCCTGGCCGGCGCCCTGGCCGACCGGCTCGGCTGCTCACTGCTGAGCAGCGACCGGACCCGCAAGGAACTCGCCGGACTCGCCCCTCTCGATCCCGCGGCCGCCCCCTACAACACCGGCATCTACACCCAGGAATGGGACGGACGCACCTACCACGAGCTCGCCGACCGCGCCGCGAAGCTGCTCCGCCAAGGCGAGACGGTCATCCTGGATGCCTCCTGGACCTCCAAGGAACACCGCGACCTCCTCGCCGCGACAGCCGAACGGGAACACGCGGCCCTGTCATCCCTGCGCTGCGAGGCCCCGGAAACACTCACCCTCGAACGCATCCGCAACCGTACGGGGAACGCCTCGGACGCCGACAGCGCCATCGCCGCCGCCATGCGCGCCCACGCCGCGCCCTGGCCCGAAGCCACCACGATCGACGCCGCCGGAGCACTGACCGACGCCATCGCCCAGGCCCTCACCGTCATCCGCCCCCACGGCGCGCAACACCTCTGGCCCCGCCGCCCCACCCTCTCCCCCGACTAACCGACAGCGGGCAACCTCCATACCGAGAGGACGTCGAACACCCAAAGCCACTTGCTCAGCAAGCAAGTGGCTTTGGGGCGTTCGATCACTGACCCAGCCCATGACTCGTGGGCACGGCGAAAGGGCGTCCACGTAGGTGGGCGCCCTTTCGGCATTCGGGGTGTTACTTCAGGATCGGGAGGCGCTGGACGAGGCGGGTGCCGCCCCACCAGCGTCCGAGGCCCAGGGTCTCGCCCGCGCCGACCAGCGCCAGGCCGACGATCAGCAGCGCGTAGATCAGGTGGTCGTCCATGAACGGGTTGTTGGCCGGGGGCAGGACGGCCGACCACATCATGACCAGCAGCGCGGCGCCCGCCACGGCGGCGATCCGCATCC